>NZ_SEIY01000010.1:0-190027 GCF_004634455.1 Bacillus sp. 007/AIA-02/001
TCGAGGTGGAAGCATGGTGACATGTGGAGCTGACGAATACTAATAGATCGAGGACTTAACCATATAATATGTAGCAAATGTTATCTAGTTTTGAAGGAATATGCCTTCATAGTTTGGTGATGATGGCAGAGAGGTCACACCCGTTCCCATACCGAACACGGAAGTTAAGCTCTCTAGCGCCGATGGTAGTTGGGACCTTGTCCCTGTGAGAGTAGGACGTCGCCAAGCAAAAACCTAAGTCGTTTCGACTTAGGTTTTTTTGTGTTTATTTTTATTTACCGAAGGCTATAATCCATAAATTTAATAAAGCTAAAGACGAAAAAAGAATGAAATAGAGACTGTTTAAAATAATAGCAATGATTTTTTGTGTTCCTGATTTTCCTAATGTCGCTAAAGTAATACTTAAAATAGGACAAATTATTACTATCATAAGTATATATTTTAAATAATGAGATGCTATAAATAAGTATTTAATAATTACAGAAATTACTGCAATAGAGAAAAATAAATAGGATAATAGCATAGTTCTTTCTTTAACAGTTATCCTCCTTAGAAATTAAATCGTTATAATAATACAAGAGTGTATATATATTGATTTAAAACATACTGAAGTGCCATTTAAACGATTATACGTAAAATAGATCTCTAGAAATATATATTCTAATTCCCTTTTCTTCTTGCATATAGTTGCAATTCTTCTTTTGAATATAACTAAAACACGAACGTTATTGACTACTAATAAAAAAACATTCGATTATTTATTGACATTGTTTATGAAATATTGTTAATATAACCATAGAAACAATAATATAAGACCTCATATAATCGCGGGGATATGGCCTGCAAGTCTCTACCTAACGACCGTTATTCGTTAGACTATGAGGGAAAGTCACTCGGTATTTTTCTATTCACAAGGGATACGTATGCCTGAGTAGAGCGCTTTCTCTCATAGTAAAAGAGAAACTGTTCTATTTCAGGCTTTTTTTATTTGAATCGGGGGGATTCTAATATGAAATCACTAGTTGGAGTCATAATGGGAAGCACGTCAGACTGGGAAACAATGAAATATGCTTGTGATATTTTAGATGAATTAAATATACCGTATGAGAAAAAAGTTGTATCCGCTCATCGGACTCCGGATTATATGTTTGAATATGCAGAGACGGCTCGTGAACGTGGATTGAAAGTTATTATTGCTGGAGCTGGTGGAGCAGCACATTTACCAGGAATGGTTGCAGCGAAGACAAATCTTCCTGTAATTGGAGTTCCAGTTCAATCAAAAGCATTAAACGGCTTAGATTCATTATTATCCATCGTCCAAATGCCAGGAGGTGTTCCAGTTGCAACTGTTGCAATTGGTAAAGCCGGTTCAACGAATGCTGGATTACTTGCCGCACAAATACTTGGATCATTCCATGATGATATACATGATGCATTAGAATTGAGACGAGAAGCGATTGAAAAAGATGTGCGTGAAGGTAGTGAGCTAGTATGACGAGGATCATTTTACCTGGAAAAACAATCGGTATTATTGGAGGCGGCCAGCTAGGAAGAATGATGGCATTGGCAGCTAAGGAAATGGGATATAAAATTGCTGTTTTAGATCCTACAAAGCATTCACCATGTGCACAAGTTGCTGATATTGAAATTGTTGCACCATATGATGATTTAAAAGCAATTCAGCATTTAGCAGAGATAAGTGATGTTGTCACATATGAATTTGAGAATATTGATTATAGATGTTTACAATGGCTTGAAAAACATGCGTACTTACCACAAGGTAGTCAGTTGTTAAATACAACGCAAAATCGTTTTACAGAAAAGAATGCGATTGAGAAGGCTGGGTTACCAGTAGCAACGTATAGATTAGTTCAAAATCAAGATCAGCTTACAGAAGCAATTGCTGAGTTATCATTCCCTTCCGTCTTAAAAACGACGACAGGTGGATATGATGGGAAAGGACAAGTTGTTTTAAGAAGTGAAGCTGATGTTGAGACAGCAAGAAATCTTGTGGATAAAGCAGAATGTATTTTAGAGAAATGGGTGCCTTTTGAAAAAGAAGTATCAGTTATTGTGATTCGTAGTGTAAGTGGTGAAACAAAAGTGTTTCCAGTAGCAGAAAATATTCATGTAAATAACATTTTACATGAATCTATCGTTCCAGCTCGCATTACAGAAGAGCTTTCTCAAAAAGCAATTGCTTATGCAAAGGTACTTGCGGATGAATTAGAACTTGTGGGAACACTAGCTGTAGAGATGTTTGCTACAGATAATGGTGAGATTTATATTAATGAATTAGCGCCAAGACCTCACAATTCAGGACACTATACACAGGATGCATGTGAGACGAGTCAATTTGGTCAACATATTCGAGCAATCTGTAATTTACCTCTAGGAGAAACAAATTTGTTAAAACCAGTTGTCATGGTAAACATTTTAGGCGAACATATAGAAGGGGTCCTAAGACAAGTGAATAGATTAACCGGGTGCTATTTACACTTGTATGGAAAAGAAGAAGCAAAAGCACAGCGAAAAATGGGGCATGTTAATATTTTAAATGATAATATTGAAGTCGCTCTAGAAAAAGCGAAGAGTTTGCATATTTGGGACCATCAAGAACAACTGTTGGAGGGAAAAAGATGATTAGTCGTTATACACGCCCAGAAATGGGTGCAATTTGGACGGAAGAGAACAAATTTAAAGCATGGTTAGAAGTTGAGATTTTAGCTTGTGAAGCATGGGCTGAGCTTGGCGATATTCCAAAAGAAGATGTTAAGAAAATTCGTGAGCATGCATCATTTGATATTGATCGTATTTATGAAATTGAAAAAGAAACACGTCATGACGTAGTTGCATTCACTCGTGCTGTATCCGAAACGCCAGCATTAGGTGAGGAACGTAAATGGGTTCATTACGGTTTAACATCTACAGACGTAGTAGATACAGCGTTATCTTACATTTTAAAACAAGCGAATGAAATCATATTAAAAGACTTAGAAAACTTTGTAAGCATTTTAGCTAACAAAGCGAAAGAGCATAAATACACAATCATGATGGGAAGAACACATGGTGTTCATGCAGAACCAACAACATTTGGTTTAAAACTTGGTCTTTGGTATGAAGAAATGAAACGTAACGTAGAGCGTTTCAAACAAGCTGCTGATACAGTTCGTGTTGGTAAACTATCTGGTGCGGTTGGTACATATGCAAATATCGATCCATTCGTAGAAAAATATGTTTGTGAAAACTTAGGATTAGAAGCAGCACCAATTTCAACACAAACATTGCAACGTGATCGTCACGCACACTACATGTCAACACTTGCACTAATTGCAACATCTATCGAAAAGATGGCAGTTGAGATTCGTGGTTTACAAAAGAGTGAAACACGTGAAGTTGAAGAAGCTTTCGCAAAAGGTCAAAAAGGTTCTTCTGCAATGCCACATAAACGTAATCCAATTGGTTCTGAAAATATGACTGGTTTAGCTCGTGTTATCCGCGGTTATATGATGACAGCTTACGAAAATGTTCCATTATGGCATGAGCGTGACATTTCTCACTCTTCGGCAGAACGTGTAATTTTACCAGATGCTACAATCGCATTAAATTACATGTTAAATCGCTTTGGTAATATCGTTAAAAACTTAACTGTATACCCAGAGAATATGAAACGCAATATGACAAGAACATACGGCTTAATTTATTCTCAGCGCGTAATGCTTACACTAATCGACAAAGGTATGGTACGTGAAGAAGCTTATGATATCGTACAGCCTAAAGCGATGGAAGCTTGGGAAACACAAGTACAATTTAAAGAGCTTGTAGAAGCTGATGAGCGTATTACAAGCAAGTTAACACAAGAAGAAATTAATGAATGCTTCAACTATGAGCATCATATGCAACACGTTGATACAATCTTTGAACGCCTTGGATTAAACGAAGCGTAAAATTTCATATGGCACAGAATAGAGTCATTCTGTGCCATTCTTTATAAAAACATTATTCACATTTTTCAAACTACAGGGGGCTTGCGAAATGCAAAAGCTAGAATTGCTGTATGAAGGTAAGGCAAAAAGAATTTATCGTACAGAATCAGCAGATATGGTTTGGGTAGAGTACAAAGATAGTGCGACTGCTTTCAATGGGGAGAAAAAAGAGACGATTACAGGAAAAGGTCGTTTGAACAATGAAATTACAACTTTATTGTTCAGAAAGTTACAAGAAGTGGGAATTAAAACACATTTTGTTGAGAAGTTATCTGAAACAGAACAACTTGTTAAAAAAGTGAGTATTATTCCTTTAGAAGTTGTCACAAGAAATGTAATTGCAGGAAGTCTTTCAAAACGATTAGGAATGGAAGAGGGAACTGTACTTGCAGAACCAATCGTAGAATTTTACTTCAAAGATGATGATTTAGGAGATCCGCTTGTAACGGAAGATCATATTCGTGTATTAAACGTTGCATCACCAGAGCAAGTAAGTGTATTACGAGATATGGCTCTACAAATCAATCAAGTGTTGATTGATCATTTCGCAAGCTGTCGTGTAAGATTAGTAGATTTCAAATTAGAGTTTGGTGTAACGGAAGAAGGAGAAATCATTTTAGCGGATGAAATTTCACCGGATACTTGCCGTTTATGGGATGAAACGAGCAATGAAAAGTTTGATAAAGACGTATTCCGTCGCGATCTTGGAAATTTAACAGATGCTTATGAAGAGATTTTAAAACGTTTAGGGGGAATTTCACATGTATAAAGTTAAGGTATATGTAACATTAAGAGAAAGCGTATTAGATCCACAAGGAACAGCAGTAAAAGGAGCACTTCATAGTCTTTCATTCACAGAAGTACAAGATGTTCGAATCGGAAAGTACATGGAACTAACAATTGATAAATCTGTATCTGATTTAGATAGCAAGGTAAAGGAAATGTGTGAAAAACTATTAGCGAATGTTGTAATGGAAGACTTCCGTTATGAAGTTGAGGAGGTTGTCGCACAGTGAAATTTGCCGTAATAGTATTTCCGGGTTCGAACTGTGATGTCGATATGTTCCATGCAATTAAAGATGAGCTTGGCGAAGAAGTAGATTACGTTTGGCACGATACAGAGAATTTAGATGAATATGATGCAATTCTACTACCAGGTGGATTTTCTTATGGTGACTACTTACGCTGCGGTGCTATCTCTCGCTTTGCTAATGCAATGAAAGCAGTGCAAAAAGCTGCTGAGCAAGGAAAGCCGATTTTAGGTGTATGTAATGGATTCCAGATTCTTGTTGAATCAGGATTACTACCAGGAGCGTTAATGAGAAACGAAAACTTAAAATTTATGTGTCGCACTGTTCAGTTGCGTGTTGAAAATAATGAAACGATGTTTACATCACAATATGGAAAAGATGAAGTAATTAATATTCCAATCGCGCATGGTGAGGGGAATTACTATTGTGATGAAGCGACGCTTAAACAATTAGAAGAGAACAATCAAATCGCATTCCGTTACGTAGAAAACCCTAACGGTAGCGTTTCAGATATTGCTGGTATTGTAAATGAAAAAGGAAATGTACTTGGTATGATGCCACACCCAGAGCGTGCTGTAGATGAATTACTTGGTGGTGCTGAAGGGTTAAAAGTCTTTCAATCTATCTTAAAACAGTGGAGGGAAACATATGTCGTTAATGCTTGAACCAAATCCAACACAAATTAAAGAAGAGCGTATATATGCGGAAATGGGGCTAACAGACGAAGAGTTTGCCATGGTTGAAAAGATTTTAGGTCGTCTGCCAAATTATACAGAAACAGGGTTATTCTCTGTAATGTGGTCTGAACATTGTAGTTATAAAAATTCGAAACCAGTTCTTCGTAAGTTTCCAACGACAGGTGAGCGCGTTCTGCAAGGACCTGGAGAAGGTGCTGGAATTGTAGATATCGGTGATAATCAAGCAGTTGTATTTAAAATGGAAAGTCATAACCATCCTTCAGCTATTGAACCATATCAAGGAGCTGCAACAGGTGTTGGTGGTATTATTCGTGACGTATTCTCTATGGGAGCACGTCCGGTAGCTCTATTAAACTCACTTCGTTTCGGTGAATTACAGTCACCACGTGTGAAATATTTATTCGAAGAAGTAGTAGCAGGAATTGCAGGATACGGTAACTGCATCGGTATTCCGACTGTTGGCGGCGAAGTACAATTTGATCCATGTTATGAAGGAAACCCACTTGTAAATGCAATGTGCGTAGGTTTGATTAACCACGAAGACATTAAAAAAGGGCAAGCGCATGGTGCTGGTAACACAGTAATGTACGTAGGAGCATCAACTGGTCGTGACGGTATTCACGGTGCAACATTCGCGTCGGAAGAACTATCTGAAAGCTCAGAAGCGAAACGTCCAGCGGTTCAAGTAGGGGACCCATTTATGGAAAAACTTCTTATTGAAGCATGTTTAGAATTAATTCAATCTGATGCACTTGTTGGAATTCAAGATATGGGTGCGGCTGGTTTAACATCATCATCTGCAGAAATGGCAAGTAAAGCAGGAATGGGTATTGAAATGTACTTAGATGATGTACCACAGCGTGAAACAGGAATGACACCATATGAAATGATGCTATCTGAATCACAAGAGCGTATGTTAATTGTCGTGAAAAAAGGTAGAGAACAAGAAATAGTAGATTTATTTGAGAAGTATGGTCTTGCAGCGGTTACGATGGGGAAAGTAACGGAAGATAAAATGCTTCGTTTATTCCATAAAGGTGAAAAGGTAGCTGAAGTTCCAGCAGATGCTTTAGCAGAAGAAGCACCAATTTATCATAAGCCATCAAAAGAAGCAGCATACTTTGCTGAATTCCAAGCAATGAAAATGGAAACGCCAAAAGTAGAAAATTATAAAGACGCGTTATTTGCTTTATTACAGCAACCAACAATTGCAAGTAAAGAGTGGGTATACGATCAATACGATTACCAGGTTCGCACAAGCACAGTTGTTACGCCAGGTTCAGATGCTGCAGTTGTACGTGTACGCGGTACAGAAAAAGGATTAGCAATGACGACAGATTGTAACTCTCGCTACATTTATCTAGACCCAGAGATGGGCGGTAAAATTGCAGTAGCAGAGGCAGCGCGTAATATCGTATGTTCTGGCGGAGAGCCACTTGCAATTACAGATTGCTTAAACTTCGGTAACCCAGAAAAACCAGAAATCTTCTGGCAGATTGAGAAATCAGTAGACGGTATGAGTGAAGCTTGTCGCACATTACAAACACCAGTTATCGGCGGAAACGTATCGATGTATAACGAGCGTAGTGGTGAAGCTGTATATCCAACACCAACTGTTGGGATGGTCGGACTTGTGCATGACTTAAAACATGTAACAACACAAGAGTTTAAGCAAGCTGGTGATTTAGTGTATGTAATTGGTGAGACGAAAGCTGAGTTTGGCGGAAGTGAATTACAGAAAATGATTCACGGCAAAATTTTCGGTCAATCACCAAGTATCGATTTAGATGTAGAATTAAAACGCCAAAAACAAGTATTAGAAGCAATTCAAGCTGGTCTTGTTCAATCTGCACATGATGTTGCTGAAGGTGGTTTAGCAGTTGCGATTTCAGAAAGTGCAATTGGTGCTAAAGGCTTAGGTGCTACTGTGAAATTAGATGGAGAAGCAACAGCAGCATTATTCGCTGAATCACAGTCTCGCTTCGTGATAACTGTAAAACGTGAAAATAAAGAGGCGTTTGAGAAAGCAGTAGAAGCAATCCAAGTTGGAGAAGTAACAAGTACAAATGAAGTAACAATTCATAATGAAGAAAATGAAGTATTACTTACAGCAAATGTAGATGAAATGAGAAAGGCTTGGAAAGGGGCAATCCCATGCTTGCTGAAATAAAGGGGTTAAACGAAGAATGTGGCGTTTTCGGAATTTGGGGGCATGAAAATGCAGCACAAGTTTCATACTACGGATTGCACAGTTTACAGCACCGTGGGCAAGAAGGCGCAGGCATTGTCGTAAATAATGGGGAAAAAATCGTCGGTCACAAGGGGTTAGGTTTAATATCAGAAGTGTTTTCAAGAGGTGAGCTAGAAGGATTAAATGGAAAATCAGCAATCGGACATGTACGATATGCAACAGCTGGTGGAAGTGAAGTTGCTAACGTTCAACCATTGTTGTTCCGTTTTTCCGATCATAGTATGGCGTTAGCTCATAACGGAAATTTAATTAACGCAAAAATGCTTCGTCGTGAATTAGAAGCAGAGGGCAGTATTTTTCAAACTAGTTCAGATACAGAAGTACTTTTACATCTTATTAAACGTAGCACGAAAGATTCTTTAATTGAAAGTGTAAAAGAGGCTTTAAATAAAGTGAAAGGTGCGTTTGCGTATCTTTTACTAACTGGAAATGAAATGATCGTTGCATTAGATCCGAATGGGTTCCGTCCGCTTTCAATTGGAAAGATGGGGGATGCTTACGTTGTAGCGTCAGAAACATGTGCTTTTGATGTAGTAGGTGCAACATACATTCGTGATGTAGAACCGGGTGAATTACTTATCATTAATGATGAAGGAATTCACGTAGATCGTTTCACAAACGATGTAGAACATGCAATTTGTAGTATGGAATATATTTACTTTGCACGACCAGATTCTAATATTGCAGGCGTTAATGTTCATGCAGCACGTAAGAATATGGGGAAACGTTTAGCGGCAGAAGCTCCTATTGAAGCAGATGTTGTTACTGGTGTACCAGACTCTAGTATTTCAGCTGCGATTGGCTATGCGGAGGCGACAGGTATTCCATATGAGTTAGGATTAATTAAAAATCGTTACGTTGGACGTACGTTTATTCAACCTTCTCAAGAACTGCGCGAGCAAGGGGTTAAGATGAAGCTTTCCGCAGTAAGAGGTGTAGTTGAAGGGAAACGAGTTGTTATGATTGATGACTCTATCGTAAGAGGAACGACAAGTAAACGAATTGTTCGTATGCTTCGTGAGGCTGGAGCGACAGAAGTTCACGTAAGAATTGCTTCACCACCTCTGAAATATCCATGTTTCTATGGCATTGATATTCAAACGAGAAAAGAATTAATTGCAGCAAATCATACAGTAGAAGAAATCCGTGAAATGATCGGAGCAGATTCTTTAACATTTTTAAGTGAAGATGGATTAGTAGATGCAATTGGACGTCCATATGAAGGGAAATATGGCGGCCTATGCATGGCTTACTTTAATGGGGACTATCCAACAGCTCTTTATGATTATGAGCAAGAGCTTTTAGAAAGCATGAAATAAGAAAAGTGAGAAAAGCTTCTACTTCTTTTGATGTAGGAGCTAGATCCTTTCTTAAAATAGCCCGCCCTGGATGGGGAGAAATTAAAAGACGAGGTGTAAATAACGATGGCGAATGCATATAAGCAAGCAGGAGTAGATATTGAAGCTGGATATGAAGCGGTATCTCGCATGAAAAAACACGTACAAACAACTATGAGAAAAGAAGTACTAGGCGGTTTAGGCGGTTTTGGAGGTATGTTTGATCTATCAAAATTTGCATTAGAAGAACCTGTATTAGTATCTGGAACAGATGGCGTGGGAACGAAATTGATGCTCGCTTTTATGGCAGATAAACATGACACAATTGGTATTGATGCAGTAGCAATGTGTGTAAATGATATTGTTGTCCAAGGAGCAGAGCCGCTTTTCTTCCTTGATTATATTGCTTGTGGTAAAGCTGAACCTAGTAAAATTGAAAACATCGTCAAAGGTATATCAGAGGGCTGTCGCCAAGCTGGTTGTGCATTAATCGGTGGAGAAACAGCTGAAATGCCAGGAATGTATTCTACGGAAGAATATGATTTAGCTGGTTTTACAGTTGGGATTGTTGATAAAAAGAAAATTGTAACAGGTGAAAAGATTGAAGCTGGTCACGTGCTAATTGGCTTAGCATCTAGCGGTATTCATAGCAATGGTTACTCTTTAGTACGAAAAGTGTTATTAGAAGATGGGGAACTATCTTTAGAGCGTATTTATGGCCGCTTAGAACTACCTCTTGGTGAAGAATTATTAAAACCAACGAAAATTTATGTCAAACCTATTTTAGAACTATTGAAGAAACATGAAGTATACGGTATGGCGCATATTACAGGTGGTGGATTTATTGAAAATATTCCACGCATGTTGCCAGAAGGAATCGGTGCTGAGATTGAACTAGGATCTTGGGAAATTCAGCCGATCTTTAGTTTGCTTCAAGAAGTTGGAAAACTGGAAGAGAAAGAAATGTTCAATATTTTTAACATGGGTATTGGTATGGTAGTAGCAGTGAAGGAAGAAGATGCAAAAGATGTTGTTCGTCTTCTTGAAGAGCAAGGAGAAATGGCTCGTATTATTGGACGTACTATACAAGGAGCTGGCGTTACTTTTAATGGGGGCACAGCACTATGAGTAGATTAGCAGTTTTTGCTTCTGGAAGTGGATCTAACTTTCAATCTCTCGTTAATGCGGTAGAAGAAAAAAGATTGGATGCAGAAATTAGTTTATTAGTATGTGATAAACCAGAAGCACGAGCTGTTGGACGGGCAAATTATCATCATATTCCGTGTTTTGCTTTTTCAGCGAAAGCATATGAGTCAAAAGAAGCGTTTGAAAAAGAGATATTAAAGAAGCTAGAAGAATATGAAATTGATTATGTTATTTTAGCTGGATATATGCGTTTAATCGGGCCGACGTTACTAGAAGCATACGGCGGGAAGATTATTAATATTCATCCATCATTACTACCGAGCTTTCCGGGTAAAGATGCTGTCGGTCAAGCGTTAGAAGCAGGTGTGAAAGTAACTGGAGTAACAATTCATTATGTAGATGCAGGTATGGATACAGGGCCAATTATTGCACAAGAAGCAGTGGTTGTTTCTGAAGGGGATACGAGAGAAAGCTTACAAAAGAAAATTCAACAAGTTGAACATAAATTATACGTAAATACAGTGAATCAAATTGTTCAGTCTGTGAAAGAATCAACTGTTAACTAACATACAACCAGGGGTGAAGGATAAATGAAAAAGCGTGCATTAGTAAGTGTTTCAGATAAAACAGGAGTAGTAGAATTTGTTAAAGGGTTACTAGAACAAGGGATTGAAGTTATTTCAACAGGTGGTACGAAAAAGTTACTAGAAGAAAATGGCTTACAAGTAATCGGCATTTCTGAAGTAACTGGTTTCCCTGAAATTATGGATGGCCGTGTGAAAACATTACATCCAAATATTCATGGTGGTCTATTAGCAGTTCGTGATAATGAAACACATGTAACACAAATGAATGAGTTAGGTATAGAGCCAATTGACTTTGTTGTTGTTAACTTATACCCATTTAAAGAAACAATCGCTAAGCCTGATGTAACATTTGCTGATGCAATTGAAAATATTGATATCGGTGGCCCAACAATGATTCGCTCTGCTGCGAAAAATCATAAATTTGTATCGGTAATTGTAGATCCAGTAGATTATGATATTGTGTTAGCAGAACTGAAAGAGAACGGTGAAGTAGCAGAGGAAACAAAACGTAAACTAGCAGCGAAAGTATTCCGTCATACAGCAGCGTATGATGCGTTAATTTCTAACTACTTAACAGAGCAAATGGGTGAAGAAAGTCCAGAAACATTAACTGTGACATTTGAGAAAAAGCAAGACTTACGCTATGGCGAGAACCCACATCAAAAAGCAACTTTCTATAAAGCGTCATTCGCAGCAACGTCTTCTGTTGCATACGCAGAACAATTACACGGTAAGGAATTATCGTATAACAATATTAATGATGCAGACGCAGCGCTTAGCATCGTAAAAGAATTTACAGAACCAGCAGTAGTAGCAGTAAAGCATATGAATCCATGTGGTGTTGGAGTAGGAACTAATATTCACGAAGCATATACTCGTGCTTATGAAGCAGATCCAGTATCAATCTTCGGCGGTATTATTGCAGCAAATCGTGAAATTGATAAAGCTACAGCAGAAAAGTTACATGAAATTTTCTTAGAAATTGTTATCGCACCTTCGTTCTCGCAAGAAGCTTTAGAAGTGTTGCAAAGTAAGAAGAACTTACGTTTATTAACTATAAATATTGAAAAAGCGACAAGTGCAAGCAAAAAACTAACTTCTGTACAAGGTGGACTTCTTGTTCAAGAGGAAGATACGTTATCATTAGATGAAAGTACAATTTCAATTCCAACGAAACGTGAACCTTCAGAGCAAGAATGGAAAGATTTAAAACTCGCTTGGAAAGTTGTAAAACATGTGAAATCAAACGCAATTATTTTAGCGAAAGATGACATGACAATTGGTGTCGGTGCGGGACAGATGAACCGTGTAGGTTCTGCAAAAATCGCAATTACACAAGCTGGTGAAAAAGCACAAGGTAGCGCGCTTGCATCTGATGCTTTCTTCCCAATGCCAGATACATTAGAAGAAGCAGCAAAAGCAGGAATTACAGCAATCATTCAACCGGGCGGATCAATCCGTGATGAAGATTCTATTAAAGTGGCAGATACTTATGGGATTGCTATGGTGTTCACTGGCGTACGTCATTTCAAACACTAATAGAGGATGTTTAAAAAGTCCGGTTAAGATAACCTTCGCATGTCGTCGTTGCATCGCCAGTGCGGTACTCATGTAGAAAAGCTACACTCCGTGTCCTCCTGGCAAATGCGCCTAGACCTGCTCGGTTCTCTTAATCCTCCTTTTTAAACCTTTATTGATATGGATGTTTAAAAAGTCCGGTCGAGATAACCTTCGCATGTCGTCGTTGCATCGCCAGTGCGGTACTCATGTAGGAAAGCTACACTCCGTGTCCTCCTGGCAAATGCGCCTAGACCTGCTTGGTTCTCTTAATCCTCCTTTTTAAACCTTTATTGATATGGATGTTTAAAAAGTCTGGTCGAGATAACCTTTTATTGATATGAAAAAGCAAACTAGGAGCATAGCTTCTAGTTTGTACTTATTTAATTATTGGGGGATGAAATATGAATGTTTTAGTAATTGGCCGCGGTGGGCGTGAGCATGCTTTAGCTTGGAAGTTTGCACAATCTGAAAAAGTAGAAAAGGTATATGTAGCACCAGGTAATGAAGGTATGAGAGATGTTGCAACACCAGTTGATATTGATGAAAATGATTTTGATGCATTAGTTTTATTTGCAAAAGAGAATAATGTTGAGTTAACTTTCGTTGGACCAGAAATTCCGCTTATGAATGGAATTGTTGATCGTTTTAAAGAAGAGGGACTTCGCGTATTTGGTCCGAATAAAGCGGCTGCTGTTATTGAAGGTAGTAAAGCTTTTACAAAAGAGCTTATGAAAAAGTATGATATTCCAACTGCGGCGTACGAAACTTTTACAGATTATGAAGAAGCAGTACAGTACATTCAAAAAGTTGGTGCACCAATCGTTATTAAAGCTGACGGCCTAGCTGCTGGTAAAGGTGTAACGGTAGCGATGACGCTTGAAGAGGCATTACAAGCTGTGAAAGAAATGCTGCAAGATGTGAAATTCGGCGCGGCAAGTAAGAAGGTCGTTATTGAAGAGTTTTTAGGTGGACAAGAATTTTCATTAATGGCATTCGTGAATGGAACAACTGTACATCCAATGATAATCGCCCAAGATCATAAAAGAGCTTTTGATGGTGATAAAGGACCAAATACGGGCGGAATGGGTGCATATTCTCCAGTACCACAAATTCCAGAATCAGCAGTTCAAGAAGCGATTCAAACCGTATTGCATCCAACTGCTAAGGCGATGATTGAAGAAAACCGTTCGTTTACAGGTATTTTATACGCAGGTCTTATTTTAACAAATGATGGTCCGAAGGTAATTGAATTTAATGCACGCTTCGGTGATCCTGAAACAGAAGTTGTATTACCTCGATTAGAAAACGATTTAGTTGATGTATGTAACGCTGTATTAGATGAAAGTGAACTAACGTTACAATGGTCAGAAGAAGCGGTAATCGGTGTTGTACTTGCTTCTAAAGGATATCCAGAAGCATATAAAAAAGGTGATATTATTAGCGGACTAGATGCACTGCAAGATGTGATTGTTTTCCATGCAGGTACAGCAATGAAACATGGGGACTTTGTAACGAACGGTGGCCGTGTATTATTTGTTGCTTGTAAGGCAAATAGTTTACAAGAAGCAAAAGATAAAGTATATAAAGAAATCGGTAAAATTGAGAGTGATGGTCTATTTTATCGAAGTGATATAGGATATCGTGCAATTGGGCATGAGATGACGAAAAGTTAATATGTAAAAATCCCGCTGAGGAATCAGCGGGATTTTTTATGCATCTTTATCTTTTTTTAATTTCCCTTTTTGCTTTGCCATTTCTCGAAGTAAATACTCGATGTGTGCATTGACGCTACGAAATTCATCATTTGCCCATTTTTCGATGACTGCGTGTAATTCAGGATCAATACGTAATGGAAAGCTTTTCTTTTTAGCCATAATTACTTATAGCCCTTAGTATAGGCTTCCTGTATTAATAACTGGCTGCGCACCTTTATCTGAAACGATGGCAACTAATAAGTTGTTTACCATATTTGCTTTACGCTCGTCATCGAGTTCTAGTACGCCTTCTTCATCTAACATATGGATGGAATCTTTCGCCATCTTCACAGCACCTTCAACAATTTCTTTTCTAGCAGCTAATACTGCTTTTGCTTGCTGGCGTTGTAGCATTGCATGGGCAATTTCTGTTGCGTAAGCTAAGTGCGTTAAACGAGTTTCTAATACTTCTACACCAGCAATTTCAAGACGCGCCTCTAACTCACGTTTTAATTCTTCAGAGATTTCTTCAGTATTTCCGCGTAACGTAACGCAGGTTTCATCTTGGAAATTGTCATAAGGATATTTTGTTGCAACATGGCGGATTGCCGTTTCGCTTTGAATTTCTACAAATCGATCATAATGTTCAACACCAAACATTGCTTTTGCAGAATCAACAACTTTATATACGATAACAGCTGCAATTTCAATTGGATTTCCATCAACGTCATTTACTTTTAATTTTTTACTGTTAAAGTTTTCAACACGTAAAGATACAGTTTGACGGAATGCGAACGGAATCGTTAAAAATAAACCGTTTTGACGAATTGTTCCTAAATAATTACCGAAGAACGTAATAACCTTCGCTTGATTCGGTTGAACAATACCGATACCTGTAGCGAGAACTGCGGCTAATATAATAGTTAGTGCCGCTCCTATGAAAATTTCTTGTGCAAGGAAAAATACACCGATAGCAGCTAAAATCAAAATTCCAATAATACCGAGAAAACCATTTACATAAAATACTTGTTTTTCTTTCATATGATCGCCTCCTGATATAAAAATGATATCACTTTTATATCATTTTAAGCAAGAGGTATGCATCTAATTTTCTGAATTTTATTGGTTGATATCTTTTATATACATTTTAAGGTTCAAAAAGAGAATATACGTTCTGTTTTATGGTAAAATAAAGAAGACTTAACCGCCCACTGCAGCAGCTAAGTCCCTTTGAGAGCATCTTGCATCGTGACAAATGATTCAAAGCGGTTTTGCCAGGATTATATCTTCAATCGCTGACTCAATCTCTTTGTCAGAAGCGTCATAACTTCCTTTTGACTCTGGCTTGTCATGAGTGGAAGTTTGATTCACTTCTTCTTTAGCATGTCCTTTTTCACCAAAATTCATGCTAGGCATTTTAAATGCCCCCATGTTCATGTATTTTCCGAATTTCCACATTTCAACAACAGGGCAGAAACGAACAATTCCTTCTGCAACTTTCATTGCACCAATCCATAGAAAAATGTTAGACCAAGTGCACCACGGCTTGCGTACAAGTTTAGTTGCACTACATCCGAAGAGGACGAGCCCAAGTGTAATTCGAATTAGAGCGTTTATTGTCCCGATATTTTGCTTCATTAGAAAAACACTCCTTTTTATGAAAGTTGAAATAGATAATACTATTTCTTTTATTAGTATCCCGTTTGATTTTTGGGATATGTAATCCAACATTTGACGTGGAAAAAGATGTTGGAATGTGCGTGTGTGTAAGTAACTTTTTTTGTTATAATGAAAGAATGCATAAAAGGAACTTCAAAATTAAATCCTCTAGTTTAAAAAATATGGAAGAGGTAATTCCAAACTTAATTCTCCGTTTTAAACAAATATTTAAGATGAAGTTAAAACAATAATGATGAAAATAAACTGTTATTTTGAACAGAAATATATATAACTAGAGAAAAGGAAGGGTGTTTTCATGTACGATATTTCCGGATGGAAACATGTATTTAAGCTTGATCCAAATAAGGAGTTAAGCGATGAACATTTAGAAATGATTTGTGAGTCTGGAACTGATGCGGTTATTGTAGGCGGAAGTGATGGAGTTACAATTGATAACGTATTACACATGCTAGTTAGCATTCGTAGATATGCAGTTCCTTGTGTATTAGAGGTTTCTGATGTAGAAGCAATTACACCAGGATTTGATTTTTATTACATCCCAAGTGTTTTAAATAGCCGAAAAGTAGAATGGGTAACAGGTGTTCATCATGAGGCATTGAAAGAATTTGGGGATATTATGGACTGGGACGAAATTTTTATGGAAGGGTATTGTGTTTTAAATCCAGAAGCGAAAGTAGCCCAGCTTACAGAAGCGAAATGTGATGTAACAGAAGATGACGTTATTGCATATGCTCGTTTAGCAGACAAGCTATTACGTTTACCGATATTTTATTTAGAATATAGCGGTACGTATGGAGATGTTGAACTTGTTAAAAATGTAAAAGCAGAATTGAAACAAGCTAAGTTATATTATGGCGGTGGTATTTCTAATGCAGAACAGGCGAAAGAAATGGCACAATATGCTGATACAGTAGTTGTTGGAAATATTATTTATGATGATATAAAATCGGCGTTAAAAACAGTTAAAGCAGTAAAAGGAGAGTAGGTGCAGGCGTATATGAGTATGACAGATAAGTTATTAAACGGTTTAAATCCACAGCAACAAAAAGCAGTACAAACAACGAATGGACCACTTCTATTAATGGCAGGTGCAGGTAGTGGTAAGACACGTGTGTTAACACATCGTATTGCGTATTTACTTGGTGAAAAAGGTGTAGCACCATGGAATGTACTAGCTATTACCTTCACAAATAAAGCAGCTCGTGAAATGCGTGAGCGTATTGATACACTTGTGGGACCAGAAGCAGAAGATATTTGGATTTCGACGTTCCACTCTATGTGTGTACGTATTTTACGACGCGATATCGATCGTATTGGTATTAATCGTAACTTTACAATCTTAGATTCAGGTGATCAGCTAACTGTAGTCAAAAAAATTATGAAAGAGCGCAATGTTGATCCGAAGAAATTTGAGCCGCGCTCTATTTTAGCGGGTATTAGTAATGCGAAAAATGAACTGTTATCTGCGGATAAATATGCAAAAAAAATTACAATGGCTGATCCATATGAAAAATTAACGAGCGATGTATACACAGAGTATCAAAAACGTCTTTTGAAAAATAATTCATTAGACTTTGATGATTTAATTATGACGACGATTCAGCTATTTGAACGTGTTCCAGAAGTATTAGAGTTTTATCAGCGTAAGTTCCAATATATTCATGTTGATGAGTATCAAGATACGAACAAAGCGCAATATCTTCTTGTTAAACATTTGGCAGCGCGTTTTAAAAATCTTTGCGTTGTGGGTGACTCTGACCAGTCTATTTATCGCTGGCGTGGTGCAGATATTTCTAACATTTTGTCATTCGAAAAAGACTATGAGAATGCACAAGTAATTCTGTTAGAACAAAACTATCGTTCGTCACAAAATATTTTAAATGCAGCGAATGCTGTTATTGAAAAAAATACGAATCGTAAGCCGAAGAAATTATGGACAGACAACCAAGTTGGAAGTAAAATCTCGTATTATCGTGCTGCAACTGAAAAGGACGAAGCGTATTTTGTTGCAAAAAAAATTCGTGACGATATTCAAATGGGGAAACGAAAATATACTGATTTTGCAGTGCTATATCGTACGAATGCTCAGTCTCGTATGGTCGAGGAGATTTTCCTTAAATCTAACATTCCGTATAAAATTGTCGGGGGTACGAAGTTCTACGATCGTAAAGAGATTAAAGATATTTTGGCGTACTTACGTTTAATCGGTAATCCAGATGATGAAATTAGTTTTGCACGTATTATAAATGTGCCAAAGCGTGGCATTGGTGCGACTTCTATCGATAAAATTATTAATTACGGTGTGCAAAATGGAATTTCATTAACTGCTGTATTTGATGAGATTGAGCATGTTGGAGTAAGTGCAAAAATTACAAAGGCAGTAAAAGAATTCGCGAATTTATTAAATAACTGGGTAAATATGCAAGAGTATTTATCTGTTACAGAATTAGTAGAAGAAGTTATTGAAAAAACAGGCTATCGCGATATGTTAAAAAATGAACGTTCTTTAGAAGCGGAAGGTCGTTTAGAAAACTTAGACGAGTTCTTATCTGTTACGCAAACATTTGAATCTCAAAGCGAAGATAAGAGCCTTGTTGCATTCTTAACAGATTTAGCACTTGTTGCTGATATTGATCGTGTAGATGAAGACCCAACTGCTGGTGAAGAAGTTATTTTAATGACGATGCACTCGGCGAAAGGATTAGAGTTCCCGGTTGTCTTTATTGTTGGCTTAGAGGAAGGGATATTCCCTCATACTCGTTCTCTTATGGAAGAGGATGAAATGCAAGAAGAACGTCGTCTTGCTTATGTAGGTATTACTCGTGCAGAAGAAGAGCTATATTTATCTAACGCGCAAATGCGTACATTATTTGGTAGAACAAGTATGAACGCTGCGTCTCGATTTATTACAGAAATCCCGACAGAACTAGTGGAATCATTAAATGAAACAGCGCCGAAGCGTGAAACATCGTTTGGTACAAAAGGCAGAACGGCAAGTAGCGGCAAAACGACAATCACAACAGCAACACGCTCTCGTTCAGCTTTCGCGCGCCCTGCAGCTAAGACGACAGGCGGCGAACAAATTGGCTGGGCAGTAGGAGATAAAGCTTCCCACCAAAAATGGGGAGTCGGTACAGTTGTAAGTGTAAAAGGTGAAGGTGATGCAAAAGAATTAGATATTGCGTTCCCAAGCCCAATTGGTGTTAAACGTTTGTTAGCAAAATTTGCACCTGTGACGAAACAATAGGAAAGGAATGAGGATATGTCAAAAGAGATAGTAAAAAAACGTATAGAAGAATTACGTGACTTGTTAAATACATTTAACTATCAATATCACGTATTAGACAATCCTTCTGTTTCTGATGCGGAATATGACCGTAATATGCAGGAGCTTATAAAATTAGAAGCAGAGAACCCAGAGTTTATGAGTGAAGATTCTCCCTCCGTTCGCGTTGGGGGGACTGTTCTTGATATATTTGAAAAAGTAACACATAAGTCACCAATGTTAAGTTTAGGAAATGCATTTAACGAAGGAGATTTACGTGATTTCGACAGAAGAGTACGTCAAGGAATTGATGGTGCGAATGTAAGATATATATGTGAATTAAAAATTGACGGGCTTGCCGTTTCGCTTCATTATGAAAAAGGACGCTTCATTCAAGGGGCGACACGTGGTGATGGTGTAACGGGTGAAGATATTACTCAAAATTTAAAAACGATTAAAGCTATCCCACTTCGTTTAAATGAAGAAGTAACGTTAGAAGCAAGAGGCGAAGCTTATATGCCGAAGCGTTCATTCGTTAAACTAAATGAAGAAAAAGAGCAAAATGGAGAAGATGTATTTGCGAATCCGCGTAATGCAGCAGCAGGTTCAATACGTCAACTTGATCCGAAAATTGCAGCGAAGCGTAACTTATCTATGTTTGTGTATGGTCTTGCGAATGTAGAAGAAAAAACAATTTCATCACATAGTGAATCGCTGGATTTCTTAGGTGAACTTGGATTTAAGACAAATCCAAATCGCCGTACATGTGAAACAATTGAAGAAGTTATAGCTTATGTAGAAGAATGGCAAGAAAAACGTCCGCATCTTGATTATGAGATTGATGGAATCGTTATAAAAGTAGATGATGTTGCTCTTCAAGAAAGTCTAGGAACTACAGCGAAGAGTCCAAGGTGGGCGATTGCTTATAAATTTCCGGCTGAAGAAGTTGTAACGAGATTAACAGGCATTGAATTAAGTGTTGGCCGAACAGGGGTTGTAACACCGACTGCAGAACTAGAGCCAGTGAGAGTTGCTGGTACGATTGTTCGTCGTGCTTCTTTACATAACGAAGATTTAATTCGTGAAAAAGACATTCGAATTGGTGACTACGTTGTTGTGAAGAAGGCTGGAGATATTATTCCTGAAGTTGTGAACGTTATTTTTGATAAGCGTACTGGTGAGGAAGAAGAATACCGCATGCCACCTCATTGTCCAGCATGTGAGAGTGAACTTGTTCGTTTAGAAGAAGAAGTAGCACTTCGTTGTATAAATCCAACTTGTCCTGCTCAAATTCGAGAAGGGTTAATCCATTTCGTTTCAAGAAATGCAATGAATATTGATGGACTTGGAGAACGTGTCATTACACAACTCTTTGATGCTGATTACATTCGTACATTTGCTGATTTATATGCATTGACGAAAGAGCAATTATTACAGTTAGAACGTTTTGGTGAAAAATCAGCAACAAACTTAATACAAGCAATTGAAAATTCTAAAGAAAACTCGTTAGAGCGATTATTATTTGGTCTTGGAATTCGCCACGTTGGAGCGAAAGCAGCACGTACATTTGCAGAGCACTTTGAAACGATGGATGAGCTTGTAAAAGCAACGGAAGAAGAACTAAAAGCAATTAATGAAATTGGCGAAAAAATGGCTCAATCTGTTGTGACATATTTTGATAATGAAGATGTATTAGAGTTATTACAGCAGTTTAAAGAGTATGGCGTGAATATGACATACAAAGGTATAAAAATTGCAGATTTACAAAATGTTGAATCTTACTTCGCAGGAAAAACGGTTGTTTTAACAGGTAAGCTAGAAGTTATGGGACGAAGTGAAGCGAAGAAGAAGATTGAGGCATTAGGTGGAAAAGTAACAGGAAGTGTTAGTAAGAGTACGGATTTAGTTGTTGCAGGTGAAGCAGCTGGTTCGAAATTAGCACAAGCGGAGAAACATAATGTTGAGGTTTGGAATGAAGAGAGGTTCTTACAAGAGCTAAATAAGTAAGAGGTGCAAACTTACCATGAAAAAAATAGCATTAGCGGTATTAAGCCTTGGCCTACTTGTAAGTGGGTGTAGTGCAGGTGCCGACAAAGATGAAAAAGTGGCTGGGAAATCGGGGAAAGCAAAAGAACAATCAGTTGTTCCAAAATACGCTATTTCGGATGAATATTATAAGACGACTATTCCATTTGATGGTGGAAAGGCACGTGGTTTAGTGGTGCAAGGGTTAAATAGTCGCCTTGATATAGATGAATTTGAAACAGGATTAATGCGAATTGCAAAAGAATCATTTAGTACGAAAGATAATTTTTTAAAAGGCGGAAAAGCTCTAGATACTCAAACTATACAGATGCTTGTTAAAAGAAAACGTACAGATGCTGAACAAAAGGAACTAGAGGAAAAATTAAAAAAAGATGCAGTTAAATTTCCAAATATAGGATTAAATCCTGCATTAGGAACAGGATCCGAATCACTAGAAGTGAAAAATAAAAAAAATCCAATATATATTTCAAATATTTTAGAGCATGATTATTATGTGAAAAAAGGCGATAACGGCGAGGAACGTGTTGGTATGGTAGTTGGATTAGCGATGAATTCTGTTCAATATTTTAACGAAGAGCATGGTTACCCACGTGAAGCTGCAATCCCAGATGAAAAGATGTTAGCTGAAGGGAAAAAAATGGCGCAAGAAATTTTGAAAGTCATACATCAAAAAGAACCTGAAACAAAAAATATTCCGATAACATTTGCGATTTATCGCCAAGCTCCAAAGTCTTCGCTCGTGCCAGGTAATTTTGTTTCTTATGCAAATGTCGAAAAAGGTAGTGAAACGGTTGAAGATTGGAAACAAATTAATGAAAAATATTATTTGTTCCCATCAGAGCAAGCGAAAACAGATAATAAACGTGAAGATCTTGCAAGAGTATCCAACTTTAAGGCAAAACTAAGCGATTATTTCCAAGGCGACTATACAGCTGTTATTGGTACTGGTATGTATAGAGATGATGAATTAAGAGAAATGAAGCTTGATATTCCTGTCCAGTTTAATGGAAAAGCTGAAATAGTTGGTTTTACACAATATGTGGCAGGGCTTGTTATGGAATACTTCCCGAATTATATGAAAGTACAAGTAACGATTAAATCTGTAGAACGCCCAGAAGCTATTATTATACGTGAAGCAAAACAAGATGAACCACTTGTGAAAATTTTAGATTAAATATGAAGGCTGTTCCTCTATGGAACAGCTTTTTTTCTTATGTAATTTTGTTATAATTTAAAATGTTGTAAAAAATAGGGGTGAGGGGTAAAGCTCATGGAAGAATTAAGTTTTCAAGTCATTATTTTATTAATTGCATTCGGGTTTTTAGCAGCTTTTATTGATTCCGTTGTTGGAGGAGGAGGGTTAATTTCACTTCCTGCACTTATGTTTGTTGGCCTATCGCCAGCTTCGGCAATTGCAACGAATAAATTAGCGGCAACAATGGGGACGTTTACGAGTGCGATGTATTTCATTCGATCAGGAAAAGTTGATTTTAAAATTGTAGGAAAGTTAATCCCGTTAACTATTGTTGGAGCTGTTGCAGGTGCTTTAGTAGTAAAATTTATTCCATCGGATATTTTACGCCCATTAGTACTTGTAATGTTGGTATTTATTGCTATTTATATTATTGCAAAAAAGAATTGGGGAAGTGTGTCTACCTATAAGAAGATGACGCAAAGAAAAACATTAATATTTTTCTTTGCTATTTTAATGATAGGATTTTATGATGGGTTTTTTGGACCAGGGACAGGGTCGTTTTTAATTTTTGCATTTTTATTAATTGGCTTGGATTTTATTCAAGCGGCAGCATCTGGAAAACTTTTGAACTTTGTTAGTAATATTGTATCTTTAATTACTTTTTTATTCTTAGACATAATTCATTTTGAATACGGTATTATCATGGGATTATCAATGATCTTAGGTGCTTATTTTGGATCGAAGTTTGCGGTTCAAAAAGGTGTTGGATATGTAAGGACTTTATTTTTATTAGTTACTATATTATTGATCGGGAAAAATGTTTTGGAATATACTCATATTTTGTAGATTCATACGCATGTATGAATCTCTTTTTTTATTATATTTTAAAAATTTATTAATTTTTAAAATATAAGTCTAGGAATATTTGAATAAATCTAAATTATCGTGTAGAATAATGTTGTAAAATGTAAACGTTTTTCTAAGGGGAGGCTAAAAAAATGGTAGTAGCATACAAACATGAGCCATTTACAGATTTTTCAGTGGAGGCTAACAAATTAGCGTTTGAAGAAGGTTTAAAGAAAGTAGAATCTTATCTTGGACAAGACTATCCATTAATTATCGGGGGAGAAAAAATCACTACAGAGGACAAAATTGTTTCTGTAAACCCTGCAAATAAAGAGGAACTTGTTGGTCGTGTTTCAAAAGCAAGCCGTGAGTTAGCTGAAAAAGCAATGCAAGTAGCGGATGAAACATTCCAAACTTGGAGAAAATCAAAGCCAGAAATGCGTGCAGACATTTTATTCCGTGCTGCAGCAATCGTTCGTCGCAGAAAACATGAATTCTCTGCTATTCTTGTAAAAGAAGCAGGTAAGCCATGGAATGAGGCAGATGCTGATACAGCAGAAGCAATCGACTTTATGGAATATTATGGTCGTCAAATGTTAAAATTAAAAGACGGTATTCCAGTAGAAAGCCGTCCAATTGAATATAATCGTTTCTCTTACATTCCATTAGGAGTAGGTGTTATCATTTCTCCTTGGAACTTCCCATTCGCAATTATGGCAGGTATGACAACAGCTGCTTTAGTTTCTGGTAACACAGTATTACTAAAACCAGCTAGTACAACTCCTGTAGTAGCAGCGAAATTTATGGAAGTATTAGAAGAAGCTGGCTTACCAGCTGGCGTAGTAAACTTCGTTCCAGGTAACGGTTCTGAAGTTGGTGACTACTTAGTAGATCATCCTCGTACACGTTTCGTAAGCTTCACGGGATCTCGTGATGTAGGTATCCGCATCTATGAGCGTGCAGCGAAAGTAAACCCAGGACAAATTTGGTTAAAACGCGTTATCGCTGAAATGGGCGGTAAAGACACAATCGTTGTTGATAAAGAAGCAGATCTTGAATTAGCAGCTAAGTCTATCGTTGCATCAGCATTCGGATTCTCAGGACAAAAATGTTCTGCATGTTCTCGTGCAGTAATCCATGAAGATGTATACGATCACGTATTAAATCGTGCTGTTGAATTAACAAAAGAATTAACAGTTGCTAACCCAGCAGTATTAGGTACAAACATGGGTCCTGTTAATGACCAAGCTGCATTTGATAAAGTAATGAGCTATGTTGCAATTGGTAAAGAAGAAGGTAGAATCTTAGCAGGTGGCGAAGGAGACGATTCTAAAGGCTGGTTCATCCAACCAACAATCGTTGCTGACGTTGCAGAAGATGCTCGCTTAATGAAAGAAGAAATCTTCGGACCAGTAGTAGCATTCTGTAAAGCGAAAGACTTCGATCATGCACTTGCAATTGCAAACAATACGGAATACGGTTTAACAGGTGCTGTTATTACTAACAACCGTGACCATATTGAAAAAGCACGCGAAGACTTCCACGTTGGTAACTTATACTTCAACCGTGGATGTACTGGTGCAATCGTAGGTTACCAGCCATTCGGTGGCTTTAACATGTCTGGTACAGACTCTAAAGCTGGTGGACCTGATTATTTAGCACTTCACATGCAAGCAAAAACTACTTCTGAAACTTTATAAGAAATAGTAGAGGAGCTCTTCACAGAATGTGAAGAGCTCCTTTTAAAATTGAAACCCCATATATTACCGTCGTTCGAAGAGAATGAGCTAAAACCTATTAATAGCGGGATAAACATGTAAACAGAAATAAAATAATGAGAAAAGTTGACTTATTAGTCATATTTTTTAGTATTCATTTTGAGAATTTCCTGTATAATACAATTTGAAAGAAAATCTATGGTTCGACAAGGAACACTCCTTTCGGTTTTGCTCACTGAAAGGAGTGTTTTTTTATGTAGCTAAAAATTCTTGCGTGCTTATTACATTTGCATATACGCCATTTAAACTAGCTAAAATTGTATTGTGAATATAAACAGCTGGTATAGTAGCGTTCTTAAAAGAAAGGTCTTTTGTAGCACAAGCGTCATGTATAACGGTACATTGAAAGCCAAAATCGAATGCAGCCCTTACTGTTGCATCGATACACATATGAGTCATCATCCCGCATACAACGACATGTTCAATATTAAAACGTTTTAATTGCTCTAGAAGATTAGTTTCTCGGAAGCTATTTGGATAATGTTTGACTATAACTGTTTCTTCTCTAAGTGGACGTACGCTTTCGTGAATATGTACACCTTCTGTATTAGGTAGGAAAAAAGTAGCGTCATCTTTTATAGCTACGTGTTGGATATGAAAAATAGGTTCGCTGTTTGTTCTAAAGTGTTGTAATAACTGATTAGCATATTCGCTTGCTCCTACTGGATTACGCAATTCCATCTTTCCATTTGGAAAATAATCGTTTTGAATATCGACGAGTAAAAGAGCTGTTTTCATATATTTATCTTCCTCCGAGTTTCATATTCAAATAAATTTATTCAATTCGTAGAGAGGATTCTCCTGTTTAAAAATATGAGGAAGAAGAATTTTAAATAACCTTGAAAGTTACTATTTTTCAGATGAATATTCATCTGAAAATTTTAATAAAGGAATAATTAATATTTTTCTAAAAAATGTATTGACTCTTATTATTCTGAGTTCTATAATGAGAATTAATTAAACGACAATTAAATCGATACATTCTTATCCAGAGAGGTGGAGGGACTGGCCCTACGATACCTCAGCAACGGGTTTTTTAATACCGTGCTAACTCCAGCAAGCCATATAAAGGCTTGGAAGATGAGAAGATGTGAACGAGTACATATAAGTGCTCTCCTTCTTATCTTTATGGTTGATAAGAAGGAGGGCACTTTTTATTTTACCTCGAAAGCTCTGCTTCAAGTTTTTACAG
The DNA here is from genome assembly GCF_004634455.1 of Bacillus sp. 007/AIA-02/001. NCBI lineage: Bacteria > Bacillati > Bacillota > Bacilli > Caryophanales > Bacillaceae > Bacillus > Bacillus sp. 007/AIA-02/001. Next base: position 26,293 of record NZ_SEIY01000010.1, read on the forward strand.
CATATAGGAGGGAAAAAAATGATTTCTTTTACCAATGTAAGTAAAGTGTATGAATCAGCTGGCCAATCTGTTCATGCGGTGGAGGATGTAACATTATCAGTTGAGAAAGGCGAAATTTTTGGCATTATCGGTTTTAGTGGCGCTGGAAAGAGTACGTTATTACGCTTAGTAAATATGTTAGAGAGACCGACGGCAGGAACGATTTCAATAGATGATAAAGATATTACATCATTATCGACGAAAGAATTGCGTAAACTAAGACAAAGAATCGGAATGATTTTTCAAAGTTTTAATTTATTTAATTCAAGAACAGTATTTGGAAATATTGCTTATCCATTAAAGTTAGCGAAAGTACCAAAGAATGAGATAAAAGAAAGAGTAAATGAACTGCTGAAGTTTGTAGGGTTAGAAGATAAAGCAAACTATTATCCAGAGCAGCTATCAGGTGGGCAAAAGCAGCGTGTGGGCATTGCTAGAGCACTTGCGACATCGCCAGATATTCTTATATGTGATGAGGCAACATCAGCCTTAGATCCAGAAACGACGACAGAAATTCTAAACTTATTAAAGAAAGTAAATCGAGAATACAATTTAACAATTCTTCTTATTACACATGAAATGCATGTTGTGAAAGAAATTTGTCACCGTGTAGCTGTAATGGAGAAGGGGAAGGTTATTGAAGAAGGAAAACTGTTTGATGTTTTCACGCAACCAAAAACAAAGACGACTCAAAACTTTGTACGTTCTGTCATTAATGATCATTTACCGGAAAGTGTTCTAGCGAAAATTCAAAATGGTGGTCAAATTTATCGTCTAACATTTACTGGTGAGGAGACAGGACAGCCGGTACTATCATATATCGCAAAAAACTATAACGTCGATGTAAATGTACTGTACGGAAATATTATTGAACTTCAAAATGTGCTATTTGGAAATCTTCTTGTAGAGTTGCAAGGTGAGCAGAGGGAAATTCAAAAAGCATTACAACATCTAAGACTGCAAGTGCAGCTGAAGGAGGTAGAAGCTCATGCGAGTTGATTGGAGTATATTTTGGCCGCGCATACTAGATGCGACGGGGGATACCCTCTTAATGGTAATTGTAACCCTTATATTCGCTACAATTCTGGGTATACCTCTAGGTTTACTTTTATATGTAACGAGAAAAGGAAACTTTTTAGAAAATAAATGGGTCTTTTCTATTCTTAACATCATAATTAATACAATTCGTCCGGTACCATTCATTATCTTTTTAGTAGCCTTAAGTCCACTAACAAGAAGTGTTATCGGAACGACGATTGGAACAGCAGCGGCAATTTTCCCGATGACGTTAGTCGCATCAATTGGTATTGCTAGAATGGTTGAAACAAACCTTGTTTCCGTTCCGAAAGGAGTAATTGAAGCAGCGCAAGCAATGGGCGCCTCACCAATTAGAATTGTTTTTGAAATCCTTGTACCAGAAGCGTTAGCACCATTAATCTTAGGTGTCACATTTATGACAGTTGGTTTAATTGAATTCTCTGCAGTTGCTGGGCTTGTCGGTGGTGGCGGTCTTGGTGACTTGGCAATGACATATGGTTATCAACGTTTTGATACATCAGTTATGTTCGTAACGGTCGTGTTACTTATCATTCTCGTACAGATAGCTCAAAATTTAGGAAACTACTTTGCGAAAGTCTTGTTACGCAGATCATAAAAAGGAAGAGAGGAAAAGAAAATGAAGAAAATTTTAGCATTTGCATTATCAGCGATTGTAGGAGTCTCAGCATTAAGCGGCTGCTCAAGTGGAGACACGGGTGCAGGAGCGAAAGAAAAAGTAGTTCGCGTCGGTGTAACTGGAACGGATGGAGACGCTTGGGAAATTTTGAAGAAAAAAGCTGAAAAAGAAGGGATTAAGATTAAACTGGTCGAGTTCTCTGATTACACAACGCCAAATAAAGCGTTAGCTGATGGAGATATTGAATTAAACTCATTCCAGCATATTGCTTTCTTAGAGCAATTTAAAAAAGAGCATAAGTTAGATATTACAGCTGTTGGTACAACGCAAATTGCGCCAATGGGTTTATACTCTGAAAAATATAAGAAAGCAAATGAAATCCCAGATGGTTCAGAAATTGCAATTCCAAACGATCCAACGAACCAAGCACGGGCATTAAAACTTCTTGATGCAGCTGGATTATTAAAGCTTAAAAAAGACTTTGGTCTATTTGGAGATCCAAGTGGTATTGCTGAAAATCCGAAGAAATTAAAAATTACACCGGTTATCGCACAGCAAACACCTCGTGTGTTAAAAGATGTAGCGGCATCAGTTATTAATAACGGTGTTGCTGGTCAAGCTGGATTAGATCCAGCGAAGGATCCTATTTTCTTAGAAGATCCAAAGAATGAAAATGCAAAGCCATATATTAATATTTTTGCAGCTCGTAAGAAAGATAAAGATGATCCAACATTGAAAAAAGTAATTGAACTATATCATTCAAAAGAAGTAACAGACGCAATTAAGAAAGAAACAAATGATGGTTCCATTTCAGTAGATCTTTCACTTGATGAGCTTGAAAAAATCGTAAAATAATCATTGGGTTTAATGGACTAACAGAAGGAACCCCTCCGCTGTTAGTTCGTTCAACATATAAACTTAACAAACAAACCCTAATTCTGTACCTTCCAATTTTGTATAACATAGAATCCAATGTTTGTTAAGTAGAGTGATAGACCAGGAATTTTCCTGGTCTTTTTTTATGAATGAAAGTAGCTAGCGAACAGTAAGGTGATCCAAATTATAATGGGATAAGAAAATAAGCTGAAAAGGAGTGTAATTACGAATTGCTTTGGATGAATTAAGTGTTTTTTTGATAAAAAAAAGAAAATAGAAAAGAGAGTAATGAAAAATGCTGATATTACGCCGGGGTTATAAGAGCGATAAATGAAAAACAAAATAATATGTTGAACAGAGTTGAAGAAGATGGCCCCTTGTATAAAAATAATCCAGCATATAGAAGACAAGAAGTTAAGTTGATATAGAAAGACGATAAGTAATACAAAGATTGTTAATACGGAAATGGCGATGAAAAATTGTTGGCTAGTTATAAGACGGATTGAAAATTGATTAGCAAGGTATTGTGGCATTTGGAAAGCTTCTTCAAGGTTATGAATGAAAAATAATAAGGGAATGATCCAGAATATAGTAGTGGAATGTTTTTTCATCAATTTACATCACTCCAATAAAGTATAGAAAGCCTAAAAAAAGGCCCTCTATACAGAGATGGTTATTCAATTATGATATTTTTTAAATTAACTTCATGATGCTCTCGTTCTTTCAGATAAGCAGCTAGTTCCTCTTGTAAAATATTTAATATTTGCTTAGCTGATTGTTGGATTGGATTAGGTAGCTCTTCTAATATATGCATCCCGACTTTTACTTTTGTACGAATTACCCTTCGTAGTAATTCCTCATGCATGTACTACACCTCCAAACCGAATATTTAGTACATCTTCTTCAAATTTTGCTCCTTGAATAGAAAGGTGTGTTAATGTTTTTGGTAACGTGATGTTCCGTTTAACAGAACCCGCTCGAATAATAAGTTCATCACCTTTTTGATTTAAGGAAAGTTCACTTTTGTTTGAGAAGGGAATGGACAGAACGAAAATATACTCATCGCCATCCTTTTTTACATATTGAGTGCGCCCGTTAAATTTTACTTCTGTAGGGGAATGATCAGTTTTAAATAAAGAATCTCCTACACGTTCTAACATAGACAAACCAACAACTTCTTGTTCAAACATTGGAGCTTCGTAAATAGGAAGGGGTTGAAAACTATCTTTAATTAATGTTTTATATTTCTTCTGTGTATCTTTCCATGCCTGAAAATAAGGATCGGTGACAGTATTAGGGATGACGCGGTTAATCATAATGGCATCTACGTTATAATCGTATAAATTCAAATAAGTAAAGCTGCGCTGGGCTTCTTTAATGACCATTTTTTCAGGATTTACAACGATGCGGATACTTGTTACTTCTCGATTTGATAAAATATCTCTCATTTCTCCGAGCTGTTCAAGTGTACTTGTTAATTCGTCCATAATATCGTCGGTTGGAAGAGGGACACCAAGGAGTGGTTGAGCTACAGGACGAACGACTTTTAAAACTTTTCTTTTAATAGGAAATAATTTTTCCATCCACCAGCCGAGCATGTCTGGAAAGCTTAGCATTGCTAATGTTTCTCCTGTAGGGGCACAATCAATAATGATAACATCATATGTGTCTTGCTTATAATAATCGAGTACGCGAAGTAGGCTAATTAAATCTTCCATACCGGGAAACATCGTTAATTCTTCTGTTGTAATATCATCAGCTGCTTTAGAAGTGAAGAGTAGTGTAATATATTTCTGTAATTTTCCCCAGCCTTTTTCCATTTCATAAATCGTATTAATTTCTTGTGCCCACAAATTTTCACGAATTTCTAGTGGTTCAGAAGATAGCTTTATACCAAATGAATCTCCTAAACTATGAGCAGGATCTGTGCTCATTACTAATGTTTTTAATCCTTGTTTCGCACTTTGAATTGCTGTTGCTGCTGAAATGCTAGTTTTTCCTACGCCGCCTTTACCTGTATACAAGATAATTCTCATCATTCATATCCCCTTTGTTTCGAATGTCGAATATTACGAGTGTCGAAGTAAATGGTTGAATAAAAACCCAGATAGGGTTTTATTCAATCGGAATGTTTTTCATTTTAGGTGTAGAAATCTTTTCTTCTGTTTTTTGCTGTGACGTAGCGATGTGATTCATGATTTTTTGGAAGATTTGTAGTAAGAATGCTTTTTCTTCTTCTGATAATGCTTCTGTTACTAAGCTAAAGTAATGGGCCGCATTTTGTTTTACTTCTTGAACGAGTATTACGCCGTTTTCTGTTAACCGAATTAATACAATACGTCGGTCATTTTCATCACGGTAGCGTTCAATATATCCCTTTTTTACAAGGCGATTTACAACGCCCGTTGTTGTACTCATCGGTATATCAAGAAGATCAGCAATTTTCGTCATTGTAATATCTGTATTTCGTTCCATCCAAAGTAAACAAAATACTTCTGTTTTAGAAAGTGTTAAATCTAGGCTTACCCATTCTTCAGGATAGAAAAGTTTCTTGGCGTTATCTAGCAGTAAGTCTAAAAAATGTTCATATTGCAACAATTAATTCCACTCCCGTATATTTCGAGGTTCGTAATATTTATTTTTATTTTATGTAGAATAGAAATAATTGTCAATGATTTTAATTGTTTTTTCAGATTAGGCAGAAAACTTTCTTTAAAATAGTATTCTTTTATGATAGATTTATAAATATAAAACGAGAATTTACATAAAAATCCATCATGGTAAATATACTTATCTATAATGGGTATGCAGCTAACGAGGGGGAGAACGATGAGAAGACGTAATACGCAAGCGTTCACGTTTTTAGCATGGACTTCATTTGTTTGTGCGATTTCAGGTATGCTAATTGGGATTTATACGTTAGATGAAACGCTTAGTGTAAAAGGATACTATTTAATTGGAACATTATTTTTAACGATGTCTTGTTTTGTATTACAAAAAACAATTCGTGATAATGAAGAAGATAACGAGAGATTTCCGAAAAATAAACCGTTAGATAAAGAGTAAATTGTAAAGAAAGGCATTTGCCTTTCTTTTTTTATGTAAAAATGGCGTAAGTACTCTGTGTTGACTTGCTTGAAGTACTGAAAATTTGGTATCATCAATAGTATTGTAGATTGAACGATATATTATGGAGGTGGCCTAGCCGTGTCAAGAATTTCCGTTGAGAATGTAAAGCACGTAGCACATTTAGCACGTCTTGCAATTACTGATCAAGAAGCAGAAAAATTTCAAAAACAACTAGATGCAATTGTTACATTTGCAGAACAGTTAAATGAATTAGATACAACAGATGTAAAACCAACAACTCATGTATTAACTATGAAAAATGTTATGCGTGAAGATGTACCAGAAAAAGGTTTACCAGTCGAAGAAGTATTAAAAAATGCACCGGATCACAAAGATAATCAAATCCGTGTTCCAGCAGTATTAGAATAGAGGAGGGGAATTTCGATGTCATTATTTGATCATTCAGTATCAGAGTTACATAAGAAGTTAAACAACAAAGAAATTTCCGTTACGGATTTAGTAGAAGAATCTTACAAACGTATTGCGGATGTTGAAGATAACGTAAAAGCTTTTCTTACATTAGATGAAGAAAATGCACGCGCAAAAGCGAAAGAATTAGATGCAAAAATCGGCGCTGAAGATAATGGTTTATTATTCGGTATGCCAATTGGTGTAAAAGATAACATTGTAACTAACGGTCTTCGTACAACTTGTGCGAGCAAAATGTTAGCAAACTTCGATCCAATTTATGATGCGACAGTTGTGCAAAAGCTAAAAGCTGCTGACACAATTACAATCGGTAAATTAAACATGGACGAGTTCGCAATGGGTTCTTCAAATGAAAACTCAGGATTCTACGCTACGAAAAACCCATGGAACTTAGATTACGTTCCGGGCGGATCTAGTGGTGGTTCTGCAGCAGCTGTAGCAGCAGGAGAAGTACTATTCTCTCTAGGTTCTGATACGGGTGGTTCTATCCGTCAGCCAGCTGCATATTGCGGTGTTGTAGGTTTAAAACCAACTTATGGACGCGTATCTCGTTACGGATTAGTAGCATTCGCATCTTCACTTGACCAAATCGGACCGATTACACGTACAGTAGAAGACAATGCATACTTATTACAAGCTATTTCAGGTATTGACCGCATGGATGCAACTTCTGCAAACGTTGAAGTTGGAAACTATTTAGCTGGTTTAACAGGCGATGTTAAAGGTTTACGCATTGCTGTACCGAAAGAATACTTAGGCGAAGGTGTTGGCGAAGAAGCTCGTGAGTCAGTACTAGCTGCTTTAAAAGTATTAGAAGGTATGGGCGCAACTTGGGAGGAAGTATCGCTTCCACACTCTAAATACGCTCTAGCAACGTATTACTTACTATCTTCTTCTGAAGCATCTGCGAACCTTTCACGCTTTGATGGCGTGCGTTACGGTGTTCGTTCTGATAATGTAAATAACTTATTAGATCTTTACAAAAACACACGTAGTGAAGGTTTCGGTGATGAAGTTAAACGTCGTATTATGCTTGGTACATTTGCGCTTAGCTCTGGTTACTATGATGCATATTACAAGAAAGCACAACAAGTACGTACATTAATTAAAAACGACTTTGAAAATGTATTTGCTAACTATGATGTTATTATTGGACCAACAACGCCAACTCCGGCATTTAAAGTGGGCGAAAAAGTTGATGATCCAATGACAATGTATGCAAATGACATTTTAACAATCCCAGTAAACTTAGCGGGTGTTCCAGCGATTTCTGTTCCATGTGGATTCGGTGCTAACAACATGCCACTTGGTCTACAAATCATTGGTAAACACTTCGATGAAGCGACAATTTACCGCGTTGCACATGCGTTTGAGCAAGCAACAGACTATCATACAAAAAAAGCAAGTCTGTAAGGAGGCGAGCATAGATGAATTTAGAAACAATTATTGGTTTAGAGGTTCACGTTGAGTTAAAAACAAATTCGAAAATTTTCTCTGCGAGTCCAACAGAATTCGGAGCGGAGCCAAATACACAAACAAGTGTAATTGACTTAGGATACCCAGGGGTACTTCCTACTTTAAATAAAGAAGCAGTTAACTTTGCAATGAAAGCTGCAATGGCATTAAACTGTGAAATCGCAACGGAAACGAAGTTTGACCGTAAAAACTATTTCTATCCAGATAACCCGAAAGCTTACCAAATCTCTCAATTTGATAAGCCAATTGGTGAAAATGGTTGGATTGAAATCGAAGTAGACGGTAAAAAGAAACGTATCGGTATTACACGTCTTCATTTAGAAGAAGATGCTGGTAAATCAACGCATACAGCTGATGGTTCATTAGTAGACTACAACCGTCAAGGTATGCCTTTAATCGAGATCGTATCTGAGCCAGATATGCGTACGCCAGAAGAAGCATATGCATACTTAGAGAAGTTAAAATCAATCATTCAATACACTGGTGTATCTGATTGTAAGATGGAAGAAGGTTCCTTACGTTGTGATGCGAACATTTCCCTTCGTCCAGTTGGACAAGAGAAGTTCGGTACAAAAGCGGAACTGAAAAACTTAAACTCATTCACTTACGTACAAAAAGGTCTTGAGCATGAGCAAGTGCGCCAAGAAAAAGAACTGTTATCTGGTGGCATCATCCAACAAGAAACACGTCGTTATGATGAAGCAACAAAGAAAACAATCTTAATGCGTGTGAAAGAAGGATCTGACGATTACCGTTACTTCCCGGAGCCAGACTTAGTTGAACTTTACATCGATGATGAGTGGAAAGAAGCAGTTCGAGCTTCTATTCCAGAACTTCCAGATGCACGTAAAGCTCGCTACGTTGCAGAATTAGGCTTACCAGCTTATGATGCACACGTGTTAACATTAACGAAAGAGATGTCTGATTTCTTTGAAGCAACTGTTGCAGACGGTGCTGATGCGAAATTAACATCGAACTGGTTAATGGGTGAAGTACTTGCATACTTAAACAAACAACAAAAAGAATTAAAAGACGTTGCATTAACGCCTGCTGGTTTATCTAAAATGGTTCAATTAATTGAAAAAGGTACAATTTCTTCTAAAATCGCGAAGAAAGTATTTAACGAATTAATTGAAAAAGGTGGAGACCCAGAAGAAATCGTTAAAGCGAAAGGTCTTGTTCAAATTTCTGACGAGGGTACACTTCGTAAAGTTGTAACAGAAATTCTTGATAATAATGAGCAATCTATCGAAGACTTTAAAAACGGTAAAGACCGTGCAATTGGCTTCTTAGTTGGTCAAATTATGAAAGCTACAAAAGGACAAGCAAATCCACCACTTGTTAACAAAATCTTACTTGAAGAGATTAATAAGCGATAATAGTAGTGACTTTTAAAGATTAAGCAGAAAAACACCCGTACATGGGTGTTTTTCTAGGTTAATCAAACGTTTGTTTAAATGAGACAAAATCGTTTAAACAAACGTTTGATTAACTGTCAAAAGTGGAAAAATGTTTGTATAGCAACTATGGTATGATAGTTGCAAAAAGGTGGGAATAATGATAAATCTAAACATAGAGGTTTTTTTCATCTCATGAAATAATAGATAGTTATTATTCGTTATATGTAAATTTTTATGGAAGAATGGATAGAAATAAAGTGAAACTTTAATCAGTAGGAGGTTCATCCACCATTGATTATTAGCCCTCATCAATCGGGCATTTACTGCCCGCAAATAGCGGGATAAATTTTGGAGTCAAATAAAAAACCATTGAAATGAATATTTACTTTTGATGGACTACACGAATCGGGTTCTTACTGCCTGTTTGAGCGGGATAAAAGAAGGATAGCAAGATGAGAGGAGGTAGGCATGGGAATACTGAATAGAAGTTCAGTATGTTCTTTTTCGATACATAAAGAAATTTCCTGTGCTAATAAATGATGAAGCGAGCAAGAATTATTTATAATCCTACTTCGGGGCGTGAGCTATTTAAGAAGAGCTTACCAGAAGTATTACAAAAATTAGAACAAGCTGGCTATGAGACATCTTGTCATGCGACAACGGGTCCTGGAGACGCTACTGTGGCGGCGAGGCAAGCTGCGGATCGTAAGTTTGATGTTGTTATTGCGGCTGGTGGCGACGGTACATTAAATGAAGTAGTAAACGGTTTAGTTGGGCATGAATTCCGTCCGAAATTTGGAATTATTCCAGTTGGAACGACAAATGACTTTGCACGTGCAATTGGTGTACCTCGTTCTATTGAAGAGGCAGCAGATATTATTTGCGAAGGAAAAACAGTGCCATTAGACCTTGGTAGAGCGAACGATACATATTTTATTAACATCGCTGGTGGCGGTCGTATTACAGAATTAACATACGAAGTACCGAGTAAGTTAAAGACAGTATTAGGACAACTTGCTTATTACCTAAAAGGTATCGAGATGTTACCATCATTGCATCCGACATATGTTGAAATTGAGTATGATGGAAAGTTACTACAAGAAGAAATTACGATGTTTTTAATTACGAATACCCGTTCAGTAGGTGGATTTGAAAAGGTAGCACCGTATGCATCTATTAACGATGGGTTATTTGACCTATTAGTACTGAAAAAAGGTTCTATCGCTGATTTAATTAAAGCAGCAACACAAGCACAACGTGGTGAACATATTAATAATCCAAAAGTGTTATATACACAAGCGAACCGAATTAAAGTACATTCACCAGATAAACTAATGATTAATTTAGATGGTGAGTATGGTGGAGATGCACCGATGGAATTCGAAAATATATATCATTGTTTAGAACTATTTGTTCCTGAACATCAAGAGGATGCCCTGTAAAGGCATCCTTTTTACTTTGTTAAAATAAATTGTAAATTGGGAGTTAGTTTGATTTTTATGGTATTTTTACAATTCTTTTATTTTACATCCATACTTTATTGATACACTGGAAGAGATAAGAAATGAGAGGTAGGGTGCTATGGAGAAGGTAAAGGCGATATTATTTGATAAAGATGGGACATTAATGGATTTTCATTCAATATGGATAAAAGTAGCTGAAGAACTTGTAGCTGAATGTATAAGTTTATATCATTTACCAAGTACAATGCGGCAGACCTTATTAGAAGAGATTGGTGTAGAGGGAGCATTTGTTAATCCGAGGAGTGCAATAGCTGCTGGAACAAGCCTTGATGTAGCGAAGGGGCTTTGTAATTATATTGAGTCTGCTAGAGAAGAAGAGATGCATCATTGGGTAAGTGAGAAGTTATTTTCCCTTATGTATGAGCATCGTTCGCATATGAAAATGACAGCAGATTTACCGAAAGTGTTACAGGCATTAAAAGATAAAGGATTTATATTAGGGGTTGTCACGGCGGATGATTTCGCACCAACAGAATTATTTTTAAGACAATATAAGTTGGAGAACTTTTTTGATTATATTATAGCCTCGGATACATTCCCTGCGCAAAAACCAGATAAAAAGATTATAGAAGTGTTTTGTGAGAAATTTAATTTAGCATCATGTGAGGTTGCGGTTGTTGGAGATACGCCAACTGATTTACATTTAGCCAAAAATGGCGATTGCTATGCAATTGGGGTGCTATCTGGTACGGGAGACCGTCCAACATTAGAACCACTTGCTGATTTAGTGTTAGATTCTGTTGGAGAGTTTATTTCTCAATCGGGTGAGTTTTTCTGGGAGAAAGAAAAGTCTAATGTGTAAGGAAAATAAGTCTATAAAGACTCTTAATGAGTCTTTATAGACTTATTTTTTATGCCTGGATACAAAGAATATAGGATAAATGCTAGAAAAGAAAGTTGGCATACATTTTGCAATAAAAAGAGAAAACAATGTAAAGAAAAGGATGGGGTACGCAATGAACACAAAAAAATTTGCTAAAGTAAATGAACAAATTCCAGGACCGAAAGCGGCATCTTTATTAGAACGCCGTCAAAATATAGTACCAAAAGGAGTAAGTAACGGCATCCCAACGTTTGTACAATCTGCAAATGGTGCTCTTGTAACGGATGTTGATGGTAATCAGTACATTGATTTTGCAGGAGCAATTGGGACAATTAACGTAGGGCATTGTCATCCAGCGGTTAAAGAAGCGCTCCATAAACAAGTCGATCAATACATTCATACTGGATTTAATGTCATGATGTATGAGCCATATATTGAATTAGCGGAAAAGCTTGCGGCATTGGCACCAGGAAGTTTCGATAAGCAAGTCCTCTTTTTAAATAGTGGTGCAGAAGCAGTTGAGAACGCGGTGAAGATCGCTCGTAAATATACGAAGAGACCTGGTATTATCGCATTTTCTAAAGGTTTCCACGGGCGTACATTAATGACAATGACGATGACAAGTAAAGTGAAGCCATATAAATTTGGGTTTGGTCCCTTTGCTCCAGAAGTATATAAAGCGCCATTTCCATACGAATACCGTCGCCCAGAGGGATTAACGGAAGAGCAGTATGATGATTTTATTATTGAAGAGTTTAAGAACTTCTTCATATCGGAAGTAGCACCAGAAACAATCGCAGCTGTTGTAATGGAACCTGTTCAAGGGGAAGGTGGATTTATCGTCCCAAGTAAGAAATTTGTTCAAGAAGTACGCCGCATTTGTTCAGAGAACGGCATCTTATTTGTAGCGGATGAAATACAAACAGGCTTTAGTCGTACAGGAAAATATTTTGCAATTGATCACTATGATGTCGTTCCAGATTTAATTACAGTGTCTAAATCATTAGGTGCTGGTGTACCGATAAGTGGTGTCATTGGACGTAAAGAAATTATGAATGAGTCTGCACCAGGTGAACTTGGTGGAACGTATGCAGGAAGTCCATTAGGATGTGCGGCTGCATTAGCTGTTCTCGATGTAATAGAAAATGAGAAATTAAATGATAGAGCGATAGAATTAGGAAAAGTCGTAATGAACCGATTCGAAGAGATGAAAAATAAATATCATTGCATCGGTGATGTGCGTGGGTTAGGAGCAATGTGTGCATTTGAGGTCGTTCAAGATCGTAAGACGAAAGCACCTGACAAAACGTTAACAGCTAATCTATGTACAGAAGCAAATAAGCGTGGGTTACTGTTATTATCAGCAGGAACATATGGAAATGTTATCCGTGTGTTAATGCCTTTAGTTATTACAGATGAGCAACTTGAAGAAGGATTAACAATAATTGAAGAATCGTTGCAAGCTTGTTATGAACAAACAAACATCGCTCGTGTTTAAAAACTGAAGTATAAATAGCAAACATTCTAGCTGACTCTATATTAAATGCAGAAAATTCACTTTATAATAAAGGTAGTGAAGTGGATCGATGGATTTGAAGTTAGGGGTGGCTAGGATGGTTGCAGAAAAGGAACGAGTGTTAATGGATTTAAAAGATGTATTTGAATATGCGTTTGACGAAATTTTTGTTACAGATGAGCAAGGGATCGTTGTGCGTGTAAATAGTACATGTGAAAGGCACTACCAACTAGCTGCCGAAGAGTTAGTTGGTAAGCATGTAAAAGAACTACAAAAGGATGGAATCTTTTATCCATCAGCGACATTAGAAGTGATTGAAAAAAAGAGGCCAATTGAACTCGTTCAAACTACAAAATCAGGAGAGTATTTACACGTTCGTACAAGGCCTGTTTTTGATGATGAGGGAAATTTAAGAAGAGTGATTAGTTATTCTCGCGACCTTACTGAACTCTATCAATTACGTCAAAAGGTAGAGGAAATGGATAATCAGCTAAAAACATATAAAAAAGAATTAAGAGAAACATATGAGCATGAAGGACTGATTTTTAAAAGTCTAGCTATGCAAAAAATAGTCGATACAATCAAAAAAGTATCTGTAGTGGATAGTACTGTTCTCGTTTTAGGCGAGACTGGAGTAGGAAAAAGTCGATTGGTACGCCATTTACATGAAGTGAGTCACCGTAAGCATGAAAGTTTCTATGAAATTAATTGTGCAGCATTGCCAACTAATTTAATTGAATCAGAGCTTTTTGGATATTCAGGTGGATCTTTTACAGGTGCGAATCGTGAAGGGAAAAAAGGACTATTAGAATCCGCGCATAAAGGAACTCTTTTTTTAGATGAAATCGGTGAAATGCCGATTGAAATTCAAGCAAAGCTTTTGCAAGTATTGCAAGAAAAAACATTTCGTCCTATAGGGGGAAGAGAATTAAAAAAAGTGGATGTTCGAATTGTGGCGGCAACAAATAGAGATTTAAGTATGATGGTGAAACAAGGAACATTTCGGAAAGATTTATACTATCGTTTGAATGTCATTCCAATTGCAATTCCCCCGCTTAGGGAAAGAACAGAAGATATTTTACCGCTTATTTATCATTACTTGCAGCACTTTAATAAAAAATACGGACGTGATGTGAAACTAGCGCCGAGTACGTTACAAATGTTTGTTGGATATCCGTGGGAAGGAAACAATAGAGAAATAGAGAATGTAATTGAGAGAATTGTTATTACTGTCGATGATGTTGTAACGGTAGAGGATTTGCCACTCTCTATGCAAGAGGTTGCAGTTGAACAATCGGGGCAAAGCCTTTATAAAATGCTGGAAGAGGTAGAGAGAAATATTATTCTTAAAGCGTATAAAACGTATGGATCAAGTTATAAAGTAGCTGAGTTTTTGCAAATTAGTCAATCTGCTGCTACTAGGAAAATTAAGAAGTTCATAGAGGAGGAAGAAAACATTGGATAAAAAGGCGACTTTCGTAAGTATAGATAAAAAGGCGATGTATATAAATGGTGAGTGGATTACACTACAAGAACAAATTGAAGTAAATAATCCTGCGACGAAGGAAATATTTGCAACTGTACCAAAAGGCGGAGTAACAGAGGCAAAGCAAGCTGTTGATGCTGCACATGAAGCTTTTAAAACGTGGTCTAAGTTAACGGCAGCAGATCGTGCAACGAAGTTAAAAAAGTGGTTCATGCTTATTGATAAAAATAAAGAAGAGATCGCAGCGCTTATGACGAAGGAACAAGGAAAGCCGTTTGCAGAAGCGCTTGGTGAAGTAAATTATGCAAATAGTTTTGTTGAATGGTATGCAGAAGAAGGGAAACGTGTATATGGTGAAATGATTCCTGCTTCTCATCCGAATAAGCGCATTTTAGTTATGAAGCAACCAGTTGGCGTTATGGCAGCTATTACACCTTGGAACTTCCCAGCTGCTATGATTACGAGAAAGGTAGCCCCAGCGCTTGCAGCAGGCTGTACAGCCGTTGTGAAACCGGCAAGTCAAACGCCGCTAACTGCATTGAAATTAGCGGAATTAGCCCATGAAGCAGATATTCCAAAGGGCGTAATCAATATCGTAACAGGTAGTGCAAAAGCAATTGCTGATACATGGATGGAAGATAGTCGCGTTCGAAAAGTATCCTTTACAGGGTCAACGGAAATCGGGAAAGAGTTAATGGCTAGTGCTGCACAAACGATGAAAAAAGTTTCGCTTGAGTTAGGTGGCCACGCTCCGTTTATCGTAATGAATGATGCGGATTTAGATAAAGCAGTAGAAGCGGTGATTGGCTCGAAATTCCGTAACGCAGGACAAACGTGTATATGTACAAACCGAGTATTCGTTCAAGAAGAAGTATACGAAGTATTTGTAGAGAAGTTCCAAAAGGCAGTAGGGCAGTTGAAAGTAGGAGACGGTTTCGGTGACGGAACGACTGTCGGACCACTTATTGATGAGAATGCAGTTTCAAAAGTACAAGAACATATTGAAGATGCTATTCAAAAAGGTGGAACAGTTTTATATGGTGGTCAAAAGGTCGCAGAGTTAGAGGGACATTTCATTCAACCGACTGTAATTGGATTGGCAAATGATACGATGCTTTGTATGAATGAAGAAACATTTGGGCCAGTGGCACCAGTTGCGAAATTTAAAACAGTTGATGAAGTAATCGAACGTGCAAATAATACACCATACGGTTTAGCTGCGTATATTTTCACGAAAGACATTAGCCAAGCATTCCAAATTAGTGAAGCGTTAGAGTACGGTATTATCGGTCTAAACGACGGTCTTCCATCAGTTGCACAAGCACCATTCGGTGGCTTTAAAGAAAGTGGTATCGGTCGTGAAGGAGGCCATTTCGGCATTGAGGAATATTTAGAAATTAAATATATTTCATTGGGACTATAAGTAGTATACTAGAATCTCTATAAGGTAACAGAGAAGGAGATTCTAGTATGGTATATTGGCTATTATTACTTGTTACAATTATTTTTGAAGTAGCTGGAACAATTGCGATGAAACTATCAAATGGTTTAACAAAGCTCGTTCCAAGTGTACTGATTTTCGTGTTTTATGGAATTTGTTTCAGCGTGTTCGCCATCGTCGTTAAAAAGATTCATTTAAGTATTGCTTATGCTATTTGGTCTGGCGTTGGAACATTACTTATTACAATCATTAGTGTGTACTTTTTTAAAGAGCATATTAGTTTATTTCAAGCATTTTGTATTCTTTTTATTGTTTTGGGTGTCATTGGGCTTAAGGTTTCATCGGCATCATGAAAGCTATCTTTTGTAGAAGATAGCTTTTTTCTATTTGTGCAGTTAGCAATTAATACGACAAAATATGACAAGAAAGAGTAAAGCGTTTTGTTATGATATATATGAAATTTTGTCTTATGTGGAGGAAAGAGTATGTTAAAAAAGGTAAGTCAAATTGTTTTAATTTTTGGCATAGCTTTTAGTTTAAGTGCTTGCACTGAGACTAAAGATAGTAATGAAAGTAAACAAGAAGATGTTCAAGATAAAGTGTATAAAATAGGGGAGACAGTAGACGTAGATGGTTTGCAAGTAACTATCGATTCAGTTAAATTAGGATATCCGGATTATGATGAGGATAAAAAGAAAGAGGAGATTTTGGGGATTATTTTCAAAGTAGAAAATAATAGTAAAAAGGAAATACCTTTTGCATTTTATGAATTTGAGATTACCGATAAGAAAGGTACAAGATTTAAAGAATATAATAACCCTGATAGCTTTATTAGTAAAAAGTTAGCACCAGAAGAAAAAATTCAAGATATCATGCTATTTGACGTAGCGAAAGAAAATACGTATATCGCTACGTATAGACCAGAGTTTACGCGTGAAAATAGAACAATAAAATTTGAATTGAAACCAAATAAATAAAGAAACACATTGGATTATCCAATGTGTTTCTTTATGGTAATAAATTTAAAACGCCCAGTTACCTTTACGGAAGATAGGCTCATGTCTGCCATCAGCAGTAATACCGTCAATATCAAGCTTAGCTGATCCAATCATGAAGTCGTTGTGTGTAATACTAGCGTTTGCGCCGTTTTCAGCAAGTTCTTCTTTAGACATTGTTTTTCCGCCAACTAAGTTAAATGCGTAAGCATTTCCAATCGCAAGGTGGCAAGATGCATTTTCGTCAAATAGTGTATTGTAGAATAAAACATTTGTGTTTGAAATTGGTGAGTCATGAGGTACTAAAGCTACTTCCCCTAAGAAGTGAGAACCTTCATCTGTTTCTACTAAATGTTTTAAAGCTTCTTCACCAGCTTCAGCTTTATAGTCTACGATACGTCCGTTTTCAAATGTTAACGTGAAATTATCGATAATATTACCTGCAAATACTAACGGTTTTGTACTAGAAACTTGGCCGTTTACACCTGTTTTAAGTGGCATTGTAAATACTTCTTCAGTTGGAATATTAGCCATAAATGGTACGTTCTTTTCATTTAAGCTACCAGCACCAGCCCATACATGTTTTTCTGGAAGTTCGATTGTTAAATCTGTTCCAGGACCTGTATAGTGAAGAGCTTTATAATGCTTTTCGTTTAAGTAATCCACTTTTGTATGTAATGTTTCATCATGTTCTTTCCATGCTTCTACAGGATTTTCTAAATCAGCACGAGTAGCTTTGAAAATAGCATCCCATAACTTGGCTTCTTGTTCTTCTGGCGCTACGTCAGGGAATACTTTCGCAGCCCATTCTTTCGTAGGAACAGAAATGACACACCAGCTTACTTTATCTGCTTGTACGTAATCACGGTATACTTTCATTGCTTCTCCAGCTACTTTATGAGCTGTTGCGATACGCGATGGTTCTACACCTTTTAATAAATCAGGGTTTTCTGCATAGATAGACATAAATGCAGCGCCTTCTTTTGCTAATTCTTCACGAGCATGTGCTTTCCAAGATGGAAATTCAGCGAAAGCTTCTTCAGGAGCTAGATCGAATTTTAAGCGTGTTAACGTCTCATCATTCCAATCTACATATACGTGTTTTGCACCAGATTTATATGCTTTTTCTGTAACGAGGCGTACAAATTGTACAGCTTCAAGAGGTGCACTAATTGATAAAGTTTGTCCAGGTTGAATATTAACACCAACATTAACTGCAAGAGCAGCATATTTCTCTAACGTTTGTTCAAATGACATATGTATAATCTCCTTTAATTTGAAAGATTTCTTACTATATATAATACAAGAAAATTCTAAAAATATATATAAATATAAAGTAAAAAGAGAGCTCAAAATGTATTGAGCCCTTATATTTACTTAATTGAAGAAGCAAACTGCTCTACAGTCGTTGTATGGTGTATACGAACGCGCTTCATCTTTAACAATTCATCAGGTTCACCCTTCGTAATGAATTGCCCAGGCTTTGTCGTCGTCGCAAATTGATAATACTTCTTCGTTTCTGCAACAACCTTATCATCTACATGACCGAATGGATAAGCAATCGCGATAACAGGCTTACCTGTTATTTTTTCTAGCTTTTCTTTTGAACCTTTTAACTCTTCCTCATAGTTTGTAATTTTCGGTAAGTCTGCATGTGTTGCAGTATGAGATTGCACCGAGAAAATGCCGGAATCAACCATTTCTTTTATTTCAGAAGTAGACAATGCTCCTTCTACATCAACGTTATCAACAATCATATATTCTGTTGCTGCCGGTTTAAAAGTATCATCTTTTAGCTTTTGTAAAATGCGAAATGCATTCATATTATTTTTCATACCGTCATCAAATGTAACGAAAATCGGTTTATTTACTTTATTTATATCGCCCCAGCGTTCAAACGTTAAAAGCGTATAACCATTGTCCTTTAAATGTTTCATTTGTGCTTCAAAGTTAGCTGGTGATACGAATAAGTCTTTAATGCCTTGACCATGATAATCATCAATTGCGTGATACATAAGAACAGGAACCTTTTGTTCGAAAGTAATAGTAGATTTCGTAAGCGGGATTGTTTTCCCATCTTCTTTCATTCCTGTTGCTTCAATTTGGAACTCACCGCGTTTTCCTTCAAATTCCTTTATATCAAAAGGAAGTGTGAATTGTTTCTCTTTTTCTTTAGAAGAAAAAGATTTAGCACTTTCCTTGCCATCAGCTGTGCGCCAAATTTTATATTGTACTTCATTTAAAGAATCTTTTATGTCTGTAATATGAATACTTGTGTTTGTAGATTCGTGTGTAACTGAATTATATGAGATTTTACCTTGTTCTTGCACAGTCTCTTCTTGTTTCTTAATCCCTTGAGCCGTTTTCTCTTTTTTAGGTTCTGGACTTACATTGTTAGTATTACAGCCTGCTAGAATGGCAGACGTACATAAAGCAATTGCTGCGTATTTTCTCATAAAAATCACCTTCTATTGTGTAGTATGTTGCATATTTACATTAAAATCCCCACCGCTATAAGAGTGGTGGGGATATACCCTTGTTCATCATATCATTTGAAGAAAATGAGGGGAATATGATTTTTAGGAGGTTATTAATGTAATAGATTAGTGACTTTGAATAGATGTATTTTTTTGTTTCTTATTAGAATTAATAATAATATAACCGACTACAAAGATAAGAGGAATAATGAAGACATAGATAGGTATTCCCCATACATAATAGCTTTTCAGCGTTAAGACTAGTAAATGTAAGAAATCGAAAATTGCGTGAGCTTTCATAATATCCTCCAATGGTTTTTTTGAAAATTATAACATTTTAAACTTGTTATTTGTATAATTTGGAAAGTTATTTAAGCTAATTTTAAAGTAAGAAGAATACATATTAATATGCAATTTTGCATAAGGATATGTATTTTATTAAAATATAAAGATTTTATACTATAATGAAAACCGCTATAAAACTAAGTAAGAATAATGTATGGAGTGGAGAATAGAAATGAAATATAAAAAAATAATATATATCTTTTTCATATCGCTATTTATAGTTGGTTGTCAAAGTGAAGTGAGTAAAGCGAATAGCGTGGAAGAGTATATTCCATCGCATCTTATGAATGCGGAAGTGACGGCGGATATTATGACACTTGAATTTCCTTATGAGATAAAAGAGAAATTAGAGAAAATCGGAAATAAAATGAGCGATAGTATTACAAATAATTTAGATTGGTATTTGAAGTATGCCGAAGAAGAAATTATACCGAAAAAAACGTTTCCTTATCATCAAAACTTAGGTATTACAAAAGAAGAATATGATTTTATGATAGATAAAATGGATAATGCAGAATATATAAATACCAAAGACGGAAAACTCTTTTTTAAAAAGAAAGATCATGAAATTCAAATTCTCTCTGATGAAAATTTGAATCTAATTAAAAATATTCGAATTGATACAGAGAAGAATACAATTAAAACTCCTTTGGGAGAATGCGAATATGAAGGTGAAATCAAGGCGTCGGATGAACAAAAAGCTACTGGTCCATGGAGTGGGAAGATGTGGACTTTAAAAAGTAATGGATTGCTTTATCATTTTTCATTAGGAAAGTTAAAAAACATAAACAAATCTATCATTTACATTTCAATAAAAGGTATATATAAAGATAGGATTATCAATACAGAAGAAGCAGTTGAATTTCACTCGGTTTCATAAAGAATCAAAAAAATCACCTTACTCGTTAAAGTAAGGTGATTTTTTATTAAATAAACAATCCAGCGATTGTCGCAGATAAAATAGAAGCAAGTGTTGATGCAAATAGCATTTTCCAACCAAATTTAGAAACAACGCTTCCTTGTTTTTCAGAAAGGGCACGGATTGTACCAACGATTGCACCAATTTGGCTAATACTTGCGAAGCTAATTAAGAATACTGTAACGATTCCAACTGTACGTGGAGCTAATGTTGTAGCTGTGTCTTTTAAATCAAGGATTGCTACAAACTCATTTAAAACAATCTTCGTACCCATAATACCACCAGCTGGGATAATATCTTGAGTTGGAATACCCATTAAGAATGCGAATGGAGAAAGTACGTAACCGAAGATTTGTTGTAAAGTAATGGCATGTCCCATTGCGCCTGAAGCTGCACTAATTACGTAGTTTACAACTTCCATCACACCGATAAAGGCGATCATTAATGCGGCAACGATACCAGCTACTTTTAAACCATCAAGCGCACCGTTAATCATTGCACCGATAAAGCTGTCCCCGAATAGCGTTCTATCAAATTTTTGAATCACTTCATCTTCTTTCTTCGTATCAACTGGTGTTAATAACGAACAAACGATTAAGCTTGAGAATAAATTTAGCGGAAGAGCTGCTAGTACGTATTTTGCATCTAACATCATTACGTATGATGCTGTAACAGAAGCAGAAACGGAGCTCATCGCAGAACAACAAATGATAAACATACGGTTTTTATTGAAATGCTGTAAATCGTTTTTAATAACGATTAACGCTTCACTTGAACCGAAGAATACAGAGTTTACTGCATGGAATGACTCAACGCGTGGTAAACCAGTAATTTTTGAAATTGCACCGCCGACAACGCGAACGATGAATGGTAAAACACCTAAATAACTAAAGATTGAAAGTAGTGCTGAGAAAAATACGATAATTAATAATACGTTTAAGAAAAAGACAAAATCTCTTTGAATTCCATTAAAGAGAAAATCGACACCTGTCGTACCAAGTTTAATTAGTTTGTTGAAAACCTTACTAATGAAAATAATGATTTGTTGACCAATCTTTGTAGCAAACATAAACCAACCGATTAAAATTTGGAAACCAATCATAATTGCAATTGCACGGAAGTTGATTTTACTTTTGTTGTTTGACAAAGCAAAACATAAACCTAACACGGCAAGAATACCGATAATGCTCATTACATATTGCATGTAGTTGCCCCTTTCAGAAGTTCGTATAAAGTTTGTACATAAAACGCTCGTTATATTACTAAAAATAAAGGAATGAGGTTTTATGTCATACGTAAGATGTCTGACCTTTTAGAAAAATAAAAATAAAAAAAGACCCATATGGATTCACTTTCATCTATGAGAGAAAGCTAATCAATATGAGTCCTTTTTTGCGCATAGGCTAATATTCATTAGTTTTCCCCATAGTCCAGCAATTTAAGGTTGCCGGGTAGAAACTCTCGATCCATATTATCAAGTATATATGAGGTAACATCGTCCGTATTAAATTAGTAGTAGCGTAACATTAACAGAGAACTATCGTCAATAGCTTTTTTTCTTCCAATAGAAAAAGACCATATAAGTATGATAAAATGTAACGCAGTGTTATGAAAAAGAGAGGTCGGAAAATGAGTACTAAAATGACGCCACCAGTTGAGAAAAACGAGTTTATAGATGTAGTATTTGAAGATTTAACACATGATGGTGCCGGTGTTGCGAAAGTAAAGGGCTATCCTATTTTCGTTAAAAACGGATTACCAGGTGAAGAAGCGCAAATTAAAATTATTAAAGTGAAGAAAAACTTCGCATTTGGTCGTTTAATGAAGCTTCATACAGAAAGTCCATATCGTAAAGATGCTGAATGTCCAGTATATAATCAGTGCGGCGGTTGTCAGCTTCAGCACTTAACTTATGAAGGACAATTACAAGCGAAAGAAAAACAAGTACGTGACGTTATGCAACGTATCGGAGGACTAGGTGATGTTCCTGTTCATCCTGTACTTGGCATGGAAAATCCGTGGGTATATCGCAATAAAGCACAAGTACCAATCGGAGAACGTGAAGGCGGACTTGTAGCTGGTTTCTATCGCCAAGGAACGCATGATATCATTAATATGGAATCATGCTTAATTCAGGCAGAAGAAAACGATACATTAATTCAAGAAGTAAAACGTATTTGTGAAAAGCACGGTATCACTGCGTACAACGAAGAGCGTAACAAAGGAACACTTCGTCACGTAATGGCTCGTTACGGACAAGTAACAGGGGAAATTATGCTTGTCTTCATTACACGTACAGCAGAATTGCCGAACAAAAACGCAATCATTGAAGAAATTGCAGCGAAATTCCCAGAAGTAAAATCCATTGTTCAAAACGTAAATACGAAGCGTACGAATGTAATCTTCGGAGATAAAACGACAGTACTGTACGGATCAGAATATATTTATGACTTTATCGGTGACATTAAATTTGCGATTTCAGCACGTTCATTCTATCAAGTAAACCCAGAACAAACGAAAGTGCTATACGATAAAACGTTAGAATACGCAAAATTAAACGGTAACGAAACAGTAATTGATGCCTATTGCGGAATCGGATCAATCTCGTTATTCCTAGCGCAAAAAGCGAAAAAAGTGTACGGCGTTGAAATCGTCCCAGAAGCAATTGAAGACGCAAACCGAAATGCAGCACTAAACAACATGACAAACGCTGAATTTGGCGTAGGAGAGGCAGAAGTAGTCATTCCAAAATGGTACAAAGAAGGCGTAATTGCTGACACAATGGTCGTAGACCCACCGCGTAAAGGCTGTGACGAAGCATTACTAAATACAATCATCGACATGAAGCCAAAACGCGTCGTATACGTATCATGTAACCCAGCAACATTAGCACGTGATTTAAAAGTACTAGAAGAAGGCGGATATAAAACACAGGAAGTACAACCTGTTGATATGTTCCCGCATACGACTCACGTAGAGTGTGTCGCTTGGCTTAAGTTAGTATAATAGGAAAGCAGTTGATATAGGAAAATCTATACCATCTGCTTTTTGGTTTACAAAAATACCATTCATAAGCGATTTTAGTTAAAATAAATATTGCTGATTTTCACAAATTATAAATTGAGATTTTGAAATTGTATTCATAGTGAGAGGATTTGAATTTAAAATGATAGATAATTTTTGGCGTGAATTACCACGACCATTTTTCGTACTTGCACCAATGGAAGATGTGACAGACGTTGTTTTCCGTCACGTAGTAAGTGAAGCTGGTCGTCCGGACGTATTCTTCACAGAGTTTACAAACTCGGATAGCTATTGCCATCCAGAAGGTATGAAAAGTGTACGTGGCCGTTTAATTTTTACAGAAGACGAACAACCGATGGTAGCACATATTTGGGGAGACAATCCCGAATACTTCCGTCAAATGAGTATCGGTATGGCAGAACTAGGATTTAAAGGCATCGATATTAATATGGGTTGCCCAGTACCGAACGTTGCATCAAGAGGGAAAGGTAGTGGCCTTATTCTACGTCCAGACGTTGCAGCAGAACTTATCCAAGCAGCAAAAGCGGGTGGACTACCTGTCAGCGTAAAAACACGACTTGGCTTTAAAGAGTTAAGCGAGTGGGAAGATTGGTTAACGCACATTTTCAAACAAGATATTGCAAACCTTTCTATTCATTTACGCACAAGAGAAGAAATGAGCCAAGTAGATGCGCATTGGGAACTAATTCCGGAAATTAAAAAATTACGTGACCGCATTGCACCCAATACGTTAATAACAATCAATGGAGACATCCTTGATCGTAAAATGGGACTGGAACTTGCTGAAAAATACGGCATTGATGGCGTAATGATCGGACGAGGCATCTTCAAAAATCCATTTGCGTTTGAAAAAGAGCCAAGAGAGCATAGCAGTAAAGAACATCTAGATCTTTTAAGACTACAACTTGATTTACAAGATCAATATGCAGAAGTACTGCCACGCTCAATCACAGGGCTTCACCGCTTCTTCAAAATTTATGTAAAAGGTTTCCCTGGGGCTGCTGAATTGAGAAATCAATTGATGAGCACGAAGTCGACGGATGAGGTGCGTGCTTTGTTGGATAAGTTTGAGGATAGTGTTGATGGGGTTGGGGATAGTGAGACGGTGTAAGTCTTGAGAGTTAGAGGGGATGGGTTGCGTTAATTTAGGGGGAGTTGTTTAGTTTTGAGTTTCTTTGTAGATGGAGATTTTTTTGGTAAGGCTTATTTTTTGAAAGAAGAAGTCTTTAAGGATGTAATAAATCTACGAGTCTCTTGTATGGCGCGGTTAGTTTTAAAAAGGATTTCAGCCCTGAACCTGTAAGATTTAGGGCTGAAATCCTTTTTTGATTGTTAGTTATTTTAATTTTCTGAAAAAATAGTGACATCTTGGATACTAACTTATTAAAAAAGTAAAAAATAGTTTTTTCTATTTATATGAACAAGTATGCAAAAGAATAACCCGTTCCAGAGGAGTGAGGGTTATCCTTGTGCATATAAGGTTATTAATTTTAATTGTAAAAAATGGAATGGAGTTGGTATAATAATTAAGTTACTTTAAATAGAAATGGGTAGGTGGCTAGATGATTAAATTTGTAATGGTAAATCCTATAGAGGATATTCAAGAGAAATATATTGAAAATTTCGCGAATGAATTATTGGTTAATCAAGATATTGTAAAAACATGTGATATTTATGATACTACACCATTTGGCGAGAAAATTAAATTAGAGTCAGAAAATGGTAGGTTGTATTTTGTAGAAACAGAAATATATACATATAATAATTCAAAGCACCTATTTGTATCTATTGTATCTCAATTTATAAATCAAGAATTTGATAAGGATTTATCTGAACTAAAGTTCACTATCAAAAATGGTTTACGAAAAGATTGGGAAGAATGCATATGGCTTAGTGATGAACAGTCAACGAGCTTTGCTAAAGAACTGTATGCCGATATACATGAATTAGAAAATCAATTAAGACAGTTTATTAATATAGTAATGATTAGAAACTTCGGGGTGAATTGGTGGGACAAGTATACTACAAGGAAAATACAAGATAAATATAAAGCTAGATTTTCTTCCTATAAGCGTGTTGCTCAATCATATGCTAATGTAAGTGATCGTCTTTTATCTATAGATACTGATGATTTACTTGAAATAATGACACTTAAGATAAAGAAATTTTCTCCTGAAAATAATCATGTGGTAGCGAATTTACTGGAATCTTTAAAGGAAACGGGTGATATTAGTACCGTTGCTGCAGAGTATAAAAAAGTTATAGAAAAGTTAAGAAAAGAGTGTGAAGTTGAAATAGACTTGTGGGATACGCTGTTTGGGAAGTATTTTCCTGAAGGATTTATAGATGAATGGTCTGATTTTGGTAAAAATCGAAATCATGTTGCCCACAATAAACTTCTTGACCACAACGCTTACAAAACAATTAAGAAAAGTATAAAAGTAGTTGCTACTTCTTTGTCTGGAGCAGAAACAAAATTTAATGAGACTAGTTTTTCTGATGAAGAGAAAGAAATTATCCAGGAAATCGAGGAAGAACGAAAAGCCGAACTAGAAATGTTCGAACTTGAAAGAATGGAATCAGAAGCGGGTATTAGAATTTTAGATAATGAATCTATTTGTGAAATATTTGAAGAGAATGTTTTGGGTTATATAGATTCTATTAGAGATAGTATATATTTTAGGGATGATGTGAAGACGGAGATATATCCCTTCTCTTATGATGAAGGTACAGAAAATGAATTGTTAAGTATTCAAAGTAAAATAACAGATGACGAGTTGGTAATTACTTCGAATTTAGATATTAATGAAGAGAGTGGTGGAGAAAGTACTTTAACTCTTAAATTATTAAATAATGGCGAGGTAGTTGATACTTGTAATCTGACTTACACTAATGGTGAAGCGGCATTAGTGGATGAGCAAAATTATTATCTTCCAACTAAGTACAATGAGTTTTCAAAAGGATCAATAAGTGAATTTGTTGTGGAAGTAGAATCGCAAATTGAAGATTTATTTCCTAATTTGGTTGAGATAGTTGAAAGGGCAAAGCATGAATCTATTAAGAATGGTGGAAACTATCCTGTTGCTAATAGTGAATGTGAGGAGTGTTCGGAGCAATATATTTGTATTGATAGTTCCATATGTGAGATTGGAACTTGCGTGAACTGTGGACATCTTAATGAGCTAGAAAGATGCGAGCGATGTGAAGAATATTACAACTCTAATGTTGAAGGGAATTCTTCATGGTGTCAAGGGTGTTTAGATTACATTGATAAGCAATAAGAGTATCAAATAAAAAAGAGATTGAATAGGAGAGCAACCATTATATTCACAGTAATAAAGAGGTAACTTCTCTTTAATAAAATCAAAACTAATTGTTGCTTCAATTGCACGAAGAAAGGGATCTGGCGGAACTAGCTTTTTTACGGAAACTGGATTTCATTTCGATGATTCTCGATTGTCCCTATCATAAGAAATCGCTCTTTTTCTTTTTTAGCAGTGTTGAAACAGAAAAAGAGGTTCAGCGAAAAAAAGGCTGTGGAGAATGCATTCTCCACAGCCTTTTAATTATTTTATGTGTAGTAGTATGAAGCAGAGACCTAAAACAAGTTGTTGAATTATTGGTAAAGAATAATGTATTTCAAGGATATGAAATGCCTAAGGAAATCTTTAAAAAATACAATGTATTATTGCCGACGGAGTTTATTGAAGAAATCACTAATGTTAAGTTATGATCCCCTTTTCTATTTCATCTGTTTATAGTAGGTAAATATTTAGGGGGATGGGGATAATTGAATGGAGATTGAAATAGAAAGGAATGGATTAATTAAGATTAAAGCTAAAATAAGTATAGGGAATAATTGTATAAATAAAATTAGTAATAAAAACAAAAAATGTTATATATTTATATAAGGAAATATAATATTGGAGGTTGTTATGGATAATTGGAAACAATTATATGAAACGGTTATTAAAAAAAGGAATGATTTTACCATCTATTTTGGCCTTATATTAATTTTATTGTCCTTTTTATACGCTCACGGATTAATTAATTTATCAGTTGCATCCTTTTTTGGGTTCTCCTTAAGTGGTATTGCTATGGTGTATTTAGACATGGTTGAATTTGCTAAAAAGGTTGCAAGCTCTATATGGTTGAGAAGGATATTTGAATTGCTTGAGGTCTTTTTGTATCTAGTTTTTATGAGTGGAATTTTAATAATTCCTAATCTTAAATTGTTACAATCGGGGAGATTAGAGACATATTTAACTGAGAACTCCAATGCTTTTACAATCCTTGCTTTAGCATTTACTATATTGCTTATGGGGCTTAAAAGTCAGTATGAAGGTAATAACTTATATAAAAAATTGTTAAGTAAACATAGTGAATAAATATATATGATTCTTTTTTTATTTTCTATTTATGTTATCGAAAATAAGTAACAAATAAAAGCGGAAAGTTTTCATAACCCCAATGATTTAATTGATCCTGCTACATACTTAATGATTTCCTATCGCATTTACTTTCCTAGAATATGCACTAAATTGATATTCAGCATTTATTTAAACAAACTAATGAATATAGAGAGCTACTATCAAAAGAAAAGAAAAAATTGGAGATAGACTCTTCGGAAATGGGGCAGCGTAGAACGGCTTTAACTACATATATTCATAACAAATTAGAACAACTAGGTTTAATTCAAACGATATCATTTGGTGAGGCACCACCTGAAGATGGTACAGTAACCAAATTTGGTTATGATTTCATTGATTTCATTAAAGAAAAGAGTGGGGATACAACCTTTATTTAGGATTTTGTTTCAGATATGGTAGGTGTGGATAAAGAGGAAATATTATTTACTTAACAAGTGCAATAAACTGGGAAAGATAAATTTAGAAATATTTTAGTCTCTTTCAAACTAAGTGTCTGCTTATGGTATTAGCATAACCTCTAAAACCATTAATCCACCCAAGACTACAAAACCTCCCCCTAAAATGTTAAAGTAGTAACTTAACGACATTCATTTACACATGCTAAAAGCATTATGATAATCAACATTTCAGGAGGAAACCCAATGGCAATGAGCAACAACGATATATTAAAAAGAGTAAGATATGCTTTAGATATAAGAGATATAGATATGGTAGAAATCTTTAAACTTGGCGGGATGGAAGTAACGAAAGAAGACGTAGTTGATATGCTTACAAAAATAAAGAGAGCTCCTCAGCATGAAGCTGAAGATGCGGATGTAATCGAAGATGATGAGTACGTAAAAACATGCGATATGATGATGTTAGAGGCATTTTTCAATGGATTTATTACTTTAAAAAGAGGAAAGCAAGATCCGAAACCAGGGCAGCCTGCACCTGTACAGAGTAAGGAGAGTGCCAATAACCTTCTTCTAAAGAAAATGAAAATCGCACTATCTTTAACGAGTGAGGATGTACTTGATATATTAGATAGCGTAGGCGTTACGGTAACAAAAGGAGAGTTAGGCGCTCTGTTAAGAAAAAAAGGCCATAAAAATTACAAAGAGTGCGGCGATAAATACGCAAGGAATTTCATTAAAGGATTAGCTGTAAAGTATAGAGGATAATGAGTTCGTTAAAGCAGTAAATGATATAATAGGTAGAGTAGGACGTTTGTATCCTACTCTTTTTTATTTGTAAAATAATACGCTAGGTGATGAAATGGTACATACATATTTAGGTGAGACAATTAATTTTCATATAACTTATAAGAAGAAAAAGTCCGTGCGTCTTTTTGTAGATTCATACGGAAATGTGGAAGTACAGGCTCCGAAAGGGACACCTGTTGAATACTTAGTCCAGTTGCTAGAGGAAAAGTGGGATTGGATTCAGACAACTCGTAAGGAAATGGCGGAGCGAGCGCGTGGACCACAGGAAAAGGATTACGATCAAGGAGAAGGCTTTTTGTATTTAGGGAATACGTATCCGATACAGATTTCCCAAGATGCAAGCATTGAGCAAGACAACGCAGTATTTGAAGGGGATAAGTTACATATTTATGTGAAAGAGCTTAAGGATGAGAAAATACAACAAGCTTTAAAACGATTTTACTATAAGCAGTGTAAATCTTTAGTAGAGAAGAGTATTAAAGCGCATCAAAGTAATTTCAAAACAAAACCACGTTCTATTCGTATTACAGATAGTAGTCGTACTTGGGGTACTTGCGATTCGAATTTACAACTAACATTCAATTGGAAGCTAGCAATGGCACCACAGCGAGTAATTGACTATGTAGTTGTTCATGAAATGTGTCATATGGTTCATTTAAATCATGATCGATCGTTTTGGCGTCTTGTCGGGAAGATAATGCCTGATTATAAAGAAATGGAGAACTGGTTAGCTTTATCTAGTTGGAAGATGACGGTTTAATGTTGCGCTTTGTATAGGTTGCAATTATTGTCAATCTTTGTCGGTAAGTCGATATATTTCGAAAATCGCTGATATATTTGAAGTTGCGCCGATATATTTCGAAAATCGCTGATATATTTGGAGTTGCGCCGATATATTTCGAAAACCGCCGATATATTTGGAGTTGCAATCGATATGTTCAATGAAGAGAAAGTAAAAGGAGATGTCATAGCAGGCATCTCCTTTTTTTGAGTATATAGATTATCGTCCAAACTTCACAACAAATTCTTCATCAACTTTCTCCATCTCATACCCACGATACCCCTCCGAAAGCAAAGCCTGCTGTCCACTAGCATCACTCATTAGAATACTTTGAACATCCGTCCAATCTCTTTTCTTGTCTTCACGCAATTTCTTCACAAAAACATACCGCAGACTACCACCATACTTTTCTTTCAGCGCAGCAATCTCCATCCCTTGCGCAAATTTATCCTTCAAACTTGGAATGTTAAAAGGAGCAACGGTGCAGCATACGTAATCATATTTGCTGTCTTCTTTTTGCAATTCTTCCATAATGACTTTCGCTAATATTTTTTGCATACCATTTCCTCGGCAGTTCGGATGAACGTTTGAGATTTCTTGATAGATGACGCGGTGTAGTTCACTTTCTGGCAAACCAATATCAAGCCCTAAATGTTCATCGTCGATAGGAGGGACGAGTAGAGCGCGAAATGCGATGAGTTCGTTTTCGATAAAAGCACCGATCATCATGCCGTTTCCTTCTAGAATGTATTGAAATTCTTCTTGTGAGAGTGGTTGTAAACGACTTTTATCTTCTAGTGCTTCAACTACGATGTTTTGTAGTGATAAAATTTGTTCGATGTGCTCTAGTGATAGTAATGTAACGTGAAATGATTCGTTATTTTGTTTTAATGTTCCTTCGTATAGAACCGTCATATGATAGTCCTCCTTTAGCGTACAACGTCTTGAAAGACGGTTAGTTCTTGTAGTGTATCTTCGTTTATTTCAATGCCGAGTCCGGGCTTTTCGTTTAAGCGAATGAATGGTACATCGTAATGTAAGTTTCCAATGTCTTTCGTGAATTTTAATGGTCCTGTTAGCTCTACGCTCGTAATGATTTTCTTTGAGAAAGCGACATGGAATCCTGCGGAAGAGGCAACAGATGATTCGACCATTGATCCCACTTGGCATTCAATGCCGGCCATTTCAGCTTGATGAGCGAGCTTTACAGCTGGATATATGCCACCGCATTTCATTAGTTTTATATTCACTTTATCAGCAGCTTCTAATTTAATAATTTGGCGCATTTCACGAGAACTTTTTAGTCCTTCATCAATCATAAGCGGGAGGTCTGTCTTAGAACGGATATGAGCCATGGCATCAATATCGTCCGCGATAACAGGTTGTTCAATCCAGTCAATGTTTAAATGTCCTAATGACCGCAGTGCTGTTAATGTGTTTGCGCTATTTTTCCAGCCTTGGTTTACATCAACGCGAATAGCGATGTCATTTCCTACACGTTCTCGTACAGCTTCAATACGTTTCACATCTTCTTTTACATTCGTACCAACTTTCATTTTGAAAGATTGGTAACCTTTTTGAATCATAGAAGCAGCTTCTTCAGCCATATCTTCAGGATCGGCAATACTTAAAACGTGAGTGACAGGGAATTCTTCATGATAGCGCCCGCCAATTAATTGATATACAGGTTGATTTAGTTTTTTGCCCATTATATCAAAACAAGCAATATCAATTGCAGCTTTCGCTGTTGGAACACCGTAAATTGTATTGTCCATTATGTCGTGTATTTTTTCGATATTCATTGGATTTTTCCCGATTAGAGCAGGGGTTAGCGTATGTTTTAAAGTATGGAAAGTACTTTCCCATGATTCACCTGTGACGTGATCATCAGCAACGCCTTCACCGTAACCGATAATACCTTCATCTGTTTCCATTTTGACGATAATAGAGGGCATATCAGAATAAGAGCCATAACTAATAACAAACGGATTGCGAAGCGGTAAACGAATTGCGTAAAGATGAATAGCTGTAATTTTCATTGAATAGAAACCCCTTCCTGTTTACAATAGTTTTGTACATTTGATATAGTTGACGTTAAATA
Organism: Bacillus sp. 007/AIA-02/001; assembly: GCF_004634455.1. Classification (NCBI taxonomy): domain Bacteria; kingdom Bacillati; phylum Bacillota; class Bacilli; order Caryophanales; family Bacillaceae; genus Bacillus; species Bacillus sp. 007/AIA-02/001. The sequence continues at coordinate 58,404 of NZ_SEIY01000010.1, forward strand.
GTCGTTAATTAATGATAAGGAGTTAGAGAAAATGATGATAAAAATTGCAGTTGTCGGTTCAAAGGAGTTTATGGAGAACCTTTTTCCTATTGCTCAAAAATTAGAAGGAATAGAAATTGATCCATATATTTACCTTCATCCGGCGGAATCTTCTGAATTATTAAAGTGTCTAAAGCCTTGTGATGTCATCTTTTTCTCAGGTGCTTTACCTTATTATATGGCAAAAGAAATAAGAGAACAATTACGAATTCCAAGTACATACTTACAGCAAGACGAGACAACTGTCGCATCTTCAATTCTTTCTATCATGTATCATCAAAGTATTCAACCACATAACATTTCCATCGATTTAGTAGACCGCTCGTTTATTACAAATGTGTTCCATGATATTGGTATAAAAGAAAGCCCGCAAGTGTTGGATTATGAAAATATGCTGTGGAGTAAAGATGAAATAAATAGAGTTATCGATTTTCATGTAGCTAAATATCAATCTGGAGAGGCTCATTTAGCTTTAACTAGTATTCACGCTGTTTACGATGAGCTTCAAAAAATAGGTGTTCCTTCAGAGCGTATGATTGATCCAACACAGTCCATTATACATGGGCTAAAAGATGCAAAAATAAAAGCTGAGTTAGCAAAAAGCTATTCAGCTACTGTTGGTGCTTGTATTATTTCTTCCCTAGAATTACGGACGAATTTGCTTGAAAAACTAGATGTCATTTCAAAAGAACTACGTGGTTCATTTAAACAAGTGGATGAAATGACATGCATTTTGTATACAACTCGTGGTGATATCGAATCGATTATTAAAACAAATGCGATAGATAACTTGTTTGCGAGCGTAGAAGGAACGATAGCTATTGGATTTGGTTATGGGAAAACCGTGAAAGAGGCGGAGCAAAATGCAAAAATTGCTCAAAGTTTTGCAAAGAATAATCCAATAGATCGTTGTTTTTATATACTAACAAGTGATAAAGATTTGTTTGGTCCGTTCCCGAAAGAACAGAGAGTACAAAGTTTGAAAAATGATAATCCGGAACTAATGAAAATAGCGAAGGAAACGAAGCTTAGTCCGGCCAACTTGTCAAAAATCATTCAATTTAGTAAATCGCATCCGTCATTGAAGTTTACAGCAGCTGACCTTTCTGAGTACTTACAAGTGACTCGAAGATCGACAGAAAGGTTGTTAAAGAAATTAGTTGATTACGGGTATGCTCATATTTGCGGCGAGGAAATGCCCTATCAACAAGGGCGACCTCGCGCACTATATGAACTGAATTTACCGCTATTTTTAAGCTTCTAGTTGAGCTTTTTGTTTCTTTAGTAGTTCTGCTTTTTCAATGTCTGATAGTTTTACAATTGTGAAGCCTGTTATACCATAAATGATTGAGATAATAGGTACGATGAAATTCAAAATAGCATAAGGGGCATATTCAAATGCACCTACGCCAAGTGTAGCGAGAATAAATACACCGCACGTATTCCAAGGAACGAAGACAGAAGTTAATGTTCCGCCATCTTCTAATGCTCTGGATAAGTTTTTTGAATGTAGTCCTTTTTCTGTGTATGCATTTGCGTACATTCTTGAAGGGACAACAATTGAAATATATTGTTCAGAGCAAGTAAGGTTTGTTGCAAAACAAGATGCGATAGTAGAAGCGATAAGCCCTTTTGCTGATTTCGCTAACTTTAAAATTTGATTTACAATTGAGCGAAGAATACCTGTATGTTCTAATACTCCTCCGAAAGTCATAGCGACAATTGTCATAGAGACTGTATTCATCATCGAATCTAAGCCACCGCGGTTAAATAGTTCGTCTACTAGCTTGTTTCCAGTGTCTATAACAAATCCAGCTTGGAGTGCACCGACAGGTGCTGAGACAGAACCACCTTGAATAAAGACTTGTGATAAAAATCCTAAAATAATACCGACGAGAATCGCTGGTATAGCAGGAACTTTTTTTGCGACCAATACCATAACGACTACGGGTATAATGAGTAGGAAAGGTGAGATAACAAAGTTTTGTTGCAATACTTGTAACGTTTGATCGATGCTCTTCGCATCAATATTGTTAGCGCCGAAGCTTCTTCCTAAGAGCGCGTAAACGATAAGAGTAATAATTAAACCTGGAACTGTAGTAAATAACATATGACGAATGTGTGCGAATAAATCTGTATTTGTTAATCCTGCGGCTAGGTTAGTTGTATCTGAAAGCGGTGACATTTTATCGCCAAAATAAGAGCCTGAAATAATGGCACCAGCAACCATTGGAGCTGGGATTCCCATACTTAGGCCAATTCCCATTCCAGCAACACCAATTGTCCCCATTGTAGACCAAGAGCTACCAATTGCTAATGCAACGATAGAACAAATGACGGTAATGGAAACTAAAAATAGTGATGGAGTTAAAAGTTTTAAACCGTAATAAATCATCGTTGCGACGATTCCACCGCCAATCCAAGCACCAATTGTTAAGCCAACAAGAATAATAATGACGATAGCAGGTAATGCAAGACGAATCCCTTTATACATTGCTTCTTCAAGATCATTCCATTTGTAACCATAACGCCAAGCGACAATAGAAGCAACGGTTGTACCGATAATAAGTGGAACGTGAGGGGTTTGTTTTAATACAACAATTGTAACCATCATAACTGCAACGGTAATGATAATAGGGATAATCGCTATTCCAAAAGGTATTTCTTTTTTCATAAAGTTCCTCCTTGTTACGTATGTTTGTTTGTATTTTTAGAATTGTCGTAAAATAGACGTTTATTAGGTTATGATAACTAAAAGTTTATGTAAGCGTCAACATAAAAAAACAGAAAATAAGGAATGTTCTAGTTGTTTGTTTAGTTTGTAATATAAGTGCAGAGTAAGGTTTTTAAGTATTTAAAAATAAACAATTGACTTTTTTCTTAAAATTCAATATGTTCATAAAAACATCTGTTTTTCATAAGTATAATTAACCCGAATCGTTTGTAATGTGGGAAGGAGACTGGAACGTTGAAAACATTAGAATTACAAGAGCGCTTAACGGAGATTTTTCAGCATTTACACGAAAACCCTGAAGTAAGTTGGAAAGAATATGAAACGACAGCGTATATTACTGACTTTTTAAAAGAAGAAGGAATTTCATATAGAACATTTGATGATTGTCCAGGTGTAATTGCTGAGATTGGAGGCGGGAATCCAGTTATTGCGATTCGTGCTGATATGGATGCACTTTGGCAAGAAGTAAATGGAGAATTTAAAGCGAACCATTCATGTGGCCATGATGCTCATATGACCATTGTAATGGGACTTATTTTACAATTGAAAAATATGAGATGGAAAAGTGGTATGGTTAGATTTATTTTTCAGCCGGCAGAAGAGAAGGGGAATGGTGCTTTGAAGATGGTGGAGAAAGGTGCTGTAGATGATGCTGATTTCTTATTTGGCATCCATCTAAGACCAATTGAAGAACTATCTTTGAAACAAGCAGCCCCATCTATTCGCCATGGAGCAGCAGGGTTTTTAGAGGGTATGATTCATGGGGAGGATGCACACGGGGCAAGACCACACCAAGGTGTGAATGCGATTGATGTCATTTCCATGATTAATATCGGTTTGAAAAATATTTGGCTGCCACCGCAAAGTTCTTATTCAGTAAAAATGACGAGATGCCAAGCAGGTGGTGATAATTTAAATATCATTCCAGGAAATGGTCATTTCAGTTTAGATGTAAGAGCTGAGAGTAATATACTATTAGAAGAATTAAAGAAAAAGATTGAGCATGTAATAGAATCAGCTGCATCGATGGGGTCGAAAACTTCATACGAATGGATGGATCTTGCACCAGGAGCAGAGGTTTCCGAAGAAGCAGAGCGCTTTATGCGTAAAGGTATTCTCGAAGTGTATGGGGAAGAGAGATGCACAGGGCCTCTCTATACGACAGGAAGCGATGATTTCCATTACTATACAGTGAAAAGACCACATTTAAAAGCTGTCATGCTTGGACTAGGAGCAGACCTACAACCTGGATTACACCATCCGTATATGAGGTTTGATCATAGTTGTATTATGGATGGGGTAGAAATATTGAAACAAACTGTATTGAAAGTGTTAGAAGACAGGGGCTAAAGAGCTCCTGTTTTTTTGTCGTGAATTGTCGGTAAATCGATATATTGAGAAAATCGTTGATATATTTGAAGTTATGATAGATATATTGAGAAAATCGTTGATATATTTGAAGTTACGATAGATATATTAAGAAAATCGTTAATATAATTTCACGTACCTATTAATTTGATGAAAAATGAGCCTCCAGTACATGGTGTATAATAATAAGTACCATTTTTTAATAGGAGAAAACGAATGAACGAACAATATTACGATGCAGTTTTACATATAAAAACAGTCGGTGAGCAAAAAGGGTTTAACAAATCTATGCATTATCACCGTTATGAACCGACGCCGTATAGCGGATTAGATGAGTTACTGAATCAATATGAAATAAAAAGTAGTGACCGAATTGTAGACTTTGGGTGCGGAAAAGGGCGATTAAACTTTTATATGCATCATAAATGTGGGGCTTCAGCAGTTGGAATTGAAATGAATGAAGAGTTTTATAAAGAAGCGATTGATAATCGAGATCGTTATGCACGAAAGGCAAGAAACAGTAAGGGGAAAATTCAATTCCAATGTTGTTTAGCGCAGGAATATAAGATTGATCCACATGATAATAGGTTTTATTTCTTTAATCCGTTTTCTGTGCAAGTGTTTATGAATGTAGTAAATAACATTTTGCTTTCAGTAGAAAACACGGGGAGAGAAGTGGATATTATTTTATATTATCCTTCTGAGGACTATATTTTCTTCTTAGAAAATCAGACTGCGTTTGAGCTGAAGAAAGAAGTTAGATTGCCAGGTGCTTATGAGAAGAATGGGAATGAGAGGTTTTTAGTTTATACATTAGGGTAATAAAAAAACAGGTGCCAAGGCACCTGTTTTTTATTAGTTACGGATTAAGTAATCAAATGCACCTAAAGCTGCGTTTGCACCTGAACCCATAGAGATGATGATTTGTTTGTACGGATTATTTGTACAGTCACCTGCAGCAAACACTCCTGGTACGTTTGTAGCGCCGTGCTTGTCTGTTACGATTTCACCGCGAACGCGTTCAACTGTTTCGCCTAACCAGTCTGTGTTTGGCACAAGACCGATTTGTACGAATACACCTTGTAATTCAACGTGATGAACTTCTTCAGTTTCACGATCGATGTAAGAAATACCGTTTACTTTATCAGTACCAGTGATTTCTTTCGTTTGAACGTTTTTCAGAACAGTTACGTTTGGTAAGCTGTTAAGACGCTCTTGTAATACAGCATCAGCTTTTAATTCTGGCATGAATTCAAGAACAGTTACGTGCTTAACGATACCTGCTAAGTCGATAGCTGCTTCAATACCAGAGTTACCTCCGCCGATAACTGCTACGTCTTTTCCAGTGAATAATGGACCGTCACAGTGTGGGCAATATGCTACACCTTTATTTTTGAACTCAGCTTCACCTGGTACGCCAACATTACGCCAGCGAGCACCTGTAGAAACGATTACGCTCTTACTTTTCAGAATAGCGCCGTTTTCAAGTTCCACTTCAATAAGTTCTTTTTTCTCTAAACGTTTCGCACGTTGTAGATTCATTACATCGATGTCGTATTCTTTTACGTGTTCTTCAAGGCTTGCTACTAGCTTAGGACCTTCAGTCTTTTTTACGCTGATGAAGTTCTCAATGCCCATAGTATCCATTACTTGACCACCGAAGCGCTCAGCAACGATACCAGTGCGGATGCCTTTACGTGCTGCGTAAATTGCTGCACTTGCACCAGCAGGGCCGCCACCAACAACAAGAACATCGTATGGATCTTTATCAGAAAGCTCTGATGCATCTGGACCGTTACCCATTTTAGCTAAAATTTCTTCAAGTGTCATACGACCGCTTCCGAAAGATTCGCCGTTTAGGTAAACAGTTGGTACTGCCATGATGTCTTTGCTTTCTACTTCCTCTTTGAATGCAGCGCCATCAATCATAGTATGTGTAATACCAGGGTTAAGAACGCTCATTACGTTAAGAGCTTGTACAACATCAGGACAGTTATGACAACTTAGGCTGATATAAGATTCAAAATGATATTCGCCTTGAATGTTTTTAATTTGATCGATTAATTTTTGTTCAACTTTTGGAGCGCGTCCACTTACTTGTAGTAAAGCTAACACTAATGATGTAAATTCGTGTCCTAATGGAATACCAGCGAATACGACACCAGTGTCTTCACCAGGGCGGTTTACGCTAAAGCTTGGTGTTCTCTCTAATTCAACTTTTTCTACTGTAATCTTAGATGACATAGTAGCTAATTCGTCTACTAGAGCTAACATATCTTTAGATACGTTATCGTCTCCTGCGCTTACCTTAAGTAAAATATCGTTCTCCATTAATTGAAGGTATTGGGATAGTTGTGTTTTTATATCTGCATCTAGTATCATTTTGATCGAACTCCTTAGATTTTGCCTACAAGGTCAAGGCTTGGTTTAAGTGTTGCAGAACCCTCTTGCCATTTAGCTGGGCAAACTTCACCTGGGTTGTTACGTACGTATTGAGCAGCTTTAATTTTGTTAACAAGAATGCTTGCGTCACGGCCGATACCGTCAGCATTGATTTCCATAGATTGGATAACGCCGTCTGGATCGATGATGAATGTACCACGAGCAGCAAGACCTTCTTCTTCCATTAAAACGTTGAAGTTTGTAGTGATTGTGCGAGTTGGGTCACCAATCATGATGTACTCGATTTTGCCGATAGTTTCTGAGCTATCATGCCATGCTTTGTGAGTGAAGTGAGTGTCTGTAGATACAGAGTATACTTCAACGCCTAAGTCTTTTAGAGTTGCGTATTGGTTTTGTAAGTCTTCAAGTTCAGTTGGGCAAACGAATGTGAAGTCAGCTGGGTAGAAACAAACTACACTCCATTTTCCTTTTAAACTTTCGTCAGTAACTTGGATAAATTCTCCATTATGGTAAGCATTAGCTTTAAACGGTTTTACTTCTGTGCCGATTAATAACATATTAAAATTCCTCCTAAATGTTGGTTTTGAGCATCAAAAAATAGTGTGCTCATAAAATATATTTTTTAATTAACTATAATAATTCTAATTCGATATTAATTATCATATAGAAGTGGTTATTTTGTCAAGAGAATAAACCAACTTTATACCGATTTAATTAATATTTATTCTCAATTAAGGCTAACAGGGAATGGAAAGGTAACTTTAAGTTTATAAATTTTCAATGATTGTTTGAAAGAGTAGTGTGTATGTTAGAGATATGGTGTAAGTGTAAATTCTTAGGAAGGAAATATTTCTTAGAAGTTATGTATTTGAAAAGGAACTGCTTATTTCTATTTTACAAAGAATTGTGCGATAAATAAAATAAAATGAATCGAAATCTTTTTGAACAATTTTTGTCATCTCAAATATATAATTAGGAAGTATATTACGCTGATAGTTAGAAATATTGACTCAAAGTGCTAACGAGATATAATAAAACCTAGATATACCTTTCAAAAAGAAGAATACATATTTATAGGATGAAAAAATTCAACCTATTATTTTTTATAGCTTTTAGAAAACGCTTACAATTGGTGTGGAGGGGAAACCATGTCTAAGTTCACAAAGTATTTTTTAATGGAAGCTAGCGATGTGATTGCATATGTGAAAGAGAAATTATCTAAGTTTGAACATGCAAAGGGGCTAAAGTGTAAAGAAATAGGTGATGGCAATTTAAATTATGTGTTCCGCGTTTGGGATGAAAAAGAGAACATCTCTGTCATCGTAAAGCAAGCTGGAGATACAGCTCGCATTTCAGATGAGTTTAAGTTATCGACGAATCGTATTCGCATAGAATCAGATGTTTTGCAGTTAGAGGATGAGTTAGCACCTGGACTTGTTCCTAAGGTGTATTTATTTGATAGTGTGATGAACTGTTGCGTAATGGAAGATTTATCGGATCACACAATATTACGTACAGCACTTATAAATCATCAAATATTTCCGCAGCTTGCTGACGACTTAACTACTTTTATGGTAAATACACTTTTATTAACATCTGATGTTGTAATGAATCATAAAGAGAAGAAGGAACTTGTGAAGAATTATATAAATCCTGAATTATGTGAGATTACAGAGGACCTCGTATATTCAGAACCATTTACAAATCATAATAAGCGTAATGAGTTATTTCCTTTAAATGAGGGATGGATTAGGGAGCATATTTATAGTGATAAAGAGCTTCGTATGGAAGTAGCGAAACGTAAATTTTCTTTTATGACGAATGCACAGGCATTGCTTCATGGTGATTTACATACTGGTTCTGTTTTTGTAAGAGATGATTCTACAAAGGTTATTGATCCTGAGTTTGCTTTTTATGGACCTATGGGATATGACGTTGGGAATGTAATGGCGAATTTAATGTTTGCTTGGGTGAATGCAGATGCAACGATGCCACCTGGAGCTGAGAAAGATACGTATATGGATTGGTTACAAACTACGATGGTAGAGGTAATTGATTTATTTAAGAAGAAGTTTTTAGATGCTTGGGATATTCATGTGACCGAGATTATGGCGAAGGAAGAAGGCTTTAACGAAGTATATTTACAATCTGTATTAGAGGATACAGCTGCAGTGACAGGTCTTGAATTAATCCGCCGTATTGTTGGATTAGCGAAAGTAAAAGATATTACTTGTATTGAGAATGAGGAAGCACGTGCTAGAGCGGAGCGAATTTGTCTTAAAGTAGCGAAGAGTTTTATTTTACGAGCGAATCAATATAGAACAGGTACAAGTTTTGTAGAAACGTTAAAAGAACAGTCAATGCACTACGCGGAGTAAGGGGAGAATATGATGGAAGAGCAATTAATACCAATTCAGTGGAAAGATGATGCTTTAGTTTTGTTAGATCAAACGTTATTACCGAATGAAATTGTCTATGAATCATTTAAAACAGCTGAAAGTGTGTGGGATGCCATTCAAGTAATGAAAGTACGAGGTGCACCAGCGATTGGTGTTTCAGCAGCTTATGGAGTGTATTTAGGGGTAAAGGAATTTGCTGAAAGTACGGAAGAAGGATTTATGGATGAAGTAAGAAAGGTATGTACATACTTGGCGACATCAAGACCGACTGCAGTAAATTTATTTTGGGCACTTGAAAGAATGGAAAGTGTAGCGGCAGATAATATTCATTTATCAATCTTACAGTTGAAAGATAGATTACTAGAAGAGGCAAAAGAAATTCATAGAGAAGATGAAGAAATTAACCGTCAAATTGGAGAACATGCATTAACATTATTCCGTGATGGAATGGGAGTATTAACACATTGTAATGCTGGTGCGTTAGCGACGACTAAGTATGGTACTGCGACGGCTCCAATGTACTTAGCAAAAGAAAAAGGATGGGACTTAAAAATCTTTTCGGATGAAACACGTCCAAGATTACAAGGGTCAACGTTAACGGCATTAGAACTACAGCGAGCGGGAATTGATGTTACTGTCATTACGGATAATATGGCAGCTATGGTCATGTCACAAGGGAAGATTGACGCTGTAATTGTTGGATGCGACCGTGTGGCAGCGAACGGTGATATAGCAAATAAAATTGGAACATTAGGCGTATCTATTTTAGCGAAATACTACAACATTCCGTTTTATGTAGCAGCGCCAACGCCGACAATCGACTTGAAAACACCGACAGGAAAAGAAATTCCCATCGAGGAAAGAGATGCTTCTGAAGTGATTAATCGCTTCGGACAATATTCTGCTCCGAAAGAAAGTAAAGTATATAATCCAGCATTTGATGTTACTCCACATGAAAATGTAACAGCGATTATTACAGAAAAAGGGATTGTAAAGGCACCGTTTACGGAGAATTTAAAAAAGCTATTTCAATAAATAGATAAATATAAAAGTCAGTCATCATAAGCTTCATACTTAGGGGGATGTATATGTTATTACAAAAAGAAAGAGAAGAAATTGTAGCGTATGGAAAGAAAATGATTTCTAGTGGTTTAACAAAGGGGACGGGTGGTAATATTAGTATCTTTAATCGTGAACAAGGTCTTGTTGCGATTAGCCCAAGTGGTTTAGAGTATTATGAAACAAAGCCTGAAGATGTAGTTATATTAAACTTAAATGGTGAAGTAGTAGAAGGAGAGAGAAAACCATCAAGTGAATTAGATATGCACCTTATTTACTATAGGAAGCGTGAAGATATAAATGCGCTTGTGCATACACATTCTCCTTACGCGAAGACGATTGCGTCATTAGGATGGGAGCTTCCGGCTGTGTCATATTTAATTGCTTTTGCAGGTCCGAATGTCCGCTGTGCACCGTATGAAACATTTGGTACGAAGCAATTAGCGGATGCTGCTTTTGAAGGCATGATTGATCGTCGTGCTGTGCTACTTGCAAATCACGGTTTAATTGCTGGTGCAAATAATATAAAAATGGCATTTACTGTTGCAGAAGAGATTGAGTTTTGTGCTCAAATTTATTATCAAACGAAAAGCATTGGGGAACCAAAGCTATTGCCAGAAGATGAGATGGAGAATTTGGCGAAGAAGTTTGAAGGATATGGGCAGTAGTAGAATGAAACAAAGACACCCTCAAGAAAAGATCTTGAGGGTGTTTTTTAAGCTTTTTTAAGCAACAAATACATAAAGTAAGGAGCCCCAATTAAAGCAACGACAATACCTGCTGGAATGCCATTAGGATCAACGATATTTCTTCCAATTGTATCTGCTAATAATAATAGCCATCCGCCGATTAAAAGGGCGATAGGCATGAAGATTTGATGTCTTGGGCCTACTAAAGATTTCGCGATATGAGGAGCCATTAATCCGATAAAGCTAATTCCTCCTGTTACGGAAACAGCTGCAGCTGCAAGTGCAACAGCTGCAACTAATAAGTACCTACGTTCTTTTTCAATTTCAATTCCAACACCGATTGCGACTGGTTCGTTTAATGCTAAAATGTTTAATCGATTTGCTTTATAGAAAACAAACGGAATTAATACGATTAGCCATGGGAGCATTGCTAAAACGAATATCCAGTCATCTCCCCAAATATTTCCGGCAATCCATTTTGAAATAAAGTCTACTTTCATACGATCCGCGGATGAAATAAGGACAATCATCGTTCCAGATAGTGCAAATGCAAAACCGATACCGGTTAATGTTAATCGGATTGGTTGAAGTCCAGTTGATTTACTATATGAAAATACGTAAATTAGAACAGCTGTCAGAAATGCTCCGATAAATCCAACTACAGGTAGTAAGTAGAGAAATGAACCTACATCTATTGGAAAGTATAAAAAGAAAATAGCAACAGCAACACCGGCCCCAGAGTTAATACCAAGAATACCAGGTTCAGCTAAATCATTTCGAGTAATTCCTTGAAGAATAGCTCCTGATAAAGCGAGAGCCATACCAGCTAATAATGTAATGACAATTCTAGGTAGCCTTAAAGAGTATAAAACAAACTCCTCTTTAAAAGTCCCTTGCCCCATTAATGTTGGGAGTAGTCGATCATAAGATAAAGATGCTGAACCAAGTCCCATTCCAACTACAATGGTTGTGATGATTACTATAAGTAAAGTGAGTATAATGAGACGCTGTTTTCTTAAAATAGATTGCATCATGAGAATGTTTTTCCTCCTTTACGTACAATGAATAGGAAGAATGGTAACCCTACAATCGCGACAATTGCTGCAACTGGTGTTTCGTATGGAGCGTTAATAGTACGTCCGATTGTATCTGCAAGTAGCATAAAGGAAGCTCCAGCAATTGCTGACATCGGTATAACAAATCGGTAATCTGGACCGACAATTGGGCGTACCATGTGAGGTACCATTAAGCCGATAAATGCCATATTTCCAACAAGCGCTACAGATGCACCTGCAAGTAAGATAATAATGATAAATAAAATAGTTTTAATAACCATAATTTTTTGACCTAGTCCAATAGCCACTTCCTCACTGAAACTAAGAACTGTCAATTTTTTTGCTAGTAAGATAGCGATAAAGATACTAATTGAAATGACTGGAATAATAATTTTTAATTGGTTCCAAGTTGTTCCAATTACGCCACCAGCAGTCCAAAGTGATACATCTTGTGAAATTTTAAAGTAAATGCCAATTCCTTCTGAAATTGCGAGTAGAAATGCTGAAACTGCAGCACCCGCTAATACAATTCGAAGAGGAGAAAGGCCGCCTTTTTTCACCATACCAATTCCAAATACCATAATTGCGCCAATTGCAGCACCGATAAAGCAAGCTAATGTTAAGTAAAGATAGCTGATGGAAGGGTTGAAAGCAAGTGTCAGTGCAAGCGCAGCATTTGCTCCACCAGATAGCCCTAATAATCCAGGATCCGCAAGTGGATTTCGTGTTAATCCTTGCATAATTGCTCCAGAAACGGCTAATCCAGCTCCTACAAAAATAGCAGCAACTTCACGTGGTAAACGTATTTCTCGAATAATAGATATTTTGTCTCCTTTAGCGGAGGAAGTGAGTGCTGACCATACATCTTTTATCGAAGTATCTGCAGCACCTAATACCATTGCAACCATAAAAATAAGAAAGAATGCAATTAAGCTTAAAATTAGTTTGTATGTAAAAGCTATAGAACGTGGATTGTCATGATCTTTTGTCATTCGTTTCACATCTTTTCTGTTCATAGAATAAAGGAAGAGGAATTCTTAAATTAAGAATTCCTCATGTTTGTATTATTTACCAAGAAAGCTCTTCTTGAAGAAGTCTAGTTGGAAATCTAATGTAAGTGGATCATTGAAATAGAATTCCATCATGTTTGCTTCATATACGCGATTATTTTTTACTGCTGGGATGTTTTTATATGATTCTGTCTCTTGGAATGAGTTATCAGTATCTTTATTTTTACTTACGATTAAGTAATCACCAGCAAATTCAGGTAATACCTCAGTAGATAATGCGTAGTAACCTTCTTTTAATGCTTTTTCTTTTACTTTTTCAGGCATTTTTAATTTCATTTCTTGGTACAGAATTTCTGTTCCGCGGCCCCAGTTCTCGCCGTATACATAAAGCTGTTTGTTGAAGTTTTCTACAACAGAAACTGTAGCATCTTCACCGATTTTTGCTTTAATTTCTTTACCAGCTTCTTGTGCACGTTTCTTGAAGTCATCAACCCAAGTTTTTGCTTCTTTTTCTTTGTTTAATAACTTACCGATTTCTAAATGCTGTGTTAAGTAATCAACTTTTCCGTAAGTGTATGTTACAGTAGGCGCGATTTTCTTTAACTTATCGACATTTTTAATATTTGATAAACCGATGATTAAATCTGGATTTAGTTCAGCGATTTTTTCAACATTTTCATCTGATACTTCAGCAACATCTTTAAGTTTGCTATCAAAACGTGGGTTTTGTTTAGACCATGAATCTACCCCAACAAGATTTACACCTAATGACATTACGTTACCAGCGAATGATGATAATACAACAACGCGTTTTGGATTTGCAGGAACTTCTACTTTACCATTTTCAGATTGGTATGTAATTGTTTCTGATTTGCTACCTTTTGCATCGTCCTTTTTGTCTGTAGAACTATTGCTACAAGCGCTCATAACAAGAACGAAAAGGACTGTTAGTGAAATAAATAACTTTTTCATCGTCTTTCTCCTTTAACATAGATGATATGTGTATACAATAATTTGTTTAACTGTAATCTTTTTGAAATAGTAGTGGTAATGCAAAATAATTTATTAAAAATCTTGAATATGAGATTTTATAATATAGTAATAACCATATTAATGAAAGAAGATGTAATCTCAAATTTGCTAATTATTAACAAAATGATAATGATTATCACTATTGATTCTTTAAATAATATAATTTTATATAGGTGTATTGTCAATAGTAATTTTGATTGTAAATTTTGCGGAAACAGGTTATATTTTATTGAGAATGATAATCAATTATTAGTAGCTGAGGAGTGAGCACGAATGAATCAAGAAGAATTGTTTGATGTAACCGTGATAGGCGGAGGACCTGCAGGGCTTTATTCAGCTTTTTATAGTGGACTCAGAGAAATGAAAACGAAAATAATAGAATTTCAACCACATTTAGGTGGAAAAATACATGTGTATCCGGAAAAAATGATTTGGGATGTAGGAGGACTATTACCAGTTACAGGTGATAAGTTAATTGAACAACTTGTACAGCAAGGGTTAACATTTAAGCCAGAAGTTGTATTAGATACAAAAGTGGAATCAATTATTCGTAATCAAGATGGTACTTTTACATTAAAAACAAGTACTGGGGAAGAACACTTTTCAAAAACAGTTATCGTCGCAACAGGAAGTGGTATATTGAAACCGCAAAAGTTATCTATTGAGGGTGCTGAGCGATTTGAAGTATCAAATTTAAATTATACAGTTAAATCTTTAAAGCGTTTTAAAGGTAAAACAGTTATTATTTCCGGTGGAGGCAATTCTGCTGTTGATTGGGCAAATGAATTAGAACCAATTGCGAAAAAAGTGTATGTAACCTATAGAAAAGAAGAATTATCTGGTCATGAAGCACAAGTAAAACAACTTATGAACAGCTCAGCGGAGTGTTTCTTTAATACATCGATTACAAAATTAATTGCTGGTGATAATCATGAAGCGATCGAATATGTAGAATTAACAAATCATGAAACAGGTGAGGTTTCTCATTTACCTATTGATGAAGTTATTATTAATCATGGATATGAACGCGACATTACATTATTAGAAAATAGTGAGTTAGACGTTGCAATTATAGATAATTATTATATTGCAGGTAATGCAAATAGTGAGTCTTCAGTAGATGGATTATATGCTGCTGGAGATATTTTAAAGCACGAAGGGAAACTACACTTAATTGCAGGTGCATTCCAAGATGCTGGAAATGCTGTTAATAAAGCAAAACAATTTATCCAACCAGATGCAAGTGAGTATGGAATGGTTTCTTCTCATAATGAAGTATTTAAGAAGAGAAATCGCGAACTGATTAAGCAGATGATGAAATAATAAGGAACAAGTATACCCCCACGTATTTCTCTATTCCAATGGATGAGAGATGTACGTGGGGGTTTTCCTGTTTACTATATTTTCTATCATTATAATGACACCGGTTTCATCAGTTCATATGATATGAACATTTTATTGGTAAAGCATCCTAGAAAACAATTTAGCTATGTTTTGCTTACGCAGAACATGGCTAAATTACGCTGTCCCTTTAGCGCGTTCATTAGGAAATGGCATATTTAGTATAGAAGCAATATACTGTTTTCCATGCATTCGAGCTAATGATTCTAATATTTGGCGAACACGTTTTGTAAGATGACCTTGTTTTTTGATGGCTTCACAATATGCGTCATAGAAGGCATATTTAGCCCAAAGGAAATCATCTTGTTGGAATAAGAAATGATTTTTGTACCATTCACCAATTGTATGATAACAATTGTTTTCATGTATTGCTGTGCTTTGAGAAAGAAAACGATCAGATAAAGATACATTTAAATGAGAAATTGTGTTTTCTGTTTCAACTTGTAGTGTTTTTTCTAACATTGTAATGATGTGACGAGTAGCCATATGTTAACTCTCCTTTGTGTAAATGGGTAATACCATTCTATATTTAAAAAATTCTTACTATATAATACTATACAATATATGGAATGCATCTACCTGCTTTTTGAACTGCATTTACAAAATCTTTTTTATTTGTTTACAAAAATAAAGTAAAGTAAGATACAGTATAGATGAAAAAATAATAAAGGAATGAACGCATTGTATATAACAGTAGAAGAGACTGCGGAGTATTTGAATTTACCAAAATCGTATATTGAAGAGTTAATTCAGCAAAAGAAAATTCGTGCGCTATTCGATGGAGAGCAATATTTAGTAAATAAAGAACAATTTAATACACATTTAGAACAAATGGAGAAATATAAGCAATTAGTGGAAGAAATATTGAACGAACCAATTCCAGAAGATATGGATGTTAAAGACGAAGATTAAACTATGGAAAATCCCTTATGAAGATATGCAGAAATGTATATTCATAAGGGATTTTTTGTTTGAAGATATCAAAAACATAAGGAGTTCTTAGCCTTTCTTCAAATTTTGATAGGTAGTAGTCTACCATGTTAAAAGCATATTTTTTTCTAGCTAGGACAAACATAGAGAACGTAACCTGTACAGATACATATACTATCAGTGCAAAAGCTTATAAATTAATGGAAGGGGTTTTCTCGTGAGTTTATTTCATTGTGATTTTCTGAAAGACTTAATTGGATCTTTTGTGAGAGTAAACAGGGGTGGTCCAGAATCTCAAAAAGGGACAATAGTCGCTGTATGTTCGGATTACTTTGTATTAAAGAATGAAAAAGGAGAGCTCTATTACTATCAGATTCGTCATCTGAAAAGTATTACAAAAAATGCGAAAGATTGTAAAGCAGATGATTGCAGATGGTTGGAATGTGAATGTGAAGATGACTTTGAAAAGTTACTTCAAAGCTTCAAATATTGCTGGGTGAAAATTAATCGTGGTGGCCCAGAGAAAGTTGAAGGTATTTTACAAGATGTTTCTTGTGAATTTGTGACACTAATTGTAAAAGAAGAAGTTATATTAGTTGCAGTATCTCATATTAAGAGTGTAACAGTACCTTGTAGAGAGAGCGAAGAAAGCGAAAGTGAAAGCGAAAGTGAAAGTAATAATTCAGGTCGAGCTCGCGCACAAAGACAGTCAAGAAGAGGAAGATAATAAGAAAGGAGGATATAAATTTGGAAAGTATATTATGCTGTGAACAAATTAAAGGCTTAGTCGGTGAGACTGTAAAAGTAAATCTTCGTGGACCAGAGAGTCGAGTGGGGGTACTTGTATCGTTAGGAAGAGATTACCTTACATTACAACTTCCTCTTGGTGAATTAGTATATTACCAATTGAAACATGTGAAAAGTCTAGTTAAGAAAGTGAAAGAAAGTAAATGTGGCGATGGCTATGTTTCATGTTTCTGCTCTGATGATGATACTTTTGTCGATGTATTACGTGACTTGAAGTATAAGTGGGTAAAGATTAATCGTGGCGGCCCAGAGTGTGTAGAAGGCTTATTAAGTGAAGTGCATGAAGAATGTATTACGCTAGTAAACGGTGATGAAGTTATTTATATCATTAATTATCATATTAAGAGTGTGAGTCAAGTAGTGAAATGTAAAAAGAATGAAGATGAATAATGTTTAATAAATAAGAGGGGCATTATGAGGGAAAGAGAAGAACAATTTCTTATTTCGATAGTATGAAAAGGAATTACTTACTATTAAGACAGAACATTGCCCTGATTATTTTTTTGAAATGGAAGATAGTAAAGCTGAAATTCATAGGAAGGAGGATATAGATGAATGAGTTAAACAAAAGTATTGGGGAAAATATATATGTTAAATTAATCGGTGAAAAAAGGTTTAAAGGTATATTAATAGACGTAGGAAATGACATTATTGTTCTTTACAATGGACAAGACTATGTATATATATCTTTATATCATGTACAATACTATAAATTTTTAAGAGCACATGACGAAGACATACTAAAACCAGATGTTGATTCTGTAATTAAGAGGGAATCCCCTTCAATTTCTTTGAGAAAAGTATTAAGTACTTCTAAAGGGATTTTTACAGAAGTTTATGTAGCAGGAAATGCTCCAATACATGGTTATGTTACAAGTGTGATGAACGACTATATTGTTTTTTATAGTCCGGTTTATAAAACGGTATATATATCTTTAAAGCATTTAAAATGGTTAATTCCGTATAAAGAAAACCAAGTACCGTATGCCCTCAATAAAAATGAACTCCCCGTAAATCCGTTAAATATTACGTTAGCTAGAACGTTTGAAGAACAGCTTATTAAAATGGCTGGGAAAATTATGGTGTTCGATTTAGGTGAGGAGTCCAATAAAATTGGAAAAATGGCGAAAATTGATGAAGGCCATATTGAAATATCAAAAGCACGTGATGCAAAAATGTATGTGAATATTCAACATGTAAAATCCGTCCATTGTCCGTAGATTAGTTGAAAGGGCTGGCTTTTTCTTTTATCCGGAGAAGAAAAGGTCGAGCCTATTTGTTTTAGTTTAATTTGGATATGAGGGGAAAATGAATTGAATATAAACATAGTATAGTGTGATTTTTTAAAAGGTAACTTTGCACTAACTTATAAAAATTGTGTACGAGCTATCTTTTTATGTATTCAATTTATTTTTTGAGGAGGAGCTGCTCAACTAATTTATTAAAGGGGTTTTGTTTGTGGAGCAGTTTCCGAATTCGTTATCAATTACATTGCTTGGTAGTGCTGGTGGAGCAGCAAAAGCAGTTTTAGCAATTTTAAATCAAGCGATAGCAAATGAAAAAGATCCAATTTATAAAGTATTAAAGAATGCTAAATTTCATTTGGTGGATATAAAACAAAAAGATAGGAATTATTACGATGAGTTGTTTTCGAATTTGAAAGATCAATTATATTTATATGAAATAAACCTTCAAAATGTAGTGGAATTTAAAAAACATTTAAAAGAAAAAAGAACGAGTGTTGTGATTGATGTTTCAGGGGCAGATACAATTAGAGTATTAAGCTGTTGTAATGAACTAGGAATTTGTTATATTAATTCAGCCTTGGAAAATGAAGCAGTAGATCAGGACGACAGCTTAATCGGCTTTCAGCTTACGGAAAGATATACAAGGTTTGAGAAGGAGAAAGAGAAATTTACAAATACAAAAGCGATTATAGGTTCAGGTATGAATCCAGGTGTTGTTCAATGGATGGTTGTTGAGCTTATGAAGGAACGACCAAATGAAAGGCCAAGAGCATGTTATATTGTAGAACATGACACGTCGTTTTTGCATGATACAGCACTTATAAAGCCACATACACTTTATGCTTCATGGGCAGTAGATCGATTTTTAGATGAAGCAATCTGGAGTTATCCGATGTATATGAGTCATCATCGGCCTCTTTACTTTTATGAAGATGTATATGCTTCAGAGTATAAAGTGAAGTTAGGAGAAAAAGAATTCTATGGTTGTTTAATGCCACATGAGGAAGTATTAATTTTAGGGAAAAACTTCAATATGGAAGTTGGTTTTCTTTACCGAATTAATGAGTATACAACAAATATAATTAGACAGAACTTAGATCAAGTAGAAGATTTATGGAACTGGAATCGTAAAGTGTTTAATCCAGCGGAAGAAGAGGTTGCTGGAGAGGACTTGGTCGGTGTGTTACTCGTTTATGAAAATAGTGAGACATATATGTATAATGTAATGAATAGTAGCCAAGTTTTTCGTAAATATAAAACGAATGCAACGTATTTTCAGGTAGGGTGCGGAATTTATGCGGGCTTGTCTAGTTTACTTTTAGATCAATTTGAACAAGGTGCTTATTACGTCGAGGAGTTGTTATTAAATACAGAAAGTAAGTACGGTGAGTATTTAAATTTATATATGAAGGATTTTGTAATAGGGCATAATAATTTTACTGATGGATTGTTACATGATAGGGTAAGGTGGATATAAGTTGTTACTAAAAGGAAGGAGAGATCTCCTTCCTTTTAGTATTATAAGGTTAAATATTGCCCTGAAAGCAATTTCATACTTATACTTTAAGGAGATAACAATGAAAGTTTTTTGTATCGATCAAGGGGAGTTTTTATATGAACAAATACAAGAGCTTGATTTATGAAGAAAGAAGAGCCTTAAAGGTATTTATATTATTATTTTATATTATATTCTTTTTATATGACGCTATATATTATTTTGTATATCCAGCTATGAATATTAGTGGAACAGCGGTAGGGTGGCCAGAAGGTAGTCTTGGGGTAGGTGTGCCTATATTTGTAATAGCATTATTTCCTATTTCTATATATCTTCAAAAAAGAGGGTATGTATATTCTGTAAAATATTTATTTTTATTTGGATACATGTTTATCAATCTTGTTAATAATTTAATGATTTATTTGCGAACGGATAGACCTTTTGAACATGGTAGTATGGTAGAAATGTTGTTAATTTTATTTGCCCCAGTTTTCGTGAATAGAAAATACTTTTATTTAGTTTCCTTTAGTGTAATTGGAAAGTACGTATTTTTCACATTGCTATTACAAGATTTAAAAGTGATAATTCCACTTGTTTTATGTGTATTTTATTTCATTATTTCACATTCTTTATTAAAACGATTTCAATCTTATGTAAGAACAGTGGTTGAAATGATGAACAATATGAAAGAGACGGAAAATTTAGCTGTGATTGGGACTATGTCTACAACAATTGCCCATGAAATTCGAAATCCACTAACAGCGTTAAAAGGGTTTACGCAAATGCAAAAAGAAAGAAATCCAACTGATACGATGAGCTACGACATTATGCTACAAGAAATTGAAAGGGTTAATGGATTTGTTAGTGAATTGATGTTGTTAGGGAAACCAAAGCCAACAAATTATGAAAGGTGTAATATACGAGACACCCTTCTATATGTTGTGCATCTAATGGAAAGTTATGCAACGCAATATAGAGTTAAATGTAATTTACAAGTAGATGGAAATTTACCGGCTATAAACGGTGATGATAAGCAATTAAAACAAGTGTTATTAAATATCATTAAAAATGGAATAGAATCAATGCCAGAGGGTGGAGAAATTCATATCTGTGCATATCAAAAAACGCAAGGACATTTGTGTATTTCTGTTGAAGACCAAGGATGTGGTATAGAGAATGAGAAGTTAGAAAAAATCGGTAAGGCGTTTTACACAACAAAGGAGAATGGTACAGGACTTGGATTAATGATTACATATAAAATTATTAAGGAACATCAAGGGAGTATCACGATCCAAAGTAGTCTAGGAGTAGGAACGAAAGTAGAAATTTTTCTGCCGACCGTTTAATGTATTTGAGAAAAGATTTTTCAGAAAAGTGTTCTTGTTGTGTAAATATAAACATTTTATAAAATGTTTCAAGAAGGGTTTTTTTTATAAAATACTTCGTTTATAATGGAGGAAAATATCGACATGAGATTGATTGCTCATGTAACGGTTCAGTAGTGTTATGAAAAGATAAGAAGGGGTGCACGCGCATCCTTTTTTCTATGCAGATATTATGAAAGAGGTGGTATGATGGAATTAACATTAAATTCGACTGTATGTTTACACACGATTCAATTTCGAAAAGAGCAAAAGAATTATACTGTAAAAGACACAATTACAGGAGAAAAATATGAAATGCCGCCACTTTGGATTGATGCATTGGCAATGATGCGTGACGGTTTTTTATTGGGGGAAATTGAGGAGAAATTAAAAGAAGAGTATCCATCCGAAGAAGTGAATATGTTAGCATTCACGAAGCAACTGTTAGAACTAGAACTTGTTGAAATGGTAGATGGGGAAGAAATAGCTTGTACAAAGAAGAAAGAGAAGGATTATTTAGCTTGGTTACGTCCTCATGTTGAGCAATTCTTTCTTAATTTAAATAAAAAAAATAGAAGCAAAGGTCAATGATGATCTTTGCTTTTTTGTATAGTTTGTTTAAAAAATTACAGCAAATGCTCTTGCAAAAGCACCGTCGCTATCTTTAATTTTTAAAGGTGCTGCTGAGAAGAAGAAACGTTTCGTGTGAATGGCATCTAAGTTTGTTAAGTTTTCGATTAAATAAATATTATTCCCAAGTAGTATGTGATGAATTGGTGATGTTTCTGTCGTTACCTCATCAGGAGAAATAAAATCTAAACCGACAGATTTTACTTTTAATTGTACTAGTTCCTCGGCTAATTCTTCAGAAAGATAAAAAGCTTCTTTCTCATACGCCTCCGTGTTCCATTTAGTAGATAGATTGGAATGGAAAATAACAATATCTCCTTCTTTTATATCAGCATCGTGCAGTACTTCTTTAGGTAGTTTTCGTTCTTGTACATGAGTTACATCAATAAGAACAGCTTCACCTACAAATTGATCCAGCGGTAATTGATCGATGGTCGTTGCGCCTGAAATAAAATGCGCAGGAGCATCACAATGCGTGCCAACATGAACGACAGAATGAAAATCTGTAACTTGATAGCCTGATTCTTCAACACTTGTAACAGCTTCTAGTTGTATTTTAGGTGTTCCAGGAAATTGAGACATATTATTTTCAAATGTTTGTGATAAATCAATTACTTTCATTTTACATACCTCCAATATATGTTTTTCAAATAATAAAAAGCTCATCCTTCAGTATCAAGAAAGATGAGCTTTACATGCTAGTTGAGTTTTATCTTCCAAAATGCAATGCATTTTGCAGGAATTAGCACCTATTCAGTTCGTATAAACTGAGGTTGCTGGGCTTCAAAGGGCCAGTCCCTCTGCCTCTCTTGATAAAGAAGTATTCGGTTTCAAAATCTTAATTTTCTGATAGTTAAATTGTAATTCATTTCCTTTTTATGTGCAATACAAAATAGGTATTCACCCAAATAAAGCCGCTCGCATATTGTAGCTTATGTAAATAGAATGCTGCGAAGGAGTGAGTGCAGTGACAGGAAATGTATTGAATTATTATGCTGGTGGTAATACAGCTAGGGGATTTCACAATTTATACGAAGAGAATTTAAAAGGATTAGACAGATTATTTATCTTAAAGGGTGGTCCAGGAACGGGAAAATCTTCTTTAATAAAGGCAATAGGTCGTGAATGGGTTGGAAAAGGATATGATATTGAATTTTTACATTGTTCTTCTGACAATAAATCGGTTGATGGTGTAATTATCCCACAATTAAAAGTAGGAATTGTTGATGGGACATCACCGCATGTTATTGAGCCAAAAATGCCAGGAGTTGTTGAAGAGTATATAAATTTAGGAATTGCTTGGGACTCAGATAAACTAAGAAAGCAGAAGTTAGAAATTGAAAGATTTGTTTCAGAAGCAAGCAAAGCTTTTCAGTCTGCTTACGCACGTTTTAAAGAGGCATTGGTTATACATGATGAGTGGGAGAAGATATATATTGATAATATAGATTTTAATAAAGCAAATGAACTAACCGATCAGCTAATCCAGAAATTATTTGCAGATAAAAGCGGGAGACAATCGCTTGTCAAACATCGTTTTTTAGGAGCTGCAACACCGAAAGGAGCAGTTGACTTTGTTCCTAATTTAACAGAAGGGTTACCACATCGTTATTTTGTAAAAGGGCGCCCAGGCTCTGGAAAATCAACAATGCTCAAAAAGTTAGCTAAGGCAGCTGAAGAAAAAGGATTTGAAGTTGAAGTATATCATTGCGGATTTGACCCGCATAGTCTTGATATGGTTATCGTAAGAGAATTAGGCTTTGCAATTTTTGATAGCACCGCACCGCATGAATATTTTCCAAGTCGTGAGGGTGATGAAATTATTGATATGTATGCCCTTATTGTTACGCCAGGGACTGATGAGAAATATGCGAAGGAAATTCGTGATGTTTCCATTCAGTATAAAGCAAAAATGAATGAGGCAATGTCTTTCTTAGCGAAAGCAAAATCGGTTCGTGATAAATTAGAACGAATTTATATTGCTGCTATGGATTTTTCAATAGTAGATGCATATAAAGAGGAGATTCAAAAAGAGTTTGAACGAATTGCTGCTACTGTAATTGAAAAGCAACAATAGAAGTTTTATTAGGCTGTCAGTAATTTCTGACAGTTTTTTTAGTATGTAGTAAAATTAATAGTGTATTGTCGAATTTCCAAGGAAATAATCAAAAAATGGAGATGTTATGAAATGAGAGAGAAAATCGAGTTGGAGTTAGAAAGAATTGAAAAAGAGAATGATGTGAAAATTTTATTTGCGGTGGAATCAGGGAGTCGTGCTTGGGGGTTTCCATCGAAAGATAGCGATTATGATGTTAGGTTTGTTTATATACATCCGGTAGAATGGTATTTATCAATTCATGACAAACGTGATGTAATTGAATATCCAATTAGTGATGATTTAGATATAAGTGGTTGGGATATTAAAAAGGCGTTGCAACTATTCGCGAAGTCGAACCCAGCTTTACTTGAGTGGATTCGATCACCAATTTTTTATTCGAAAAACTCTAATTTTCCAGAACTACTTCAACAGATGAGTGAGAAGGATTTTGATCCAAAAGCAACGATATATCATTATTTACATATGGCGTCGAAAAATTATCGTGAATTTTTGCAAGGTGAGAATGTAAAGCTGAAAAAGTACTTTTATGTATTACGTCCTATTTTAGCTTGTAAGTGGCTAGAAGAGAAAGCAACTT
This sequence comes from Bacillus sp. 007/AIA-02/001, assembly GCF_004634455.1. Taxonomy (NCBI): domain Bacteria; kingdom Bacillati; phylum Bacillota; class Bacilli; order Caryophanales; family Bacillaceae; genus Bacillus; species Bacillus sp. 007/AIA-02/001. Next base: position 82,762 of record NZ_SEIY01000010.1, read on the forward strand.
TACCACCTGTAGAATTTGATCGATTGATTACAGAATTACCATTAGAACGTAGTGTATTAGATGAGATTGAAAAGTTGTTAATAAAGAAAAAAGCAGGTACTGAATTAGATGTTGGATTGAAAATTAAGGTGCTAAATCAATTTTTAGAAGAACAAATTCATTACTATGGGCAATATGTAAAAGGAATTGAAAAGGGATCAGGGATCGATATTGAAATTTTAAATACACTATTTCGAGACATGCTGTTTGAAGCATATGAAAAAGAGCACAAGTAAGTTTGTGCTCTTTTTATTTTGTAGGAATGAAGAAAACAGATATAGCTGCGATAAGACCTGCAAAGGAGAATAAGTAAAAATTCCATGCTAAGTCATATTGCATTGTCATAATAATACCGATGAGAATAGGGCCAGCAATTGCACCAACTCGGCCAAGTCCCAGTCCCCAGCCTAAGGAGGTAGCTCGGATATGTGATGGGAAGTATTGTGTTACATATGCATTTAATATTTGAGTAATACCGACCGATCCAATACCAGCAAGGCCAATTAAAAGATAAATGATTGTAACAGATGGCTTAATTGTTAATAGTCCGATACATATGGCTGCCATAAGATAAGAGATGCTAATAACAATTTTTGCGCCTATACGATCAGCAATTGCTCCAGCGAATAACGCACCAACAGCTGCGGTAATATTTAGCATAAGTAGAAAAGACAGACTAGATCCAAGAGGATATCCCGCCTGGCGCATCATCTGTGGTAACCAAGTATTTAAACCGTATATTAAAAACATTCCCATTATATAAGTGATCCAAAAAAGTAGTGTTGCTTTTATGTATTCTTTTGAGAATAAAGTAAAAAATCCATTTTTCTTTCGTATAGTAGATGGAGCTTGATGAGTTTTATTTTTTACATGAAATTCAATTTGAAAACGATTAAGAATTTGGTTCACTTCTTCTTGGCGATTACGTGATAATAAAAATTGAATGGACTCAGGTAAATAGCGAATAATGAAAGGAATGAGGAGTAGTGGAATCATTCCGATACCAAACATAATTCTCCATCCGAAATCTTCTAACATAAACATAGACAAAATAGCACCTAATACGATACCTAAAGGATAGCCAGTAAACATAAGAGCATAAATAAAAGATTGCCTTTTTTTTGGTGAATATTCAACAGTAAGTGCTGAAGCCGTTGGGATAACACCGCCTAATCCAATTCCTCCTATAAATCGAGATAATCCAAATAACTCAGGAGAAGAAGCGATAGCCGCTAAACCCATTGTGATAGAAAAAAGTGCTAAACAGCATATAAGCGTCCATTTACGCCCAATTAGATCTGTAATCGTTCCAACTAGAATAGCCCCAATAAACATCCCAAATAAAGCATAGCTTGCAATTGTACCAGCGTGCGCTGGTGATAGCGCCCAGCTTTTGTCTTCTAGGAGCTTTGGTAGAACGGCACCGTAAATACCTAAATCATATCCATCAGCTAAAATGGCTAGCCAACAAATAAAAACAACAAGTTTTGTAATAGAGCTTGAAAAGATAGTTTCTGTAGATTCTAGATGAGGTGGAGCTGAAGGTTGCATAATATTCACCCCTTTTAATTTGTAGATGAATATATTATTTTATTTAATGTTAATATTTTCCTTCCTGTGTCGAAATTTATCTGAACAGGTTTTATAACAAATAAAGAAGTTCAACCGTAATTCTGTTGAACTTCTTTATTTGTTTACTCATTATCAACGCGTTTTAACGGTTGATCTGCTGGGCCTTCAAGAACGTCTCCCTCAATTGAAAAACGAGAACCATGGCAAGGACAATCCCAAGTACAATCACCATTATTCCATTCAACTTCACAGCCGAGATGTGTACAAGTTGTATCGACGATATGTAATTTTCCTTCTTTGTCCTTATAAGCACCTGCTCGTTTACCGTTAACATGTACGACAGATCCTTCACCAACTTCGAGATCTTCTGGCTTACGTAATGCGGTTTCAATCTTTCCTTCAATTAAATGTTTCGCAACATCAATGTTCTGGGAGAGGAACGTTTTTATATCTGGATTTGCATGGAAGCGTGATGGTGCATACAGTTCTTTATAGGGACTGTGGACTTTTAGGATGGAGTCCTTCAGTAGGTGAGCGGCAGCAGTTCCAGTTGTCATGCCCCATTTGCGATATCCAGTTGCAACAAAGATATTTGGATTTCTTTCGTTAATATGTCCGATATAAGGAAGCTTATCTAGAGTGATTAAATCTTGTGCTGACCATCTATAAGGAACCTCGTCTATTCCAAAAGTTGCTTCAGCAAAAGAATAAAGTGCTTCATAATGAAGCATCGTATTTATTCCTTGTCCTGTTTTATGACTCTCTCCGCCAATCAAAATTAATTTTTCTCCATTGTTTGTTATATAGCGTAAGGAGCGCTTTGGATCATCAATACTTAAATACATGCCACCTGGATAATCCATTTTTGCTTTTATTGCAAGAGCGTAGGAGCGTTCTGCGTACATTCGCGTAAAGAAAAAGCTATTTGCATCATAAAAAGGAAAATGTGAACAAGAGACGACATATTCACAAGTGATATGATGGCCCTCTTTTGTAATTATTTGTGGATGATCTCCCTTTTCCACATCCATAGCTGTTGTTTGTTCGTAGAGCTTTCCGCCCATCTCCACAAACTTTTCTAAAAGTGTTTTTAAATAAAGAAGGGGATGGAATTGTGCTTGATTTTTCATTATAAGCGCAGATTGTACTGGAATAGGAATCGATAGAGATTGAACATAGTCACAAGGTATATTTAATTTTTGATAAGCTTCATATTCTTTCGATAAATTTCTTAATCCGTTATCGGTAGTTGTATATAAATATGAATCTTCATTTGAGAAATTACAGTCGATTTTATATGTTTGAACAGTTTCATTTATGAATTGTAGAGCCTGATTATTTGATTCATAGTAAAGCCCGGCCTTTTCTACACCGAAATGGTTTATTAATTCATCATAAATAAGATCATGTTGTGCTGTTACTTTCGCTGTTGTATGCCCAGTCGTTCCGTTTAAAATACGACCAGAATCAATTAAAACAACATCGATGCCTTCTTTTGCAAGTAAATAGGCAGTAGTAATACCTGTAATACCAGCACCGATAATAGCAACTTTTGTCTTTATATTTTCGGATAAACGAGGGAAAGTAGGAAACTGAGTAGATTCAATCCAATAAGATAGCGGCAGTTGTGGAAATGTATCACTTGTCATTGCGGAAACCTCCTGATTTTAGAACAATTTTCCTTTTAATATTTCCATAATATATGAAATTCATGTGTGTTGTTTTAGAAGTAGTCTATTTTTATTAAAAGAGGTTATAAATTATTTTAATATAATTAATTAGATGGGGCATTATGAAGTGGTAGGATTTATATAAAACTAAATTCAAGTGATTCTGTTTGTTGATTACATAGGGAGTTATTGAATGAGATAGAGTCTATGGCGTTTAAGAAAATGTCTATATATAGTGGGTAAATCCTTATGGAATCTATACATTTTCTTTAGTGAAATAAAGTATGATTATAAAAATATAACCACCTTTTATTACTAGGTCATAAAAGGTGTTGACAATATAGAAATTCTATTGTTATGATTCATCATGTGGAAAGGTTGATAGAGAGTAAAAAGAGAAATGTTTTTCATTGATAATAAAAGCGAAAAATAAGTGACGATAGAGTGAGTATATTTTCCTTATAATAGATGCTTTTTGGATCATCTAGTAAAATCAATCTGGAAGCAAGAATTGATATATGTAAGTTGCGCAAGGCGCGGCATAAGAAAGGAGCAAAAGGATGAAGGAGCTTCATACGTTTGGGTGGTATGCAGCACGTGTATCACCACATTTGCCGAAAAAAGCATTTAAACCAGTGCCTACTCGTTTATTTGGTGGACTGGCTTATTTGCTTGTGGCATTGGCGGGGTTAATATCGATTGGTGTATTTGAATTGAATGTGTGGGCGAATCTAGGAATTGCGATTGTTCTTGGATTATGTTTTGCTTCACTTGGATTTTTAGGGCATGAAATTTTACATGGAACTGTTGTAAGAAAGGCATGGCTTCGTGACTTCTTAGGCGCGATTGCATTTATGCCATTATCAACAGGGCCAAAGCTTTGGAGAAAGTGGCATAATGCAACGCATCATGTTCATACACAGCATGAAGAGAATGATCCGGATGCATGGCCGACACTTGAGAAACTTAAGAAGAGTAAGTTTTTGAGTTGGGTATATCGTATGCCTTTACATGTACGTTCATTCTTTAGTTTTCTGTCACTAACAATTCAATTTACATTGCATTCGACTCGAATGTTCTTTCATTTTATAAAAGAGTTCAAGTCATCCAATCAAAAATCTGTATGGCTTCAACTTCTTTTGCCTTGGACAGTTTGGATTAGTTTATTGTTTATTATGGGACCTGGAAAATGGTTATTTGCATATGTCATTCCGTTGTTAATTGCTAACTTTATTGTAATGGCATATATTGCAACAAATCACCGCTTAAATCCAATTGTTCCAGTAAATGATCCGTTAGCAAACTGTTTGTCAGTAACAGTGCCGCGCTGGGTAGACGTTTTACATTTCAATTTCTCATATCATACAGAACATCATCTGTTTCCTGCTATGAGTTCTAAATACTATCCGTTAGTAAAAGAGAAGATTAAAGAAATGTGGCCGGAACGCTATCATGAGATGCCGATGACAAAAGCTTTGGCAGCGCTATGGAATACACCACGTGTGTATTATCAAGGAAGTGAATTAGTGGATCCGCATAGAGAGCATTTCTATGGTTCTTTAGGAAATGGACTAGATCCTCATAATATTTCATATCGTGAGGAACATATAGAGGAAGAAAAGAGTATTAAAAAAGTAAATCAGTAAAAATTAATATATTTTTGCAATGAAAAAGCAAGCCATCTCAGGCTTGCTTTTTCTTATAAAGAAACTTCCTTTTTGTTCTTTTTATGGAATTGGACGGAGTTAGTTTCTTTTCGTTGTAGTCGTTTTTCTAAGAGATTAACAAAATAAGTAAATAGAAGAACAAGTACGAGATAGTATACACCAACGATTATGTAAGTATCTAATTGTTGGAAGTTACCTGCTGCAATTGATAAACCTGATCCCCATAACTCGGACAGTCCTACGTAAGCGACAAGTGAAGAGTCTTTTAATCCGATAATAAATTGGTTTCCTAGAGGAGGAAGAGACAGACGAAATGCTTGTGGTAATATAATCCGGCGCATAGCTAAAGGGTAAGGCATACCTAAGGAGCGAGCGGCTTCCAATTGTCCCCGGTCGACGGATTGAATGGATCCTCGGAAAATTTCCGTAATATATGCACCGTTATGAATTGCTAAAGCGATTGCTCCTGCCCAAAAAGGGGAGAAAACAATGACAGATGTAATGCCAAAATAGAGAATTGCGATTTGAACGATTAAAGGTGTACCACGAATAATAGCAATATAGATATGAGCAATGCTATTTAAAACTTTGTTATTCGAGATCCGAAAGAAAGCAAATAATAATCCAATTAATGAACCGAGTACTAGGGAGGTTAATGTTAATTGTAATGTGACAATAGTAGCTTTTAAGAGTGTGGGATAGGTAGAGATAAAAATTTCAAACATGCGTTTCACCTCATATTGTATAGATTTTAGTAGAGAATGAAATGCCCCACATAAAATGAACATTTAATCAGTGGGGCACTGTTTATGAATCTTTTGAATGGCTAACTTACTTCGTTTTTTCCTCTTCACCGAGAATATTACGCCCGAACCATTTTTTACTGATCTTTTCATACGTACCATCTTTAATGATTTCATCTAACGCTTTATTTACTTTCTCAACCATTTCTTTATCATCTTTGCGAATAGCAATTCCCATTTCATCAAGATTTAATGGTTTTCCGGCTTCTTTTATATTTGATTTTCCTTCTTTTATCATACGTAGACCAACCATTTGATCCGTAATTACTGCGTCAACACGCCCAGGCTCTAAATCCATAAGAGCAGTAATATCGCTGTCATATTCAGTGATTTGATCTGTATATTTTGCAACAAGATTTTTAAAGGTACTAGCTTTTACAACACCAATTTTCTTACCTTTTAAATCTTCTGGAGAAGAGATAGCGTTATTCTTTTTAGCTACAAAAATTTGGGCGCCAGAGCGATAGTACGGATTTGAGAAACTAACAGCTTTTAAGCGCTCCTCTGTAATTGCCATACTACCCAGTATTACATCATATTTCTTCGCTTGAAGACCTTGAATCAGCGTTTCCCATGGGTTTGTAACTGGCGTAGCCTTCATGTTCATCTTTTTAGCAAGAGCTTCACCGATTTCTACATCAAAACCGACAAGTTTGCCGTCATTTTCTTTATAGTTAAAAGGTTTGTATAATCCACTCATCGCATAGCGAAATTCTTTTTCACCATTTGTTGAAGTAGTAGAGCTTTCTTTGCTACAAGCTCCTAGTATGAAAGATGTACATAGTGTAATGCTAGCAACAATGGTTAATAGTTTTCTTTTCATAAAACCCCTCCTATATATTGATCATACGGATGGTTTTTTAGTATGTTATTGAAATATTTTATTTGGATGATTAGTTGTGCACCGTATGAATGTATTCTTTTTCGTTCGAAACAAAAGTTACATTATAAAACGTTGCGTAAAAATTGTTTTGCCCGTTCATGTGATGGAGCTGAAAAGAATTGTGCTGGCGGAGCATCTTCTACAATCTTTCCATCATCCATAAAGATGACGCGATCAGCTACATCTCTTGCGAAATTCATTTCATGAGTAACAATAACCATTGTCATCCCTTCTTCAGCAAGTTCTTTCATAACTTGCAATACTTCTCCAACAAGTTCAGGGTCTAAAGCTGAGGTAGGCTCATCAAATAGCATAATCTTAGGGCTCATTGCAAGAGCTCGTGCAATGGCAATGCGCTGTTTTTGACCACCTGAAAGAAGATGAGGAGTTACATCTGCTTTATCTTGAAGGCCGACTTTTTGGAGAAGTTGAGTTCCAATATCCTTTGCATTTGCTTTCTCTAATTTTTTTACGTGAATAGGTGCTTCTATGATGTTTTCTAGTGAGGTCATATGAGGAAAGAGGTTAAAGTGCTGAAAAACCATACCGACATTTTCACGGACTTTATTTAAATTTGAATGCTTTGGATCAATTCGCTCACCTTGTAAGTGAATTTCGCCTTCATCGTACATTTCTAAAAAGTTAAGACAGCGAAGTAATGTACTTTTACCAGAACCACTGGCACCAATTAAAACAACAACTTCTTTTTCTTTTACTTCTAAATCAATTCCTTTTAACACATCAAGTGAACCGAATGATTTTACTAGATTTCGAACTTGAATCATACAAAACCCCCAGTTAAAAATATATTTTACAAATGTTGCCCCTTATTTCTGTTATTAGTCATAAATTGTCAGAATCCTTTATTTTTTTCGTGCAATTTGATATTCAAAGAAATAATTTTTTTAAAATCTCTATATCCTTCTATAATGAAAATATGGATAATAATATATAGGTAGTATTTATATTGCTTATAAAAAGGGGGAAAGGGAAGATGGAAAAAGAAAGGAAAACATTTTCTTTTGGATTACGTACACAACTTATGCTATTCACTACAGTTTTAGCTTTCATTACATATTCAACAAGTATCTTTTTTATTTACGTGATATACGATTATTTTCAAAGTTATGTAAGTCAAACTGTATATAATATTATCGTTATGTTATTAGGGGTAGTATGGTCTGGAATTTTAGCATATGGAGCAGCCGTATTTTTAATTAAACCGCTTCGCAAGTTAGAGGAAGCGGCAAGAAAAGCAGCTGAGGGTGATATTCGTGAAGATGTTCCATTACCGAAGACAGATGATGAAATTAAATCTTTAAGTGTTGCATTTAATATGATGTTAGGAAACTTAAGGGGCATGGTAAAAAATATTGATACAACATTTTCGTATACAAATAATCAAGTACAGCAGATTAGAAAACAAACAGGCGAAGCAACGAGACAAGCGCAAGGTGTATCTGAGACACTTGCAGAAATTTCTTCAGGCGCTGAGCAATCAGCGGCATCAATTCAAGCAATTGTTTCTGCTGTTGATACAACGACTTCTATTGCAAGTGAAGTAGAAGAAAAAGCGAAGCAGTCTGATACATTGTCTTCAGAAATGGTTGAAGCTTTAGGGCATAGTACTCGTGTCTTTACGTCTTTAATTCAAGGTATTCAAACATTGGCAAAAGAAAATGAAGATTCAATGCAAAATGTACAGAAGTTAGAAGAACGAATGAAACAAGTAGAACATATTGTGTCTGTTGTGAGTGCGATTGCTAGCCAAACGAATTTATTAGCACTAAATGCTTCTATTGAGGCAGCTCGCGCAGGAGAGCATGGAAGAGGCTTTGCGGTTGTTGCGGAAGAAGTACGTAAACTTGCTGATGAAAGTGATCATTCTGCAAGAAACATATCGCAGTTATTACGGAATATGCAAGATGAAGTACAACAAGTTGCAATGAAAATGACAGAACAAGTGAAAATAGCTAAAGAAGAGGCGAAACGTGGGGAAGCTACGGAATTAATTTTAAAAGAAATGTCATCAAGTGTTATGGAAGTAGCCGATGCAACTCAGCAAATTAGTAGTTATATGAATGAACAAGTGAGCCACATTCATCAAACAGGAGCACAAACAAAAGCTGTAGCAGCAATTGCTGAAGAAACGTCAGCTGGTTCGCAAGAAGTGGCGCGTGTGACGCTACAACAGTCTAAAAATATGATAGTAATCGATCAATTATTAAAGGATTTAGAGAAACAAGCAACTGATTTGAAACAAACAATTGAACGATTTTCAATGTAAAAGGAAGAACAGAATGCTGTTCTTCTCTTTTTTATTTAGCTTGATTTAATATTTACAGTTAAACTATGAACGTTTCCGCAACATTCTTTTCTGTCCCTTTCGGATGAAAATTATAGCGAGCTATAATATTAAAAGGGGTGTCTTTTATGAAAAAAGAAAAAAGACAACGGTTAATTAAACAATTTGTAAAGGAGTATGAAATAGATAAGCAAGAAAGATTAGTAGAATTGTTAGCAAAAAAAGATGTATTAGTAACACAAGCTACGGTTTCTCGCGATATTCGTGAGTTAAACTTAACGAAGGTACCTTCTCAAGAAGGATTAATGATATATAAAGTTTTCTCAGAAGAGCATGTACAAACTGATATAAAGTTAAAGAAAAAATTACGAGAAGTTGTTGTGAAAATTGATTGTGTAGATCAATTAATGGTTATTAAAACATTACCTGGTAATGCACATGTTATTGGTGTTTTATTTGATGAGTTAGATTGGAAAGAAAAAATAGGATGTATATGTGGAAATGATACATGCCTTATAATTTCACAGTCGAAATCAGATAGGGAGATTATAGAAGAAAGATTAAATTTAATTATTTAGATGCAAAAATCCTGTTTTTAATAAAATTAAAAACAGGATTTTTGTTTAAATACGGAAGTTAAATATTCAACATATATGCGTAATATATGTATTTTTTATTGAGAAAGCGAGATAGTTTGTTATAAAAATACATATTCGTATGATTTTAAAAAAATAACTTGTTTAATATTTCACAATGATAATGTGGATACTTTCACAAAGATGAAAGTGCAGAGCATTTATTATGTACTTGTAAGACATCAAACATATTTAAAAGGAGGTACAACAAATGAAACATCCGATACATGTTACTTCAGAAATTGGGGAATTACAAACGGTTTTATTAAAACGACCGGGTAAAGAAGTGGAAAACTTGACGCCAGATTATTTGCAGCAATTATTATTTGACGATATTCCATACTTACCAATTATTCAAAAAGAGCATGATTATTTTGCACAAACGTTACGCAATCGGGGTGTTGAAGTTCTTTATTTAGAAAAACTAGCCGCTGAGGCGTTAGTAGATAAAAAACTTCGAGAAGAATTTGTTGATCGTATTTTAAAAGAAGGACAGGCCGACGTAAATGTTGCACATCAAACTTTAAAAGAATATTTACTTTCCTTTTCAAATGAAGAATTAATTCAAAAAATTATGGGCGGTGTACGGAAAAACGAAATTGAAACAAGTAAGAAGACACATTTATATGAATTAATGGAAGATCACTATCCGTTTTACTTAGATCCAATGCCTAATTTATATTTTACTCGTGATCCAGCAGCTAGCGTGGGCGATGGCTTAACGATAAATAAGATGAGAGAACCAGCGCGTAGACGTGAATCATTATTCATGGAGTACATCATTAAATATCATCCAAGATTTGCAAAACATAATGTACCAATCTGGTTAGATCGTGATTATAAATTTCCAATTGAAGGTGGCGACGAGCTAATTTTAAATGAAGAAACAATTGCGATTGGAGTATCTGCTCGTACTTCAGCTAAAGCAATTGAACGTTTAGCTAAAAATCTCTTTAGCCGACAAAATAAAATTAAGAAAGTGTTAGCAATAGAAATTCCAAAATGTCGAGCATTTATGCATTTAGATACAGTATTTACAATGGTTGATTATGACAAGTTTACAATTCACCCAGCCATTCAAGGGCCAAAAGGGAATATGAATATTTATATTTTAGAAAAAGGATCAGATGAGGAAACTCTTAAAATTACACATCGTACTTCTTTAATGGAAGCATTAAAAGAGGTATTAGGCTTAAGTGAATTAGTTCTTATTCCATGTGGAGGAGGAGATGTAATTGCTTCTGCTCGTGAACAATGGAATGATGGCTCGAACACATTAGCAATCGCGCCAGGTGTAGTTGTTACATATGATCGCAACTATGTATCTAATACGTTATTACGGGAACACGGTATAGAAGTGATTGAGGTGCTAAGTTCGGAATTATCTCGTGGTCGTGGGGGTCCACGTTGCATGAGTATGCCAATTGTTCGTAAAGATATTTAGTATAAATAACGGAGAAAGTAGGGATGAATTATGTTAATGACTAGACCAAATTTAAAAGGAAGAAGCTTTCTAGCAGAAAAAGATTTTACACAAGAAGAATTATTATATTTTCTAGATTTGGCAGCAGAATTAAAAGAGAAAAAGAAAAATGGTATTCCGCATCATTATTTAGAAGGTAAAAATGTAGCGCTCTTATTTGAAAAAACTTCTACTCGTACACGTTGTGCATTTACAGTAGCATGTACAGATTTAGGAGCAAATCCTGAATATTTAGGGAAAGGTGATATTCAACTTGGGAAAAAAGAATCTGTAGAGGATACAGCAAAAGTGTTAGGGCGTATGTTTGACGGAATTGAGTTTCGTGGATTTAATCATGAAACCGTAGAATCTTTAGCACAAAATTCTGGTGTGCCGGTTTGGAATGGATTAACAGATATGTGGCATCCAACACAAACACTAGCAGATTTATTAACAATTAGAGAACATATAGGGAAATTGAAAAATGTGAAGCTCGTTTACGTTGGCGATGGACGAAATAATGTTGCTAATAGCTTACTAGTTGGTGGAGCAATCGTTGGAATGGATGTACGTATTTGTACACCGGAATCTTTATGGCCTGCACAAGAAGTAATTGATTTAGCAAAAAAATATAATGAACAGGTAATGATAACAAGTAATGTGGAAGAAGCTGTTGCGAATGCGGATGTAATTTATACAGATGTATGGGTGTCTATGGGGGAAGAAGAAAAATTTGCTGAACGTGTCGAGTTATTGAAACCTTATCAAGTAAATATGAAAATGATTAAAGCAACAGGGAATGAAAACGTGATTTTCTTACATTGTTTACCTGCATTTCATGATGTTGAAACGATGTATGGCGAAGAAGTTTATGAGAAATATGGGTTGAAAGAAATGGAGGTAACTGACGAAGTATTCCGCAGTAAACATTCAAAAGTATTTGATCAAGCTGAAAATAGAATGCATACAATTAAAGCGGTTATGGCAGCTACTTTAGGAAATATGGAGTAAAGAAGAAAGGGAGTCTTCCTTTCTTCTTTCTCCTCCTTTAGACACGATCATTCACTATTGCTTTTGTATTGTTATTGCAATTTAAGAGAGGTGAGTGGAATGGGTGAAGATAAGAAATTAGGGTTGTTTACACTAACGGCTCTTGTAGTTGGGTCTATGATTGGCGGTGGAGCCTTTAATTTAGCGAGTGATATGGCAAAAGGTGCTGGTGCTGGAGCCATTATTATTGGCTGGGTTATAACAGGAATTGGGATGATTGCACTTGGATTATCTTTTCAAAATCTAACTGTAAAACGGCCAGATTTAGATGGTGGTATTTTTAGCTATGCAAAAGCAGGGTTTGGTAATTTTATGGGGTTTAATAGTGCGTGGGGATACTGGCTATCTGCTTGGCTTGGAAATGTAGCTTACGGTACATTATTGTTTTCTTCATTAGGATATTTCTTCCCGATCTTTGAAGGCGGTCAAAATGTAGAATCCATTATTGGTGCAAGCGTATTATTATGGTGTGTTCACATGTTAATTTTACGTGGAGTTCAATCAGCAGCCCTTGTGAATTTAGTAACTACAATCGCAAAATTAGTACCTGTATTTGTATTTATTGTCATAGGAATCTTCGCGTTTCATATTGATACGTTCTTAGATGGATTTTGGGGGCAAGCTGGTTCTTTTTCATGGGGAGCAGTTGGCAGCCAAGTTAAAAGTACAATGCTTGTAACTTTATGGGTATTTATTGGGGTAGAAGGGGCTGTTGTTTTATCCAGTCGAGCAAAAAATAGAAGTGATGTAGGGAAAGCAACCGTTATTGGCTTAATTGGTACACTCATCATTTACATTTTAATCACATTATTGTCTCTTGGACTTATGCAGCAAGCAGATATTGCAGGTTTGAAAAATCCGGCTATGGCTTATTTATTTGAAAGTGTTGTTGGAAAATGGGGTGCTATCTTTATTAATTTAGGTTTGGTCATCTCTGTATTAGGTGCTTGGTTAGGTTGGACTTTGCTCGCTTCTGAAATTCCATATTTAGCGGCTAAAGATGGAGTATTTCCAAAATGGTTCGCAAAAGAAAATAAAAATAAGGCTCCAGTAAATTCATTATGGATAACAAATGGTTTAATACAAATGTTCTTGTTAACATTCGTCGTTTCTGATCAGGCGTATAACTTTGCATTCTCTTTAGCATCTTCAGCTATTTTAATCCCATATGCTTTTTCAGCGTTTTATCAACTGAAGCATAGCTTAAAGTGTGAAGAAGCAGATCGAAATAAAAATATAATAATTGGCTTGATAGCAAGTATTTATGGCGTGTGGCTAGTTTATGCAGCTGGTTTAGAGTATTTATTATTAACAATGACTTTATATGCGCCAGGTATTTTTATTTTTTACAATGTTCAAAAGCAAAAGAGTTCGAAGCAAATATTTACTCGAGTGGAATTAGCATCATCCGTAGCAATTGGTGCTTTAGCATTCTTTGCGATTTATGGATTAATTACAGGCAGTATTACTTTATAAAGCGCTGTGAAAGCGAAATCAACTGGAGGGCTGGAATATGGCACGAAGAAAAATTGTAGTTGCACTAGGGGGAAATGCGATACAGTCTGGAGAAGCTACTGCGGGAGCGCAGCAAGAAGCGTTGGAAAAAACGGCAGAACAACTTGTGAAAATAATGGAAAATGATGTGGATATAGTAATTGCGCATGGAAATGGCCCACAAGTGGGGAATATTTTATTACAGCAAAAAGCTGCAGAAACGGAAAAGACACCTGCAATGCCATTAGATACTTGTGGGGCAATGAGCCAAGGAATGATTGGATATTGGATGGAAAATGCGATTGAAAAGGCATTGAAAAAACGGAATATAAAAAAAGACGTAGCAACGGTTATAACACGCGTTGTTGTGGATAAAAAAGATGAGGCATTTAAAAATCCAACTAAACCAATCGGTCCTTTTTATACAGAAGAAGAGGCCAGAAGATTAATGGATGAAACAAAAGCAGTGTTTAAAGAAGATGCTGGTAGAGGATGGAGACGTGTTGTTCCATCACCGAAGCCTGTAAGTATTCATGAACATAAAGTGATTAATTCTTTGGTCGAAGATGGAAATATAGTGATAGCTGTTGGCGGAGGTGGAATTCCAGTAATTGATTCCGAAGAAGGGCTAAAAGGAACTGAAGCGGTTATCGATAAAGATTTCGCTGCACAGAAATTAGCAGAATTAGTAGATGCCGATACGCTCGTTATTTTAACTGCAGTTGATCATGTGTATGTAAATTATAATCAACCGAATCAAAAAAAATTAGAGCATGTCACAGTGAATCAATTAGAAGAATATATTGAAGAACAACAATTCGCTGCGGGAAGCATGCTTCCGAAAATTGAAGCTGCTATTAATTTTGTTAATACAAATCCAAAAAGAAAAACAATTATTACGTCTTTAGAAAAAGTATATGAAGCACTAGAAGAAAAAGCTGGTACTATTATTTCAAAACAGAATGTATGCATGTATGTTTAAATTCTTATGTACGCTACTTAGTAGTAAAAAAGAATGGAGTTAGTAACTTCATTCTTTTTATTTATTAATATTTTTTGTACTCATTGTTCATAAAGTTTTCATGATGAAATCTGAATATGTAAGTTAATTATGATAAAATTCAAATTGAATACGCTTTCTTGATTTTTTCGCTCCAACATACAGCAAGAGAGAGGGAATTTTATGAATAGACGGAACGTAGTGAAAGACTTAAAGCAGTTCGAATTATTTGCTCATTTAACAGAAAAAAAATTGAAAGGCTTAACAGAGTTTGTTTATTGGCGAACTTATAAAAAAGGTCAATTTTTATTTTTAGAAGGGGATTCAAGAGAAAGAATTTACTTCATGTTAGATGGTTTTGTAAAGTTAGAGCGGGTTAATCAAAATGGGAACTTATTATACGATGACTATGTGAAGCGATATTCTATTTTTCCTTATGGTGGTATGTTTACAGACAGAGGATATAACTATACAGCAGAAGCAATGACGGATGTGGAGGTATATTATATTCCAACGGTAATCTTTGAAGATATGGTAAAGTCCAGCAGAACGCAATTGATGTACGTTGTTCAGCAATTATCATCTATATTAAAATTGAACGAAAATCGAGTGCAAAATATTACAATTCCTAATGCACAAGATCGTGTTATCCAAACGTTAAATTATTTAATGCAGGATTTAGGAGAACAGAGTGGAGAAAAGATTGTAATTTCATGTCCACTTACAACAATTGAAATATCCAAAATATCTGGAACATCTCGAGAGACAGTTAGCAGCGTATTAAAACAATTAAAAAATGATAGCATTGTTACAATTTTAGATAAAAAAATTACAATACATGATCCAACATATTTTGAAGAAATCTCTATGTGAAAATTGTATATTGATTTTTTAATTCATAGTGTATATTAATAAGGTTCTTTATATATTTATAAGGAACTTTTTTACGTTATCCTCTATAAAAAGATTGTATAGTATGGTAATAATAGCTAAAATCGATAATAAAATACAAAGTGAAGGGGAGAAAGAATGATTCGTATTGAGTATGATCGATTAGTAGCTATTTGTTACAGTATAGGGGTTTTGTTATTATTAAAAATTCCAAATGATAATGAATTAATTGGGGAAAAACTATTCAATGTCTATAAGGTTCCGATACATACGTATGTTTATATGGATTATAAAGTCTCAAATATATTGATTGTTTCTTTCATACTACATGTAATTGCATTTATATTATTTTTAAAATGGCTAGGAAAAAAGGAGTCTAGTACATTTAGAAAAACGAATAAGATAAAAGTAGTAGGCATTAGTATTTTGATTGTAATGATGCCGTTTATTTTAAATACAATCCTCCAGACATTGAATAAAACATGGTACTACGCAGGAAAAACAGGGGTAGAAGCAATAGAATATAAAAAAGAAGATAGCCAGTGTAGAATGGAGAAAAATGGAGAGAATATCCAACCGAAGTGCATTGTTACTTTAAAAAATTATCGTAATCATTCACAAGCATTAAAAGTTGTTTTATACGATAATGCAAACGAGAATTCAAAAAGCTATCCAGTACCGAAACCAGTCTATTTACAAAAACATGAGACAAAGCAATTCGAATTTCAAGTTCCTGTTTCTTATAATAGAGGTATTGAAAAAGATAAAGTACCAAATATTAAATTACATTCATTGCATGAAAATGATACGAAATACAATTAATCTGTAAGTAAAAGTTTATGAGTAGGAGCAAGAATTTGAAACGATATAGAAAATCAACTTGAATCATCCAACATACTGCGAGGTAACGGTATATTGGATGATTTTTTTATGTTATCCCCTTTTTTCACGTATGAAAAGGAGGAATACTTTGTTGGAAATGAAAAACATCACAAGGATCATACATGGTTTTTACTTTACGTAATCTGTGAAAGTTAGAGCCATAATAACTAGTTTGCCAATTTTTAATGTCGATATCGGGCCAGTTCACATAGTCACCTAGTGTATAAGGATCTAAGCTTTCTCGTAAACCTTTAACCCAGCGTATATTTCGATTTTCTTCATCATCGCATTTCCAAGAGGTAATGTATTCTTGAGCAATAATTGCTTTACGATGAAAATAAGCCGTTTTATTCGGCGAAATATTTTCAACAGCACCTATGAGCGATTGATGCCAAATACTAGCATCTTTATTCGGTGCATGAGAAAGAAAGTATTGCATGATTTGAATGCCTTTAAGGGGAATAGGTTTATAGACATAGGAACCAGAGCGCTTGAAATTTTCAGGGATGTTACCGCCATTAAAAAATTCAACAGCCTTTATATAAGGAACTTCTTCTATAAAGAGAGAGGGGCTACCAGTTTCAAGAAGAGGGGATAATAGGAAATGGAGTTCAGAGGGAGAACCGACAAACTCGCCTTGTGCTTTGATTTTATTTCGTTGCTTGGCGAATAATTCGATCGATGAAGTGAGACGTTCATCTATATAAGGTGCCCAGTTTTGCCACGCTTGAAATGCAGCAATAAAGTCGTCCCATTCCCATGTAATTGAGAAAATTGATACATTTTTTATCGGGTGGACTCGAAAAGTTAAGGAAGTGACAATTCCAAAGTTGCCACCAC
Organism: Bacillus sp. 007/AIA-02/001; assembly: GCF_004634455.1. Classification (NCBI taxonomy): domain Bacteria; kingdom Bacillati; phylum Bacillota; class Bacilli; order Caryophanales; family Bacillaceae; genus Bacillus; species Bacillus sp. 007/AIA-02/001. The sequence goes on from NZ_SEIY01000010.1 coordinate 99,955, forward strand.
CGCCACCACGGCATGCCCAAAAAAGGTTAGAGTTCTCTTGTTCATTTGCACGAATGAGTTTTACACCAAATTTTCCACACGCTTGTACCATTTCCACTTCCATTAATTGATCACATGTTAATCCAAATAAGCGCGAAAGCATACCAATACCACCGCCAAGTGCTAATCCAACAATTCCAACGCTTGCACTTGTACCAGCAGGAATTGTAACACCGTAATTCCAAAGTTCTTTATAAACAGTGCCAAGATTTGCACCAGCCTCAATTGTTGCTGTTAATTTCTCTGTATTAACAGTAATGCGATGCATTTCACTCACATCAATAATAAGTCCTCTATTTAAAAGAGAAAAATTTTCATAGCTATGACGTCCACTTCTTAACCGAAATGGTATATGACGTTCACGTGCCCATTTTAAGGCGTTACAGACATCCTTGTTATTTTGACAAAAAACAATAATACAAGGGAGTTTTGGAATACTTAAATTTAAATTCATTCGGGCTACGTCGTAGTCAGGATCTGTGGGAACAACGATACGACCTGTTAATTTTGTTTGCTTCAATTTATTACTCCTTTCTAAAATAATCAGAGCTTTTTATTAATATATGAAAAATGTCTGTAATACGCGTGGACAAGGAGAGGTGAAGAATGAGATTTACCTTTGTGAGAAATAAATAAAGCATAAGAATAAAGAATCTACATAGAGTTCAATGAAAACAGTTGCAAACTGTTCATATTTTGTTATGATAGTGTTACGAAAACGTTTGCATAAAATTCCGATGGGATGCAAAAGGAGAGAATGACTATGAATAAGACATGGTGGAAAGAAGCGGTTGCTTATCAAATTTATCCACGAAGCTTTATGGATTCAAATGGTGATGGTATTGGAGATTTACAAGGTATTATTGCAAAACTGGATTATTTAAAAGATTTAGGTATAGATGTAATTTGGATTTGTCCAATGTATAAGTCGCCTAATGATGATAATGGTTATGATATTAGTGATTATCAAGATATTATGGATGAGTTTGGTACAATGGCAGACTTTGATGCTTTACTAGATGAAGTTCATAAGCGTGATATGAAGCTTATTATTGATTTAGTTATTAATCATACGAGTGATGAACATCCATGGTTTATTGAATCACGTTCATCTAAAGATAATCCGAAGCGTGATTGGTATATTTGGCATGATGGTAAAGATGGTGCGGAGCCAAACAACTGGGAAAGTATTTTTAATGGTTCGGCATGGGAATATGATGAAGAAACAGAACAATATTATTTACATCTATTCTCACGTAAACAACCAGATTTAAACTGGGAGAATAAAGAAGTTCGCGAAGTACTATATGATACGGTTAATTGGTGGCTTGATAAAGGTATTGATGGTTTCCGCGTTGATGCGATCAGTCATATTAAAAAAGAAGAAGGCCTCAAGGATATGCCAAATCCAAAAGAGTTAAAATATGTGCCATCTTTTGATAAACATATGAATGTGAAAGGTATTCAACCTTTATTAGAAGAGCTAAAAGAAAATACATTCTCTAAGTACGATATTATGACTGTTGGTGAAGCAAATGGTGTTAAGATTGAAGATGCTGAGCTATGGGTTGGAGAAGAGCAAGGTAAGTTCAATATGGTATTCCAATTTGAACATTTAAGTTTATGGGATGCAGAGAAGAAGAAAGACCTTGATGTTGTAGGATTGAAAAAAGTATTAACGAAATGGCAAAAAGGATTAGAAAATAAAGGATGGAACGCTTTATATATTGAGAATCACGATAAACCACGTATCGTTTCAACATGGGGAGATGATAAACAATATTGGCGTGAAAGTGCAACAGCTCTAGGGGCGATGTATTTCTTTATGCACGGTACACCGTTTATTTATCAAGGCCAAGAAATTGGTATGACAAATGTTCAGTTACCAAATATTGAAGATTACGATGATGTAGCAATTAAAAATTTATATCGCGAGAAAATTGCGGAGGGCGTACCACATCAAGATATGATGGAGATTATATGGGCTTCTTGCCGCGATAATTCACGTACACCTATGCAGTGGAATGATGAGATGAATGCTGGTTTCACAACAAGTACACCTTGGTTTAGCATGAATCCAAATTACAAAGAAATTAATGTTGAAAAGCAAAAAAATGAAGAAAAGTCTATTTTCAATTTCTATAAGAAAATGATTGCCCTGAAAAAAGAGCACGATGTACTGAACTATGGTACGTACGATTTACTTTTAGAAGACGATCCACAAATTTATGCATATACACGTACGTTACAGGATGAAAAAGTCATTGTAATTAGTAATATCTCAAAAGAGGAAGCTGTGTATAATGAGGGTTCATTTGCACTAGAACGCAAACGTTTGCTTTTAAATAACTATGAAGTTGCGGAACATGAAGAAGTAACAACAATTGCTTTAAAACCTTATGAAACAAGGGTTTATCGCATTTCATAATAAAAAAGGATGCTCTTTGAGCATCTTTTTTTATGAAAAAAAATAAATTTCTATTGCAAAGTGAAAACGCTTTTATTAAAATAGATTTATGAAAACGGTTGCGTAAAAAGAAAAATGATATGAGGAATCGTTTTCATAAAAGGGACAGAAATTATAATTTAAATCATTATGTTGTTATAAATAAAGGGGAGGAAGAACAGATGAAAATTACGTCTTTTGATTTTTGGCAAAAGTTCGGGAAAGCTTTATTAGTTGTTGTAGCTGTAATGCCAGCAGCTGGTTTAATGATTTCCATCGGTAAGTTAATTGGTATGTCTGCTGGGGATGTTAACGCAGTTCATACAATCGCTCGCGTAATGGAAGACATCGGTTGGGCAATCATTACAAATCTACACATCTTATTCGCAGTAGCAATTGGGGGATCTTGGGCGAAAGATCGCGCGGGTGGTGCATTTGCAGCGCTATTAGCATTCGTCTTAACAAACCGAATTACAGGAGCTATATTTGGGGTAAACGCTGAAATGTTAGCGGATTCAAAAGCGAAAGTTTCTTCAGTAATAGCGGGAGATTTAATTGTAAAAGATTACTTTACTTCTGTACTTGGTGCACCCGCATTAAACATGGGAGTGTTCGTAGGGATTATCACAGGTTTCTTAGGAGCTACTTTATATAACAAATATTATAACTATAATAAACTGCCACAGGCATTAGCATTCTTTAATGGAAAACGATTTGTACCATTCGTTGTAATTCTTTGGTCTACAGTTACTGCGATTGTATTATCACTTCTATGGCCATTCATCCAAAGTGGGTTAAATGAATTTGGTCGCTGGATTGCAGCTTCAAAAGATAGTGCACCAGTTGTTGCACCGTTTGTATATGGAACGTTAGAGCGTTTATTATTACCATTTGGTTTACACCATATGTTAACGATTCCGATGAACTATACAGAGCTAGGCGGAACATATACGATGCTAACTGGTTCAAAAGTTGGACAAGTTGTAGCAGGACAAGATCCATTATGGCTTGCATGGATTACAGATTTAAATAATTTACTAGCAAATGGAGATACGAAGGCATATAACGATTTATTAAATAACGTTGTACCAGCTCGTTTCAAAGCTGGACAAGTTATCGGCTCAACAGCAGCGTTAATGGGGATTGCATTTGCGATGTTCCGTAACGTTGATAAAGAAAAGCGTGCAAAATATAAACCAATGTTTTTATCAGCAGCATTAGCAGTATTCTTAACAGGTGTAACAGAACCAATTGAATTCATGTTCATGTTTATTGCTCCAGTATTATATGTTGTATATGCTATTACAACAGGACTTGCATTCGCGCTAGCTGATTTAATTAACTTACGTGTTCATGCATTTGGATTTATTGAGTTAATTACTCGTACACCAATGATGGTTAACGCAGGTTTAACAAGAGACTTAATCAACTTTGTTATTGTTTCATTAGTGTTCTTCGGTCTTAACTTTACACTATTTAATTTCTTAATTAAAAAATTCAACTTACCAACACCAGGGCGTGCAGGTAACTATATTGATAATGAAGATGAGGCATCAGAAGGAACAGGAAATGTACAAGACGGTTCATTAGCAACAAAAGTTATCGATTTATTAGGTGGAAAAGAAAATATTGCTGACGTAGATGCTTGTATGACACGCTTACGTGTAACAGTAAAAGATTTAGATGTTGTTGCACCAGAAGCACAGTGGAAACAAAATGGTGCTTTAGGGCTTATTGTAAAAGATAAAGGTGTACAAGCGGTATATGGTCCGAAAGCTGACGTATTAAAGTCAGACATTCAAGATATGTTAGGTGCGTAATAATATATGAAATTGCTAACTTTAAACTGTCATTCTTGGCAAGAAGAGAATCAAATAGAAAAGATACAATACCTTGCTAAAGTAATTCAAGAAGAAGGGTACGATGTCATCGCATTGCAAGAAGTAAGTCAGTCCATACAAGCTGAAAATGTATGCGGTAACAAGAAAGAAGATAATTTTGGACTTTTACTATTAGAAGAGTTAAAAGCGCTACATGTAAAAGATTACAATATTACTTGGGATTTCTCTCATATTGGTTATGACGTGTATGAAGAAGGATTAGCAATTATAACGAAGCATAATATTATAAAAGAAGATACGTTCTTCATTTCAGAAAACGAGGATACAACGTATTGGAAAACGCGTAAAATTGTAAGTGCAACAATTGCTTATAATGGTAAGGATATAACGTTTTACTCTTGCCATCTCGGTTGGTGGAATGATGAAGAAGAGTCATTCGAAGGTCAAGTCGATCGTTTGATGGAGCGTGTAGATAGCAATAAGCTCGCCTTCTTAATGGGGGATTTTAATAACAATGCTCGGTTGGAAGGCGAAGGTTATGAGTATATGATGCAAAAAGGGTTGTATGACACATATGAATTAGCAATAGAGAAGGATGAAGGAACGACTGTCCAAGGTGAGATTGCTGGTTGGGATGAAAATAAACATAATTTGCGAATCGATCTAATATTGTGTAACCAAAGTAAAAAAGTTCATTCTTCAAAAGTTATTTTCAATGGTACAAACAGAAATGTAATTTCAGATCATTTCGGTGTAGAGGTTCAATTGGATATATAATAGAAGAAATCCTCACAGAGAATAAAAGCTGTGAGGATTTTTTTTAGGAATACAAGTATTTCCAAGAGAAAATACTTGTATTTTTTATGACATTTCATATATATTTGTTATTATTGAATGTAAAACCGATTTGGTCATTTTGTATTCATACTTTGACTCACTTCGTTATATAATGAAGTAAGTGAAAGTTAATGGGAAAAAATAGTACGTTTTTGGTTAATACACGATGTAGAAAGTGATATAATTGCAAAATGCATGTATCATTTTCTAAAGAAGGAAAAATATATAATTAGGTGATAACTTCTATGAAACAAATTTGGCGTATTTATAAGACAGATTTACGGAATGTAGCCAAACATTGGGCTGCAATTGTTATTGTTTTAGGATTAATGATTTTACCATCGTTATATGCATGGTTTAACATTAAAGCTTCTTGGGATCCGTATGGAAATACAAAAGAGGTTCCCATTGCAGTTTCCAACCAAGATGCAGGTTCTAATTTAAGAGGGAAAGATATTAATATCGGGAAAGAGATTGTAGACTCCCTTAAGAAAAACAAAAATCTTGGCTGGAAATTTGTAGATGAAAAACAAGCAATTTACGGAGTTGAGCGTGGGGATTATTATGCAAGTATTACGATTCCAAAAGACTTCTCTGAAAAAATCGCAACTGTTCTGGATGAAAATCCGAAAAAACCAGAACTGGATTACTATGTGAATGAAAAAGTAAACGCGATCGCACCGAAGATTACAGCAAAAGGTGCATCAGGTATTACAGAAGAAATTAGTAAAAATTTTGTTAAAACAGCAAACGGTGAGATTTTTAAAATTTTCAATGACCTTGGAATCGATTTAGAAACAAACTTACCAAGTATCGAAAAAGTAAAAGATCTTGTATTTAAGTTAGAAGCGCAGTTCCCAGAAATGAATACACTCATGGATAAGGCGTTAGATGATGCGACTCGAGCAGAAGATATTGTGAAAGTGGCGCAGAAAGATTTACCTGTTGTAGAGAGTGTAATAAATGATGGGCAGGAAGCATTGGCGAATTTAGATAAGTTCTTTGCAAGACAAGATCAAACATTAAAAAATGCTCCAGGGACGATAAGAAATGATTTAGTAGCAGCACAAGGCGTTATGGATAGAGCTGCTGCATTTACTGACTTTTTAATGAATCCAGGTGTTGATTTAAACATCCCTGATTTGTCTGGAATGAATGGATTACCTGAATTCCCGGAGAAACCAGATCTTTCTAAGTTGAATAGTGATGGGTATAAAAATATAGCACAAAGTATTAATCAAACAGTAAATAATGTTTTAAGTTCATCACGTGCAGGAACAGCTTATGGAAAAAGTGTTGTAAATGGATTGCAAAATGGGCAATTTGATCCAGAACAAGCAAAGAAAGATTTAAATGCGGTATCAGATCAATTGCAAGCTCGTACAGAAGGTATTTCGTATCTTATTAATGTATTTACTGAACTTCAAAAATCGGCGACGACTGATTTTGGTCAAAGCTTTTTCCAAGGGCGAGTGGATCGCTTAACTAAGCTGAAAAGCGGTATGGAAAATGCAAACAACGGTATTAAAGATATTGTAAATGTTATTGGCAAAGGACAAGAAGTAAAGAAAGATGTAACGGATGTAGCGAATCAAAAATTAGATGCAGCAAATGGATTAATTGATCAAGCTGAAAAAGATTATAATGAAACGTTTGTAGCAGATTATAAAAAAGCAGTTAGCACAGTCGATCAAGCTAAAGTTGATGCAAATACAGCATATGATAATGCAAAAGCAGATTACGATAAAGTAAAAAATGGTATTGAAGGTGCAAAAGCAGACTTACAAAAGGCGAAAGAAGATGTAAAGAATAGAGGTATTAACGATTTAGATTCAACGAAAGTAGCTTTAAATAGTTTAAATGGTCAATTCCAATCTGGAATCGGTTTAATTGATGATATGATTCCAGTTCTAGAAAGTACAAATAAGGTTTTAGCGGATGTAAATAGTGATAAAAACCTTAATAATGGAATCGCAAAATTAAACAAAGCGAAAAGCAGCTTACAAAAAGGTGTAGAGGCAACGAATAAGGGAATTACACTTCTTAACAATGGCCAGAAACCTACAAAAGATGTAATTGAAAGTATTAACAACGCTGCGAAGGGCGGATCAGCTCAATTAACAGATGTATTATCGACGTATGATTCAGAAATTGTACCTAATTTCAATACAGCAATTGCTCGTACAAAAGAGATGTCGAAAAATACAACTCAAATTTTAAATGATGCAGACAAAAAGCTTCCAGATGTTAAAAAATTACTAGAAGATTCATCAAAAGGCTTAGTAGACGGTAGAAAGAAATTAGTAGACATTAAAGCTGAAATGCCGGAGACTGAGAAAAAGATTAAAGAATTAGCAGATAAAATTCGTGATTTTGAATCTGAAGAGGATTTAAAAGACATCATACGCTTATTGAAAAACGATGTTGAGAAGCAAAGTGATTACTTTGCGAATCCAGTAAATTTAAAAGAAAATAAATTATTTGCGATGCCGAACTACGGTTCAGCGATGTCACCATTCTATACAGTGCTTGCATTATGGGTAGGCGCATTATTAATGGTTTCATTATTAACGGTAGAAGTACACGAAGAGGGCGCGAATTATAAGAGCCATGAAATTTACTTCGGACGTTTATTAACATTCTTAACGATAGGTCTTTCACAAGCGTTTATCGTATCGATGGGAGATATATTCTTACTCGGTACGTACGTAGTCGATAAGTTCTGGTTTGTGTTATTTAGTTTATTTATTGGTGGAGTCTTCGTTTGTATCGTATACTCACTCGTTTCTATTTTCGGAAACGTTGGGAAATCGATGGCGATTATTTTACTTGTACTACAAGTAGCAGGATCGGGCGGAACATTCCCAATCCAAATGACACCAGCGTTCTTCCAAGCGATTTATCCGTTCTTACCATTCACATACGCAATTAGCGCAATTCGTGAAACAGTTGGTGGAATGCTTTGGGATATCGTAACGCGAGATTTACTTGTGTTAAGTGCTTTCGTAGTAGTTATGATTGTTGCTGCGTTATTACTGAAAACACCAATTAACAAATCAAGTGAAAAATTTGTTGAGAATGCAAAAGGAAGTAAAATCATTCACTAAAATAAAAGGTTCCTACCGATAGAGGTAGGAACCTTTTTGTTTAATCAAATTTTAATTTTTTTAATGCTTCCGCGAATGGGTTATTTAATGGTTCTTCTTCTTTTTTCTGTTGTTTCATATATTTTTGAACGTCGCGTTTATCGGCTTTGTTTCCAGATTCTTTTTTACGTCGCTCTTGGAATGTTGATAATTTCTCGCGATAGCCACATTTACATGCGAAAATTTGGCCTGCACCCTCACCACGTAATTCTAGTTTCTTTTTACATTGCGGACAGCGAGCATTTGTTGTACGAGATACATTTTTACGATGACCACATTCACGGTCTTGGCATACGAGCATTTTCCCCTTTTTTCCATTTACTTCTAGCATTGGTTTACCGCAATCTGGACAAGACTTCGTTGAAATGTTGTCATGTTTATATTTCTTATCACTCGATTTAATTTCAGCAACAATTTCTTTCGTATAGTTCTTCATTTCCGAAATGAATACTTCTTTCTTTAATTTTCCTTTTGCAATTGCTTCAAGTTTTTGTTCCCACTCACCAGTTAGTGTAGGTGATTTTAATTCTTCTGGTACTAAATCAAGTAATTGACGACCTTTTGATGTAATGTGAATATCTTTACCACGTTTTTCAATTAAGAAAGAATTGAAAAGTTTGTCGATAATATCTGCACGTGTCGCTACAGTACCTAATCCACCAGTTGATTTTAACGTATCAGCAAGTTGTTTATTTTGCGTATCCATATATTTTGTAGGATTCTCCATTGCTGAAAGTAAAGTTGCTTCATTAAAGCGTGCAGGTGCTTTCGTTTGACCTGATGTTTGCATAAGTAACTTTACAGTTAATGTATCGCCCTTTTCAATGTGAGGTAGAATCTGCTCTTTTACGTCATCAGTTACATCATCGTCTTCAAATCGATTTTCGTATACTTCCTTCCAACCAGCATGTAAAATCGTTTTTCCGCGTGCAATGAATGTTTCATTGCCGACCTTTGTGCGTAACGTTAGTTGTTCGTATTCGAATGCTGGGAATAAAACAGCTAAGAAACGTTTTACAACTAAATCATAAATTTTGCGTTCTTTATCTGTGAATGCTGCGAAGTTAACGTATCCTTCTGTTGGAATAATCGCATGATGATCGCTTACTTTACTATCATCAACAAATGATTTGTTAGGTTTGATAGGCTTTTGTAATACTTTATGTGCGAAGGGACGGTATTCTCCAACACCACATGCTTTTAGACGTTCTGGAAGTGTTCCAACGATATCAGATGAAATGTAGCGTGAATCTGTACGAGGGTACGTTAGTACTTTATGCTGTTCATACAATTTTTGCATAATATTTAATGTTTCTTTAGCAGAGTAACCGAACTTTTTATTTGCATCACGTTGCAATTCAGTTAAATCGTAAAGACCAGGAGAGAATGACTTCTTCTGTTTCTTATCAATTTCCACAACAGTAGCATTTTGTTTATCTAAACTTTTTACAATACCATCGATTTTTTCTTTATTAAAACTACGGCTATTGCCATTTGCATCTTGCCAAGTAAGTTTGAGCTTCTCCATTGTTTGAGCTTCGATGCCGTAGTAAGTTTGAGCTTTGAAGTTCTTTATTTCATCCTCACGACTAGCAATCATAGCAACAGTAGGGGTTTGTACACGGCCGCAATTTAACTGGGCATTAAAGCGAGTCGTTAAAGCACGAGTTGCATTAAGACCGATATACCAGTCAGCTTCTGAACGTGCAACTGCTGAAGCGTATAAATTGTCATAGGCTTTACCTGGTTTTAAATTTGCAAAACCATCTTTAATTGCTTTATCGGTTACAGAAGAAATCCATAAACGTTTGATTGGTTTATTTAGCTTAACTTTATCGATAATCCAGCGTGCGACTAATTCCCCTTCACGTCCAGCGTCTGTTGCTACAATAATTTCATTTACATCTTTTCTAAGTAGCTGACTTTTTACAGCATTAAATTGTTTACCAGTTTGTTTAATAACCGTTAATTTCAAACGCTCAGGTAGCATCGGTAAATCTTCTAAATTCCACTTTTTATATTTCACATCATAACTTTCTGGATCTGCTAATGTAACGAGATGACCTAAAGCCCAAGTTACAATATATTTACTACCTTCAAGGTAGCCATTTCCTTTTTTATCGCACTTAAGTACACGAGCAATATCTCGTGCAACGGAAGGTTTTTCAGCGATTACAACGCTTTTTGACATATTAAAAACATCCTTTCAAATTTCCATAAGTTAAATATAGCATACATCTTCTTGAGATTCAGTTTCGCTCCATATTTGATCGGTTTTTAGTGGGATGAACAAAACACTCACTGATTAAAGTTTCACTTGATTATGTTTATTGTTATATAGGTTGCTTCTATATTAAATAGAAAAGTAAAGAACTTGTTATTTTAGTAGAATAAGAGTAGACTTTGAAGTAGATGAATAATAAGCACATGGGAGTTTGTGGATACAAACTGAGAGTATGGCTACTAGTCCGTCATTGACCATTTGAACCTGTTGGATAATGCCAGCGTAGGGAGAGTGTAAAAGCACATGTTCAGGCACTTTGCGTACGCGCAAAGTGTCTTTTTGTGTATCTCCCACCATTATAGTTAGGAGATGAAAAGGATGAATATGAAAGAAATTAGTAAAGTAGTGGATTTGGTGAGAGAATCTAATCCGCTCGTTCATAATATTACAAATGTTGTTGTAACAAATTTTACTGCTAACGGTTTGTTGGCACTTGGAGCATCGCCTGTAATGGCGTATGCAAAAGAAGAAGTAGCAGAAATGGCTAGCATTGCTGGAGCGTTAGTATTAAATATGGGGACACTTCGTCCTGAAGAAGTAGAAGCGATGTTACTCGCGGGTAAATCAGCAAATGCGAACAATGTGCCAGTACTATTTGACCCAGTTGGTGCAGGAGCAACTTCGTATCGAACAGAAGTTGCGAGACATATTCCAGCCGAAATAGATTTAGCAATTATCCGCGGAAATGCGGCTGAAATAGCAAATGTTATTAATGAGAAATGGGAAATTAAAGGGGTAGACGCTGGTACTGGAAATGGCAATGTTGTAAGTATTGCAAGGCAGGCAGCAGATGAACTAAATACAGTTGCGGTCATTACTGGAAAAGAAGATGTTGTTACAGATGGAGAGAGAACTATTGTTATTCGAAATGGTCACCCTATTTTAACGAAAGTTACGGGAACAGGTTGTTTACTAACTTCTGTAATAGGAGCATTTGTAGCAGTGGAAAAAGATTATGTAAAAGCAGCAGTAGCCGCATTAACGTTTTATGGTGTAGCTTCGGAACTGGCAGCTGCTAAGGCGGTAGAAAAAGGGCCTGGTAGTTTCCAAATTGAATTTTTAAATCAATTAGCGAATACAACTTCAGGTGATATTGAGAAGTATGGGAAGATTGTGGAGTTAGAGTAAGAGGGAGTGAAAGAAATGGCACGCATTGAAATAGATAAAATGTCTAAGCTATTGCAAGTGTATTTTATTATGGGAAGTAATAACTGCACGAGGGATCCTTTAGCTGTATTGAAAGAAGCGTTAGATGGTGGAGTGACAATTTTTCAGTTTCGCGAGAAGGGGGAAGGTTCTTTAATCGGAGAAGATAGAGTGCGCTTTGCAAAAGAATTGCAGACGCTTTGTAAGGAATATAGTGTTCCTTTCATTGTAAATGATGATGTAGAATTAGCCATTGAATTAGATGCAGATGGTGTTCATGTTGGACAAGATGATGAAGGAATTACATCTGTTCGTGAAAAAATGGGAGATAAAATTATCGGCGTATCTGCTCATACAATTGAAGAAGCACGTTTTGCAATCGAAAATGGAGCGGATTATTTAGGTGTTGGTCCTATTTTCCCAACGAGTACGAAAAAAGATACGAAAGCGGTTCAAGGAACGAAAGGATTAGCTTATTTTAGAGAACAAGGAATTACAGTGCCAATCGTTGGTATTGGTGGGATTACAATTGAAAATACAGCGGCAGTTATAGAGGCGGGTGCGGACGGTGTTTCAGTTATTTCAGCAATTAGTTTAGCGGAATCTGCGTATGAAAGTACGAGAAAATTAGTTGAAGAAGTAAAGAGAAGTTTGTAGGGAAGGAAGTGTAGTATTTTAAGTGCTACATGAAGAAATAGACTGCCCAAAATTTAAACAAATATTTGATTAAAAAAGCACAAACCTTTTTAAATAAAGGTTTGTGCTTTTTCTTTAAAACATAATTGAAATTAAGAGCATTCCAATTCCGATAGAAGTAAATGTTGCAATTAGGCCCGGAATCATAAAACTATGATTTAATACGTATTTACCGATACCTGTTGTACCAGTACGGTCAAAGTTAATGGCAGCAACGATTGTTCCATAGTTTGGAATGAAGAAATATCCATTTACTGCAGGGAACATCGCAATCAGTAGCGCTGGTGGAATACCAAGAGATAGTCCAAGTGGCATTAAGGCACGAACTGTTGCTGCTTGGCTGTACAGTAAAATAGATAGAATGAATAGTGCGATAGCAAATAGCCAAGGTGCACTTGTTACTAAATGCTGAATCGATCCTTGAATCATATTTAAGTTTCCATTAAAGAAAGTATCTCCCATCCAAGCGATACCGAAAATAGCAACAACTGCTGTTGCTCCTGCTTTAAAGACGTTACCAGATACAATGCTTTCTACATTTGGTTTACAGAAAATAATAATAAGAGCCGCGATAGTTAACATAACCATCTCAATTGTGTTCGGCATGGAAAGACGGGCTAACTTCCCATCAACTATCCATCCTGGACGAAGTGCTTCAAATGAACCAAGAAGTACAACAAGGAAGGTTCCTACAAGGAAAAGGATAACTGATAATTTTGCGCCCTTTACACCTACAAATTCTTTTTTCTCTTCAAGCTTAGGAATTAATCCTTCTTTTAATCGTTTTAAGTATCCAGGGTCTTCATTTAATTCTTTTCCCATCTTACTAGCAACAAATGCAGCTATCATACAAGCGATGAAAGTAGAAGGGATACTTACTTTTAAAATATCTAATAAGGTGATTTTATAGTCAGCTAACATTGCTAAAAGTGCAACTGTTGCAGCTGATATAGGACTAGCTGTAATTGCTTGTTGGGAAGCAATTACGGCAATTGACATTGGTCGTTCTGGTCTAATTCCGGATTCGCGAGAGACTTCAGCGATAACAGGAAGTACAGAATAAGCAACGTGACCAGTTCCTGCACAAAGTGTAAATAAATAAGTAACAATTGGAGCAAAGAATGTAATGCGTTTTGGATTTTTTCGTAATGCCTTTTCAGCTAGATGAACAAGGTAGTCCATTCCTCCAGCGGCTTGCAAAGCACCAGCAGCTGTAATTACTGCCAAAATCATAAGCATTACATCGATAGGAGGCGCCGTTGGTTGTAAGTGGAAGACAAAAACGAGTATTGCCATACCAACTCCACCCATTACTCCTAAACCAACTCCGCCTAGGCGTGCACCAATAAAAATACAGAGTAACAAGGTAAGAAATTGTAGCCAAAACATGATAAACTACCTCCGAAATTCATTAGTTAAGATATATTCGAATAGTTTAATTTGAATGAAAATTAAATAAATACCCGAAGAAATCCTTGTTATTTATACATTTTTTATTATATAACATAAAAAAAGTAACATTCACGTACTTTTTGAAATTATTTTGAAAAAGCAATTCATTAAAAATTTGTATTTGTATCTCTAAATAAGTAGACATTTTGATTTATATGTTGTAATCTTTGAAAGAGAATAAATTAATTCTCATAGAACTCCCATATCGTTCAACTCGTTCAGCGAGAAAGGCAAACTGATGGAAACATGAGGACGCAAAACTACAGGAGCTAAGGTCGAAAGGCTACGCTAGCCAGTTACCGGACGGATAGGGTTGGTCTTGGCCAATGCTTTTACATTGGCTTTTTTTTATTCTCGAACATATTGAGAAACATTTTCAAACAAAATATTCATATATTTTGTTTTTTTGTTTATGTTGATTAAGGAAGGTGGATATTAATGAAAAAATATTGGCATAAGTTATCGTTCCTTCAAAAGAACGTCTTATTAACCGTATTAGTTATTTTGACACTTGTTGGAAGTATGGGTGCATTAAGTTTCAACATGTTTCAAAATAGTATGATGTCTTTATTTGAAAGGCAGTCTATTGAAACAGGAGAAATAGTATTGAAAAAACTGGATGTAGAATTAGTTAGAGACATGGCGAAAGATCCTACAGCCGAAAAAGTGAAAAAAGAAAAGTTAACAGAGAAATTAGATGAAGTATCAAAAGAATTGAAAAGCGTTGGACAAACGTATGTTACAGGAGCAAAGCCGAATGAAAAGCGAGAATTACAACTCGTTGGTTTGACTACAGAGTTAACAAATGCGTTTCCTATAAAGCCGGGAGATTATTATGAACAACCCGCTCATTGGATGAAGGCATACGATAAAGTGATTGATACGAAAAAGGCTCAAATGACAGAAGTATATGAAGATGAAATAGGTTCGTGGGTGACAATATTAGAACCAATTACAGATGGAGAAAACAATATTGTTGCAATTATTGCGGCTGACTTAGATGCTTCCATTGTTCCTATTACAAAAGAGAAGTTTATGATACAGGGCTTACTCTTCATCATTATTTCATTAGCAATTGCGACTATTACTCAATTCTTTATCGTGCGTCACTCGCTAGCTCCATTAAAAGATTTACGAGAAGGGTTACGTAAAATTGGTGAAGGTGACTTAAGTATTAAATTAAAAGAAAGACCAGATGATATTGGAATTATTAATGTTTATTTCAATAACACGATTGAAAAATTTAAAGGGATTATAGATAAAGTAAGGCAAACTGCTGAGCAAGTTTCTTCTTCTTCACAAGAATTGTCGGCGAGTACAGAGGAAAACAGCATGGCAGTTCAAGAGATTGCAAGTTCTATTGAAGGTTTAAGAGTAGGGGCACAGTCTCAAAAAACTTCAGTACAACAATGTTTAGGAATTGTACATGGAATGGAAGATAAGGTAGAAGAAATAACTGGGGCTGCAAAACAAGTTGCGGTTGCTTCTGAAGGTATGGAACAACATTCAATTGAAGGTAATGAAGTGATTGGACAAATTATTAATCAAATGAGTTTAATCCAAAATGCAGTACAAGATTTATCTTCCATCATTTATTCGTTAGAAACAAGGTCAAAAGAAATTAGTGATATCGTAACTGTAATTACAGGTATTTCAAATCAAACAAATTTATTAGCTTTAAATGCTTCTATTGAGGCTTCACGTGCTGGAGCAGCTGGAAGAGGGTTTGCAGTTGTTGCTGATGAAGTACGAAAATTAGCAGAACAAACGGAAGCGTCTGCAAAAGATATAGCGAAATTGATTGGTGAAACACAAGCTGAGACAGAAGATGCTGTAGTTTCCATGCAAAAAGGTTCAAAAGAAGTAGAAACTGGAATTTCGCTTGTTCAAAGTAGTGGAGATTTCTTTGAAAAAATCTCAAAATCAGCGCAATCTGTTACAGATCAAGTAAAAGCTGTTTCCGGTAATTCGAGTGACATTTTACAAAATAGCCAGAATATTGTTCAAGTCGTAAATGAATTATCACATATTGCAAATACTTATGCCAACAGCAGTAGTAATGTTGAAGAAAGCATGAAAGAGCAAGAAATATCAGTACAAGATATTGCAGAATTAGCGACTTCTTTAAGTTGGCTTTCTCAGGAATTACAAGAGCTTATTGGTGAGTTTAAAAGCGAATAAGGAGAAAGTTCAATTCTAATCAAGGGGGTATCTCCGCTACTGATTATGAATTGAACGAATCTGCCCTTTAATAAGGGATGAAAAAGGTGTGAATTTTCACACCTTTATTATATTTAAGAGAGGAATTTACATAAATATGAAATTAGCAATTTCTTATAATGAGATGGTAAAAGAATTTTTAGGAAAAGTAGAAGGAAGTATTAAAATACCTAAAGATGTGCAAGGAACAGAACTTAGGATAAAAAGGAAAACGGAACTGTTTTCAAATTTGACTCACATTGTAGATTTAATAGGAGCGACTGCAACGTGGTTATATCATATTTCTAAAGAAAAACATATTGTCGTGCTTTATCATGTAAGAGGAAATTTATTTCCAATTACTATTGAAGTTTCTAATTTTCTCTCCTATGAAAGTTTAAATTTACAAATTGAAGAGCAACTGGAGCAAATTAAAGAAATGAATGAGGAAGAAATAGAAGAGTTTCAAAACGGTAATACATTATATGAAATGTCACCTATTATTATTGGTGAAACATATTATGAGCTAAAAGACACGAATACATTACAATTTGTATTTAGTAAAAATATGCAAAGTGTAGAAATAATATTTAATAGTGTTAATTGGAAAGAGACAACGATTACTCGTTATGCACAACAAATACAAGGTGTTTTAGTTGATATATCACAAAATACTAATAAGTATATAAAACATTTTAATATTATTACAGAGGCCGAGATGGCACTTTATAGTCAAGTGAATGATACGACAGCAGTATATCCTGAGAAAAGTATCGTCGATATGTTCTATAATACTGTTACTCAATTTCCAAATCGTATAGCTTTATCTTCAAGGGAAGGTACTTTAACTTATGAGGAGCTAAATAAAAAAAGTAATCAAATAGCTCATATGTTAATTAAAAACGGCGTCCAATTAGGAGACTATGTTGGAATATTTATGAAACGTAGCATAGACACAGTAGTAAGTATGGTAGCTATATTAAAAGCTGGTGCAGCGTATGTTCCGATTGATCCAGATTATCCGGAAAGTAGAATACAGTACATTATTCAAGATAGCCAAGCGAAAGTTATATTGATGAAAGAGACGCCTATAACATGTGATGGGGTTCAAACAGTTTCATTGTATGATAGTGAAACTTATGAAGATATAGATGTAAAGTTGTCTATTCATTGTGATGATGTAGCTTATATGATTTATACATCGGGTTCAACAGGGAATCCAAAGGGAACGATGTTAGCACATAGAGGCGTTGTTAATCTGTACACTTGGATGAAAAAGCAATATGAATTGACAGAAGAGGATGTATTTGCTCAATTTCCTTCCTTTAGTTTCGATGCTTCTGTATGGGAGTCATTTGCTTCTTTATTCTGCGGAGGAAACTTGTATGTACTATTAGAGGAAGAGCGATTGTCTGTAGAGGCATTTGCAAATGCAATCTATAAAGTGAAAGCAACTTCAATCTTGGCATTAGCAACAATTTTTGTTCGACAAGTAGCAACTTATTTAGCAGAAGAAGATATATATAAGCTAGCTTCCCTAAAAAGAATTGCGATTGGTGGTGAAATGTTACCTGTAGAGGTTATTAAATTGTGGAGAGAAAGAATAGGTACAAATGTTGAAATTTATAATGTATACGGACCGACAGAATGTACTGTAGTGACGACAACCTATAAAATACCTAGTCAGTTAAATGAGGATGTTGCGAGTATTCCCATTGGTAAACCATGTGCTAATTATCAAGTTATGATTTTGGATGAGAATATGAATCTTTGTCCAATTGGTGTACCTGGTGAATTATATATAGATTCAGTGGGATTAGCAAAAGGGTATTTTAATAAGCCTAATAAAACAATTGAAGCTTTTATTCCGAACCCTTTTAATCCTATAGTTAATATATATAAAACAGGTGATATCGTTAAGTTGCTAGAGGATGGAAATATAGAGTTTTTACATCGGAAAGATGATCAAGTAAAAATTAGAGGACATCGTATTGAACTAGGAGAAATCCAAAGTAAAATTTCTCAAAATCATAATATAAAAGAAAATGCTGTTTTTGCTAAGAAGAGTAAGGAAGGTAGCCAATATTTAATCGCGTTCTATACAACTTTAAATAAAAAAGAAATACCAGAATTAGTTTATCAGTTACAAGAGCAATTACCAGATTATATGGTGCCATCTAAACTAATTTATATTAATGAATTACCACTTACACCTAATAAAAAGATTGATGTTAAGAAGTTAGCTCAGTTAGAAGAAAAGTATGAACCGGTTCGGCTACAAGAATATGTTGCACCTTCTAATAAAGCAGAAAAACAAATAGCGAACGCCTGGGCGGAAGTATTAGGAATTTCAAAAGTTGGAGTGCATGATGATTTCTTTACAATTGGTGGACATTCATTAAAAGTATTACGAGTCTTAACATTGTTAAAAGAAGATTTCTCACATTTAACAATTCAAGATTTCTTTAAAGAAAGAACGATATATGGATTAGCTCGAATTGAGCGAGAAGTAAAAGTAGAGAAAGAAGAAGTATTTCGTGAATATAAAGTGATTCACGAGCCAGATACTATCACGTATGCAAACGTTTTGGAAGAAACCCAGATTTCAAATGTCTTTTTAACAGGAGCTACTGGTTATTTAGGATCACACATATTATATGAATTGTTGAGAGATACATCTGCTACTATTTATTGTTTAGTAAGACCAACCAAAGATGTGCAGCAAAGAATTATAGATACATTAACAGGCTACTTTAATGATATATGTGAAGAATGGTTACAGCGTATACAGGCCGTAGCTGGTGATCTGGGAGAAGAGTATCTTGGGATGAGCGAAGAAGAATTTATGTTCATCAGTTCTAAGATGGATACGATAATTCATTGCGGTGCAGATGTAAGACATTTTGGAGATGTAAAACAATTTGAAAATATAAATGTCCAAGGAACTAGCCGTATGCTAGCATTAGCGGAGAAAGGTGCTACATTCCATTTTATTTCTACAATTGGTATCCCGTTAGAATTAGCGGTAGATCAATGGGATACATACATGAAAACTGG
The DNA here is from genome assembly GCF_004634455.1 of Bacillus sp. 007/AIA-02/001. Classification (NCBI taxonomy): domain Bacteria; kingdom Bacillati; phylum Bacillota; class Bacilli; order Caryophanales; family Bacillaceae; genus Bacillus; species Bacillus sp. 007/AIA-02/001. Next base: position 119,098 of record NZ_SEIY01000010.1, read on the forward strand.
TGATTTTAATTACAGTGTAGACTTAGAGAATGTATATTCAAATAGTAAACTACAAGCGGAAAACATTGTTCGTGAAGCAATGAAAAATGGTTTGCGCGGAAATATTTATCGTGCAGGTAATTTAGCATGTCATTCAGAAACAGGTTCGTTCCAACAAAATATTGAAGGAAACGCATTTTATCGTCTTATTAAAACAATGCTATTAATTGGGAAAGCACCAAATGTGAAGTGGAAAGTTGATTTCACACCAATTGATTTTGCTAGTAAATCAATTGTATCGTATTTACAAGATGCGCAAATTGTAGGAGAGACGTTACATATTTGTCATCCACATCAAATTGAGTTTGAACAATTTATACAGCTAATTGGAGAGTGTGGATACAATCTTGAAATGGTTCCACTTTCAGAATATGTAAATACCGGACTTGCATTAGCTAAGGGAAATGAAGTAATAGCAGAGTTAATTGCTTCTCAAGTTGCAGGAGATGGAGCACAGCAATCTGAAATTGTAATGGGTACACGTAGAACGAATGAATGGATTAAGAAAAAAGAATTGATAGTACCAGCAATTAATAAAGAATTTATACAGCAGTTATTAGCTCATGGTGAAAAAGTTGGTTATTTTCCAAAAATAATGAAATGATTATGCATGCTTTTGTTTGTTCAATAAAATAAATCATGCTACAATGAAAACGAATTAAGGACCGGGGAGCCAATTGGCTGAGAGGATGTAAGTAAACATCGACCCTCAACCTGATCTGGATAATGCCAGCGTAGGGAGTTACTTAAAGTGATGTAGCATATGTTATTCTGTAATAACTTGCATACAAGGCTTTCCTACGCAGTAGGAAAGCCTTTTCTTATTTTTGAAATTTAATTTTATAAGGGGGATTTTATTATGTCACAACAAGTTACAATGTCATTTTCAGTAGTACCACAAGCGAAAACGAAAGATGTATATTCTGTTGTCGATAAAGCAATTGAAGTTGTGCAACAATCGGGAGTTCGTTATGAAGTAGGGGCAATGGAAACAACTTTGGAAGGAGAATTAGATGTACTTCTTGATGTCGTTAAACGTGCGCAACAAGCTTGCGTCGATGCTGGAGCAGAAGAAGTGATTACTTCTATTAAAATCCATTATCGTCCAAGCACTGGTGTAACGATAGATGAAAAGGTTTGGAAGTACCGTGATGAATATGCAAAACCAGAAGCAATCTAAACTTATTACAACTATTTGGCTTATCCTTCTCATTGCGATATGGGAAGGATCTGTTTCATTATTTAAAATCGAACCGTGGATTTTACCAAAGCCTTCTGCCATTGTTCAAGAATTAATTGGGATGAAAGATTTACTATTACCAAATACGATGCAAACACTGCAGGAAGTTATAATTGGACTATTCTTTGCAATTTTATTGGGGACGAGCATCGCAATTATTATGGATGTTATACCGTTATTTCGTATTTTAATAAATCCATTGCTCGTTATTTCGCAAACAATTCCAATTGTTGTACTTGCACCGCTATTTATTATTTGGTTTGGATATGGGATGTTGCCGAAAGTAATGGTCGTAATACTCGTTTGTTTCTTCCCAATTGCGCTTAGTATTTTAGAAGGTTTTCAAACAGTAGATAAAAATATGCTGAAACTGTTACAAACAATGAAGGCGACGAAATGGCAAGTTTACCAGAAGGTAAAATTTCCAGCAGTGCTCCCATACTTTTTCTCAGGTTTAAAAATTGCAGTTACATATAGCGTAATGGGGGCAATTATCGGAGAATGGCTCGGTGCAAGTGAAGGATTAGGCGTTATGCTTACGAGGGCTACAAAATCCTTTTTGACTGCCCGAGTATTTGGTGTTGCAGCAATCATCGTTATGGTGACATTATGCCTGTATTTTATCGTAGAGTTTATGGCAAGAATAACAGCACCATGGATATATAGAAAGGACGGCAGAAAATGAAAAAAGGTTTGAAAGTTATGTTAGCTGCCTTAGTAGCGGTAGGTGTGGCTGGATGTAATCCGGCGAAGAAAGAAGAAAGTGCAAGTAAAGATCAAAAAGTAAAAGTAGTATTAGATTGGTTTCCAAATACGAATCATACTGGCTTGTATGTAGCGAAAACGAAAGATTATTACAAAAAGCAAGGATTAGATGTAGAAATTATTCAACCAGGTGACAATGTAACAGCAGAGCAAATGATAGCATCAGGAAAAGCAGACTTCGCAATAAGTGCACAAGAAAATGTAACGTTAGCTCGTGTAGAAGGAATTCCTGTTGTATCTGTAGGAGCGATTATTCAGCATAACACTTCAGCGTTTGCATCGCTTAAGAAAGACAATATGACGTCACCGAAAGATTTTGAAGGTAAACGTTACGGCGGCTGGGGAGGACCAGCAGAAGAAGCGACATTAAAGACGATTATGGATAAACATCAAGCTGATTTTAATAAAGTTGAAAAAATCATCTTAGGACAAACAGATTTCTTTAAATCAATTGGCCGTGATGCAGATTTCGAATGGATTTATTACGGTTGGGATGGTATTGAAGCGAAGCGTCAAGGAAAAGAGTTAAATGCGATTATGGTGAAGGACTTAGATCCAGCGCTTGATTTCTATAGTCCTGTTATTATTACGAGTGAAAAACATACGAAGCAAGATAAAGACTTTGTGAAAAAGTTTATGAGTGCAACGACAGAAGGTTATAATTTTGCAATTAAGGAACCGAAAGAGGCTGCTGATATTTTAATTAAAGCTGTTCCAGATGTGAATAAAGATTTAGTTCAAGAAAGCCAAAAATGGTTAAGTACGAAGTATCAAGATGATGCTAAAGCATGGGGAGTACAGAAGGAAGAAATTTGGACGAATTACATGAATTTCTTATATGACAACAAAGTTATTAAAAAGAAAATCGATGTAAAAGATGCTTTTACAAATGAATTCCTTCCAAGTGAAAAATGAGCGGATTACAAATAAAAAATATAGTGAAATCTTTCGACGGAAAGAATGTATTAGAGAATATTAGTGCCTCTATACAAGAGGGAGAGTTTGTTTCCTTTGTAGGACCGAGTGGTTGCGGGAAAAGCACATTATTAAACATGATTGCAAATGTTGAAAAACCAACAAGCGGGAACGTAACGTATAACGATAAGCAAGTACAAGAGCAAGATGTTGTTAGTTATATGCCACAACAAGATTTATTACTACCGTGGCGATCAGCTTTGCAAAATATCGTTCTTCCGTTAGAAATTGAAGGAAAGCCGAAAAAACAAAGGCTGACAGAAGGAATGGAAGCATTAAAGCAGTTCGAACTAGATGAATATGCAAACCATTATCCAGATGAATTGTCTGGTGGTATGCGTCAAAGAATTAGTTTTCTGCGCACATATTTATGTGAAAAGCCAATTATGCTGCTTGATGAGCCTTTTGGTAAATTAGATGCATTTACAAAAATGGAAGTACATAGCTGGCTTTTAAACTCTTGGCATCAAGAGAAGCAAACAATCGTTATGGTTACACATGACTTAGATGAGGCAATCTTGCTTTCAGATCGCGTATTTATTTTATCTCAAAGACCAGCGTCAATAGTTGGCGAGGTACAAGTGAAATTACCTAGGCCGAGAACGATGGATATGTTAACATCACTCGAATTAAAAAAGGATAAAGAAGAGATTTTAAGTGTGTTAGCTCCTTATATGAAAAAATAGAAAAAGCTGATGTTTTAATTTTAGACGAACGGACTAATCATTTGGATGTAGAAACTAAGATGGCTTTACAGGAAGCGTTACAACAATACAAAGGAACGGTTTTAATTGTCTCACATGAACCTTCTTTCTATGAATCGTAGATAACAAAATTATGAAATATAGAAGAATGGAATACTCAACAATATGAATAAAGAAAAGGCATTAGCTTTTATGAGCTAATGCCTTTTCTTTGTGATTAACATGATTTTCGAGAACTCTTACATGAGAATTGTATGAAGAAGCACTCTTATGGTGCGCTTATAAGCGTGCTTTTTCTTTTGTTATATTTATAATACGAAAGCCTTTCCCTAACAGGTGACTATCTTTCTTTATATATATAGATAGTTCAAAATGGAATAAAAATAATTCCTTTATGTAAAGGATAATATGGATATTATAGGAAGACAATAGAAATTAAAGGAAATTCATGTAAAATTCAAATGAACTTCATATAAACTTCATATTAGAAATTAAATATAATTATAATAGGTTATTGTGATATTTTTGATTTTTCATAAAATTAAAAGTTTGAATTTAGGAGGTATTGCTCAAACCTAAATTCAAACTTTATTGAAGTAATTAATGGATATTACGTCTAGTTTTCGCTAATGACGGCATTTAAAAGTTCGGCAGGATTACCTGTTCCTGCACCGCCAATTGTAATAGATCCACCAGGAGGAATTTCACCATTCCATCCTGCGTTCGTAATTACATAATGATTATTTGTTTTACTACTAATTTTAGAATCCCAAACTTGTGTTAAATTGCCGCTATAATCAAATTCTAATTTCCAATTTTTAATAGGAGTCGTTCCATTATTTTTGATTATAATCGAGAAGTTATAACCGCTGCCCCAATTCGAAGTGACTGAAAATGTAGCAGTACCATTTCCATCAGGAGGTGTCGTATTAGCTTCATCCGTTTTGACAGTAAGAGCGGTAGGTTGTGATTTATTTCCAGCAGCATCTTTGGCAATTACCGAAAATTTGTATTCCGTATTAGGTTTTAAGTTTTTAATTGTAATGCTATTTGTTGTTGTACTCCATTTCTCTTCTCCAGCAGTAATTTCATATTCCGTAACTCCTACGTTATCAGTAGATACAGTCCAGTTTAATTGAACTGAGTTTGAATTTTTATTCGTAACTACAATGTTTTTAACATTCGTTGGTGGCTCAGTATCTTTTTGACTAATAGGTCCACCAAGTAATTCTTTTACTAGCGTATCAAGTAATTTTGGACCACTGCAACTATATTTTGGACTTGTACGGCAATCTCCGCTTAGTTCCCAAAACATTGCTCCACTTAAACCTTTCGTCTTTATATAGTCTGTTTTGTATTTCATAGATTCATTGTCATCGTAGCTAATAAATGTGCCTGTAGTTGCATTATATAAGTAAGGTACTTTAGCTGTGTCATTCCAGTAGCGTACAAAACCATTTTTATTAACGTAATTGGCTGCTAAATCACCGTAATCATACACACCTGTGTCACCGGTAGAGTAATCATCCCAAGTACCTTTAGAAGCAAGTTTCCCATCACTACCTGGTTTGCAAGGTTGATATTGTCCGTTATTTTCTTTGCCACAACTTTTCCAGCCACGTCCGTAAAAGGGTACGCCTAATACTAGTTTATCGACTGGAACACCTTCATTTGTATAAACATTTATAGCACCATCTACGTAAAAATTCGTATTTGCTGCTGGGTCATTTGGATCCTTATATAGAGCTGCATTATGATTAGAAGTAGCTTCCCATCCGCCGTGGAAATCATATGTCATAATATTAATCCAATCGAGTATTTGAGAAATTTTCTTTAGTTCTGTATGATCAGCGTAGCGTTGACTTGCACCTGAAGCGATTGTTAGTAAATATTGTTTGCCATCTTCAGCACCTGCTTTATTCAAAGCATTTCGGACGTCTTGAAGAAGGAGAGTGAAATTTTGTTTATCTTCAGGACGATAACTACCACCAGGAATCGTTTCAACGCCCGGATATTCCCAGTCTAAATCTACGCCATCAAACCCATATGCGCGAAGAAAAGCTACTGTAGATTCAGCAAATACTTTTCTTGTTTTTTCATCAGCGGCCATATCAGAAAAGCGGTTAGACCAAGTCCAGCCACCAACGGAAATAATTGTTTTTAAGTGAGGATATTTAGCTTTTAATCGTTTTAGTTCCCCGAAATTTCCGCAACGGGCATATTTATCGCAATCTTCCCAAGTTGTCCCTGAGCCAGGATACGATTTGGTAACATCAGCCCATGGTTCACCGAGTACAAGAGTACCATTAGGAACCTCTTTATTTTGCAATGGTACACCAGATTCTTTACAGTTCCACGTTTGTTTATTTGGATTATCAGGATGAGTAGAAGGGTTTCCATGTTTTCCATTCCAACAAATATCCGCGAAAGCATAGTTAAGGTGAGTAAGTTTTGATGCATCAATGTCAGCAACTTGATAATTACGTCCGTAAACGCCCCACGAAGGAAAGTACCCAACAATTTTTTGACTTTGCTTTGGTGAATCTGCTAATGCGAGATTTGGAGTAATAAAATTTGTGAGAAAAAGAGGTAAGAAAAGTAGTAGGGATAGTAATAGCAGTGTGAATTTTTGAGACCTCATAGCCATTTCTCCTTTCAAAATAAAAGATATATTTAAAGGCATACGCCAATAAATCAAAATGAATCTAGACGTGTGAAACGTCTAGATAAAATGATCAGACATCACGAAGTCTATACAAGGGAGCTGGGGGTGATTAAATCGTAACAAATGTAAGATTTAGTGTAAACGCTTTATTAAGTTAAAAAAGACTTTCTCAATACAAAAAGGCTTGAATACAAACTATATATGAAAACGAAAGATTGGTATGGGAGGAAAAAGCTTATTATAAATAAATTTGAGAAAAAATTGTATGGAGCCAATTATTAAAGACGTAGAAAGATAAGGAAATATCATGTAAAATAATAGTAAAAATATGTAAAGGAGGGAATGGTGTGGATGTGTTTTTGAACATTGCTGAAGAAAAAATTCGACAAGCAATACGGAATGGTGATCTTGATTATCTTCCGGGAAAAGGAAAACCACTACAATTAGAAGATCTTTCAATGGTACCTCCAGAACTTAGAATGAGTTATAAAATTTTAAAAAATGCGGGAATGATTCCACCAGAAATGGAACTACAAAAAGATATATTAAAAATAGAGGATCTAATTGCTTGCTGTTATGATGAAGAAGAGAGAAAGAGATTACGAGAAGAGTTAACAGCAAAAACGCTTCGTTTTCAGCAGGTAATGGAAAAGAGAAAGGTTAAAGATAGTTCAGCTTTTCGTATGTATCAAGACAAAGTATTTCGTAAATTACGCTAAGAGGGATAAGATGACTACATTTAAAACGATAGAAGAATTAGCGACCTATATCGAAGAACAACAATTGGTACTTCTGTTTATTAAAACGGAAAATTGTGGTGTTTGTGATGTTATGCTAAGAAAAGTAAATTGCGTATTAGAGAATTATGATTACGTAGAGAAAATAGAGATATTACTACAAGACATGCAGGAGATTGCGGGGCGATATGGAGTATTTACAGGGCCAACAATTTTATTATTTCATAATGGAAAAGAAATTCTTCGTGAATCACGCTTCATTTCACTTGAAAATTTAGAGAGAACCATTCAATTATTCGAGGAATAAGGGAGGCTTTTAAATGGAATTTATTATTGTCATACTATTATTTGTTGTAGTTGGAACAATCGTAACAGCAGTTCGATCGAACAAAAAGAAGGTAAATCTTACAAAACAAAATAACATTCATAATTCATCTAACAGCTCATCACCATTATTTTTCTTTGCTGGATCTGATAATGATAGCTCGCATGATGGCGGCTCACATGATTGTGGAGGATCTTTTGGGGGAGATAGCGGAGGAAGCTGTGGTGGCGGTGGTGATTGATAAAAATGCGCCTTATATAGGCGTATTTCTTTTTAAACAAACGTTTGATTAGTCGGCTTACATATGCATAAACACAGTTAAACAAACGTTTGTTTAATATTTTTAACATACTAAGGGGAATGGAAATGAAAAGGGAACCGAAAGTGAAAAATAAGGGGAAAGTAGTGTTATTTTTATTAGCTGCAGGAGGCGTATTTCTTGTTAAATTAGCATTTAAATTTGGAACCATACATATGATTCGAACTTGGTTTGAAAGTACGTTTTCTTAAATAAGGAATATAGCCTCTTGCGATAGAGGTTTTTGATTTGTTATTATTAGACTGAACGGTCGGTTTAAAGAGGTGTGAATATGAGAAGAAGCGCAGAAGAGATAAAGAAAGAAATTGCATATAAAGCAGAAAGTCTATTTTCACAGAAGGGCTACGCAGCTACATCTATGGAAGAGATTTGTGAAATTACAGAGCGAAGTAAAGGAAGTATTTATTATCACTTTAAAAGTAAAGAAGAATTATTTTTATTTGTAGTGAAACAGCATACGTATGATTGGATTGAAAAATGGAATGAAAAAGAGAAGTTGTATAGCACTAGTACTGAAAAACTATATGGTCTCGCGGAATATCATGTAGAGGACATACAGCAACCAATTTCAAATGCAATAGAGGAATTCTCTATGAGCCAAGTTGTAAGTAAAGAGATTCTGGATGAACTGTTAGCTTTAACTAGAGAATTATATGTTATGTTTGAGAAATTAATTGAAGTAGGTATACAGTCTGGAGAGTTCCGTGAAGATAATACTCGTGATCTTATGTATATTGTAAACGGATTATTATCAGGACTTGGAGTGCTTTACTACGAATTAGATTATAAAGAGCTGAAACGTATTTATAAAAAGGCAATAGATGTATTGTTAAAAGGAATGGCAGCTGAATAATAGGTCAGTTGCTTTTCTTACAAAATAAATTAGACCGAACGGTCGGTTTATGAAAGGGGAATGAAAATGAACGCTTTATTTAAAAACCGAGCATTTATGCTCGTTATGGCGTCTGATATTTTACAACAATTTGCAATTTGGATCAGAAATATGGCTCTTTTGTATTTTATAATGGAGCGAACGAATAATGATCCAGTTTCTGTTTCGTTGTTATCAGTTATGGAATATGCACCTATTTTTATTTTCTCGTTTATCGGTGGTGCGCTAGCTGATCGCTGGAATCCGAAAAGAACAATGGTCGCTGGAGATGTATTAAGTGTACTGTCTATTATAGGAATTGTCTTGTTGTTAAAGCTGGATTATTGGCAGGCTATATTTTTTGCAACACTCATTTCCGCGATTGTAGGTCAGTTTTCTCAGCCCTCATCTTCGCGTATATTTAAGCGCTATGTAAAAGAAGGAGAGGTAGCAAATGCGATTGCATTTAACCAAACATTACAGTCATTATTTCTGATTTTTGGACCAGTGGTGGGATCGCTTGTGTATACACAACTTGGTTTATTTACATCACTATATAGCTTAATCATTTTATTTTTGTTATCTGCTATCGCCCTTTCATTCTTACCAAAATGGGTTGAAAAAGAGCAGGTGGCGAGAGACTCATTAAAAAATGATATAAAAGAAGGTTGGAAGTATGTTCTTCATACGAAAAATTTACGTATGATTACGATCACTTTTACAATTATGGGTTTAGCTGTTGGATTAACGAATCCATTAGAAGTATTCCTTGTAATTGAACGTTTAGGTATGGAAAAAGAAGCTGTTCAATATTTAGCGGCAGCTGACGGAATAGGTATGTTACTCGGTGGTATTGTTGCTGCAGTTTTCGCTTCAAAAGTGAATCCGAAAAAGATGTTTGTATTCGGTATGGGTATATTAGCCCTTTCATTTTTAGTAGAAGGGCTATCTACATCATTTTGGATTACTAGTTTCATGAGATTTGGAACAGGTATTTGTTTAGCTTGTGTTAATATTGTTGTCGGTACGCTTATGATTCAACTTGTACCAGAAAATATGGTTGGAAGAGTAAATGGAACGATTTTACCACTGTTTATGGGGGCAATGCTAATTGGAACTTCATTAGCTGGAGGATTAAAGGAACTAACTTCACTAGTTACTGTGTTTTGTATAGCGATGGCACTTATTTTATTAGCGATAGGGCCAGTTGTACGTATGCAAATAAAGAAAGAAGATATCGCTAACAAAGAGGCACTAACAAATTCATTAGCTTCAAAATAACTATTGTAAGGGAGCAATATTGCTCCTTTTTTCTTTGAGGAACTTTTGACAACTATATGAGCCAATTATATACTGATGTTGTAAAAACGATTTTACAGGTTAGGAGCAATGGTGTGAAAAATCAAATCTATGAATTACGCACTGAAAATAATATTTCACAAGGCGCATTAGCTGATAAATGTAAGGTTTCTAGACAAACGATAAATGCAATTGAGAATAATAAATATGATCCAAGCTTAGCGTTAGCGTTCCGTTTAGCTGAAGTATTAGGAACAACTGTTGATAAATTATTTTTGTACAAGCGGTAGAGTCGTTCATTATAAGGCGCACCTTTAAAAATAAAAAAGATCCTCTTCTTATGAGAAGAGGATCTTTTCTTATAGCGTTTTAGTCTTTGGACTAGGTGGTGTAACGGATGTATTATTTTCTGGAACTCTAGTTAGTAAGAATCCTCCGATAATAAATAGAACAATAATACTAAGAACACCAGCGTTTGTTTTTCCTGTTAATTGCGTTGTAACACCGACTAATACCGGACCCATAATTGCGGCAAACTTCCCAAATATATTATAAAATCCGAAGAATTCATTAGCAGATTCTTTTGGTACTAGTTTTGCAAAGTATGAACGACTTAGTGCTTGAATACCACCTTGAGATGTAGCAACTAACATTGCTAAAATCCAAAAATCAAGTGTCGTTTTTAAAAAATAAGCATATGTGCAAATAATGATATAAATAATGATACCGACATATAGCATTTTTTTGCCAGTAAATGTTTCAGATAATTTTCCGTATAGTAAAGCAAATGGACAAGCGACAATTTGTGTTACAAATAATATGATTAATAGATTCGTTGCACTAATACCGAGATCGGTTCCGTAAGCGGTAGACATAGTAATAATTGTATCGACTCCGTCAATATAGAAAAAGTAAGCGATTAGAAACATAAATACAGTTTTATATTCTTTAATATTTTTAAAAGTATCAGCAAGACGTTTGAAGCTCATTCTAATAGGTCTTGGATGACGCTCAATATAGTGTGTTTGCTCTACGTTTTTTAGCATTGGAATTGTAAATAACCCCCACCAAAGAGCTGTTATTGCAAAGGAAATTTGACTAGCAATGCCGACCGATAAGGGAATAGTTCCTTTTTGAGAAAGAATAATAAGAGCGATACAACCGATAAAAGGAATTGTACTCCCGATATAACCTAATGCAAATCCTCTTGTAGAAATTCGGTCCATTCTATCTTCAGAAGTGACGTCTACTAAAAATGCATCATAGAAAATGTTTGCTCCAGCAAAGCCGATTAAGGCGAGCATATAGCACCCTAGCAATAAGTACCACTGAGAGGTTGGAACGACTGCTAACATACTTGTAAATACGATACCGAGTCCAAAGAAGAATGTGAAAAAACGTTTTTTAAATCCTTTATAATCAGCAACTGTGCCAAGAATAGGAGCAAGTATAGAAATTAAAAGTGTTGCGAATGAGTTTGCATATCCCCAATATGCTGTTGAAGTTGCCCCAGATAGTCCAGCTTCTTTTGCAGCTGCTTTAAAGTAAATTGGAAATAATGCAGTTGTAATGACGAGCGAGTATACAGAGTTCGCCCAATCGTATAATATCCAGCTTTTTTCTTGTCTGGACATTTTTTTCATATAATGTTCCCCCTTAAATTTGTTTTACTAACAGTGTACAAAAATAAAAATTATAAAAAGAGAAACAGTGATGAATTTTACATAACTTTTACATATATACACAGTTCTTTACAATTGGAGTAAATCCTCTACAATTGCTCCGTCTGTTTCACCTAAGTGTAAACCGAGTAGTCTAGCGATAGTTGGACCTTCATCAATAAGTCTCATATACGGGACGGTAAAGCCACTTTTTATTCCTTTCCCAGCAGCGATAAAAATTGTTTCATAGTTAGGTTTTGTTGGAGAGTATCCATGCGTACCAAATGTATATTTTTTACTAGGCGTAACATCTTTTTCAGTAATTTCTTTTATAAAATCTCCTGTATAGTTTTCAGTGAAATAATACCCTTCTCGTGCTTCTAACATGAATAAACAATTACCGTCTGCACCGCAGTCTTTGGCAGCTTCATCATGAAGTATAAATTCAATTCCGTTTTGTTTATTTTGAAGTAGTTCTTCAAGGAGTAGTTGTACCTCCCGGATTGTATCCGTATCATTTTTGTCCTTTACATATACATAGGCAGAGCCGTCGCAACTTTGGCAATAGGCTTTCCAGTCTACTAATTTTCCTTTTTTATTAAGAGATATAAGTCCTCTTTGATGGAATAGCACATTTAATTGGATGGATTTGTTTTCACTTAAAGCGCTATGATCACCAAGGGCAATAATTGTACTTTCTTCGTATAGGTTACTTTCTTTTAGTGCTTGAATAATTTTCCCTAGACGTTCGTCGTGTCTCTGGATAGCAGCTGTTGTTTCGTTAGATTCAAAGCCGTGATAGTGTCTTTGTGTGTCTAGATCGGTGAAATGTACGAACATGACATTAGGCTTTTTCGTCTGGATTGTATGCACAGCAGAGGCGAGGACGAAATCATCCAGCTCTGGTTGTGATAAACCATTTCTTATATGGCCGAAACGACGATTTAAATCTAATTGGTATAGTGGGCTACCGCTAAATAAGGAAACTAACACTTGATTTTGCCAAGGTCTATTGGGGAAAATTTCTGGTAAATTGTAATCGATGTTCGCTCTTCCAGTAACAGGCCATAGAAGGGCAGCTGTCGTTAAATTTGCTTTGCGCGCTTCATCATACAATGTTGTTCCTTTTATTGATTTTCGGTACCAATGCCAATCAGGTGATTCACGCCCTGGTTGAAGTAACGTATTGCTAACAACACCGTGCTTGTTAGGGTAATTACCAGTTACGATTGTTGAGTGGCTTGGATATGTTACAGAAGGATAAATTGGTTCTACTTTTTCGACAACCGTGCCCTTTTTTATTAGAGATTGGAAATGAGGTAGTTTTTGTAGTATAGGAAAATCTAAAGCTGATAAACAGTCGAATGATAAAATGATGACGTGGTTTGTTAATGCTTTATCCATAAAGTTCCCTCCTGATTATATAAAACCTATTATTATATATTACTATTAACACCTAGTAATAAATATATATTTTTAGGTGAAAGTTTATTATTTATTTTCAGAAAAATTAAACATATAATTAAGTATAAGGGAATCTATGGAGGGAGGGAACACTATGGATTGGTTAGATGGATTTGGTATTTTTTACATCATTGGCGGAATCACGATTATCCTTGTATTTGCTATTTCATATTTACTAAAGAAACGGTTTCCAGACAAACAGTTTGATATTATATTTGCACTTAGTTTAATACTTCTTTGCTTAGCGTCCTTTCCCGTTACAATGATGGTTATTGGTGGGTGGGAAGGAATGGGATATGGATTTATTGGTTTCTTTGTCCTACTTGGTACACTTATCGGTATGATTGCACATCAACTTGTGAAAATTACGCGGAAAAGCTACGTATAAAACTGCAAAAAATGAAAAGGATATATAAAAATAAGAAAATTAGCTATTGTTTTAAAAAAGAATTTGTATTATGATAATCAACAAATTTATTTCGTTATAACGATGAAAAAGGACTAGTACATGTTCAACCTTTTTAGCAGAGAGAGAATCCGTCAGGCTGAAAGATTCTTAAAAAGGCAATATGGAACCTGCCTTTGAGTTCTGCATATGCAGCGGGAATTTCCCGTTATCAAAAAGAGAGCATGCGCAATTTTTGTGCATGAATCAGGGTGGTAACGCCGGCAAAGCTCGGTCCCTATTTAGGGACGCGGGCTTTTTTGTATTTTCTAGAAGGAGGAAGACTGACTATGGCAAAAGAACAAGTGCAAGCCATTACGAAGATGGAAGAGGACTTTGCGCAGTGGTATACCGATATTGTAAAAAAAGCCGAACTTGTTGATTATTCAAGTGTAAAAGGGTGCATGATTTTACGTCCGTATGGTTATGCCTTATGGGAGAATATGCAGAAGGTGATGGATGAGAAGTTAAAAGGAACTGGCCATGAAAATGTATATATGCCAATGTTTATCCCAGAGAGTTTATTGCAAAAAGAGAAGGATCATGTTGAAGGATTTGCTCCTGAAGTAGCATGGGTTACGCATGGTGGAGATGAAAAGTTAGCGGAAAGACTTTGTGTACGTCCTACATCTGAAACTTTGTTCTGTGAGCACTTTTCAAAAATTGTGCAATCCTATAATGATTTGCCAAAGTTATATAATCAGTGGTGTTCAGTAGTTCGTTGGGAGAAGACAACTAGGCCATTCCTTCGTACGACTGAATTTTTATGGCAAGAGGGTCATACAATCCATGAAACGGCAGAAGAATCGCAGACTGAAACATTAAATATTTTAAACTTATATGCTTCTTTTTGTGAGGATTATTTAGCGATACCAGTTATTAAAGGGCAAAAAACAGAAAAGGAGAAGTTTGCTGGAGCAAAGGCAACTTATACAATTGAAAGTTTAATGCATGATGGAAAAGCGCTTCAAACAGGAACCTCTCATAACTTTGGAACGAATTTCTCTGAAGCATTTGATATTAAGTTTTTAGATCGTAACGGTAAGTGGCAATATGTGCACCAAACATCTTGGGGTGTATCAACAAGAATGATAGGCGGGCTAATAATGGTTCATAGTGATAATAATGGACTTGTAATGCCACCAAAAGTCGCTCCAGTGCAAGTTGTTATTGTACCGATTGCTCAGCATAAAGAAGGAGTTTTAGCAAAAGCAACAGAGTTACAAGGACATATTCAAAAGGTTGCACGAGTAAAAATAGATGCTAGTAATAAAACACCAGGCTGGAAATTTAATGAGTATGAAATGAAGGGGATTCCAATTCGATTAGAAGTTGGCCCTAAAGATATTGAAAAGAATCAAGTTGTACTTGTAAGAAGAGACACGAAGGAAAAAGAGTTTGTACCAATGGATCAATTAGAAGAACGTATTCCAGCATTACTTGAAGAAATTCATATTGCTTTATTTGATAAAGCAAAAGCATTTCGCGATGAGAATACGTATGTTGCGACAAATTTCGAAGAGATGAAAAAAATAGCTGACGAAAAGCAAGGCTTTATTAAGGCAATGTGGTGCGGGGAATTAGCTTGTGAAGAAAAACTAAAAGAAGAAGTTGGAGTATCTTCACGTTGTATGCCTTTTGAGCAAGAGCATTTAGCTGAAGAATGCATTTGTTGTGGTAAAGAAGCTAAACAAATGGTGTATTGGGGAAAAGCGTATTAATACTTTTTCTGATAGGTGATAAAAAGGACTTTGGGCTGCATAATAAAATGCAATCCAAAGTCCTTTTTAGTTTTATAAAGTATTTCATGTATTCTTTAGATGGAAGTATGTTGCTCTTATTTTACGTTTTTACGACGAATAAACAGTAACATACCAATTAGGAATGTTGAAAGACCCATTAAAATAGATATAGGGTAATGCGTTGCGGTATTCGGTAATTTATCACCTTGTTTTTTCGTATTATCTTTTACATTACCCCCTTGAGAACCGTTGCCCTCCTGAGAATTGCTATCGCCTTTAACACGATTGCCACCTTGAGAGCCATTACCGCCGTGTGAGCCACTGCCACCAGAACCATCGCCACCAGAACGGTTACCACCAGAACCGTTACCGCCAGAACCGCTGCCACCAGAGCCGTTGCTACCAGAACGGTTACCACCAGAACCGTTACCGCCAGAACCGCTGCCACCAGAGCCGTTGCTACCAGAGCCATCGCCACCAGAACCGTTATCGCCGGAACCACTGCCACCAGAGTCATTGCCACCAGAACCACTGCCACCGGAACCATTACCGCCGGAACCGTTGCCGCCAGAGCCGCCAGAACCACTGCCGCTAGAACCGTTGCCACCAGAACCGTTACCGCCAGAACCACTGCCACCGGAACCATTACCGCCGGAACCGTTGCCGCCATCGCCACCAGAACCACTACCGCTAGAACCGTTGCCACCAGAACCGTTATCGCCGGAACCATTGCCGCCAGAGCCACTGCCATCAGAACCGTTACCGCCAGAGCCATCGCCACCAGAACCGTTTTCACCAGAACCGTTTTCACCAGAGCCGCTGCCACCGGAACCACTATCGTCCTGAGAACCGTTATTTCCTGGAGGTTTATTATTATCCTTTGAGTTTCCTTCTGCAAAATGATCGCTATTTTGTACAATAGCGTTTGTTAATGGTTGGAAGTTTTCAGTTGCAGCATTACCGATATTTAAACCGCTAAAAAAAGATAGAGAGAGTGTTGATGCTAAAATGAAGATTTTCGTCATGGTTTTCCTCCTAAGAAATGAATGTTCCATCTAAAATACATCCCTTTGTAATATTTCTTAGGAAAAAGAGTTTTATGCAAAAAAAACTATATATAGAAAAAGGTGGTATATTTGTCAAAGCAGAAAAGAGTTAATGTAGATTTCCTACAAATAATAGAGGTGGAGAATTTACATTCATAACGGTAGAGGAAGTGGCAGTAGATGAAAGAGTATATAGCGTTTGATATTGGCGGTACGCAAATTAAGTATGGCATTATTTCAGAAGCAGGGAGAGTATTAAAGCGTAAAACAGTTGCAACAGAAATTCACTTAGGCGGAGAACAAATTATTCAAAAACTCATTCTTTTATCAAAAAAATTAATGAATGAACATACTATTGCCGGAATTGGTATTAGCACTGCGGGAATTGTTGATATTAATAAGGGAATTGTGACGGGAGGCGCGGATCATATTCCAGGATATAGTACTATTCCTATTATTGATAGATTGCAAGAGATATTAAAAGTTCCAGTATCGATTGACAATGATGTGAATTGTGCAGCGTTTGGAGAAAAGTGGAATGGTAGTGTAAGAGAGAAAGAGAACTTTATTATGCTCACCATTGGAACAGGAGTTGGGGGAGCAATTTTTATAGATGGAGAATTGTACCGAGGACATTCATTTAGTGCTGGTGAATGGGGGAATATGCTAATAGAAGGAAAAACATTTGAAGAGGTTGCTTCGATTTCAGGATTAATTCGGCTTGTAAGAAAATATAAAGGCAAAGGCGAGTGGAATGGGAGAACAATTTTTGAGTTGTATGATAAAGGAGATAGAGAAGTTGCTCAAGCAGTTGGGATTTTCTTTAAACATTTGGCAATCGGAATTAGTAATCTTGCTTATATTTTTAATCCAGAAACAATTATTATTGGGGGAGGAATTACCGATAGAGGAAATGAGTTTTTAAAAGAAGTAAAAGAAGAGGTCAGTAAATACTTAAATCAAGAGATTTATAATAATTGTGAGATTGAACTTGCACAAAACGGTAATTGTGCAGGAATGATTGGTGCTATTTACCACTTATTACATCATCATAAGTAAATTATATGAATGTTTTCATATAACTGAGAATTTATCCTTTTTATCAATAGGTAAATAATGCTACAATATAAGAGAAGAATACAATATTTTCCGATATGGAAAATGCTTTGTAGAAAGGGAGAAACTTCATGCCTATTATTTTAGAAAAAGGTCAAAAGATCGATTTAACGAAAGGACAACCAAAAGTAGCAAAACTACAGGTTGGCTTAGGCTGGGATCCAATTGGGCAATCAGGTGGATTTCTGTCTTCATTATTTGGAAGTAAACCAAATATAGATTGTGATGCATCTGTTGTTATGTTAGAAGGAGATCGTTTTTTAAACAAAAATGATTTAGTTTACTTCGGAAACAAACTTTCTACTTGTGGTAGTATTATTCATTCAGGAGATAATTTAACAGGTGAAGGCGAAGGTGACGATGAAACAATCTTTGTAGAATTACATAAAGTCCCAAGTCGTATTAACCGTTTAGTATTCGTTGTAAATATTTATGACTGTGTAAACAGACGTCAAGACTTTGGTATGATTCGTAACGCTTATATTCGTATTCAAAATCCTCATACAGGTGAGGAATTAGCACGTTATAATTTATCAGAAAACTATGCTAGTAAAACAACTTTAATTGCAGGAGAAATGTATCGCTACGAAAATGAGTGGAAGTTTTCAGCAGTTGGAGAAGGCACGCAAGATAAAAACTTAAGTGAGATTGTATCACGTTATCAATAGGATAAACTAAGGAGGAATTTTTAAATGGCATCTATTTCTTTAAAAAAGGGACAAAAGGTAGATTTAACAAAAACAAATCCAGGTTTATCAAAGGTACTTGTAGGGCTTGGCTGGGATACAAATCGTTATGATGGACAAGCTGATTTCGATTTAGATGTTAGTATCTTTTTAGTAGGTGCGAACGGTAAAGTTTCAGGAGCAGAAGATTTCGTTTTCTATAATAATCCCAAAGGTGCGAATGGTGCTGTAGAGCATTTAGGAGATAACCGAACTGGTGAAGGCGAAGGCGATGATGAAGCGATTAAAATCGATTTAAAAAATGTTCCTGCTCACATCGAACGTATTTGTTTCACAATTACAATTTATGATGGAGAAGGCCGCAGCCAAAACTTTGGTCAAGTTTCTAACTCATTCGTACGTATTCTCGATGAAGAAAAGAATGCAGAGTTAATTCGTTACGATTTAGGAGAAGATTTCTCTATTGAAACAGCGGTAGTAGTAGGTGAATTATACCGCCATGCAGGTGATTGGAAGTTCAATGCAATCGGAAGTGGATTCCAAGGTGGGTTAGCGTCTCTATGTAATAACTTTGGTTTAGATGTAGAGTAATAGATTCAATTTATATATCCATTGGTGAAATGCATGTTTACTGATGGGTATATTTTTAAAGATAAAAATATAGAGGTGAATATAAATGGCTATTCAGTTACAAAAAGGACAGAAGATTGATTTAGGTAAGACGAGTCCTGGTTTAACAAAAGCAGTAATTGGTCTTGGATGGGATATTAAATCTTATGATGGCGGAGACGATTTCGATTTAGATGCATCTGCTTTTTTATTAGATGCGAACGGGAAATGTACGAAGGAAACTGATTTTATCTTCTATAATAATTTAAAGTCTCCTTGTGGATCAGTTTTACATACTGGCGATAACAGAACAGGTGAAGGCGAAGGCGACGATGAGCAACTTGTTGTAGATTTGAAAAAGGTTCCAGCAGACGTTCATAAAATTGCTATTACAGTTACAATTTATGATGCGGAAGGCCGTAATCAAAACTTTGGACAAGTAGGAAACGCATTCGTTCGTTTAGCGAATGAAGAGACGAACGAAGAAGTTCTTCGTTTTGATTTAGGGGAAGACTTCTCTATCGAAACAGCAGTTGTCTTTTGTGAATTATACCGTCATAATGGACAGTGGAAGTTTAATGCAGTAGGAAGTGGATTCCAAGGTGGTTTAGGTGCGCTTGTAAGAGCGTATGGCTTGGATGCATAGAAAGGAAACGATATTCGTTTCCTTTTTTTGACCTTTCTATAAATCTAGCAAAGAATAGGGGATAAAGGTAAGATGAGTATTTTGCAAGGAATCCTTGATACGTATGCTCAGTTTTTCGACTTGGACATGTGGATTAAAGTGTTGCAAGATCCAGTATCTTGGGGATTAATTGGTACACTTGTTGTACTTGAAGGGTTGTTATCTGCTGATAACGCACTTGTGTTAGCGGTAATGGTAAAACACCTTCCTGAAGAGAAACGTAAAAAAGCATTATTCTATGGACTTATTGGAGCTTATATATTCCGCTTTATTGCAATTGGAATCGGAATGTTCTTGATTAAATTATGGTGGGTAAAACTTCTTGGTGCACTTTACCTTGCTTGGTTATCAGTAAAATACTTTATTGATAAGCGTAAAGGTGCAGGTGAAGAAGAGGAAGCTCATGGTATGAACCAAAACAGTATTTTCTTCAGAATGTTCGGTGTCTTCTGGGGAACAGTTGCCATGGTCGAATTAATGGATATCGCATTCTCTGTAGATAGTGTACTTGCTGCATTTGGTGTATCTAATGAAGTTTGGATTTTATTATTAGGCGGAATGCTAGGTATTTTAATGATGCGTGGTATTGCCGGTGTATTCTTGAAATTATTAGAGCGTATTCCAGAGCTTGAAACGACAGCATACATTTTAATCTTAATTATTGCATCGAAAATGTTACTGTCTTTAATCGAGATTGAGATTAGTCATACACTATTCTTTATTATTTTAGTTGTAGCATTTGGAGCAACATTTATAATTCACTACATGAAGAATTCTGGACAAGCTAAAGAAGAAGTTGCAGCTACTAAAGAAGATAATAAATAATTGAAATGGGTTTGCTCGTTTTGCGAGCGCCCATTTTTTATAACAAAAAATAGTTTATAATAGAAGAAGGACTTAGAAAAAACGTAACTGTTTTTGGAGGTGAACTGTTGTGTTTTCACGTTTTACACTTCAACCATATGCATTAAAAGATGAATCAGATTTAAAGCAATTTGAAACGCTTTTAGAAAAACGTCCACAATATGAACTGACAGAGAATGAGATGAAATTTAGTTATATAGCATGTCGAATCCTTGGCGTTCCTAATGATGTAGATGAATATTTTAATGAACTGTTTGATTATAGTGAAGCGAAAGGAATCGAAGTTTTACACGAACAAAATTTAAACAAAGTGATTGATTCGGAAAAGCTTCGTCATATTCAAGAAGTGTTCGGATTACATCAAGAAGCACCAAATGGTCTGACAGTAAATAGGTTAGTTGCACACTTATCTGGGAAACAACTTTTACCGAAAGTAGACAATCCTGATTTACAGCATTACATACATACGACGTTTATTTCACTATTGAAATTATATGAGAAACAACATAATCAGTCGTTAAAGACAGAAGGCTTCCGTCGTTTCTTAATCGACATAATTAAACTAAGCGAAAATTATGTAGCGAAGTGGTTTTCTACGATTAATTATAAGAAACAGATGCCGCGTATCGTTTGGTATGGTGATGCACAGGAAAGCCGTATATATTTCTTATACTTTCTTATTATGCTCGGTTGTGATGTGCTTTATTATCACCCAGAAGGAAAAGATGGATTTGAGAATGTTGATGAAGAGGGAAGGACCTTTATTGTGTCTCATCCAGGCCGTATTTCTCTTGAACCATTTCCAGATCGCCGCCGCGAGCGTGTGGCAACAGTAGCGTATCAAGCTTCAAAAGAAATTGAGCAAGTACTTCACCACGATAATTCACTGCTGTACAAGCCGTGGCAATTCCGTTCCTATACGCCTGTAGCTCGTACACTAAAAACAACATATGATGAGCTCTTTTTAATTACGAAAGAAAAGGCGTTTGTACGCCCGACATTCTTTGTTGAAAATAAACATATTTATATCCCTTCTTTATTTGCGAAAATATCAGGCGTTTCAAAGAATGATAAAGAGTATTTTCAACGATTAAAGGCTGTTACATCATTTGATAACAGTATACTAGTTAATACATTCCCATTTACGAAAGAGCAAAAAGCAAACTTCCAATATCATTATCGAGATGCATTAGACCGAGCTGGGAAATTACATCCGGATCTAATTATGAATAGCCATTGGTGGCCGCATAAGCGTTTACCGGAAGGTTTACAACATGGGATTGCAGAAGCGATTATCCATACGTGTGAAAGTGAAATGTGCAAACCAATTGCGAAAGAGACAAAACAAGATGTAGCGCTATATGTTTTCGCGCAACTTTCTCAAATACCACCGAATATTTTAGAACAGCTTGAGAAATTTGATTATTCACAAGATGTGCCGAAAATTGTTATATTTAATAATGAGAAGAGTGGAGAGTTAACTCGTTCTGATGCTGTTTTATTACTATTTTTAAATCAAATTGGAGTAGATGTATTCCATTTCAATCCAACGGGAAGAAACGATATTGAACCGTATATTGAAGCGGGGGCATTTGATTCCCATTGGCTTGAAGAGGTTAATTTCGATCTTGAGTTTCATGGTTCATCAGCCTATAAAAATTTATCACAAACAATAAAAGGACTATTTCGTCCATTTTTATAAGGAAAGGGAGAATACCATATGAATAACCCAGTCGTACTAGATCCGAAAACAGAATTAAATGAGCAAACAGCACAAGATGTTCGCTTGCAACTTAGACAAGATGCGGATGTACAACGTATTTATAATGCGGTAGATATTAAAGATCAATTAGAATTAATTGAACTTGGAAAAGAACCTTCTATGGAAATTTCACGTTTTGCTGATCAAATTTTACATACAATGTCATTATCAAAGATAGAAGATTCTGGTGAATTATTAAAACAGCTTGGTAAAATTATGGACAGATTTGATAGCAAAGACTTTGCGGAAGAGAAAAGTGGTTTCTTCTCACGTATGTTCAAAAAAGCGGATAAAATGATTGAACAAATCTTTAGCAAGTATCAAACGATGGGCCGTGAAATTGATAAAGTGTATGTGGAAATTACGAAGTACCAAGATGAGATGAAAAAATCAATTGGTACGTTAGATGGCTTGTATGAGCAAAACTTAAAATATTATTTAGACTTAGAGAAGTACGTAGTAGCAGGAGAAATGTTATTAGAGCGTTTAAATACAGAGTTAGTTCCGATGTATGAAGAGCGTGTGCGTAATAATGATCAATTAGCAGGTATTGAATTAGAGTCGCTTAAAAACTCGGTTGAAATTTTAGAGCAACGTATTGATGATTTAGAAAAAGCGCGTATGGTTGCGCTACTTACAGCACCACAAATTCGTATGATTCAACGTGGTAATAATAAATTAATTGGTAAAATTAATACAGCATTTATTACAACGATTCCTATCTTTAAAAATGGTATCATTCAAGCGGTAAATGCGAAGCGTCAAAAGCTTGTTGCAGATTCTATGGCTGAACTGGATCGCCGTACAAATGAATTACTTAAGAAAAATGCACAGAATATCGCAACGCAAAGTGTAGAAGTAGCGAGATTATCAGGTTCTTCTAGTATTAAGATGGAAACACTTGAGGAAACTTGGAACATTATTTCAAGAGGTATGCAAGAAACACAACAAATTGAAGAACAAAATAAACGTGAGCGTGAAGAAAGCCGCAAACGTATGGCTACATTAACTGAAAACATTAAAAAAGAATTACAAGGGTAAATGAAAAGGCAATGAGGAAGAGTCCTCATTGC
The DNA here is from genome assembly GCF_004634455.1 of Bacillus sp. 007/AIA-02/001. Taxonomy (NCBI): domain Bacteria; kingdom Bacillati; phylum Bacillota; class Bacilli; order Caryophanales; family Bacillaceae; genus Bacillus; species Bacillus sp. 007/AIA-02/001. The sequence continues at coordinate 142,190 of NZ_SEIY01000010.1, forward strand.
CTTTTAGTTTCTCTTCACTAATTTAATAATCTCATTCACAACAAGTGGAATGATACTTAATAAGAGAACAAATCCCCAATCTCGCATCGTTAATGCATGCACACCGAATATATTTGCAAGAGGTGGGATAGAGATGATACAAACTTGCATTAAAATACCGATAAGAAGAGAGAAGACTAAATATTTATTTGTAAAGATCCCAATTGAAAAAATGGATTTCGTTCTTGAACGCAAGTTAAATGAATGAACGAGCTGAGAAAAACTAAGAACGACAAATGCCATCGTTTGAGCGTGTAATAGAGCATCCTCATCAATTTGCTCTGGGAAAAGAGGGAATAAATGTGTATCTCCAGTATAGAACTTTGCTCCGGCGATAAAGGCTATTAGCGTCAAAAGCCCAATGACAATCCCATTGAAAATAAGGAAAGGAACGCTACCACTAAATAAGCTTTCTTTCGCATGTCGTGGTTTTTCCTTCATCACATCAGGATCTTCAGGATCAACCCCAAGTGATAATGCAGGCAGGGTATCTGTAATTAAATTTACCCACAAAATGTGAATAGGTCGTAGTGGTGTTGCCCAGCCGAGTAAAATGGCTAAAAATAAAGTGATAATTTCTCCGAAGTTACAAGAGAGTAGGAAGAGAATTGATTTTTTTATGTTACGATAAATATTTCTACCTTCTTCAACGGCTTTCACAATAGATGAGAAATTATCATCTGTTAACACGACATCTGCTGCCCCTTTTGCAACGTCTGTTCCTGTAATGCCCATCGCTACGCCAACATCCGCTTGCTTTAAAGATGGAGCGTCATTGACACCATCACCAGTCATAGAAACGATATTTCCCTTTGCACGCAATGCCTTTACAATTTTTACTTTATGTTCTGGAGAGACTCTGGCGAATACATTTAAATGATTAATTTTGCTTGCTAGCTCTGTATCTGAAATGTTATCTAATTCAGTTCCGATCATAATTTCAGATATTTCTTCAGCAATACCAAGTTCTTTGGCAATTGCAAAGGCGGTATCTTTATGGTCACCAGTAATCATAACTGTGCGAATACCGGCTTTTTTACATTCTTTAATTGAATCTTTCACTTCAGTTCGCGGTGGATCAATCATACCGACAAGACCAATAAAGATGAGGTTTTCTTCAAGATGATTTATATCCACATCGTTTGAATCGTATTGTTTAAATGCGAATGAAAGTACTCTTAAAGCTTCTTGAGACATTGATCCGGCAGCTTCTAATATTTGATTTTTATCAGAATCAGTTAAAATCTCGATTTTGCCGTTTTTAAAAATATGGGTACATCGAGGTAAGAGCTTATCAATAGCGCCTTTCGTCATGCTATAGTAGCTTTCATCGTATGTATGCACGGTTGACATCATTTTACGATCTGAATCGAAAGGTACTTCGTTAACACGTTCATGTATTTTTTCTAAATAATCTTTTTGCATGTTAAAAGTGGTTCCAGCAACGAGAAGTGCAATTTCAGTCGGGTCTCCCGTTTGTGATTCTTTATTATAAGACGCATCATTACATAGCACCATATTTTCTAACAATAGACGTTGCACATCATTATTTACATTTAAACTTTCTAAGCGATCGTATGTGTTATCACTATAAAAGTGAGTAACGGTCATTTTATTTTGCGTTAACGTACCTGTTTTATCTGAACAAATAATTGTGACAGAACCGAGGGCCTCAACAGCTGGTAGTTTGCGAATGATAACGTTTTGTTTAATCATACGTTGCACACCAATTGCAAGAACGATGGAAACGATAGCTGGCAAGCCTTCTGGAATAGCTGCAACGGCTAAACTAATAGCAGTCATAAACATTTCTAACGTATCCCGGCCTTGTAAAAAACCGATGAGGAACATAATGATACAAATAGCTACAGCGACAAAGCCTAAATATTTTCCGACTTGTGCTAAGCTTTTTTGAAGTGGTGTCATATCATCGTCTGCTTCATGTAAAAGGGTAGCAATCTTACCAATTTGTGAGTTCATTCCAGTTTCAACAGCAACACCGACGCCTCTTCCGTATGTTACAAGAGTAGACATAAAGGCCATGTTTTTTTGATCGCCGAGTGGTACTTGTTCATCACTTTGCATGGAAGGGTGGTAGATTGCATCTTTATCAACAGGGACAGATTCACCAGTTAGAGCAGATTCTTCAACTTTTAAATTTGCGGTTTCAATAAGGCGTAAATCGCATGGGATATATCGTCCGGCATCGAGCATAACGATATCCCCTGGAACGACGTGTTCAGATGGAATTTCTTTTAGTTCACCATGTCTCTTGACGATAGCTTTAGGTGTTGCCATCTTTTTTAGTGCCTCTAAAGCTTGTTCTGCTTTAGATTCTTGGACAACACCGATAACAGCATTTAAAACTACAACAAGCGCGATAATACTGGCATCCGCCCATTCACCTACAAAGGCAGAAATAAGGGCAGCAATAATAAGGACATATACGAGGACGTCATTAATTTGGGCGAAAATACGCTGCCATAAAGTGCGTTTTTGTTTTGTAGCTAATTCATTAGAACCGTATTGCTTTAAACGTTCACTTACAATTTCATCTGTTAAACCGTGTTGTTCGTTTGTTTCTAGGTCAATTAATGTTTGATCTTTCGTCTTACTGTACCAATTGCTCATAAGTAAGCACCTCCAGTAAAAACAGTTAGCAATGGTAGTGTTGCTATTATTTGTGAGTAGTATGTATGGAGAAAAATCTAAGGTGAGGTTCTACTTCTATTGTACAATATTTTACAGTTGGTTGAGGGAAAGAGAAGAGTTGTCATGAATTTGTTGGAAATAAAAAAGAGCCTCATATAAGAGAGGCTTTTTTACTTTTTAATTAATGTACCTAATTCTTCTGTAATAGCTTGCATTTCACTAATGCTGAATGTTTCACGTTTCATAACATGATTATAAATGTCACGTAAATCTTCGTACATTTCTTCGTTAAAACTAGCAGCTCTCATCGCTCCAGCATTAACCATACGTAATTTTTCTTTAATAGCTTCGACCATATATTCAACGTTTTCTTCTGACTTTACGGATAAATCCACCGAAGTGTCCCCCTTTAAAATAACATAAGGCTATCTTAACATTTTTTATCATTTTCGTTAATGAATCTTTTCAATCCCATTAAATTAGTAGGGATTTCCTTTATATTTAATAATTGGTTGTTTATACTATAAGTATATATAAAGAAATGCACCAAGAAATGCACCAAGAAGGGAAGAAACAAAAGTATGGTTCAAGTATTGTTTGTTTGTCTTGGGAACATTTGCCGTTCTCCGATGGCAGAAGCGATTTTTCGAAATCTTGTCGTAAAAGAGGGACTTGAAGAGAAAATTGTCATTGATTCTGCAGGAACTGGAGATTGGCATGTTGGCCATCCGCCACATAAAGGAACACAAAAAATTTTAAAAGAAAATGCAGTCACTTTTGAAGGAATTAAAGCAAGGCAAGTAGAAAAAGAAGACTTAACAAAGTTTGATTATATTATTGCCATGGACAACAAGAATATAGCAGATTTAAAAAGTTTAGGTAAAACTGGAGGCTATATTGGTAGGCTGTCCGACTTTGTTCCAGACGGTGGCTGGACAGACGTTCCTGACCCTTACTATACAGGGAATTTCCAAGAAGTATATGACCTTGTAACAGAAGGGTGTGCAAAGCTATTAGCTTTCATTCGAAATGAACAAGGAATATGAGGAAGCTTAGAAAGAAATACTTTCTAACATAAGAAATGAAAGGGTGAAGGAATATGGCAAAGAAAAATAATATTGCTCGAAACATTGCGATTGGTGTAGCGGCAGGTGTAGCTGTATCCATGTTAAAGAAAGAAAACCGTGAAAAAGTAAAAAATACAGCAGAAAAAGCAAAAACAAAGATGATTGAAATTGGTGAAAATGCAAAGATCAAAGAAAAAGTGCAAACTGTTACAGATAAAGGACGCGAACTTGCTGATTTCAATGTGGTAAAAGCGAAAGTAGCAGAAATTAAAAAATTAACGCCATCTGTTGTAGAGACGTTAAAAGAAACGAAAGAAATTTTTAGTAAGAAAAAAGTTGAGCCAGAAGAAAAGCCAGAAACGATTGAAATTCAAGCTGTATCTCCAAAGGTAGATGAGCTGAAAGCAGAAGAAGAGCCAGTAGTTGCTGAAGATGGTGGTATGAAAGAAGCGCGTGAATTATTTATGAAAGACTCAAATGCAGTGGAAAAAAAAACTGAAGCGTACATTGAGTTAAAGCAAGATAAAGAAGAGAAGAAAAGCGTTTAAACATATATGAGAAAAATTTTAGAAAAGGTGAGAAGAAATCGTACTTATTCGTTTGGTAAAGATTTATATGACCGGACGATGCGCGATGATGTAGCGGGCTTGGCAGCACAGCTCGCTTATTTCTTCTTGCTTGCAATTTTTCCTGGGCTCGTTTTCTTAATTACGCTTCTTGGATTTATTCCCATTCAAACAGAGGATGTGCTTAGTTTATTAGAGGTTTATGTACCAGATGATGCAATGAACTTAATTGAGGTAAATGTAGATAAAGTTGTAAACCAGCAAAATGGTGGTTTATTATCATTTGGTTTATTATCCATGTTATGGTTTGCCTCAAATGGTGTTAATGCGGTTATGAATGCTTTTAACCGCGCTTATGACGTGAAGGAAACACGTTCTTTTATTACAACAAGAGCGTTATCAATTGTGTTTACATTAGCTATTATTTTTATGATTGTCTTTGCGTTAATTGTTCCGGTATTCGGACAAGTTATTGGAGCAGCAGTGTTTAAAGCACTCGGTTTATCAGATAGTTTTTCTTTCGTGTGGAGCATTACACGATTAGTAGCGAGTTTCTTCGTGCTATTTGCTTTGTTTAGTTTCTTATATACATTTGCCCCAGATCGAAAGTTAAAAAGAAGAGAAGTTATTTCAGGGGCGTTATTTGCTACTGTAGGATGGATTGTGGTATCGTACTCATTTGCTTATTATGTAGATAAGTTTGCGAATTACGCCAATACATATGGTGGTCTCGGTGGTATCATTATTTTAATGTTATGGTTTTACTTAACTGGATGGGTAATTTTACTTGGCGGTGAAATTAATGGTTTACTCCACCATTATAGAACCGGTGACAATAATTCCCGTAATGAATAATGAGCTCTTGTTCCATAATAAAAAGGAACAGGGGGGATATTTCATGAGTAATAATAAAAAGAACCATAATAATAAAAGTAATAATAAACAAAAGAGCAGTTCGCATCCAAAGCATAAAACGAGTAGCAGTGCGAACGGTCATAATAGCTATCATTAAAAAAAACGGGTCCTCTATGAGGGACCCGTTTTATTTGCTGCCTTTTAATAATCGTAAGCCATTCAAAATGACAAGAATCGTACTTCCTTCATGGCCAATAACACCGAATGGAAGAGCTAAAAATTGCAAGAAGTTTGAACAAATTAGCATGGCAATAACGGCTAGCGAAAAGATTACGTTTTGCTTCACAATACGGTTCATTCGTTTTGATAAACGAATTGCTTGGGAAAGACGAGATAGTTCGTTCTTCATCAGTACAACATCCGCAGTTTCTAAAGCTACATCTGTTCCTTCTCCCATTGCGACACCAATGCTAGCAGTAGCTAGTGCAGGTGCATCATTTATACCGTCTCCGACCATTGCTACTGTACCGTATTTTTCTTTTAACTTTTTAATCGTTTCAACTTTTGTTTCTGGTAAACATGATGCGTAATATTCCTTTATATTACTTTCAGAGGCAATTGCTTTTGCCGTTTCTTCATTATCTCCAGTAATCATAATTGCTTCGACACCAATGCTTTGTAATTCACGAATAGCAGCTATTGTTTCTTGGCGAAGCGTATCTTTTAAAGCGATAAGTCCAAGAATGCCTCCCTCATCACTAATATAAACGACAGTTTTACCTTCCTTTTCAAGTGAGGCAGAAATACCATTATGAAATGTTTTTGTTTCTTCACCGATAAAATCAGCTTTACCTATTTTATAAGCGTTGTTTTCGAATATTCCTTTTAGCCCAAAACCAGTTACATCTTCAACCTTTTCAGGTTTTTTTAATGTAATGTCGTACGCATGTTGTGCATATTTAACAATAGATGCAGCCAAAGGATGTGTAGAGTGACTTTCAATGGATGCTGTAATAGAAAGTACTTCTTTTTCTGTCATATTTTCTCGAACATATACATCTGTTACGGTAGGTTTTCCTTCTGTTAATGTTCCTGTTTTATCAAAGGCGATTGCTTTTACTGAAGCGAGGCGTTCTAAATGTATGCCACCTTTAAAGAGAATTCCATTTCTTGCTCCGTTAGAAATTGCAGATAACGTTGCTGGTGTAATGGCAGCAACGAGTGCACAAGGAGATGCGACTACAAGTAAGATCATAGCGCGATAAAACGTTTCATTCCAGCTCCAGTCAAGTAAGAAATGAGGAACGAACATCATAAGCGCAACAACGAGTAGTACACCTTTTACGTATGTTCCTTCAAACTTTTCGATGAATAGTTGTGATGGTGATTTTTCACTTTGTGCACTTTGGACGAGACGGATAATTTTTTGGAATAATGTTTGATCGCTTGGCTTCGTAATTTTAACTTCGATAGCACCACGTAAATTTACAGTACCTGCAAATACTTCATCGCCATGTCTTTTCTCATTTGGAATAGGTTCTCCCGTGATTGCTGCTTCATCAATATTTGTTTCACCGTTATGAATCGTACCGTCAGCGGGAACACGTTCACCTGGTTTAATTAAAATAATGTCGTTAATTTGTAACTCTCCAACAGGAACACGTTCCTCCGTTCCGTTGGAAATGCGTAATGCTTCTTCGGGTTGTAAGTCAAGAAGAGCGGAAATTTCTTTTTGGCTCTTACTTAATGTATAAGATTCCATAGCACCGCTGAGCGCAAAGATAAAGATTAAGATAGCCCCTTCTGCCCAGTAGCCAATAATTGCAGCACCAATAGCTGCAAAGAGCATTAGCATTTCAACATTTAGCTCTTTTTCTTCAATCGTATCTTCAATGCCTTCTTTCGCTTTTGCATATCCACCAACTAAATAAGCAAGGATATAGCAAGTAATACTTACATTCATTACATCGTTCTTTGTGAATAACCAGCCAACTAAAATAAAAATACCAGATGCTACTGCAAATACAAGTTCATAATGTTTTTTTAATGTGTCCCATAAAGAGGGATGAGAAATTGTTTCTTTTGACTGTAACGTTTTTACTTCTGAGTTCATTACTACCCGCTCCTTCCGCATTCTTATTGAGAAAAATAATCAAAATCGAAACCCCTATAAAACGACGAAAGCTGCCATCCATAATGGATAGCAGCATTTCTGTTGAATCTGTTTTTAATAGTTCTTATGTTGTAATTATTCTATAGTATATCATATGTTTTTATGAGATGGTACGGTTTTGTTTCAAGTATAAACGGAAAACTTGTGTTTTCGCAACTCCTCTGGTATATATGAATATTGTTCATAAAAAGATCGGAAAGGAAGACAACAAGTGAAGACAGAGAAAATTTTTACCCATCCGATTGGCGTATTTATTGCTGCAATAGTAGCAACTTTTTTATGGGGAAGCGCATTTCCTTTTATTAAATTAAGTTATGTTGAACTTGGAATTCAACCACAAGAAGTTGGAGAGCAAATATTATTTGCCGGTTATCGTTTCTTTTTATCTGGAGTCATGCTCTTATTATTCTTTAAAGTGTTAGGAAAAGATATGAGCTTCAAAAAAGGAACAGGGAAACAGTTAATACAAATTGGTTTATTCCAAACGTTTCTTCAATATATCTGTTTTTACATTGGAATGAGTTATAGTTCAGGAATTGAAGGAGCTATCATTTCAGGAACATCATCATTCTTTCAAATTTTACTCGCCCATTTTTTATATAAAGATGATGCTCTCAATATGCGAAAATTAATTGGGGTATCTATTGGTTTTTGTGGCGTCATTTTAGTAAATGTGCCGAGTGATGGTAGCTTATCATTTCATTTTGGGATCGGAAGCTTATTACTTCTTAGTGCAGCAATGCTGTATTCATATGGAAACATATTAGCAAAAGAAGGTAGTAAAACATTAGATATTGGTTATATGACAGCATACCAAATGATTTTTGGTTCTACAGGATTATTATGTATAGGGGCTTTACAAGTTGGAGTCATGCCATTTACATTTAGTCTACATGCACTACTTATGCTAATTTATTTATCTTTCTTATCTGCAGCTGGTTTTTGCATTTGGAATACAATTATGAAGTATAACAAGGTTGGAAAAGTATCTATGTATATGTTCTTTATACCCGTATTTGGTGTGTTATTATCGAGCATGATTTTAGGTGAAGCAATTCATTCATTTGTGCTACTCGGTTTAGCATGTGTAGCCGCGGGAATCATTGTGGTAAATAGGACACCAGCTAAGCAAAAAATGGAGCAAGAAAAACAAGTAGCATAGAGAGCAGAAAAGCGATTACAATGGAAGAACAGTACTGTTCTTCTTTTTTTATAGAAAAAGGATAATAGACTAAGTGTAACGAAAAAAGATACAAAAAGCATTTATTGAGGAGAAAATATTATGAATCTACTTTACGTGGTGTTAATTGGGCAAATATTTCTTTTTTTTATTGGTGCAATTTATGCAATGGGGCAGACAAAAAGAACGAAAGATAATATGCCGTTACCTTTAGCAATTCGTCTTATTCTTAGTTTTTCTTTAACAGGTAGTGCAATTTGCATATGGTTACAAGATCCATCTGTAGAGTATAGTACGTGGGTTGCACTTGGTATGACTTTATCAACTGTGGGAGATTTGTTTATGGCTGGGCTGATTCCAATTGGTCATCGATTAATTGGAGGGATGGTTACTTTCGCTGTTGCTCATTGTTTTTATGTAAAAGCATTTTTGCAAACAGGAATTTCATGGAATGGTTTTTGGATTGGCTTACTCGTATATGGGCTCTTTCTAATTGTAGGATGGTTCTTCTTTATCCGAAATGATAAACAGGATAAGTTGTTTACGATAGGAGCTCTAATTTACGGATTGTGGGTTGGAGGAATGGCTTGCTTTGCATTCGCCTTATATTATGAAAATACAGGGATATGGTGGATACCAGCGTTTGGTGGCTTACTGTTTGTAATTTCTGATTTCATTATTGGCGTGACAGATATCGGAGGGCGTAAATTGAAGTATGAGCCACTTTGGATTTGGTTTACATATGTAGCTGCTCAAATGTGTATTATATATGTGGGATTATAAAAAGATACTCTCAAAATAGTGGATAGACTATTTTGAGAGTATCTTTTTTGCTTGTTAATTTGATCAGTATTTTTATTTTAAAATTTCTAATATTGTAATTTTATAATTCAGAATTTTGTAGAAAATCATCGGTCGTATTATTTATAATAAAAGTAAAAAGATGATGAGTTGGTGAAATGATGCAAAAGAAAAAACGTTGGCGTGAATTCTTTGGAACTATTGCAATTGCATGTTTATTGGTGTTTTTGGCGAAATTTTTTGTGTTTTTTCCGACGACTGTAAAAGGAGCATCTATGAGGCCAACGTTGCAAGATGGAGATAAGGTGATTGTTAATAAGTTAGCAAAACAATTTGAAAGCTATGGGAGAGAAGATATTATTGTTGTGAAAACAGATAATTTTTATGTCAAAAGAGTGATTGGATTGCCTGGAGATATAATTGAGATGAGAAATGATCAATTATATGTAAATTCTGAAGTGAAAGATGAAGAGTATTTGGATAGTAATAAAAAACAAGCAGAAAAAAAACTTATGAATTTAACAGAGGACTTTGGACCGATTACAGTTCCTAAAAATAAGATTTTTGTTATGGGAGATAATCGCTTAATAAGTAAAGATAGTAGAAATGGTTTAGGTTTTATTGATAGAGAAGATGTGTTAGGAAAGTTAGCAGGCATTTATTATCCGTTTGAACATATGAAAATAATAAAGTAAAAAAACCAAGCAAATTTTAGTTTGCTTGGTTTTTTTGTTAAACAGTAGGAGATTCGTTTGATACAAAGATATCTTCATGTTTCTTTGTAGTACTTAAAACAAATTTATGTTGTAGTAATTGTAGTTTAAATAACGCCAAAGGATCATGATATGTTTCTGGATTGCTTCTTAGCGTCGCTAATGTTTGCTCGTCTTCCTGTATCTCAAGTTGAGCTGCATCTACATTTTGTTTCAATATATTAAGTGGATCTTTGAAGAACATCATGATATCACGTTCTAATGCACCTTCAAATACTTCAAATTGAAGGAAGAATTGTTTGGAAATTGTGTGAGCAATTTCTGTATAGTCTTCTGTTTCAATATATTGTTTATATTTGTTGGCGAGCATAGATTGGTTTTTTTGCATATTACCAAATAATTTTCCGGCACTTTTTAAGAAAAACTGTGTCGGTGTAAAGCGTAATAAAATATTGATGTTCGTTACTGTAATTCGATTTGTCATTCGTGCAACATCTCGATTCCAATCATCTAATAATTTGAAATCGCAAGGAAGTTTCATACGTTCTTCTTTATATAATTTATTAAACGTTTCACTCATTTCATCTAAATAAGCTTGAGCTTGAATAAATTCATTATGTGCTGTTTCAATCCATTCTTGAATAGACCCAGTAAATTTAGGAAGAAGTACCTGTTGTACATGCTTTTGAACACGTTCATTCATTGCAGCATTTAATTCTTCATGAACTAGTTTGAAATCACTATCTTCTTGAACAAGATCAGAGCAACTCTGTAATAATTCAGGAATTTGAGAATGTATATCTCGTGTAATTTCTTCTTTCGTTAAAAGATAGGATTCGGTAATAGAGCGAATTTTATCTTTTTCAAGAGCAGTAAGGTTATTAATAAATCCAGTAAGTTTCACTGAGATGTGTTTATTCCAGCGTACGGATTTTACTAATGTATTTTCTAATTCCACACGTTCATTTATGAGATAAGCAATTGTCTTTTGTGTAAACCATATTAGCTTTTCTATACGTTCTTTTTCTATATCGCGTTTTGCAAGATTAGAGAGAATAGATTCTGTTACATCTCCAAGTTGCTGGCTACTCTCTTGCGAAGGAGAGTATGGGAAGAATTGTGCATCTGGAAAATGTACTTTAAGTTTACTAATTAGTTTTTCATTAGTAGTCGTATTATTTGTGTGTAATACGAAGTGAATTTGTAAGTTTGGTACTTGTTCACGTAAATAAATTAATGTATCAATTTCTTTACTATGCAATGGTGAAGAAGAATTTAATACGTAAACAAGACTATCTGCTGCTTGTAAGTATTCAAAGTATGCATTGTTTTTATCCAATTGCTCTTGAATGGATGGTGTAAGAAGAAATGTAAACTTATTTTTTCTTAAAAACCTACTTGGTAGCTTAATTTCTATACATTTTTTCTCAAGTTCTGACTGAGCAGATGTAGTCGTTATTTGATGGAATTCATCAAGGTTAGGGATATTTCGTATATCTAACTCGGTAAATTCTGTTATTTCAGTTTGACTAGCGTCTTTAAATAGAATAGGAGTTGTTAAAGTTTCAGTTAAGATGTTCTCTCCCAATATTGAATTAACAAATGATGTTTTATCATGGTCACTAGTTCCAGCTATTAGTAGTGGTGTGACATTTAAATCACATAGTTCATGGACTAGTAGCGTAAATTGATGACTTAAATCTACATCATTTTTCTCAGCCCATACAGCGATTGTTTCGAATAAATGAGAAACTGTTTCCATATTTACATCTGCTTCAGCTGATGTATTAGAAAGTAAGGATCCAGCACTTTTTACGAGTAATGATTCTAAAGTTGTAGGTGAGACTTCATTCCATGCTAACACTGCTGCAGAGACAACTAGAGAATCTTTTGCTTTCGTTAAACTAAACCAATTTGTTAATAAATTTGGTACAAGTCCGTTTAATTCATGCATAAAATGATTTCCGGTAATTAATGCAAAGTATGTTTCTTGATAGCGAGTAGAAATTTCATTCCAATCGTCATTATTGTCTGTTTCAATATGCAAGAATAAATGATTAATACTTTGAATCCAAGGAAGGTATAAGGATTCATGTTGATAGCTATTCCAAAGAGCAATAACAAGCTCTTTAAATTGAGCTTGATCAACAGCATATAGAGCTTTTAAAGACTCATAGAAATATTCAGGCTTAATATTTTTTGTAAATCCTTTGTTTATGTAATTTATTAACGTATCAAACCAGTGTAAAGATTGTGTTCGAATACCTTCTTGAACAGCTAGTTCGATAGCGTTGTTCCAATCTTCTTGTTTTTCATAGAAAGAACGTGCAATTGCAGTAATATTTGGATAATCCGGTTGGAATGCAACAGCTTCACTAATCGTCTTAAAAGCGAGTCCTAAACGATCTTGTTCGATATAAAGAGAAAGAAGTTGTAAGGAAACCTCCATCGTAAGAGTTGTATCTTCCGTTTGAATAGATTGATAAATTTCTTCTGCCTTTTGTAAGAATCCTAGTTCAAAATAAGCATCTGCAATATTTTTTGTCGCCCAAAGTGCAAGAGCATTATTTACTTTTTCCCATTTAAATATAGCTGCTTCAAAATCTTTATTTTGATAATAAAATTCACCTTGAGCAAATCGAATATTAGAAATGTTGGAGAATTCATTTTTAGATTCATTTATATATGCTTCACCGAGTACTTCCGATGCAGGAGTAGAAGTTTCTTCTGTTAAAAATGTTTTATAGTAAACTTTTTGAATAAATTGATTTTCAATGGTCATGTTCGTTCCCCCTGTATAATTTAGAAAAATGATGTCGTATGTAAAAGGGTGTATGTTCTTTTAATAGGTAGAAGTTGCATTATATAGACCAAACTATGTTTTTGCTAGATATATCATTTTTCTTGAGAGTTAAACCGTTGCGAAAAGTAACTTTCCTTTATTGTAACAAAAAAACACGCATATGAATTTTTATTTTTTATCGGGTTATTTGCGGGCAGTAAGAATCTAATCTCAAAATTGTTGAATGTAAGTAAGTTATGTGGGAGTCGGGATGTCTGTAGAAGCAAGATTGGCATAGGTTAATAATTAGTAGAGGATGAACAAAACTCCCACTGATTAAAGTTTCACTTTATCTCTGTTAAAGGAAAGAATAGAAGTAGAGTTCATTATAAAAACAATGTATAGTGAATATGTATACCATGTTTGCCTTAAAGATAGAAAGGGTACAATGTGGAATAACGATCGTGCATAGGATGTGTCTTCCGAATGGAACAACATATTGGCGAGTTAATCGCGCATTATGGCTATTTTGGAATTGTTATAGCTTTGGCTGGTGGTATTGTCGGATTACCGATACCAGACGAGTTTTTATTGACCTTTGTTGGTTATAATGTTTCAAAAGGAGTTATGTCAGGAACTGCTGCTTTTTTAAGTGGGATGGCTGGTGCGATGTTAGGGATCACGTTAAGCTACATATTAGGTTTAAAACTTGGGCTCCCTGTTTTAAAGAAATATGGGCCGAAAATTAGAATTAAAGAACATCACATTGAAAAAACACATATTTTATTTGAAAAATATGGGCCATTTCTTTTAATGATTGGTTATTTTATACCGGGAGTACGTCATTTAACGGCATATTTTGCTGGGGTATCAAATTTGACACTTTGGCGTTTTTGTTTGTACGCTTACGGTGGTGCGCTCATTTGGATAAGTGTTTTTATTGGGCTTGGCTGGAAGTTAGGCGAGAAGTGGCGCTTCGTTGAGTATAGTTTACATCATTATGGAATATGGATTTTATTAATTTCAGCAGTTGTTACATGTGTTGTATGGTTGTACATAAAGAAAAAGAAAAACCGCTAATAGCGGTTTTTTTAGCTGAAAGCAATAAATAATACACCAGCTGTAATAAAGACTACACCAACACCGGTCATAAAGTTTAACTTTTCACCGAGGATAATCATAGCGAGAATGATAGAAAATACGACGCTTAATTTATCGACAGGAGCTACTTGTGAAACCTTTCCTGTTTTGAGGGCAAGAAAATAAAATAGCCATGACGAAGCACCTGCAACCCCACTTAATGTGATAAATAGCAGTGCTTTTTTATTTAGCAGTACGTCGCCGATATTTTGAAATTTACCTTGTATGATAATAACGCCTATCATAAATAATGCCATAATAATAGATCGAATTGTTGTTGCAACGTTTGCATCGATGCCGTCTAAACCAAACTTTCCAAAAATAGATACAAGGGCAGCAGCAATTGCTGATAATAGTGCAAATAAGAGCCACGAACTCATAGTAAAATTCCTCCAATCTTACAGTATTATACATGAAAATGATTCTCATGTATAAAGTTGAAGCAATTGAGCTTTATAGAAAGCGCGACTTCAACTTAACTTCTTGCTCCACCTGAATTTTAAGGTGGGAGTTTTACTGCCTGTAAATAGTGGGCTAAATAACGAAATAATCCCCACCTTATATTTTTAATAAGGTGGGGATTATTATACTACTCTGCAATTTCCTCATATAAAAAGTACGTTACATTATAAATATGTTCTACTTCATCGTCTGTCATAAACAATAATTCGTCACGCTCAATCCCTTTTTTCTTTTCAATAAACTCAATCATATTTTTGCGTTCTTCTCTCTTCATCAATTTTATTTCTCCTCTCAATCTGTTTTAATACAGTTTATTTAAGTTACTGCTATTATATAACAGAATCTTTGGAAAGTTCCACCTATTTTATTATTTTTTTTAAAAGAACTTTTCGACAAAACAAGCCCACCTAAGGGGGGCTTGTTTTATTTTATAGTCGTAAAAACTCAGGCTCCGTCGTACCCGCACCATCAATGTAATAAATTGTGTCGGGATTGATTTTGATCAATACGTAATTAGGGTCTTCAGGACCGAGTAACCAACGTTTTAAGCTATTATTCCAAAACTTGTTTTTTAATGTTGAGTCTTCCTCGATTGAAGCTAACCCTTCAACTTCAATATAATCTTCATCTAATTTTTTTCCTTCTCGTCCGAGTAGTACATGGACATTAGGATTTTGTTCAATATCTGTTATCTTTTTTGATTGTCGATCTGTTGCAACATATAGTACAAAATCTTCATGGAAAAACATCATAAAGGCGCTATGAGGTTTCTCATTTCGTACTGTAGATAATACACCAGTACGTTGACCTTGAATAATAGTTGCGATTTTTTCTTTTAAGTGCATAATTTTAACCCCTTTTCACAATTTATAATTCTGTCTGTTTAAACAAGATAATTTAAATATCTTTCATACTGTTTTCTTCAATCCGATTTTTTAAACGTAATTGTGATGAAATCGGACAAGTTAGGAGAAGAATAATAATAATATTGAGGAGAAATACATACGATGGAAGGATGAAAAGCATGTTTAATAAAATATTTCTTATAGTAGCGCTTATAGGTGTACCACTATCTGTACTTGGAAAAACACTTCATTGGCCAGAAACAATTATGTTCGCTGTGTATTGTATTACGATTATCGCATTAGCTGGTTTTATGGGGAGAGCAACAGAGAGTCTAGCAATTGTTTCTGGTCCTAGAATAGGCGGATTATTAAATGCTACTTTCGGTAATGCTGTTGAACTTATCATTTCAATTTTTGCACTTCAAGCAGGGTTAATTGAAGTGGTGTTAGCTTCTTTAACCGGTTCTGTACTTGGAAATTTATTATTGGTAGGAGGGTTATCTTTCTTTGTTGGAGGTCTTAAATACAAAAGACAAAGTTTTAATGTATATGATGCAAGGCATAATTCAGCTTTATTAATATTTGCTGTTGTTGTGGCCTTTGTTATTCCAGAGATCTTTTCAATGAAGATGGACGCTGGCAAGACGTATCAATTAAGTATAGGTGTTTCTATTATTATGATCATCATGTACCTTGCTGCATTACTATTTAAGTTAGTTACGCACCGTGGTGTATATCAACATAAAAGTGACGAAGTAGCGCATGAAGAAGAGCCAGAGTGGTCAAAAGGGAAGGCGCTCCTTATTTTAGCGATAGCAACACTGGCAGTAGCTTATGTGTCAGAGGCACTCGTACATACTTTTGAAACTGTTGCAAAGTCATTTGGTTGGTCAGAGTTATTTATAGGGGTTATTATCGTTGCAATTGTTGGGAATGCAGCGGAACATGCGTCTGCAATTATTATGGCTTATAAAAATAAAGTAAATATTGCAGTCGAAATTGCAATAGGCTCTACATTACAAATCGCCATGTTTGTTGCTCCTGTATTAGTATTGCTATCTATGTTCTTCGCGCAAAGGATGCCTTTAGTATTTACCATACCAGAACTTGTGTCTATGATTACAGCCGTTTTCTTAACGATTGCGATTTCCAATGATGGAGATACAAACTGGTTTGAAGGTGGCACTTTACTAGCGGCGTATGTCATTATGGGAATTGGTTTTTATTTATTATGAAAAATAGGCATAACAATTGCGCTCAGAGAAAACAATAAACGAAGTAGTATATATACCTACATAGGAAGGAGCCAGACAGGTGAAACGAGTATACAGCATATGTCTTTCAACTATGGTCTCGTTTATTTTATTATTTCCTAACATGAGTTTTGCAAAGACAACAGTAGGAACAAAAATGCCTTCATCTGTTTTAAATATTTCAAAAGACAATACATTTCCAAATGATGCGCAAGATTTGCCACGTTTACAACCAAGTAAATTTGCTCAAGAGCTATTGAAAACGGCTAATATTAAAATTGAAAATCCAGACTTAATTCGGATGTTTAATGAAACGACAATTTCAAATGCGCCGCTTGCAGTAGGGTATCGGGCAAAAATTTATTTGGGTCAATGGGCTTTACATTATGAATCAGTAGACACATCGATTAATTGGGAATATAAACAAGTGAATCGAAATGTGTATGATAATCGCGGAGGAGACCGTTTATATCCACTTCGCTATAAGCAAGAAACACAAAAGACGGTTGAAGGCGATTTAACAGCAGATATGAAAGATGCTGCAGATGTGAAAAAAATGATGCTTCTCAAAGCACTTGAAAAAGTACAATTACCCCTTTCGTTTAAAACGACCATTGGTTATGGTACTGGACATGAGCGTGTGTATAATATTAGTCCGAGTCAACTCGGATATTTATACGCTTATACACCAGCAGTAAATGAAAAAGGAAAAGTAACATTTGGAGAAGTGTATCTTGTATTAAAGGGAAATCAAAAAAGACTTGTTGTGAAAAATATTACTTCTCAAGGAATTGGAGCTGCTATTCCAATTCATGATCATTTGTATTTTAAATTCATTTCTTCCTCCCACTCGCAATAACATGAAAAAACGTCAGCTTATAAGCTGACGTTTTTTTATAATGTAATGTTTGCTGTTTTTGATAAGAAATCTTCTGTCGGATAGTAGCTGTTTTTTACAAGAACATTTGGTCCAAGACATTTTACTGCAGGACAGTGACAGCTTAATGATTTTGCAGTTTTTGAAGCGCTCCATTTTTCATACGCTTCTTGTAATGTGTTTGTTTGTATGTTTCCTAGAAGTGGAACATCACCAAAATCAGTAACGATAATATTGCCATCAAAAATATTTACATTTAAGCGTGAACGACCATCTGGATCGTTACGAACAGTTACATTTTTGCTCTCTTGTAACTTTTTAAATGTGGCAATGTCTCGCTCGTCATCGCTACAAGCATAGAAAGGTAAAGTTCCAAATAACATCCATACATTTTCATCGCGAATTTCTAGTAAATGCTCAATCGCATCACGAATTTCAGCTTTTGTTAAAATCTCTAGATTACTCGCGAAGTCACTTGGATACATTGGATGAACTTCATGACGTTTACAGCCCATCTCTTCGACGATTTGGCGGTGAATATGTTCAATATGTGGTAGAGTTCTTTTGTTTAACATTGTTTCGGCAGATACAAGTACACCTGCATCTGATAGAGCCTTACTATTTGTAATCATTCTTTCGAATAATTTTGCACGTTGTTCGTAAGTAGGCTTACGCTCCATCATTGCAAATCCGCCTTCAACGAAGTCATCAATTGTTCCCCAGTTATGAGAGATATGCAATACGTCTAAATAAGGAATAATCTGTTCGTAACGTGCTAAATCTATAGTTAAGTTAGAGTTGATTTGAGTGCGAACGCCTCGTTCATGGGCATATTTTAAGAGTGGTGTTACATAGTTGTCGACGGATTTTTTTGAAAGCATAGGTTCTCCGCCAGTAATACTTAAAGAACGTAAATGAGGAATCTCATCTAATCGTTTTAATAAAAGATCCATCGGAAGCGGATTTGGGTCTTTCGGCTGTAACGTGTAACCAACAGCGCAATGCTCACAGCGCATATTGCATAACGTCGTCGTTGTAAATTCAACATTTGTTAATAGTAGTTTGCCGTACTCTTCAAGGTCCATATACGCTTCCCATGGATCGTAAGAAGGAGTAATCGGCTTCATTTTTTGTGATATCGTCATATGAAATACTCCTTTGACTATTGAAATAACAATTTGTCCATTCTCTATAATAGAAGAATATGTGCTTTTTATAAAGTGAAACTTTTTAGCATGAAAAGAGAGAGGGCTTACATTATAGTGGATGACTGTGACAAAATTGATGAAATTTCATGCCCATAGCAATCGTTTTTGCGGTATAATAAAAGCAACTCGAATTAAAAGGAGAGTGCCTTCATGGGAAAAGCAATTCAAGATAAAGATACACAATTAGTATATTTAAAAGAACGTTTAAATATGTTCATTGAAGTAATTGATACAATTGAACCCGAAGAAGTAGAATTAGAAGATGTAGATCGTCTTCTTGCAATGTTAGATGAATTAGAATTAAAATGTGAGCAATTTAAAAAAGACGAATAATATATTAAAAAGGCTACCAATTCCAATTTGGTAGCCTTTTTCTGTTCGGGTAATAGAAGGACGATAGAAAAAGAGGTATAATCAAGTTGTGAAAAATTTCATTTATGCTCTAATAGCGTGAAATAAATAGCTAAAGAGCATAACAATTGAATTTTCAGCTCATAACGTTTTGGTAGCGTTCACAATTGAGGGGGAAGTAACAATGGAAAAGCTTCAAGAAAGCATGTATCAACTAATTGTTGAAACGTCAACGAACTTACCGAAAGATGTTCGTCGTGCGATTCAACAAGCGAAAGAGCGAGAAAATGCAGGGACTCGTTCTGCGATGGCACTTGGCACAATTACAAATAATATTAAAATGGCTGATGATAACATCTCGCCGATTTGCCAAGATACAGGGATGCCAACGTTTAAAATTTATACACCAGTTGGTGTGAATCAATTAAAGTTGAAGGAAGCTATCTATAATGCGCTTGAGCGGGCGACAAAAGATGGTAAACTTCGTCCCAATTCTGTTGATTCTCTTTTTGGAGATAATAGTGGAAATAATTTAGGACCAGGTACGCCGGTGATTAAGTTTGAACAATGGGAAAAAGATTATATTGATGCACGTTTAATCCTAAAAGGTGGTGGCTGTGAGAATAAAAATATTCAATATAGCTTACCGTGTGAACTAGAAGGACTTGGACGAGCTGGCCGTGATTTAGAAGGGATTCGTAAATGCCTTCTTCATGCAGTATATCAAGCACAAGGGCAAGGATGTAGCGCTGGTGTAATTGGTGTTGGTATCGGGGGAGACCGCACATCAGGTTATGAATTAGCAAAAAATCAATTATTCCGTACATTAGATGATGTCAATCCAGTACCAGAGTTACAACATCTTGAAGAGTACGTATTAGAAAATGCGAACAAGCTTGGCATTGGTACGATGGGATTTGGCGGAGAAACAACTTTACTTGGTTGTAAAATTGGCGTCTATAATCGTTTGCCAGCTAGTTTCTATGTATCTGTTGCGTATAATTGCTGGGCATATCGTCGCCTTGGTGTGAAAATTCATCCTGAAACAGGAGACATTATGGATTGGCTATATCAAGAAGGGGAAGATACACTTCAGCATGAAGTACAAGAAAAAACAGAGCAACGTGAGATTGTATTAGAAGCACCAATTACAGAAGAGCAAATTCGTGAACTTCGCGTTGGTGATGTTGTAACAATTAATGGCATGATGTATACAGGTCGTGACGCAATCCATAAGCATTTAATGGATAATGATTGTCCAGTAGATTTAAATGGACAAATTATTTACCACTGTGGTCCAGTTGTTGTGAAAGATGACAATGACAATTGGCAAATTAAAGCGGCAGGTCCAACGACAAGTATTCGTGAAGAACCGTACCAAGGCGATATTATGAAGAAATTCGGTATTCGCGCTGTCATTGGAAAAGGCGGTATGGGTGCGAAAACATTAGCGGCTTTAGAAGAACATGGCGGTGTATATTTAAACGCAATCGGTGGTGCAGCGCAATATTATGCTGAATGTATTAAAGAAGTGAAAGATGTTGATTTCTTACAATTTGGTATTCCAGAAGCAATGTGGCATTTACGTATCGACGGGTTTAAAGCAGTTGTAACGATGGACTCTCATGGTAATAGCTTACATGCAGATGTTGATAAAACATCACTTGAAAAATTAGCTAGCTTTAAAGAGCCAGTATTTAAGTAAATAAAAAATGCATCTCGAATGATTCGAGATGCATTTTTTTGGTATATATAGAAAAACATGTTCAGCATGAAAGAATGCGTTGCAACAGAAACTACAAGTACGATTATATATGGAAAGGAGACTATTTATGAAATATAAATGGTTATATATCGGTCTCATTTTTTCAATTATGATGGCACTTGTTCCAGTTTCAGCACTGGCTTATACAAATACTCCACATAACTGGGGAATCCCGCGTCCTAAAAATGAAACAGTACCAGATGCAGGAAAGTTATATACAGATTTACTACAAAAAAATGGCGGGTTTTATTTAGGAGATACGAAGAAAAAAGATATTTATTTAACATTTGATAATGGATATGAGAATGGATACACAGGGAAAATATTAGATGTATTAAAAGAGAAAAAAGTACCAGCAACTTTCTTTGTAACGGGACATTACATTAAAACACAAAAAGATTTATTGTTAAGAATGAAGGATGAGGGACACATTATTGGAAACCATTCTTGGAGTCATCCTGATTTTACAGCGGTAAATGATGAGAAACTTCGTGAAGAATTAACGAGTGTAACGGAAGAAATTAAAAAAGTAACTGGGCAAAAAGAAGTGAAATATGTACGTCCTCCGCGCGGTGTATTTAGTGAAAGAACGTTAGCTCTTACGAAAGAAATGGGCTATTATAATGTATTTTGGTCACTTGCATTTTTGGATTGGAAAGTGGATCAGCAAAGAGGATGGCAATATGCGCATAATAATGTTATGACGATGATTCATCCAGGATCTATTTTATTACTTCATGCAATATCAAAAGATAATGCAGAAGCACTTGCAAAAATCATTGATGATTTGCGCGAGAAAGGGTATCATTTTAAAAGTCTAGATGACTTAGTAAAAGGCAATCAACCGTAAGCATGTATGCTTACGGTTTTCTCATGCTATAATGATGTGTAAAAAGGATGGGGAAACGTATGTGGAGCGAGCATGTTACGTTAGAGTATCCGTATCATTTTGAAGAAGTATTAAAACGTTTATCTTTTGATCCTCTTAACGTCATTCAATTAGATGAGAAAGTTATTTATATCCCGCTTTGTATAGACGAGGAACAGGTTGTTGTTCGCTTACAAGGGATTGGTACTGTTCAAAATCCACAGTTTTGGATTTCTAGTCAGACAGGAGATCCAGAGAAAGTCATGAAACGAATGAGAGCCATTTTTCATTGGAATGAACCGTTTCAAGATATACAAAATCATTTTTTAAACACATCATTACGTCCACTATTTGAAACATATGCTCATACTCCAATTATTTTAGAATTTGATTATTTTGCTTGTCTGCTTCGCTGTATCATTCACCAACAAATAAATTTGAAATTTGCTACTGTGTTAACAGAACAATTTGTGAAACGGTATGGAACAGAGAAGAACGGTGTATTCTTTTTCCCCACTCCGGAAATAGTAGCAAATATTTCAATAGAAGAATTGAGAGAGCAGAAGTTTAGTCAGCGAAAGGCTGAATATATAGTAGGATTAGGTCGAAGTATTGTCAGTGGTACATTAAATTTAGCGAGTATAGAAAATGGGACGGAAGAAGACATTTCAGCACAATTGTTGCCAATTAGGGGAATTGGTGCATGGACAGTGCAAAACTTTTTAATGTTTGGGCTTGGACGGAAAAATATGTTCCCGAAAGCGGACATTGGGATTCAGCGTGCAGTGCAAGGTATATTTCAATTAGATGATAAACCTGATGATGCATTTTTAGAAAAATTGAAACAAGAGTGTGAACCATACTGCAGTTATGCAGCGTTATATTTATGGAAAAGTATAGAGTAGAGGTGTAATAATGATACAAAAGCAACATGAGAGTAAGTTGGAAGTTGGTCAAACGTTTCCTGTGACAATTAAACGTCTTGGGATTAACGGAGAAGGCGTTGGTTATTTTAAGAGACAAGTTGTTTTCATTCCAGGGGCATTACCAGGAGAAGAAGTTGTTGCAGAAACAACGAAAATTCAGCGTGGCTTCGCTGAAGCGAAAGTGAAAAAAGTTCGTAAAGCTTCACCGCATCGTGTGAAAGCACCGTGTCCAGTATATGAGGAGTGTGGCGGTTGTCAGCTGCAACATTTAGATTATAAAGAACAATTGAATCAAAAGCGTGATATCGTTGTACAAGCATTTGAGAAGTACATGAAAAATAGTATGGAAGAGAAAATTCGTCCAACGCTTGGCATGGAAAATCCATGGCATTATCGTAATAAGAGTCAATTACAAGTGGGGCGTAAAGACGAAAAGGTTATTACAGGGCTATATAAACAAAACTCACATCAGTTAATTGATATCGCTCACTGTATGATTCAACATAAAGCAACGAATGAAGCGACAAAAGTTGTAAGACGTATTTTAGAAAAATTAAATGTTTCTATTTACAATGAGAAAAAACAAAAAGGTTTAGTACGCACAATTGTAACACGTACTGCAGTTCAAACAGGTGAAGTACAAGTTACACTTATTACAACAAAAGAAGAATTACCAAATAAAGAACAATTTATTGCAGAAGTACAAAAACAGATGCCAGCGGTTAAATCAATTATGCAAAATGTAAACTGGCGTAAAACATCTGTTATTTTTGGCGACAAAACATTTAAATTAGCTGGAAAAGAAGTAATTCAAGAAACACTTGGTGATTTATCATTTGAATTATCAGCACGTGCGTTCTTCCAGTTGAATCCAGAGCAAACCGTTGTTTTATATAATGAAGCAAAAAAAGCCGCTGCGTTAACAGGCGATGAGAAAATTGTAGATGCGTATTGTGGCGTTGGTACAATCGGTCTTTGGCTTGCAAATGATGCAGCGGAAGTACGTGGTATGGATGTAATTCCAGAAGCGATTGCAGATGCAAGAAAAAATGCAAAGCGTCACGGATTTACAAATACGAAATATGAAGCAGGTAAAGCTGAACAATGGTTACCGAAATGGGTAAAAGAAGGATGGCGTCCAGATGTAATTGTTGTCGACCCACCACGTACAGGTTGCGATGATAAATTACTGGAAACAATTTTAAAAGTGAAGCCGAAACAAGTTGTGTACGTGTCTTGTAATCCTTCTTCATTAGCACGTGATGTACAAGCATTAATGAAGAGCTATGAAGTGGAGTATGTGCAACCAGTTGATATGTTCCCGCATACAGCTCACGTAGAAAATGTAGTGAAGCTTGTTAGAAAGTAAAGTTTATTAATATTCCCTCATGGTATGAGGGAATATTTTCTATGAAGGAGAATATTATGCATAATTATAAATTAACAATTCAGTACGATGGCGCACGTTTTAAAGGATGGCAACGTCTCGGTAATAACGATAATACAATTCAAGGAAAAATCGAAAGTGTCATATCTGAAATGGTCGGAAAAGAAATTGAAATTATCGGTTGTAGTAGAACAGACGCTGGTGTACATGCTTTGAATCAAGTTGCTAACTTTCAAAGTGATGAGAAGTTAGTGGAACATAAAGTGAAAAAATATTTAAATCAATATTTACCTAATGATATTAGCATTACGAATGTGGAAGAAGTACATGATCGTTTCCATGCTCGTTACAATTCTAAAGCAAAAACATATCTGTATAAAATTTGGAATGAAGAGCATACAAATCCATTTATGCGTAAATACAGCATGCATGTGAATAAAAAATTAAATGTGAAAAGCATGAAAGCAGCTGCGAAACATTTAGTTGGTTCACATGACTTTACTGCTTTTTCAAATGCGAAATCAAAGAAAAAATCTATGGTTCGAGAAGTATATACACTTGATGTGATGGAAGAGGCAGGGTTTGTACAAATTAGAGTAAGTGGTAACGGCTTCCTTCATAATATGGTAAGAAAAATTGTCGGGGCATTAATTGAAGTTGGATTAGGACAATTAGACGCTGAAGCAATTCCAAACATTTTAGAGGAAAAGCAGCGCAATCAAATTAATTGTCTTGCTGAGGCAAGTGGGTTGTATTTAGAGAATGTTGAGTTTTAATGGCAAATAAAAAAATCGGGCTAAGTAGCTCGATTTTTTTAGTATTACGAAGATTTCTCGTTTTTTATACGTAGCTTCAAATTCCAAAAAGCAGCAAGCATAATAGCTGCAAAGGAGCCGCTAATTGTTCCTAATAGCTTTGCATAAGGAAAGCTACTCATATCACCATTAATGAATAACATTATACATAGAACAGCAGGGAGAAGGTATAAGTAGTGTAATAACTTTAATTTTTTATCATTACTCATATATATAGCCCTTTCTAGCATGTTATATTTTTGTTATAACATATTTTTCCAAGTTATTTTTTGCACTTGGAGACATGTTTATTTCATATGTGTAAATGCAGTTTTTTAATTCGATATTGTAAGTTTTGCCTACTTAATCCTAAAAATTTTGCAGCTTGTGAGATGTTGCCATGATGTTCTTTAAGAATTTGGTTAATGTAGTTCTTTTCCATTTTTTCTATTGTGTGTTTTAAAGTTTTAGGTGCATCAGTATTGTGATTAGTTAGTGCATGTTGCATATTGAATTCTGTTTTTATTCGTTCACGAAAGCGAGTAGGCATATGAAACGCTGTAATGATGGTTTCATCTTCTATCAAGTTCATGGAACCTTCAATTATATGTTCCAACTCCCGTACGTTTCCAGGCCAATCGTATGCATAGAAAAATTCTCTTACATTTACATCTACATCGGTTACATTGAGCCCAAATTGAGTATTATATTTTTCAATAAAGTGCTGAACAAGATCTGGAATATCTTCTTTTCTTTCACGTAAAGGCGGAAGACATAAAGTAACGACGCTTAATCGATAATATAAGTCTTCTCTTAATCGATTATGTGCGATGGCTTCGAAAGGATCTTCATTGATAGTTGCTATAATACGAACGTCAATTTCTTTTTCGTGTGTGCCTCCGATTCTTCGTATTGTTTTTTCTTGTATAGCTCGCAGTAACTTCGCTTGAAGTGCTGGACTTAATGAGTTGATTTCATCTAATAACAAAGTTCCTCCGTTCGCTTCTTCGAATAAGCCTGATTTATCTATTGCTCCTGTAAAGGCACCTCGATTTGTGCCAAATAGTAGGCTTTCCATTAAGGTATCAGGTATAGCGGCACAGTTTTGTGAAATAAAGGGTTTGGTTGAACGCTGACTTTCATTATGGATGCTTTGTGCAAATAGTTCTTTACCAGTGCCTGTTTCCCCTACGAGAAGTATGGAGGAAGATGTACGAATTACTCTTTTTCCTTCTGTAATGATTGATTGAATGGCTTCAGAATCACCAATTATGTGATCAAAGGTAAATTTAGTGCTTTGTTTTCGAGAAGGACTTATTTTTATCGTTTGTTTTAAGTTACTAATTTCTTTTGATATTTCAATAGCGCCTTTAATTTTTCCATTTTCTATTATAGGGAAAGTATCGTTAATCGTTGTAATTTCTTGTCCTTTATTGTTAAAATACGTTTGTTTTATATTTTTCTTTGTTTTTCCAAATTTTAATGCCTCTATAAGAGTACTATTTTTATTTTCTTCAAATGCAAATATTTCTAAAGGACTTTTATATAATACATCTAAGCGATCCATTGATTCAATTTCCATCATTTTGCGGTTATAGACAATCGTTTTACTTTCCTCATTAATAATATGAATCCCGATATCGAGTTCATTGAGTAAAGTTTCATATAGCATATTCATTTCAATAATTTGTTTGAAATTAATTTCTTCTGTATGCATGTAACATCTTCTCCTCATTTTACCCTATGAAGACTGACTTTTTATAATTTTATTAAAATTCTTATAAAATCGCAAAAAATTTTTGCTATTTTTCGTTTAAAACTTTTTAAATGATCGAAAAATTTTGCGGTTGTGCACATTTTTTTGTATGAAACTCTCATTTAATACATGAATTAGAGACTTGGTACGTATTTTGCATAAATAATATTCGAAATCTCTAGAGGGGAGAATATGACTTTTTACAGGATATACAACGTTTTGGTGTCAATTAATAAGAGGGAGGAATTTATAAAGTGAAGACAGTTATAGAAGGTGTGTATAGTCCTTGTTATGGAAAAGTAGAGAAGTTATTTGTGACGGAAAGTTCTTACGTATACGAGTGGGAGAAATTAGCATTAATTGAAACAATAGATAAACAGAAAGTAGAAATTAAGATAGGGATCAGTGGTTATATTGAATCATTAGAAGTAGTAGAAGGACAAGCTATTGCTGATCAAAAATTATTAATAACAGTAAGGGATGACCTTTTAGTAACAGGCAGTGATTAATGTAAGTGACGTGTATTTTTGCTCTTTTAAATCATTATTTTTACACTGAATACTTTTAAAAACGCTTACATTAAATGGGTTGGCAAAGTGAAAAGGGGGGATTTATATGATGGATCAAAACCAAGGATTAAAAAGAGAATTGAAAAGTAGGCACATATTTATGATTGCACTCGGTGGAGTTATTGGTACAGGACTTTTTTTAGGGTCAGGTTATACGATTCATGAGGCTGGACCTGGAGGAGCAATTGTAGCGTATCTTGTCGGTGGATTTGTAATGTATTTAACGATGCTCTGTCTTGGAGAATTAGCTGTTGCGATGCCTGACGCAGGGTCTTATCAAACGTATGCGACAAAGCATATTTCCCCTGCAGCAGGTTATGTAGTGGGATGGATGTCGTGGTTAAACTGGTCTGCTACGATAGGTATTGAATTAATTGCAGTTAGTATTTTGATGAAACGTTGGTTTCCTGATGTACCGTCATGGATTTGGTGTGTAGTGTTCGCGGTACTGCTCTTTGCTATTAATGCGTTATCTTCAAGAAGTTTTGCGGAAGTGGAATTTTGGTTTGCAAGTATTAAAGTAATTACAATTATTGCATTTATTATTTTAGGCGGGGCGGCAATGTTTGGTTTTCTAGATATGAAAGGAAATGAACCAGCACCGATGTTCTCTAGCTTTACTGATTACGGGGGACTGTTTCCGAATGGATTATCAGCCATTTTAATTACGATGATTGCAGTTAATTTTTCTTTCCAAGGAACAGAACTAGTTGGTATTGCAGCAGGTGAGAGTGAAAATCCAGAGAAAACGATCCCGAAGGCAATTAACAATACAGTTTGGCGTATACTTGTTTTCTTTGTACTATCTATTTTTATTCTTGCTGGACTATTCCCTTGGCAGCAAGCAGGAGTAATAGAAAGTCCATTTGTAGTTGTATTTGATAAAATTGGTATTCCTTATGCAGCTGATATTATAAATTTCGTTATTATTACAGCAGTTCTATCCGTTGCGAATTCAGGATTATATGCAACTTCTCGTATGCTATGGTCTATGTCTAATCAAGGAATGATTAGTCCGATTTTTGGTAAGTTATCTAAAAACGGTGTTCCTATTTATGCATTGATTGTAAGCACAATTGTAGGTTGTCTCTCATTATTATCAGGTATTTATGCGGAAGATACAGTTTATTTATGGCTGCTTTCTATCGCTGGATTTGGAGCGATACTAGTTTGGGCATCTATTGCTCTATCTAACTTATTAGCTAGAAGGTCATACATAAAGCAGGGCGGGGATGTCAAAGACCTGAAATTTAAAACACCGCTGTATCCATTCGTACCACTGCTTGCGTTAGTATTAAATGTAACAGTAATCGTTGGCATGGCCTTTATTCCAGAACAAAGAATGGCATTGTATTGTGGTATTCCATTTATGATTGTTTGTTTACTGTTTTATCGTGCTACAAGAAATAAGGGAAGTAATGTAGAGCATATTGAAAAGACAAATACAACGGAAGTAGAGAGTTTATAATAGTGATCAATTAGGAGACTGTAAAATTGTAAACAGTCTCTTTTTTTGTGAAAATAAAGCTGGAAACATACTATGTATGCAAAGGGGAATTAGCGATGAATCGAGAAATTTCGCAGTTGTTAAAACAAATAGATTCAAGGAAAGAGGAATTGTTAGAACTTACAAAAACATTAATTCGTTTTGAAACACCAGCACCGCCAGCGAGAAATACAAATGAAGCGCAAGAATTTGTTGCAGAGTTTTTAAGAAAACGAAATTTTAGTATTAATAAATGGGATGTATATCCGAATGATCCGAACGTTGTTGGGGTAAAAAAAGGAATAAAAAGTGACTCATATAAAAGTCTTATTATTAATGGGCATATGGATGTAGCTGAAGTGTCAGCAGATGAGGCGTGGGAAACAGATCCATTTGATCCATTTATAAAAGATGGCTGGTTAGTTGGACGTGGCGCAGCAGATATGAAAGGTGGGCTGGCTGGAGCGCTATTTGCCATTCAACTTTTACAAGAAGCTGGTATTGAATTACCTGGAGATTTAATCTTTCAATCAGTAATAGGGGAAGAAGTTGGAGAGGCAGGAACACTTCAATGCTGCAGGCGAGGTTACGATGCTGATTTTGCAGTCGTAGTGGATACGAGTGATTTGCATATGCAAGGGCAAGGTGGTGTCATTACTGGATGGATTACAGTGAAAAGTCCGCAAACGTTTCATGATGCAACGCGCAGACAAATGATCCATGCTGGAGGACGTTTATTTGGAGCGAGTGCGATTGAAAAAATGATGAAAATTGTGCAGAGCTTACAAGAATTAGAGCGTCACTGGGCAGTCATGAAAACATATGAAGGCTATCCATCTGGAACAACAACAATTAATCCAGCTGTTATTGAGGGGGGAAGGCATGCGGCGTTTATTGCGGATGAGTGCCAGTTATGGATAACAGTGCACTTCTATCCGAACGAAACACATGAACAAATAATAAAAGAAATTGAAGAATATATTGGAAAGGTAGCAGCTGCCGATCCATGGTTAAGTGAAAATCCGCCACAATTTAAGTGGGGCGGAGAATCAATGATTGTAGATCGTGGTGAAATTTTCCCTTCATTAGAAGTAGATAGGGAACATGCAGCTGTAAAAAAACTTAGCTCAGTACACGAGTCTATTTTATCAAAAAATGCAATTTTAGATATGTCTGCAACGGTAACTGATGGCGGTTGGTTTAGTGAGTTTCATAATCCAGCGATTATATATGGACCAGGTACATTAGAAGAAGCACATTCTGTAAATGAGAAAGTTGAAATTGAACAGTTAATTGAATTTACAAAAGTAATAACAGCATTTATATATGAATGGTGCCACACGAAAAAATAGATTTGTATAGTAAAATCGTACGAGTATGTATACTTGTACGATTTTTTAGTGAACTATTTCAGAGGTGAAAATAAACAACTGAAATAGTTCTTTATTTTGCTATGTCTTTCGTTTTATTTCAAGTAATTTCTCTTTTGCTAATTCAACGGCGATCGCATCATCTAAATAGCCAATTGGAAAGAGATAGTCGGGAATAATATCTGTCGATAAAATGAAATACAGTAATGCGCTTCCAAGAACTGCACGTTCTTCTTTTGAAATGGTTTCATTGCAAAATTGTTGATACATATCTGTTAATTGTTCAATAAAAGGACCAGCACTATCAATTTGCTCTAATTTGCTTGCGAAACTGTCATGAATACGTTTTTCGCCTTCTGTTGTCTGGGCATAGCGTTCGTAATTTTCGAGTTCTTGTTTTACGCGAGTTGTAGTGTAATCGAAATCGAATAAGTTAGAGGATTGCAGCGTTTGCTGAATGGTATCAAGAGATGTGTACATATCTGTTTTTTCTTTATTAATGTGAGGAGAATCAGGGTACATTTCATCAAATAACAATTGGGGTGGAACTTGAAGACATTCTGCAAATTTTTGTAGATGTTTTTGTTTTGGTGGTTGTTTACCATTAATAATTCTTGAGACTGTTGCAGGATCAATATTTGTAAGTATTCCTAGTTGGCGCATAGATAAGGCGCGTTCTTTTAAAAGTTTTTTTATTAATTTGCCAAGCCGATCATTCGGGTTTTCATTAGCCATAGTGTAGGCACTCCTTTTTTAGTGTTGAAAAAATATTGAGCATTTATTACAAGTATATGAAACAGACAGGCACAGTTGCTCAACATTTTCATAATATGCATTGAAAAGTGAGAAAAAGGGGTGACTATTTATGAGTACGGTAGGCTTATTTTCAATTTTTTTAATCGGGATCGCTTCTAATTTAGATAATGCAGGTGTTGGAATTGCATATGGCATTCGTAAAATTCGTATTTCGTGGTTTAACAATTTTATCATCGCATTCTTTGGATTTTTATTTACTTTACTAGCTGGATTTTTTGGAAACTGGATTGCGTTATTTATTTCAGAGTTTACAGCAAATCTGATTGGAGCAATCGTTTTAGGGATAATCGGTGTGTTTATTTTATGTCAGCCTTTCTTGGGCCAAAAAAATACTGCAGGTTCTAAAGATGATAATGTACTTATGGGAATTTTACGTGATCCGGAAAAAGCAGATTTTGATGGTTCTAAAACAATTAGTTTCTCAGAAGCAATTGTTTTAGGAGTTGCGTTGTCTATTAATAATATTGCAGGTGGATTTGATGCAGGGGTAACAAATTTAAATCTTTGGCTTACAGCGACTATTTCTGGGGTGTTTAGTTTTATTTGTATTAGTGGTTTTGTGTATGTAGGAAAACGATTTTTAGCAGAATACTTAGGGAAATGGGCGACAGTTATCGCAGGAGTGTTATTAATTCTTATTGGGATCGATCAGTTGTTGTAAGGAGAGTAGAAAACAAGGTTCGAGTATTTCCTTGGAAATACAGCAAGAGATTGCATATATCGACGTACTTTTCTCCATACTAATACGGATTTCTTTTAAGAAAGGGGGATTTGTATGGGACGCGGGAAAGCATTTGATCATAAGAAAAAAGGGCATGATCATCAACCACCTAAAGGTGCGTTCATTCATAAAGATGTAAATGAACATACTTTGGAAGAGGAAGAGCTACCAGTAAATATTGAGGCGTATAAAAATAGTTTAAAAAAACATTAAAAGCACCTACATAGGTGCTTTTTTACCGTATATCTTCAATTAATTGTTCGGATTCTTCATGCATACTGTACTCACTTAATACTTGAATGCAAAGCCACTTTAATTCCTCAATCGTATGCTCAAGTTCTTCAGGAAGCACATGATAAATGTCTTCAAGTCCCATCCCGAAATGAATAAGTTCAAGTACTTGATCATCGATGTTCCGATCCATTAATAATTCAAGTACTTCTAAATTGAATATGTATCGGTGAGCTTCGTCGAGTGAAACAACTTTTAACTTCAAGCTTTCTACAATACTCAGTATAAAAAGAAGGATTGTTTTTTCAAGAACAGGTTGTTTTCCCATTTGAAATATTAGTTTCATCTTTCACACCTCCACATATAGCGCTAGGTTGTACTATATTATTCAGGAGGGGGGAACAAATATGCATGATATAGAGAAACTTTCAGCACTGTTTTTGTAAGAGGATTGATAACTGACAAAAGTGAGGTTTTGGCGAAATAAAAAATCCTGCTAGTATAGCAGGATAACTCGCGATTAAAAAATGCTCCAACCTTCTTGAGCAGAAAGAAGTTCAAGGATTTTAAAACCGGCAATACTATTTCCGTTTGCATCTAAAGCTGGTCCGAAAATACCGATTCCCATGTCTCCTTTTACGCAGCCAAAAATACCACCGGCTACACCACTTTTTGCAGGAATACCAACACGAATTGCAAATTCACCAGATTCGTTATACATACCACATGTGACCATAAATGTTTTGCAAATTTTTGTAATATGCTTAGGGATAATTTGTTTTTTCTTATATGGATCATATCCATCCATTGCAAAAATTAAGCCGATACGTGCTAAATCGATGCAGTTTACTTCAACTGCGCATTGACGAGTATATAAATCCATAAGTTCTTCAATATCACAATCGATAATTCCGTTTTGTTTCATATAATAACAAAGTGAACGGTTTAGGTAAGCTGTCTCTAGTTCTGAATCGGCAACTTTAGAGGAATAATTAATAGTAGGATTATCTGTTATTTCACGTACAAAATGAAGAATACGTTCCATTTTTTCCTCGTTATCTTTTCCTGCTAACATGCTTGTAATAGCTAAAGCTCCTGCATTTATCATTGGATTAAGGGGTTTGGACGGACTTGTCGTTTCTAACTTAATAATAGAATTAAATGGGTCACCCGTTGGTTCCATTCCAACTTTAGAAAATACATATTCTTCACCACGGTCTAAAAGGGCAAGGGCAAGTGTAATTACTTTGGAAATACTTTGAAGAGTAAATAGTGTTTGTGAGTTGCCTGCATGGATATATTCTGTTTCTTTATGGAAAATGGCAATCCCTAAATCGTCTGGATTTGCATTTCCTAGTTCGGGGATATAAGTAGCAAGTTTTCCTTTTTTCGTATATGGTTTTACTTGTTCTAACAACTGTTGTAAGTTGTTTGTTTCAATGCACTGCATAGTACCAACGCTCCTATTTTGAATTAACTAAGTTTACTTTTCCCGATATGCTCGGAAATAAATAATAACATGAAAAAGTGGAATGATAAAACGAAAGTTCAATGTGCTATAATAGGTCTTTCGTTTCGAGTATTCTGTATTTTAAAAAGGAGAATTTTCCTTTTATATAACAGTTTGGAAATAGGAGATTTATCCATAAAAAGTTCAGAAATAAAAACTACACATCTATACAACTATATGTTATTATGGTTATGTAATAGAAAGCGTTTTCTAAAGCGTACTTATAATGATAACGATTTCATAAATTTAATTAGGGGGAATTAAAATGTTGCAGTTTTTACAACGTATTGGTAAAGCTTTAATGCTTCCGATCGCAGTACTACCAGCAGCAGGATTATTGCTTCGTTTAGGGCAACCAGATGTATTTGATATTCCTGTTATGGCACAGGCCGGCGCAGCAGTTTTTGATAACTTAGCACTTATTTTTGCAATTGGTATTGCAATCGGTCTTTCAGTGGATGGTAGTGGTGCAGCAGGTCTTGCAGGTGCAATTGGTTATCTTGTTATGAAAAATAGTATTGATGCACTTAGCAAAGGGTATTCAACTGCTGAATTACAAGGTAAATTAAGTAAAGTCCAAGATTTAATAGGTAATAGCGCAAATGTAGATCCATCTAAGCTTGCGGATACAATGACACAAGTATCTAAGGCTGCTGAATTATCGACTAAAGTAGATATGAAAGTCTTAGGTGGTATTATTGTTGGTGTTATAGCAGGACTTCTTTATAATAAATTCCATAAGATTAAACTTCCAGAATGGTTAGGTTTCTTTGCTGGAAAACGTTTCGTTCCAATTGTTACATCAGTCGTGATGCTGATATTAGGAATTCTATTTGCACAAATTTGGCCAACAATTCAAAATGGTATTGATGCATTAGCTCATGGAATTGTTAATTTAGGTGCAATTGGTTCAGGATTATTTGGTTTATTAAACCGTTTATTAATCCCAATTGGTTTACACCACGTAATGAACACATACTTCTGGTTTGTATTTGGGGACTTTACAAATGCAGCAGGTAATGTTGTTAATGGTGATATTGCTCGTTTCCTTGCAGGTGACAAAACAGCAGGTATGTTTATGACTGGTTTCTTCCCAGTTATGATGTTCGGTTTACCAGCAGCATGTTTCGCAATGATTGCAGCTGCTAAACCAGAAAAGCGTAAAGCAGTTACTGGTATGTTAGCTGGTCTAGCATTAACTTCATTCTTAACTGGTATTACAGAGCCTATTGAATTCTCATTCATGTTCTTATCACCAGTATTATATGGTATTCATGCTGTATTAACAGGTCTTTCTTTATTCATTACAACATCGCTTGGCATTCATGATGGTTTCTCATTTAGTGCCGGTGCAATCGATTACGCTTTAAACTTCGGTATTGCAACAAAACCAGTCTTACTAGCAGGTATCGGTTTAATTTACGCAGCAATTTATTTCATAGTATTCTACTTCTTAATTAAGAAGTTCGATTTAAAAACTCCTGGTCGTGAAGATGACGATGAGTTAGTTGAAGATGGTGAGGCACCAGTTGCAGGTTCAATCGGTGAAACTTACGTAGCAGCTTTAGGCGGAAAAGAAAACTTAACAGTTATTGATAACTGTGCAACACGTCTACGCTTACAAGTAAAAGATGCTGGTCAAGTAAATGAAGCAGCATTAAAACGTGCTGGTGCAAAAGGTGTTATGAAATTAAGTAATACAAGTGTACAAGTTATCGTAGGTACAAATGTTGAATCTGTTGCCGATGATATGAAAAAACACGTATAAATAATGAGATAAGAGGATGTCCAAAAAGATTGATAAAATCAATTTTTTAGAGGATATCCTCTTTTTTTTGTTAATAATTTAACGGGAATCTTACTTTTGTAAATTTTCTTTTTCTTTTTTGTACATATAGGTTGGTAATATGTGCAGTGCGTGATAAAGTAGGGATGATATAGAATGGATTATCCATAATCTACTAAAATAAATCTTTAATAGAGGAATTAAATTATTGGTGAGTAAGGGGAAAAAAGCAATTATGGATCAGGAAAAAAATAATGCGAATGGGAAAGTACGTCGGCCGATTGTATACATAAAAAGAACAATCATTCTCGTCTTACTATTATCACTTGTATATTTTATGTATACAAAAATTGTTGCGCATAATAAGAAAGAAGAAACTTTAAAAGCGGCAGCAGAAATGAAGAAACAAGAAGAGCTAAAAAAGAAAGAAGAAAAAAAGAAACAAGAAGTACAGAAGCAAAAACAAAAAGAGCAGGAAGAACAAGTGAAGCAAGCGCAAGCTGTGGAGAAGCTTCCCGAGGGACCACCTCAAGAAATTAATGAAAACGCTCAATTAGACCAGTATTTACAAAACGCAGGATTTAGCGGGACAGCTGTTATTGTAAAGAATGGAAAAGTTCTTTTGAATAAAGGGTACGGTATGGCAAATAAAGAACAGAAAGTACCGAATAATTCAGAGACGACTTTTTATATTGGTTCTATTTCAAAGGCATTTGTAGCAACTGCTATTATGCAGTTGAAAGATCAAAATAAATTACAAGTAGAAGATACTGTTGCAAAGTATATTCCAAATTTTCCTCAAGGTAATAGTATTCAGCTAAAACATCTATTAACACATACATCAGGGATTCCCGAATATGAGCAGGGAAAAGAAGATATTTCTCATGAAGAACTGATAAAGCGGATAGGAAATCAAAAGCGTATTGGTGGTCCAGGAGAGAAATGGAAGTATTCTGACTCGAACTACTCTATACTTGCATACATTGCCGAGAAGGTAAGTGGACAGTCGCTCGAAGAATATATTAAGCAACATATTTTTGCTATTGCGGGTATGAAACATTCTGGTTTTGGCACAGCGTTAGAACAAACAAGATTCCCATCAACGGGTTATAAAATAGTAAATAATAATATGACAACACCTAATATTCCGAGCATGTCACAACTATATGGTTGTGGTGATATATACACAAGTGCGCATGATTTATATTTATTTAACGAAGCACTATTCTCTGGTAAATTAATTTCAAAAGAGAGTTACGATCAAATGTTTACGGGTGGAAAAAAGGATTACGGGTTTGGATGGTACGTAGACCCAGGAAGCTATTCGAATCACGGTGTAATGCCAGGATGGAATTGCTTAAACGGATTTAGTAAAAATGGTAGTGTATATGTTGTTTTATTATCTAACATTCAAAATAACATTAAATCATTTGGTAAAGTGAATAACGATATTTATTCGATATTGCGGAATATTGAAGTGTAAGAAACTATCCTTTTGGATAGTTTTTTTTATGCCTTGAACCAAATATTTCTTTTAGAAAATGTATGTCTTACCTATCACAAAAATATCTATTTTGTATACATTAAGATGTATGGATGTGAAATTTTATAATCTAAAAATAATAGGAGGAGAAGTGTATGTGTCTGTTCAGAAAATATTGGAATAAATTATCGAGATTGTTTAATAGGCAATTAGATTATTTTTTAGATAATAAGTTATTACCTGCTGTGGAAAGACTTTTATTTTCACAAAACTTCGCGAGATTTATTCAAAGAAACTCTAAGCAAGCTACTGAAGAAGTTATTGAATCAAGTAGATTTCAATCTATTATTTGTAACATTTTAAAAGAATGTACTACATCACCTTTTAAAGAAATTGCAGAGCAGTATTTAGGTAAAAACGTAGAAATTACTGTGACAGTGGGACAGTTAACAGGCGTTATTGTAGCAGTTGGTGATGACTTCTTAACATTGCAAGAAGGAATAGGAACAGAAGTTTTATTACCATTTACAAGTATTATATCAATTAAAGAAGCGTAAGAAAGGAGCGTTATATATGTTATTTACTGATGAATTACGTAACCATGTTGGGGAACTAGTGCAAGTTGTGACAGCTGTAGAAATCATTGCAGGCGTTCTTTTATCTGTGACGGATGGGGCAGTAATTGTTCGTACTTCTCCTTCTTATGGACCACCAGAAGATGTAGTTGTGCGTATTCCTATTATTGCTTATGTTCGCTTGGAAGGGTAAGAGTGATACAAGTATGAGAGTGTCAGTTGTTATTCCAGTGCATAATGAAGCAAGTACTTTATCAAAAGTTTTAGTAGAAGTAAGAAAGCTCGAACCATATGAAATTATCATAGTAGATAATGGATCGACAGATGGTACGAAAGAAATAGCGCTACAGCATAATTGCCGTGTGATTTATTATAGATATTCCCTTGGTAATGATGTGGGACGGGCAATTGGTGCTAGAGAAGCAAAAGGTGAAATTGTTTTATTTTTAGATGGTGATATCGTCATGAAAAGTGAAGAATTATACAATTTTATTAAAGGAATACAGCAAGGACATGAGATTGTTTTAAATAATTTAACATGGTCCGTTTATTTGAAGATGAGACCGCATTATACGACGGTTGGAAAATATATGTTAAATCGTTATTTGAACAAGAAGGAGTTTGTTGTAGGATCTTTAATTGCAATACCACATTCGATAAGTCGTAAAGTGATTGAAAAACTGGGGTGGTGGAATTTAGCAGATCCAGCATTATTTCAAGCGATGGCGATGTCTAGAGGAGTAGATATTTCTGATATGGCTTCAGTTGATGTCATTTACACAAATAAAGTTCGTCCTGTCCATACGGGCACATCACCTGGCTCTCCTTATCCGAAAGCGACTAGTCGTATTATGGGTGATCATTTGCGTGCTTTACAATACGTAATCGAAACATACGGTAATCGCGGTGGTTTTTCAGAGGACAATAGAGATAGAGCGTTTGTAGGAAAGTATAAACCAGTTTTATTACAAAAGAAAAAAGCGAAATATAGTGCCATTATCCCGGTATCAGAAGAAAAAATAATTATAAGGTCTGTTATACAAGAAGTGAAAGAAGCAGGTGTAGATGAAATTATAGTTGTCGCAAATGGAGCAGATGTTGAGACTGTTAAACAGGCAAAGCTAGAGAATGTTATTGTAGTTGAATTTACGAAGGCGCTTGGACATAATGTAGCACGAGCAATAGGGGCTATGCATGCTACGGCAGATATTTGTTTATTCGTTGATGGTGATTTTGTTATTCCAGCAAAAAAACTCACTCCATTTTTACATGCTGTTGAAGATGGAAATGACGTGGTGTTAAATGATTTACAATGCTTATTAGATATGTTTCATCCAGCAGATCCAATTAGTATGGGAAAATACTTTTTGAATTTGGTAGCGAAAAGACCAGATTTATGGAATAACTCACTAACTGCTGTACCACATGCCATGCATAAGAAGGTAATAGAGAAAATAGGATATGACTCCCTTATCATTCCGCCATTAGCACAAGTGAAAGCTATTTTAGAAGGATTCTCTATTACAACAGTAGAGTTAGTAGATGTTATAAAAACAAATCGAGTACGTCCAGAGCAACACGAATTTGTAAATGGGCGTATTTCAGCGTTTGATCGTATTTTCGGTGATCAACTTGAGGCGGTTACGTATTTATTACAACGTACGGACGAACGTGGTGGCTTTACTGATGGAGATAGAGATAGAGATATCATTCAACAATTGAGAAGGGAAGAAGAGAATACAAATGAATAGTAGTAAAGTAGCTATTATTGGGTTAGGGTATGTTGGCCTTCCTTTAGCGGTACATTTTGCAGAAAGAGGGCATACAGTACTTGGATTAGATAAAGATATTAGAAAAATAGACTCAATTATAAAAGGAGAAAGTTATATTCCAGATGTTTCTTCTAAAGAGTTACAAAGTTTATTGACGAAAAAAAAATTAACAGTAAACACACCGGATCAAGGCATTGCTGATTTTCAAAGTAGTGATTATGTTATTGTCACTGTCCCGACTCCAATTAATGAACAAAGAGAACCAGACTTAAGTGCCCTCATTTCAGCTTCGCATTATATACAACAAAACCTTCAAAAAGGACAAACCTTCATTTTTGAAAGCTCCACATATCCAGGCACACTTGAAGAAGTCATCCTACCTATTATTTCTCAAAATAGTAACATGGTAGGGGAAGATTTCTATATCGGATATTCCCCTGAGAGAATTGATCCAGCAAATAGTCAATATTCAGTTCAAGCTATTCCAAAAGTTATTAGTGGACAAACAGAAAAGTGTAGACAAAAGGTACAGGATTTATATAGTACCATTTTTGACGAAGTTGTACCTGTTAGCTCTCCGAAAGTAGCAGAGATGTGCAAGCTATTTGAAAATATTCAGCGCTTAGTTAACATTTCTTTAGTAAATGAACTAAACACACTATGTGAAAGTTTAGGCATTGATTTTTATGAGGCCATTGAAGCGGCATCTACAAAACCATTTGGGTTTACTCCATATTGGCCAGGGCCAGGGATAGGGGGACACTGTATTCCAGTAGACCCTTTATATTTTCAATGGAGAATAAAAAAGAATGGGGCAATTAGTCAATTAATTGAGGCAGCACATATAATTAATGAAGAAATGCCAGAGAAAATGGTCCGGAAAGTAAAAAGTGTGGTGCAATCACCTGCAACGGTGTTAATTGTAGGGATTGCGTATAAAAAAGATGTAAATGATTTGAGAGAATCACCAGCGTTACCGATTATTCAATTATTAAGAAATCAAGGATACGAGATAGAATATCATGATCCTTATATTTCTTTCGCGGAAATTGGAGATAAGGTGTATCAATCTGTTTCTTTAGATGAAGAAAAAGTTAAAAAAGCGGATTGTATTTTAATTTTAACGGATCATTCTAATATTGATTGGAAGCTTTTTAAAGGAATGGACCGAGTAATAGATACACGCGGGATTGTAAAGAAGGTGAGTAAATGAGTAAGAAATGTTTAATTACAGGTGGGGCCGGATTTATCGGGTCGCATTTAGCTGAAGAGTTGATGAGAAGAGGTTATGAGGTCACTGTTGTGGATAACTTTTATAAAGGTAAAAATAAGTACCATAAAGAGTTAATGAAAAAAATCCGTGTTATTCCAATAAGTGTTTTAGATAAAAATTCTATTTATGAATTAGTAGATCAGCATGATGTCGTGTTTCATTTAGCAGCAATTTTAGGTGTGAAAACAACAATGGAAAAAAGTATAGAGCTCATAGAAACGAATTTTGATGGGACGAGAAATATTTTACAAGCAGCGTTAAAAGGAAAGAAGAAAGTAGTTTTTGCTTCTACTTCAGAAGTATATGGTAAGGCCAAGCCGCCTTTCTCTGAAGAGGGAGATCGATTATACGGGGCAACTTCTAAAATTCGTTGGAGTTATGCAGTTTGTAAAACGTTGGAAGAGACATTATGTTTAGGATACGCATTGGAAGGTTTACCGGTAACGATTGTTCGATATTTTAATATTTATGGTCCAAGAGCGAAAGATGGTCCGTATGCAGGGGTAATCCCGCGATTTATTAGTGCGGCTTTGCAAGGAGAAGACATTCTCGTATATGGAGATGGAAAGCAGACACGTTGTTTTACGTATGTGAGTGATGCGGTAGAAGCAACAATTCGGGCAATGGATGAGAAGGTAAATGGTGAGATTATTAATATAGGTTCTGAGAATGAACAGAGTATAAAAGAAGTAGCAGAAGTAATTAAAAAATTAACGAATTCTTCTTCGAAGATTGTACAAGTGCCTTTTGAAGAAGTATATCCTCATGGTTTTGAAGAAATTCCAAATAGAAGACCAGATGTAACAAAATTAAAAAAGCTTGTTCAATTTCAGGCGAAAGTAACGTGGGAAAACGGATTGAAGGAAACAATTAAGTGGTTTCGTGAACAAAACAATGGCTAAGTCATTATCTGTTATTATTCCTGCATGTAATGAGGTCGATACGATTTCAGACGTTATTCAATCGGTAAGACCATTAAATCCAGTAGAAATTATTGTAGTAGCAAACGGTTGTAATGATGGAACAGAAGATGTTGCAGATCGTTTAGGGTGTAAAGTAATCAAACATACAGAGCTACTAGGGAACGATGTTGGACGTGCAGTCGGCGCAAAACATGCGATAGGTGATGTATTACTATTTATAGATGGTGATTTTGCTATTCAAACTTCAAAATTAAAATTATTCCTTAATCCGATTTTATACGATCAGGCAGATGTAGTTTTAAATAATTTGGATGCATTATTTTTAAAAAGGCAAAAACCTACTTCTATTACAGTATGGCGCCAAATATTAAATGCAATGTTAGAGCGTGAAGAATTAAAAATTAATTCTTTATTAGATGTACCTCATGCGCTGACGAAAGAAGTCGTTCAAAGCATCGGATATGAATGTTTTGTTAATCCTATTGTGGCTCATTTACGCCTACTTCAAAGTAAATGGAGAATTAGTCGTCATTGCGCCATTGACGTTATTACGCCAAATAAATTTCGTCCATTCCAGCATGCTGCATATGGAACAAATCTTTCCCAATCTGAAAAAAGAATGATAGGTGATCATATAGAAGCAGTAGCGGCACGGATATTAAGCAGTGATGAGCGCGGAGGATATTATGATGGAAATAGGAAAAGGGATAGTGTCTATCATACTTTAAGTTTTGAAGAGTTTTATCAAGGATGGGGCGTCACATCTAATTTGTATAAAGGAAAGCAACTATCTGTTGTTATTCCCGTACAAGATGAAGAGAAAACAATTGGAAACGTTATAGAAGAGCTTCGCAAAATTGAACCCTTCGAAATTATCGTTGTCGTAAATGGTTCGTCAGATAAAACGAAAAAAATTGCAAAAGACAAAGGGGCAACGACAATTGTATATAAAGAAGCACTCGGAAATGATGTAGGGCGCTCACTTGGAACTTATTTTGCCAAAGGAGAAATTGTGTTATTTATAGACGGCGATTTTATTATTCCAGCGAGTGAGCTATATCCTTTTGCAAAAGCTATAGCAGATGGAAAGGACGTCGCATTAAATGATTTAAATCACTATTTAGATTTAAGAGTACCACTTCATCTTGTAACTGCATTTAAGTATGCACTAAATTTAGCTTGTGATAGAAAGGATTTAGGGGTAGGCTCACTTATTGCGGTACCTAATGCATTTAGCCAAAAGTGTTTGAAAGCAATTGGGTATAAATCTTTATTGTCACCTTGTGTAGCACAAGTGAAGGCTCTTCTGTCTGGATTTGAAATTGCATGTGTATATCGTGTTGAGGTTGATAAGATGAACCGTATTCGTCCCAGTGAACATTTCGCAAAAATAGGTCACCCTCCAGCTGTACTTCGAATTATAGGTGATCATATAGAGGGACTAGAGCAAATAATTTCATTAACAGACAATCGTGGCGGATTCTATGATGGCAATAGAAAAAGAGATGTTTTATAGAAGTAACAAAAAAGTGTACAACATGTGTACACTTTTTTGTTCTGTTATAAAAACTATAACAGATTAGGAGATAAGAGTATTACAGCTCTACAATGGGTATTGTTCTTATATTACAAAATAGGACTCGTATATAAGGATACCAAAAAAATACAATTAAGGAAAGGGTTAATTTTAAAGACTTTTAAATGAAGTTAACACTATATATATAGTAGTTTGCTCAATATTTCACAAACATGTCACAACTATTTCGTTCACTTTCGTAAAAAAGTAGTATTCTAAGTGTGTAAGCTGTTATATAAAAAATCTTAGTCCTGTACTAATCAAAAATGGAGGAGATTAGGATGACTCAAGTATTAGAAAATGTTAAAAACGCATGGGAAAACTTTAAAGGTGAAAAATGGAAAGCAGAGATTGATGTTCGCGATTTCATTTTAAATAATGTAAACGTTTTCGAAGGAGACGAATCTTTCTTAGCAGAAGCAACTGAAGCAACGAAACAACTTTGGGATCAAGTAATGGATTTAACAACGAAAGAACGTGAAAACGGTGGCGTTCTTGATATGGATACAAAAATTGTTTCTTCTATTACATCACATGCCCCTGGATACTTAAATAAAGATATTGAAAAAGTAGTCGGTTTCCAAACTGATAAACCATTTAAACGTTCTTTACAACCATATGGTGGTATTCGTATGGCAGAACAAGCTTGTGAATCTTATGGATACGAAATGGATAAAGAACTTAGTCGTATTTTTAGAGATTGGAGAAAAACTCATAACCAAGGTGTATTTGATGCATACACACCAGAAATGAGAAATGCACGTAAATCAGGTGTTATTACGGGTCTTCCAGATGCATACGGACGTGGACGTATTATCGGTGACTATCGCCGAGTAGCGTTATATGGTATTGATCATTTAATTGAAGCGAAAAAAGCTGATTTAAATTTAACTGGCGGTGTAATGAGCGAAGATACAATGCGTTTACGCGAAGAGTTATCTGAGCAAATGCGTGCACTTCAAGAGTTAAAAGAAATGGCCGCTTCTCATGGCTTCGATATTTCTAAGCCAGCAACAAACACGCAAGAAGCATTCCAATGGTTATACTTCGCATACCTTGCAGCGATTAAAGAGCAAAACGGGGCTGCAATGAGTCTTGGGCGTACTTCTACATTCTTAGATATTTACATTGAAAGAGATTTAGCAAATGGTACTTTAACAGAAGAAGAAGTACAAGAAATTGTAGATCACTTCATTATGAAATTACGTCTTGTGAAATTCGCAAGAACACCTGATTATAATGAATTATTCTCTGGTGACCCAACTTGGGTAACTGAATCTATCGGTGGTATGGCATTAGATGGTCGTCCATTAGTAACAAAGAACTCATTCCGTTTCTTGCATACATTAGATAATTTAGGACCAGCTCCAGAACCAAACTTAACTGTTCTTTGGTCTAAACAATTACCAGAGAACTTTAAAAACTATTGTGCGAAAATGTCTATTAAAACATCAGCAATTCAATATGAAAATGATGACATTATGCGCCCTGAATACGGCGATGATTACGGTATTGCATGTTGCGTATCTGCAATGAGAATCGGTAAACAAATGCAGTTCTTCGGAGCTCGTGCAAACTTAGCGAAAGCATTATTATATGCGATTAACGGTGGTAAAGATGAAAAATCTAAAGCACAAGTTGGTCCTGAGTACGCAC
This sequence comes from Bacillus sp. 007/AIA-02/001, assembly GCF_004634455.1. NCBI lineage: Bacteria > Bacillati > Bacillota > Bacilli > Caryophanales > Bacillaceae > Bacillus > Bacillus sp. 007/AIA-02/001. Next base: position 186,397 of record NZ_SEIY01000010.1, read on the forward strand.
CAATTACTTCTGAAGTATTAAATTATGAAGAAGTTATGCATAAGTTTGATATGACAATGGAATGGTTGGCGGGTCTATATTTAAACACATTAAATGTTATCCATTACATGCATGATAAATATAGCTATGAACGTATTGAAATGGCACTTCATGATACAAACGTTCTTCGTACAATGGCAACAGGTATTGCTGGTCTATCTGTAGTAGCAGATTCATTAAGTGCAATTAAATACGCAAAAGTAAAACCAATTCGTGATGAAAATGGTATTGCAGTTGACTTCGAGATTGAAGGAGATTTCCCTAAATACGGTAACAATGATGATCGTGTAGATGAGATTGCTGTAAATCTTGTAAAAACATTTATGAATAAACTTCGTAAACATAAAACATACAGAAATTCTGTTCATACAATGTCAATCTTAACAATCACATCTAACGTTGTATACGGTAAGAAAACTGGTAATACTCCAGATGGCCGCCGTACTGGAGAACCATTTGCACCAGGTGCGAACCCAATGCATGGACGTGATACAAAAGGTGCATTAGCTTCATTATTATCTGTGGCTAAATTACCATATGAAGATGCACAAGATGGTATTTCTAATACATTCTCTATTATTCCGAAAGCACTTGGTAAAGAAGATGATGTACAAGTACGTAACTTAGTATCAATGCTTGATGGCTATGCAGTAAAAGAAGGCCACCACTTAAATATTAACGTATTTAACCGTGAAACATTAATGGATGCAATGGAACATCCTGAGAAATATCCACAATTAACAATTCGCGTATCTGGTTACGCTGTAAACTTTATTAAATTAACTCGTGAACAACAAATTGATGTAATTAACCGTACAATGCATGAAAGCATGTAAATGAAAAAAGTGTCCCTTCGCTCTTAATATATAGCGAAGGGAGGCTGTTTCAATAAAGGAGGAAGTAACATGGTAAAAGGAAGAATACATTCTGTAGAGTCTTGTGGTACTGTTGATGGCCCAGGGATTCGTTATGTCATATTTACACAAGGGTGTTTATTACGTTGTCAATATTGTCATAATGCTGATACGTGGGAAATCGGTAAAGGTAAAGAAATAACAGTTGAAGAAGTGATGCAGGATGTGACATGTTACCTTCCATTTATTGAAGCTTCCGGAGGCGGTATAACAGTTAGCGGTGGAGAGCCATTATTACAGCTAGACTTTTTAATTGAGTTGTTTAAAAAGTGTAAAGAGGCTGGTATCCATACAACAATCGACTCTTCTGGTGGTTGTTATTCTGAGGAACCAGAATTCCAAAATAAGCTAGATATTTTAATGGATTATACAGATTTAGTTTTATTGGATCTGAAACATATCGATTCCAAAAAGCATCGTAAATTAACAGGGAAACCAAATGAACATATTTTACAATTTGCTCGTTATTTATCGGATAAGAATAAACCGATTTGGGTACGACACGTATTAGTTCCTGGTGTTACGGATAATGAAGAGGATCTACAAAAACTATCTAGCTTTATTCAAAGTCTGTCTAATGTTCAAAAAGTTGAAGTGTTACCATATCATAAGCTTGGTGTATATAAATGGGAGGCGCTTGGACACAAGTATCCACTCGCAAATGTAGAACCACCTACTGAGAAAAATGTAGAACATGCTAAATATATTTTACAAGCGGTCTAATCCAAATATTGGATTAGGCTTTTTGCTTTCTTTACAATAAAATCTAGAGTATATATTGATAAAAGAGTATACTGAAAATAGAATATCCATAATTTTGTACGGAATAAATGGAGAAATTTACATAATTGTAAAGGGAAATCAAAATAGTAAAAAGAATTAAGAAGTAAAAGAGTGAGTATCATGGAATAGAGAACATTTGTAAGTTATTGCGAAAGCTCTTATAGGAAAGTATAATGTAAAGATATGAGCACAGATAGGATTAAGGGGTCAATCTTATATGCTTTGCATATCCACGACAGGTACATAGCTGAAAGGGAATTATTAAAATCTGTTTATGTAATTTTTAAGGAAAATGTTTTTCCTATTGTCGTATATGCAATATGGAGAAACAAAAAGCTAGGAGTGGATTTGTTTGATAAAAAACCCCAAGGTTTTAATATTAACTGCACATTACGGTAATGGTCATGTGCAAGTAGCAAAAACATTAGAACAAACATTTCGCCAAAAAGGAATTGAAGATGTTATTGTATGCGACTTGTTTGGAGAATCACATCCATTTATAACTGACATTACAAAATATCTATATTTAAAAAGTTATACAATAGGAAAAGAATTATATCGTTTGTTTTATTACGGGGTAGAAAAAATTTATGATAAGAAAATAGCATCTTGGTATGCGAACTTTGGAAGGAAACGTTTGAAAACACTTTTACAGGTGGAGAAACCAGATATTGTAATTAATACATTTCCAATTATCGCTGTACCAGAATTAAAGAAACAAACAGGTATTTCAATTCCTGTCTATAACGTATTAACGGATTTTTGCGTGCACAAAATATGGATTCATCGAGAAGTAGATCGTTATTTTGTTGCAACGGATCATGTGAAAGAATTGATGGTTGATATCGGTGTACCTGCGGAACAAATTGTTGAAACAGGAATTCCAATTCGGAGTAGTTTTGAGTTAAAGGTAAATCCAGAAATCATATATAATAAATATCAGTTATGTAAGAATAAAAAGATTTTACTAATTGTAGCAGGTGCTCATGGGGTATTAGGAAATGTAAAAGAACTATGCCAATCATTTATGTCAGTGCCTAATTTACAAGTAGTTGTCGTTTGTGGGAAAAATGAAGCTTTAAAACAGGATTTATTAAGTTTACAGAAGCAAAATTCCGATGCATTAAAAGTGTTTGGGTATGTTGAAAATATTGATGAATTATTCCGTGTTACTTCTTGTATGATTACGAAGCCAGGCGGAATAACATTAAGTGAAGCAGCAGCGTTGCAAGTACCTGTCATTTTATATAAGCCTGTTCCAGGACAAGAAAATGAAAATGCGATGTACTTTGAAAGAAAGGGAGCAGCAGTTGTCATTCGCGATGATAGTGAGGTTTTTGCAAAAACAGAGGCATTATTACAAGATGATGTGAAGCTTCTTCAAATGAAAGAAGCAATGAAAAGCATCTATCTTCCAGAGCCAGCTGGCCATATTGTAGATGCAATTTTGGCGGAAAATCATGCAGAACCGCGTCATATACCTATTAAATCACCTGCTCTTGCACAATCTTTTACTTAATATGAAACCCTCTTTGTATATGTAAAGAGGGTTCTTTATTATTTTTAAAGAAAATTTAGTGAGTTATCCACAAAAGGATTGCGCTTTCATTAAACAGTAAAGTCGGAATATTAACAACTATATCCACATTGTCCACAATTTTTAGAAAAATATCCACAATTAAAACAGCTGATATATGCTTTAATATAGAAAAATATTAAATGTTTTTGAAAATTACTAACAATTTCATCGGTTTTGTGGATAAAGTTGTCCACAGCAAAAAAGTCCCTTATGTATGAACTGAACCCAAAAAATTAGACAAATATATTAAGCAGCTACTAAGGATTGAACTCTGTATTGCACAGGGGACAATCCTTTTAGTTTTGTTTTAATTCTT
>NZ_SEIY01000011.1:0-182480 GCF_004634455.1 Bacillus sp. 007/AIA-02/001
TCTTTTGAAGAAAATTTAGCCATAAAAAATGCACCTCCAATTGTTAATTATGTGTCTAACAATTGGGGTGCACTTCACACAGGAGTAGGCTTTTGAAACTATGAAAGTTTCGTCAATAACTGATTTAAATCTTTTTTCGTTTTCGTCGTTAATGATTTCATTTTATTAACATCAATCTTTTCCTTCTCCGCCCCTACAATTAACGGATACATACTTTGACCGATTGTTTTAGAATCCGTCGGATGTGATGCTTCTAGCTCTTTTTCAATCACATCCCACTTTTCGTTAATTTGTTTGCCAAGCTTATTCACTGTTTCCAATTTCGGATTAGCAGCTAACTGCTTGTCCAAGCTATCAATTAATGCTACAACTTCTTTAACATTCGTTTTCACAGCAACACTTTTCTTCGGATCTTTCGTTGCCTTTCCGTTATTGTTTGTGCTTGTACTTGTGCTTTGATCTGCTGTTTTCCCGCTAGTCGTTTGATCATTCGTTTTTCCTGTCGTTTCTTTTTCTTTTGTTTTTACATTTTCGTTTTGAGTTGACGTTTTGCCGTTACTTTCTGTTCCTGATGATTCTTTCGTATTTTTTGCATCCTTATCTGTTTTTTCATTTGAAGAAGTATTTGTTTCTTTTTCAGTATCTTTCGTTGTTTTTGAAGCTTCATCTGCACTTGTCGTTTTTGCTTCTCCATCCTTTTGCGCAGTTACTTGCTCTTTCTTTTCCGTTTCTTTATCTGCTGAAGGACTACAAGCTGCCATAGTAAGCATTGTACCAATTGTAATCGATGCGATAGCGACCTTTTTCATTTTCATATAAATCCCCCTATGTTTTACATAATTTATCCTCCCCTTTACGATTCGATTTCCCCTTAAAAAATCCCTTTTCACATGAATTACCATCTTTCCGACAGTAATCTTCATAATAATACGGACAAAAACTGATAAACTCATTTTAATATTCGAGTTTCTTCTACTTCATTTTTCTGCTCGCAAGTAAAAGAAAAAGAGTATATTGTCACATTAAGAATCACTATCTTCATATGACGATATACTCTTCTATCAAATTTTTATCTTTCTTGACATTTTATTTATACAAAAAAATAAAATTTTCTTTCGTTTTTTGTTTCTCAGCATTTGTTAACATAATATTTTTATGAATAACCACCATTCGAGTGAATGACTTGCCCAGTAACCCATTTCGCTTCTTCACTTACTAAAAAAGAAATTAAGCGCGCAGCATCCATCGTTTCTCCAACTCTACCTTGCGGGAATTTCCATACTAAATAATGTTTTAATTCCTCTGTAATCCACCCTGTATTTGTTGGTCCTGGATCAACAGCATTAACAGTAATCCCCTTCTCCATCGCTACTGGTGCCACTGACTTTGTAAATGCTTCAATTGCCCCTTTCGTTGCTGCATATGCTAGTTCATCTGGCATTGGACCTACTGACTGTCCTGAAGTAAGATTAATAATACTCCCGCCCGTTTTAAGTGAATAATGTTTTATAAACAATGAACTTAATAGCATAGTAGCCCGAACATTAACTGTATAATGTTTATCCAACTGCTCTACATCTAATTCCTCAATCCTCGTATGAGTAGAATATACTGCATTATTAACTAGAATAGATGGATCACCTAACCGTTCTGATACCATATAAAACAAACGATTTGGCGAATAAGACTGCGATAAATTGATTTCTGCCATTTCACATCGAACATCGTAACTTTCAATTTCCTTTTTCAGCAAAAAGGGTTCTTGATCACTCATTCCCCATGGCATCGCTTTATCATACTTTGGCCAGTACGTGAAAAAAATGTCTATCCCCTTTTGAGCAAGCACCTTGCATACAGCTGCACCAATTCCATTCAGACGAGTTGCCCCTGTTACAATTGCTATTTTCTTCACCTTTTTCTCCTCCATCTATACACAGATCCCCTGCATGAATACAGAGGATTTATCTTCTTATTGAATATTTGACAGTATACGTTCAGCACCTAATTTTAACATTTTAATAAAGATATAATTTACAATCGTAAACATTACAAATAAAACGATAAACATAACCCATAGTCCGACATGAAGGAAGAAGTATAATACACTTACTCCCGCCACAATAATTAAAGCTATTAAAATATTAGCTAAAAAATTCCACAAAGTTGTATATCGACTTTTAAATAATTTCTGCTCTGTATCCCAATGAATATCTGCAGTTTGCGCGTCCCAGCGTGTTCCGATTAAATTAATTAATAACAACCCGTTCGCACTTAGTAAAAACCACAGTATCATAAAGACTGGAGAAATCCCAGCTACAACTGCCATCGTAATACCGAATACTGCTAAAATGATCACATTAATTAACCAAGCAGTGATTGCTTTCGCAAAAAAGATATCCGAAGCCTTTACTGGTAAATAACGATTCACAAACCAAGAGCTTCCATCTCGCGAAAATGACGTTGTTGCAATGACGTTACTACCCATTAAAAATAACGATGCACAAAGGCCCACGCCAATTGCAAGGCCTGCTGATTTTGGGTTATCAATATACCCTGTAATCCACTTTAAATTCCCGTCTTGCACGAATAAAACAAAGAACAACATAATTGGCATAACGAAAGTTTGTACAATGCAATTTAAGAAAAATTGTGGTGTACGGAATAACGTTTTAAATTCTTTTTTCACATACGCTTTTAAATGCGAACTTTGTACTGTTGATTTCTGTAAACCTTCCGCCGAAATAACTTGTTTCTTTGCTGTACTCGTTGAAAGTCCAATAACCCCTTTTAAATATGTACGCTCTGCTATGTAATAAAACAACACAAAGAAGACAAATGAAATAACTGCAAAGATTAATACATATAAAGGACCCTTCCAATTTGCATTTTCTACTAATGCCACTGCTCCGAAATATGTAGTTGGAAAATAGTTTGTCATTTGTACTAAAAGAGAAGATTGGTTGTTCGCAAGGTAATCCGCAATTGCATCTTCAGAAAACGAACTTTTATTTTTCCACTGTAAAAATACATTAATTCCTACAATAAATAGTATACTTACAATTCCAATAAATATATTTCCTCGGTCTTTATTTTTTGCTATATTTGTATACCTCATAATAACTGTCATCAGTAACGAAGCTAGTACTAACGGCACAATCGGGAAGAGTAAGTAAATAAAAATCATGTATATGTAATATGTAATAAATGCGCCACTTTTTAATCCGTACGTAATAAAGATTGGTAATAAAATGAATGAACTCATTACGTATTGTGTTATTAATACTGTTAAAAATTTTGCCGAAATAATCTGGGCTGGTTTTAATGGTAATGGTAGTAACATTTCAATATCATTGCTGTAGTAAAATACAGTTAAAATGTTCGTTATACTCATTAAAAATACCCATATACTCGCAATCGCAAGTCCCATTGCGATAATCATTCCTGGATCTTGCCCTAAATGTATCATTCCCTCATACATTGCGTGCGTGATAGAACCAAATAGTAAAAAGCCGACAAATAAAATGGCTGCAAATGAAAATACATACGCCCATCGCTTCTTCTTATCTGTTATAAAATCTGCATAATTTAATTTTAATAATACTTTCGTTAACGTCCAAATTTTACTCATTGCCCGTCATCTCCAAGAACATTTTTTCAAGTGATTCATTGGATTTAAAATGATCTCTCATTTCATCTAAATTCCCTTTAAACTGAAGATTCCCCTTATTAATAATTGCAACCCGGTCACATATTTTTTCCGCTACTTCTAATACGTGTGTAGAGAAAAATACAATCTTTCCTTTATCCGCATGTTCTCTCATCATTTCTTTTAAAATATATGCAGATTTCGGATCAAGCCCAGTTAACGGTTCATCTAAAATCCATACATCTGGTTCATGCACGAGCACACCAATAATAACGATTTTTTGTCTCATACCGTGCGAATAACTTTGAATTTGATCAGATAAAGCATTATAAAGATCAAACTTCTTCGCTAAAGACTCTATTCGTTCTTGTCGTACTTCTTTCGGCACTTCATACATATCGGCCATAAAGTTTAAATATTCAATTCCTTTTAATCGTAAAAACATATCTGGACTATCTGGTACATAACCAAACGTCTTCTTCGCTTCCATCGGCTCTTCCATAATATTTTTTCCGTTAATCGTAATAGTCCCTTTGTCCACCCCGTGAATGCCAGTAATCATCTTAATTGTCGTTGATTTACCCGCACCATTCGGTCCTAAAAATCCAAAGATTTCGCCGCTAGGTACAGATAAACTTAAGTCTTTTACTGCATAGGTAGACCCATTATAACTTTTTGACACATTCGTAATTTCAATCATTCCATCCAATCCTTTCCTTAATTACCAAATAACTATATTGATATTATAGCATACTTCTATTTTAAGATTTTTACATTTTTCAGTTTATTTAACCTTTAAAATAAATATACACCCCTAATCCAACAACTAAAACGACAGCTAGTATAATATAAATCATTGTTAAGCGTTTAATATTCCCCTTTGTCGCTTTGCTATAATTTGCATCACCATTCCGCCCAATTAACACCGTCGCAATGACAGTAATCACTACAAGTAATACAACGATCATGATCCAAGTTAGCATTTCTTCCTCCCCCTCCTTACAACCATTTTACAATATTATCCTCTTTATTTCGCAGCATATTTCCTCTTTTTACTATTATTATGAAGCAAACTGGAAAACTATTATTACCATTCCTATCCAATTGCGATATATTTATAACATAACGTGACTTATTTCTAACAACATAAGGAGGACCTATCATGAAAACAACTTGGATAAAATATTTAGGATTTCTCGGTTTCTTCGGTTTCCTCGGATTTTTTTATGAAAAAGGATTGTTTACTATGTTCTGTTTCTTCTCCTTTTTCACATCGTATAGAACAGTTCAACACGATGAACTGTTTGAACAAATTGTCAATAAATCGTGTCGCAATGCATTTATCGTTACGTTACTAACTACCACAATCATTATGTTTATTGAAATGTTATTTCCAAACCCTACGCTACAAGAGATTGATATCGCTCTTATTTTCGGCACACTCATTCTTACATTCGGCTTTTCTATGTTCTTTTTCGATAAACCAATTGATGAAATGGAAGATGCACCATGGCGTTCGTAACGAGAATAAAAGAATACCGTGCCAAATTGAACATGACACAAGAAGATTTAGCGAAGAGCGTTGGTGTGCGACGTGAAACAATTAGTCATCTCGAAAAAGGTAAATACAATCCTTCCTTACAACTTGCTCACGATATAGCGAAGGCATTACATAGTACGATTGATGAGATTTTTATTTTTGAGGATTGATTAAAGGCATCCAGTCACAAGAATCACATAAAAAAATACCGTCATTCTTTCCAAGAAGAATGACGGTATTTCTCATTGATTATCCATATAAAACCGCATGAAATACGCCTAATAGCAAGTATTGATCCTGCATGTAATCTTCATCATATACATTCATCTCAATGTAATACATATCTTCCTCAAGACGAATATTCCAATCTGCAATTACATAGCCCTTTCGTAATAACTTTCCCATTCCAAATGAAGTTTTATGAACAACATATTCTTCTGCCTTATATGTAAAGGTAAATAAGAAATTTGCATCCAATAACTTTCCGTCACATACAAGTATTTCATGCTCTGCATCATGATTATCTTTGTACGTTACTAAAATCCTTCTTTGGCGCTGCCTACTTACATCCTTTGCAATGACGCGAATATTGTCCTTACTATCCTTTATTTCATAAATAATATTACTACCAATTTTTGGAATTAAATCCAGCACTCTCATCAGCGTATTTTTATAATAGCCCATTACTACGCCTACTTGCTCACTTCCATTATAAACCTCTATCGGTGTCGTATCTGCTTTGCTATCACACGGTCGTTTGTAAGAGAGCTGCATCATTCGCTCTCCTCTTAAGTACTGATCAAACGTCACAGGATATTCTATCATGCGCAGTTCTTTATTTAGCTCATACAAATAGCGTTGAACACTCTCTATTAATGTTGTAGTAGCTATACGCTCTTGAAGTTCAAATTCTTGCCAGCTGGAAAAAACATTCCATTGATTATGATCCTCTTCATAGAAGAAACCAAGAATTACCTCTTCACGGTCAGCCGTTTCATATTTCATAGGCACGTTCTGCCCATGTTGAACTTGTTCCATCCACTGACCTAAATAAATGCCCAGCTCTGCAACCTTCATACATGATTTTTGAAAAAATACGCTGTCACTCGCGCAAATCGTTACATCTCCTTCGATAAAGCCCTTTGAATAAGCATCATACCGTGGCTCATCCTTCTGCGGGATACTCTTATCTAACTCAAATAAAAACGTTAACATCCTTTATTCACCTCTAGTTGTTACACTAATCATACATGACATCGCATCACTCTGAGAGACTATTTATATACGCATATTTAATTCACGCATTATAACACGTGAATGATCTTGTATAGTAGCGCTATTTTTTGTTCTATATCTTAGTATATGAATTTATATGAGCGATTTTTCAAATATATCTATCACAACTTACAATATATCAACGATTTTTCAAATATATCGATTTTTCGACAAATATCAGCACAATTAAAATGAAGCTACCTTTTCTTCAGCCACTTCTACAATTTCTAAAATTTGTAGCAGACTCTCCACTTCATAAGTCGGATTAACACTCGTCTTATTCTCTTTCAAACTCGGATTATACCAACACGTATCAATGCCGAAGTCTTCTCCGCCTTTCATATCAGAAGTTAGCGAATCTCCGACCATTAGTACACTTGATTTATCCGTAATTCCAAATTTCTCAAATGCATAATCAAAAATCTCACGCGCTGGTTTTTGATGACCAACTTCTTCAGAAATAATAATGTGATCAAAGAAATTACATAAAGGCGAATTTCCGATTCTTGATTGTTGCACCTTCGTATATCCATTCGTAATAATACCTAACTTGCAATCTTGAAGATTTTCACATAATTGCACTGCGCCTTCTATAAGATGTACTTCCTTCCCTAAATTTTCAAGGTATACATCACTAAATTGCTGCGCATCTACGGCTATATTATGAAGTGCAAATAATTGTCTAAATCGCTCTACGGCTAATTCACTTAGCGTAATCATTTTATTTTCTAAATCTCTCCATAATCCATTACTAATCTCTTTATAACTTGCAAGATGATCATTATACCCTGTAGGCATGCCAAACTGTACAAACGCATTATGTAATGCGTGTCTTTCCGTTTCAGGGAAATCTAATAATGTATCGTCTACGTCGAATAATATAAATTTGTATTTCATGATGTTCTCCTCAATTCCTATTTTAAAAGCTTCGTTCTCATTGCTTATAAGTTTTTATATATGTCGTGATGAAGCGCTTTAACCCGCTCTTTATAGAATACACCTTTATCTTTTATTTTCAAATGTGCTATAAATAAATTTGCTAGCATGACTGCTGTATCTAGTCTATAAAATAAACTAACAATATGAGGAGTAACATTAAAGATACTATCATTCTTATATCCATCTTTAAATTCATCCCAACTAACCTCATTTGTTTCAGCTATTCTCATAAGCTCCAGCAATGGATGACCAATTAAAGCATTATCCCAATCAACTATTGCTTTAACTTCTCCATTATACCCGATTAAATTGGCTGGTCGAATGTCCATATGTAATAAACATTTTACATGATCTGCTGTACTAAGAATATATTCAATTGTTTTTGTATCCGGAAGATTAATTTTGCAGTTCGTGATTGTATTAAACCCTTCTATCCGTTTCACAATTCGTTCTGCTATATACTTACTAATAGGCTCTCTAATATTTTGTTTGTAATACAAACCATCAATTGGCATACTATGAAGATTGCTCACTAACTCCCCTATTTTGCATGCGGAAATTGGCATATGATCAGCATACACACAATCCGAAATTAAAAAATCAAGTTCGGTTGAAAGATGCAATCCGTGTATCCTTGGTACTGGAATACCTTTTGAATGACAATACTTAGACAGCTCCGCTTCCTTTTGCAACGAAATCCGACTGTTAAATAAGTCTTCATTTATATTTTCCACTTCTCTTTCCCACGGTACTCGAAATGCCAAAGACCCCTTTTCTGAATCTCCTTGAAAAACAATATTTTGCACTCCCGTTCCAATCACCTTTAAATCTTGAATAGCTAGTTCCTTATACTCTTGACTTAGTATTGTTGCCAGCTTCTCTCTTAACCCCTCTGCTTTTACACGTGTATGAATCATTTTATCCCCCGATTCTTAAGTTCTTTTCATCCATTTTCTCCTCTGTGCACAACATCCTCATTAACAAAATTATAGCAACAATAGTAAAAGGAGGCTAATCCGCTCAGCCTCCTTCTCATTATTAATCTTCTAGCAATAACTCTTTCATTTCCTCTAACGACTCTTTCGTAAAGCCAAGAGCTTTTTCAGCGTATGCTTCAACTGATCCGTATTGCTTTTGAATTTCACCAATCGCAGCTTGCAAGTATTCAGCACGCGCTTCAAACATTGCACCTAATATCGCTCTGCTCTCATCGTTTTGTAATTTCGCACCTAAAAAGGCCATCATTTTTTCATTTAGCTTTTCACGGAATCCGTTACTTAGTAAGTAGTCTTCCATTACTGTTTTTTCTGGTACACCTAGTAAAAGTAGTAATAATGCTGAACCAAATCCAGTACGATCTTTTCCAGCTGTACAGTGGTTTACTAACGGTAAGTTTTCCGGGTTTTGCGCTAAGTTTAAGAAGCTCACGAATGCCTCGTTGCCACTTACGAAATCTTGATTCATTTTCACAAGATACTCACCTGGTTTTCCTAACATAGAAAGGTCACCAACTTGGAAAAACTCATTTATATTTAAGTCTTTCGCTAAGTCTTGCATAACTGGTAAGCACACTTGACGAACACCTGTAATTTCTGGATTCGGCTTATGCTTCACTTCAAAGTCTGTACGGTAATCACAAATTAACTTTAAGCCAGACTTTTGTAAATACGCAATATCCCATTCTGTTAGTCCTGCTAATTCTTCAGAACGGTATAATTTGCCCCATTTCACTTTACGGCCTTCTGTCGTTTCATATCCTCCCATATCACGGAAGTTAAACGCGCCTTGTAATGGCAGTCTACGCTCAGCTACTGTTACCGCTTGTCCATTACTTCCTACTAATCTAAAATATGGACGTTCATTTTCACTCGGGTTTTCAATTGTATATGATAATTCTCCATTTACCGTTGCAAGTAATTCTCCAGTTTCTTCAATATGTTCTGGTGAAGTACTCCAATAAATACGAACTTCTTCTATATTATTTTCCCATTTTATTTGTAACGTATTATCTTCATTTCTCTCTACAGTTGCTTGTAGCCAATTTCTTTGCTGCTCCATTCTTTCACCAACGCTTTCTCTTATAGTCAAATCTTACTCTATTTTATTATAGGAATAACTACTTTGTCGTTCTCATTTTTCTTTTTATCTTACAAACAGGCGAAAAGTTCTTTTACTTGTTCAAAATTTGTACAAGGGTTCTCACTAGATGTGTCCCAGATTATATCCTAAAACTTCCTTACATACCGCTCAGTACAACTCAGCAACTGACATCCATTCTTTTCAAAAACATCCTTCATCCATTCATTTTGTATATTTGTCTCACCAATATAATAAGATGCACCTATTTCCTTTAAGACAAACATCGCACCTGCAAATAATGCCGCTTCATATCCCTTATTACGCATATTTGGAGTAACTGCGAAGTACATAAGTTTCCCTTCTTCTAACGTACCTCTTTCAATATGCGGGATTACAATTCCTATCGGCTTTTTATCGACACTCGCTGTTAAGCAATGTTCTTTCCATTGCTCACCAATTTCTTGTAGCATCATATGCACAAATTGATCATGAGCGACTGGTTCTCCCGTCGCTTCATTCCACAGTGAATAAAAAGCCTCTTCTCCAACTTCTTCAATAAGCTTAAAATCAATTTCACTTTCTGCATCTTCTACTTCATATATATCTTTAAATACAATCATGTTTTCCGTAACATATTCAAATGAATACGTTTCAAAACATTTTTTATACACATCATAATTTGGACTTTTTGAAGAGATTTCAAAATGTAGTTTTTCTAATCCATCTTTTTTAGCTTCAGCAACGCAATATTGCATCATTTCCTCTAATTGCTCTTCTGTAAAAATCTCTGCATTATTTTCTTTTATCATAATAGAAGAAGCATTTCTTCTTATTTTAAAATATTTTTCTAACTGTTCTATCGTCGTCATATTCTTCCCTCATCTATATCATACTCGAATTTCTAATCGTTCTCCTTGCATGAGCAGGATTGTCCTTGAATATATAGAATACTAGAAAAGATCGCATCTTTAAAGTGCGGAGGAGGTTCTCCAGTGGATATTACAGCATTGCAACAACAGTTAGAGCTTATACAACAAAATGACTATACGCAACTACAGCATATAGACGTAAATGAGTTAACTTTGAACATGCTTCAGTATATCGGAACGACTGATAGCTACGTTCGTTACCAACTTATATATAAATGTTTTGCGCATTTCATTCATCATGAATTCCTTATGGACGATCAGCTGAAATTACTTCTGCAAACTTGTTTAAGTGATGAGTATTTATATTGTGACATTTACTCCCCACATTCAGATGGGGTTTTCACACGTTCTTACACTATTTCGTTAATTGCGTTAATACTCCAATTCGCTAATTCGCACTACTTTTGTACAGAGGAGGATATCGAAGAAATAAAAAACAAACTCATTACATACACAAACTTAGAAACGGATTTTCGGGGCTATATCGAAAATAAAGGATGGGCTCATTGTCTTGCTCACGTATCTGATGCCTTTACTGAAATTGTTCATAATACGTATACAACTTTTGAATGGTACGAAGAATTAATTCATTGTTTATTAAATAAAATCTTTATTCCATCTGACCTTTTTCATAATAACGAAGATGAACGCATTGTTACTCCATTACTAGCAATGCTGTATCATGATTTTCCTCAGAACGATTTAATTTCTATTATTCATAAAAAAATAAAAAGGCTTCCTCAAATTAGAAAACGCCTTTCGCTTAATGAGTATTGTATTTTATGTGCCAATATTAAAACCTTTTTACGCACATTATTTTTCAGAACGAAAGATGACCATAACTTAGCCTTTACAGCACGTAAAACAGAAAGAATGTTAAAAGAACTTCCTAATTATTATTAAATACAAGGAGCAATGACATGGGTTATATTGAAGATATGAGAAATCTAGTAGGAAATCATCCACTTATTCTAATAGGATCACACGCCATTATATTAAATGAAAAAGATGAAGTATTGCTGCAACTCCGTACAGATTTTAAACGCTGGGGCATTATTGGAGGCGCCTTAGAATATAACGAAACGTTAGAAGAAGCTTTAAAACGAGAAGTATATGAAGAAACTGGACTTATCATTAAAAATCCAGAACTATTCCGTACATACTCAGGGCCTGATTTCTTTCAAATCTATCCAAACGGCGATCAAGTACACGGTGTACTCGTTGTTTATATTTGCCGAGAATTTCATGGTGAACTTGTATGCGATCAAAGTGAATCAAAAGAACTACGCTTCTTTTCACTTGATGAATTACCTAATAATCTTCCCCCTGTTATTGAGAGGATTATTACAGATTATCTAAAAAAATAAGGGAACGCTTAACGTTCCCTCTCAAATCCAATCCGTTTTTTAATTTCCGCTAAATTTACCTTTGCAATAACGCGTGCCTTCTCAGCACCGTTTTCTAACGCCTCATATAATAAATTCGGCTCATTCATATACATTGCGTACTTTTCACGAGGTCCAGCTAACTCACGATCTACAACGCGAAACAACTCTTTTTTCACATCGCCCCATCCGATTCCAGTCTCATATTTTTCACGTAATGACTGTACTTCGTCTTCTGTCGCAAATTCTTTATAAATTGTAAATAAGGTTTCTAGTTCTTTCGGTTCATTTGGAAGTGAAGAATCTGTTTTGATTTTAAATATTAATTTTCGTAGTTTTTCTTGCTCTGCAAATAATGGGATTACATTTCCGTAACTTTTACTCATTTTCCTTCCATCAAGACCAGGTAAAATAGCTCCTTCTTCTTGTATGACATACTCCGGAAGTGTAAATGTCGTGCCAAATGTATGATTAAAATACGTCGCAATATCACGTGCGATTTCAATATGCTGAATTTGGTCTTTTCCAACTGGTACATGGGTAGCTTGAAATAATAATATGTCAGCTGCCATTAAAATCGGATACGTATATAACCCCATATTCACTCCTGCATCGACCTCTAACCCCGCTTCTTTATTTTGCTCCACCTTCGCTTTATACGCATGAGCACGGTTCATAAGACCTTTCGGAGTTAGGCAAGCTAAAATCCAAGCTAATTCTAGAATCTCCGGCACTTCTGTTTGTCGATAAAAAATAACATCTTCTCCAAGTCCAAGTGATAACCAAGTAGCTGCTACCTCTTTCGTATAACTGCTGAACTTCTCTGGATCATGAACAGCATTTAATGCATGATAATCAGCTATAAAGTACCATGCTTTTCCTTCATTATTCTTTGACATTTGTAATGCAGGTTTAATCGCGCCAATATAATTTCCTAAATGCGGATAACCTGTCGGCTTAATTCCTGTTAACATTATTTTTTCATCCATCCTAACTCCTCCTTTCTCAAAATAAAAAGAGCCCCTCATCTTTAAAAAAGGACGAGAGACTCCCGCGGTACCACCTTAATTAGCTATCATTAGCTCACTTCATACTTCAATAACGTGAAGTAACCGTCTTTACCTACTCATTTCAGTTAGAAGCTCCAGAGCCCATTCCATATTCATCCCTTACTGATTCTCACCACATATCAGCTCTCTGAAAAGTTTCGAATATGTACTCTTCTCTTTCATTGCTTTTTCATTATTTTTTACAGTTTATCACATTTCGCTTCCAAACAAACCCGAATTTTCTATTTTATATAGCAGGAATTTCCACTTCTATTGTCTAATGTTATATAGGTTTGCAGAAATATTCGAAACAACTTTGGAGGTTTTTTCATGGTAAAATATATATCCATTTTAGGTTCCACAGGATCTATCGGCACATCTGCATTAGATGTAGTTTCAGCTCACCCTGAACATTTTAAAATCGTTGGTTTAACCGCAAATTATAATATTGATCTTCTTGAGCAACAAATCAAAACGTTTCAACCTCGTATTGTAAGCGTTGCGACAAAAGACTTAGCGGACACGCTTCGTACGCGTATTTCAGCGAATACAAAAATCACATACGGAACTGATGGCTTAATTGCGGTAGCTACTCACCCTGATTCAAATCTTGTATTAAGTTCTGTTGTCGGAGTTTCCGGACTACTTCCAACGATTGAAGCATTAAAGGCGAAGAAAGATATTGCCATCGCTAATAAAGAAACGTTAGTTGCAGCTGGTCATATCGTAACTGAACTAGCGAAACAAAACGGATGTCGCTTAATTCCAGTAGATAGTGAGCATTCAGCTATTTTCCAATGTTTAAACGGAGAAAATAATAAAGAAATTGACAAATTAATCGTTACAGCTTCTGGCGGTGCATTCCGTGATAAAACACGTGAAGAAATGAAAACTTTACAAGCAAAAGATGCTTTAAAGCACCCAAACTGGTTAATGGGCGCAAAACTAACGATTGATTCTGCCACATTAATGAATAAAGGGTTCGAAGTAATGGAAGCGAGATGGCTATTTGATATTCCGTATGAAAAAATTGATGTAATGATCCATAAAGAAAGTATCATTCATTCTTTAGTAGAATTTATTGATGGATCAGTTATGGCACAGCTCGGTGCTCCTGATATGAGAATGCCGATTCAATATGCGTTTCACTATCCTACTCGGCTACCTTCTTCCTATGAAAAATTAAATTTATTAGAAATCGGTAGTTTACATTTTGAAAAACCAGATTTAGAGAAGTTCCCTTGTCTACAATACGCATATGAATGTGGCAAAATCGGTGGTACTACTCCCGCTGTATTAAATGCAGCAAATGAAATTGCGAATGCACTATTCTTAAAAAATGAAATTGCCTTTTTTGATATTGAAAAAACAATTTACAAAACAGTTGAAGCTCATCATAACGTAAAAGATCCTTCACTAGATGCTATATTAGAGGCGGATCAATGGGCACGCCAATATGCAAATGAATTGTTAATAAAAAAGCGCTAAAACAGATAATACTGTTTTAGCGCTTTTTTCACGTATTCAACTTAACAAATCTATAACCGTGCGTAACTAATACTTTCAATATCGCATATCCTGGAATGGCTAAAATAATGCCCATAATCCCGAATAAGTTTCCGGCAGTTAAAATGATAAAGATGATAGTAATCGGATGAATGTCTAACTTTTTCCCCATAACTTGCGGAGAAATAAATTTACCTTCTGCTAATTGTACAACCATCATAACGATAATTACTTTTAACACCATTGCTGGCGAGTCGATAAATGCGATAATTAACGCTGGTGTAATCGCGATGATTGGCCCTACGTACGGAACGATATTTACAATCATCGCTAAAATTGCAAGTAGTACCGCATATTTAATACCGATAATAAGGTAACCAATTAATAGCATAATACCGATAAACAAGCTAACGATAATTTGCCCTCTAATATATGAGCTAATTGCATAATGCATATCATCTAGTATTCTCATTGCTGCTGGTTGTCTTTGCTCTGAAATGAACTTTAAGAAGTGATTCGGCAATTGTTCGCCATCTTTTAAAAGATAGAACAATATAAATGGAACCATTACAAATGTTAAAACAACCTCTGTAATAGTACTCAAAAATCCAGTTACATTCCCAGTTACTGATGATAATGACTTTGTAAAATCAACTGTATAGTCTTTTACCATATTCGCAACATTAATATTTAAATTCTCCTGAATTTTACCGAGTAAATTACTTTCCCCGAATCTACGTGCTGCTTGTTCAATCTCATGGCCAAAATACGGTAAGTTATCAATTAATGCATCAATTTGATCTTTAATAATAGGGATAACCGTTACAACTAAAAATACAAATAATCCTAGTACGATTAAATATATAGAAGCTATCGATACGATTCTTGAAACACCTTTCTTTTCTAAAAGCGAAACGAATGGATGTAAAATATAGAATAGTACGCCTGCTAATAGTACTGGGAAGAAAATTGTTTTTAAAAATACGATAAACGGTGTAAAAACAAATGATATTTTTGTTAGCAATAAAATATTAATGAACAATAACGCAAATCCAAGTAATACCGCCAAATAATTTTGTTCTCTAAAAAACTTTCTTAACTTATCTCTTTTTCTTATATTTATTTTCTCCAATGAAACCACCTCTTCGAATGATGAAAAGCCCTTATTCAGGGCTCTTCATCATAATCTATATATCTATTTCTTTGCAGCTTTCACTACAAATGATACAATAAAAATTAACACGATTGCACCTAATAATGCTGGCACTACATGAATCCCACCAAATGATGGCCCAAAGGATCCAAATAATCTACCACCTAACGAAGCACCTAATAAACCTGCGATAATATTTCCGAACATACCACCTGGGAAATTTTTACCTGTTATAGAACTAGCAATTGCACCTATAATAGCACCAACTATTAATGTGATAATCCATCCCATTTTTAGTCCTCCATTTCTATTATAGTTTGTATGATTTAATACAAACATATGTATTTATCATTGCTAATCATATTTCACTATAGAAATATATTTACTACTATTTTACATATGGAGATACATATATTATATGCAAAAAAGAAAAATATTGTCAAACTCACCCATAAAGCAATTATATTCATATACCATATTTAAAGGAGGCTTCATTATCTATGATTCTTAAGTTAAATTCCAGTTCTTTTGAAGTAGCAACATCCATTTTACAGGTTCAAATTCCAGCTTATAAAGTTGAAGCAGACTACTTAAATAGCACTGCCATACCTCGTTTATATGATACTGTAAACGATATTCAAAGTTGTGTTGAAACATTCTATGGATATTTTTCTGAAAATAAACTTGTCGGTTTTATTTCTTTTGTACAAGAAGAAAAACTAATCGATATCCACAGGTTAGTTGTATCCCCCGATTTTTTTCAAAAAGGAATCGCAACGAAACTCCTAATTTATATATTTAACATGTTTCCCTCTTCAATGACATACATTGTACAAACAGGTAAAGCGAATACCCCTGCTATTACTTTATATAAAAAACACGGATTCATTACAGTATCAGATACAATACTTCCTGACGGTATGATTCTTACGCAATTAAAAAAGACAGAATACACAAAATAATTTGACTTGTTCGCTCCTTTATGTTATTTTTTACTTTATAAAACCTTTTGCTGAGTCCAAATTTTGGAGCGGGGGAACCATTTTTGTAGCTATGCTACTTGGGGCGAATCTTTTTTAAGTAGGGAAACTCTCACTTCCCGAGTCCGACAGCTAACCTCGTAAGCGTAATGGGAGAGGAAGGTGCTTTTTGCCTATGTTACACATTTTGCCTCCTTAATTATAAATATGGGATCGATATCAAATAGTCACCTATATTTATAGAAAAGGAGAATGTATTATGTTACGTTTATCTGATCACGCAATTAAAATGATGGAGCAAAGACTTCGAATTGAAAAACAACGCACATATCAAGCAAATAAGGTTGTAGATAACTTACATCACAAATACTTCTTTCAGCATATTTTTCAACCGAAAAGATAAAGAAAATGTTTATTTAATATTAAAAAACACAAGGTGTGTCTTACAAAGACATTCCTTGTGTTTTTTATATTCTTTATAAAATTCTCACTACATTTAAACTTGCTGTAATCGCACCTGCTATAGTGGTCACATGCCCTACACCTAACGGGCCATTTTGTAATATTAATGTTGAATTGGCACTCGTCACATTCACAAGAAGTGTATTGGAAATGGCTGGTTCGATTACTACAGTTGATGTCGTTACGTTTTGTATAAAACTCCCTGTTAGTTGCGTTCCATTTAATAGCAATCTAACAGATACTGTCTCATTCCCACCATTTGCATCCCCTTGGAAATATTACACCTTTTATATGAAATGCATTTTTATAAGAAAAGTACACCTTTGACCTCATTTTTTTAAAATAAAGAAGCCTATCATTTCATCTATTTGAAATCATAGGCTTCTTTTATAAAAACACTTTACTTTCTAGCTTTAATAATAAAAGTAGTCGGCACCATTCTAGCTTTATATAAAGAATAATACTTCGTAGACGGCTCAGCTAGTTCTCCATCAAACGAGCTTGATGGTTCAGGCTCTTCTATTCTCTCAATTTTAAATCCCGCTCTATTTAACTCATTTATGTATGTACTTATTTTTCTCTTATATAATGTCGCTTGTACATTTTCTCCTTTAAATGTTTCAAACGTAATGGGCGTTTCCTCATGATAAGAAGACTTTATAGCAACTTCTTCTGTACCATACTGTAAGTTTGAATATATGGGATGCTCCCAGCTAAAAATAAAACTTCCTCCTGGCTTTACATACGAATAAATCAATTCCAACGTTTTTCTTAAATCCGAAGTCCAGCCTAATGCATAAATGGAGTATACAATATCAAAATAATCTTTCGGTATATCCCCTTCTTCTTCCATTGCTCCACATATTAACTTTGGATTCCAACTCTTTAACGTTTCATTCGCTATTTTAATTTGTTCACTTGAAAGATCCAGGCCCCATACTTCCTCTGCTCCATGTTCCCCCATATATTTCAGCGAATGCCCACTTCCACATCCAATATCAAGTACCTTTTTATCTTTAATTGAATCGAACAAATGAATCTCATCTTCAGACGCCGTATAAGGACCATATTTCGGTAAACAATCCACTTGAAAGAAATAAGGTGCAACTGTATCCCAACACTTTTTATTTAAAGCTAACATTTGCGTACCTTTCATATGCTACATTCCCCCATCCATTTTCTTCCCCACTATTAATTACACATCATAACCCGTTCTTCCTTTTCTCTTCGCTCGGTAATTTTTCACTTTTGCAATTGTACCGCACGCTCTTCCTCCTTCTTCTCCAGCATACATACCGCACCATCTTTTACTTCCATTACGCGAATGATCATAAAATACCCAGCGGCAATCTGGACATGCTTTTAACCTTCCCCACACATTTTCTTGAATTGACATTAACACAATGCTTAACACTTTTGTATACACATTCTCTTCATATACTGGTTCATATGTAATACCTTTCATATCATCCTTTATATGTACATGAAATGGGTATTTCTCTAACCACTTTTGCAATGATTCTCCGCCTTCAATTGTCATCCGAATATCTTCTCGAAAACCTCTTAATTCCTCTATCGTATGAAATGGAAACTCTTCATCAAAATATTCTTTCATAAAGAGCTTTATATCTTCTTTTGTTTGCAGCAAATCAATTGGCTCTCTCGTATCGTTTGGTATTCTCCATGTATTTAAAAATTCCCGAATATATTCTAGTTCATTTGGAGCGTTTTGATTCAATTCGATCCACCTTCTTCTTAAAATTTACTTTTTTCTGACTTTATGTATAATTATAGTATAAAATAGTTAACCATCAAATAATTTTACTGGTTACATAATTAGGAGGATTTCTATGAAAGGTTTCTCAACACCGATATGTTTCATGCTTATTTCTTCATTTTTTATGTCTTTTGGGTATTTTGCAGTATACGCATTTTTAGCTATTTATCTATTAACCTTTCTTCATTTTTCTGCTGTCCAAGTAGGAACAGTGTTGACGATTATGACAATTACATCACGAGTTATCCCATTATTCTCAGGGTTAATTGCTGACAAAATAGGCTATATCATTATGATGATAGCCGGATTATTTTTAAGAGGAGTCGGATTTATCGCTTTAGGAATATGCTCTGATTTCTATACAATTTCTATTTCTTCTGCACTTATTGGCTTCGGAACTGCATTTTACGAACCTGCCGCTCGCGCTATATTTGGCTCACAGCCAGCTCATTTGAGAAAAAATTTATTTACATATTTAAACCTTAGCTTTAATTGCGGTGCAATAATCGGACCAATTGCAGGAGGATTCTTACTCTTACTCGATCCACTCTACGCTTTCTCTCTAACAGGATCTCTTATGCTGTTATTTGCTTTTATTTTTTACTTACTTAAAAATCACTTCCAAGTCACTACTGAAAATACGTCTATTACATTAGGAATACAGGTCATCTTACAAAACAAATCTTTCCTTCTGTTTTCCTTTATCATGATTTTCTTCTATATTATGTTTACTCAGCTTACTGTCGCACTTCCACTTCATATGAAAAACATTAGTAATAGCAATCAACTTGCTACACTCGTTATTACGATAAATGCGATAACAGGCGTCATATTTATGGTATTATTCCGAAAATTATTCCACAAATACAACACACTTTCGATTATTAAATACGGTGTTTTATTAATGAGTATTTCCTTTTTACTCATTCCTTTATTTCAACACCCATATTGGCTCTTTATTTGTGTAATTTTATTTACAATCGGTGAAACACTCGTATTACCTAACGCTGATATCGCTATTGCAAATTACAGTAATGAATCATATACAGCCACTTTCTTCGGATTTTATCAACTATCACTCGCATTTGGTTTTATCATTGGTAATTATACCGGTACATCTTTTACATCCAACTTAAGCGGAATGTATACACCATGGCTTATTTTTGGCGGAATAGGACTTATTGGTTTTATTTCACTACATATTTTGAATATAAAAAAAGTGGCCTCTAAAGAGGATATACACCTATGTAATACAAGCGACCTATAACGAAAAAGATTCGACCATCATATGTGACAGTCGAATCTTTTTATTTTTCATATTCAAGGTGATTATGTCTTTTACAACCAAATAAATAGCAAGCCCCTATATGATCAGTTTCAAACTCTAATCCTGGAACGTATCCAGATTTGATACGTTCTACCATTGTTTTATAACAATTATTCTCTTCTGTATATTCCTCAATTAACTCTTTCTTATCATTTTCTGTCCAGTTTTCTTCTACTTCTTCACTCTGAACATCTTCTATTTCTGCTGTTTTCGCTTCGATAGATTCCCGTATAACTTCATTTATACGGGAGAAATTATTCGTTTTATATAGAGCATACACAAATCTACCAATCCAATTAGGACTTTTCCAGCATTCTTTATATCCCTTTTCGAACCATTCAATTGCTTCTTTATAGCAATTCAATTCAACATATAAATCTGCTACATTAATTTCCCCTAAAAAATTATCAGATTCCCTGTTAAAAGTATCTAACTTCTCTTTTGCTTCTGTCGTTCGTTCTAAATCAATTAAACATTTTACATAGCTATACATGATATAGTCCGAATCCCCTGCAACTCGTAAAAAAAATTCCGAAGCTTTTTCCAGCTCTCCAAGGTTATAATGAGCTACAGCTACATTATGATATGCTTCATCCGATGGTTGAATCGAAATAGATTTTTGTAATACTTCTTTCGCTTCTGTCCATTTTTCTTGTTTCATGTAAATGTCCCCTAAGATGTTATAAGGAAAGTATGAAGAAGGATTCAACTTAACAACTTCTCTTATTAATTCAAGAGCTTTATCATCATTCTCTTCCTCATAGAAGTACATCCAAGCAAGATTATTGAGAGATTGTACGTCTCTAGATTCATGTACTGCTTGTTGAAACAGTTCCATTGCTTCCTCATATTTATTTTGTTCAAACATTTCAATTGCCTTCTCGTTAATGTTCAAATAACTACCTCCGAAGTGAATAAATTCATCTACGCTTTATCATTATTTTAAGATGTAAAAATTGAAATTTCTATAAAAAATTTCTTTATCCTGTCTACATTTCGATTGAAATAGAAGCTAAAACACACGAATTTACAACAATGAGTAAATTTTTCAATCTCCCTTAAATTGGATATACATCCTGTTTTATTTTACATATTATGGTACAATCAAAAGGGTACTAACTAAACATTTACGCTCCACACTAGTAATCTAGCAATACCAAAATCAAAATTCACATGGAATTGAGGGATGTTATGAAACAGAAATTAGCTGTTCTTCTATTCACTGGAATCATATTATCAGGATGTTCAACTATAGCAGAGAATTCTTTAGAAAGCGGGAAAGGCAGTATGGAATTATTAACACCAACGATCACAACAAAAGATAATGAATTAGAAATTAAAACTAAAGGCATTGATGAAAATAAAGTAACTTTTATTTATGTTGCTAATAAAAAAGTGTTGGAACAAAAGCTAAAGAATAGTGAATCCTACAAGCTTAACATTAAAGATATCGAACACGCTCATAGGACGGACTACAAACCAAAAGTTCAACTTTTGCAAACGAAAGATGATAATGATGATGGAGAAATGGTAACCTTTAAACAAGTTCGATATACAGTTAAGAAAAACTAATTTTATAGTTATTTCATTATAAATGTAACGAACGAAATTATCCTTTTAACAGAGTAGAAATGTAAGGGGTGCTAACATGAAAAAACGATGGATTTCTTGGTGGATTGGTAACATATTTTGGATTATCGTTTTTGGAATATGGGCAGCTATTATTTGGCTACGAGAGGTTGATGGTGCCGGTGTCATTCAAACACCTGAAATTAAATCGATATCACTTATCGTTTTATTAATTGCGTTTATCATACCGGTATTTTTTCAAATTATATGGCTAATCATTAATTTGAGAATGAGTAAAAAAAATAATTATACGATTTAGTTTTTTTGAATTAACAGATCAATATTTTTCATAAAAAAAGAGAGGAATCTACATCAAAATAGATTCCTCCTTTTACATTTGGACTTATACTGCACTTTTACTGCAGCACTACTCCTCTTTTTTACGATGCATGTTCATCTTTCTTCTTCATTAACGCTCTTTTCTTCATCGCCTTCGTTAAATATCCACCCTTAAACGAGCGAATTTCATACGAAGACATAAACGCTTTCGGTGCAATTTCATTAATGATTTCTAAAAGCTCTTTCTCTCTAGAACGCTTTGCGACGATATCTAAGCGATAACGTATAGAATTAATACCTTCGCCTTCAAATACTGTAACGCCAAATCCAGAGTGACGTAACTCATCTACTAATTCATTACAACGGTCTAGTAAACTAACTTGATACGTAATATAACCAATTGCTAATTTATTCTCTATATAACCGCCTAATAACAGTCCCGCACTAAAGCCAATGACATAGGCAACGATGTTCATCCAATTTGATAAATCTTGAAACACAATACCTAAACTGACAATGTAAATAGCTCCTTCTAACAATCCAACACCAGCAGCGGATCTTGTTTGATTCTTTACAAGCAAAATCGTACGGATTGTTAAAATTGGAACGTAAATAATTTGTAGCACAAAAATAAGTAGCGCTTGTAACATTGGTATCCACCTCTTTCAAAAAGTCTTTTGTCATAATAACATACATAACCTTTAGAAATCGATGGTTTTTTTAAAATTTTTTATTATTTTTCATACTATTGAAAAACGTAAAAAAGAAGCGTATTATATTTGTCGTTAATTTGTTTACTTGTATCAAATCACTAAAATAAAAAAGGAACCCGATTAGGTCCCTTTCATCATAGCTCTATGTTTTTCGAAGCATGTTCCCTTTGCTTCTCTTCTTCTTTCACTAACTGCATATTTGCATACGCTAAATTTGCAATCATTAAAAAGTGGCCACCTAAAATACCTGTACCGAATGCCCACATTTCCATCTCATGCTCAATTTCATACATGATGATAGCTCCTAAAATGGCAGCTGCAAATCGGTTTAAAACTCCTAATCCAGGAGCCTTTTCCTTCATTACGATACTTTTTCCGAGTTTCTCCACTCTGCGAGCTAATAACCAAAGGCAATAGGCGCTTACTGCTAATCCAATACCGAACCCTGTCACTTGTTTTCCAAACGGAGTAATCGTCCACATAAGTAGTAAACCACTAAAGATCACATACAATTGTAATCGATATACACGTAAGGCTTCTTGAATCAAAATATCCGCTCCTAAGTTCTCATTTTTTGTACTTTTAGAAGAAAAGCAGCAACTTACACAGTTGCTGCTTTCTCTTCTTCTTGTTCTTGTTCCATCTTACGAATTTCAACACGTTTAATTTGGTAAGCGTCTTTTTCTAACACTTTAAATTCATAACCTTCCGCGTCAACGTGTTGTCCTTCTTCGATTTCATGATTTTGCATCATAATCCATCCACCGATTGTATCCACATCATCTTCTTCGATGTGTAATCCAAATAAATCTTTCACTTCTGAAATAAGCACTTTTCCATCAACAATGATATGTTGCTCGTTCACATGTTGAATTGGCGGTGCCTCATCTTCATCATATTCGTCACGAATTTCGCCGACGATTTCCTCCAAGATATCTTCAAGCGTTACAATTCCGGCTGTTCCTCCGTACTCATCATATAAAACAGCCATCGGAATTCGCTTCTTCTGCATTTGAAGTAATAAATCGTGAATTGGAGTCGTTTCCATCACTTCAATAATCGGACGCATATACGAGCGAATAGATGATAAATCTTTTTGATCCTCGGTCATATATCGAATAAAGAAATCTTTTACGTTGACCATACCGATAATATCATCTTTATCTTCTCCAAAAATCGGATAACGTGTGTATCGCTCATTTTGGATTACTTTCATGTGTTCTTCTACTGAATCTTCCAGGTAGAAACCAACGATTTCTGTTCGCGGTACCATAATCTCTTTTGCAATACGATTATCAAATTCAAAAATGTTATTTACATACTTGTATTCAGCTTGATTAATTTCGCCACTTTCATAGCTATCTGAAAGGATAAGACGTAATTCTTCTTCTGTATGAGCTACTTCATGTTCTGAAGCTGGCTTTAAACCGAATAAACCAGTTATCACACGAGCTGAACCGTTCAATACCCAAATAAATGGATACATTACTTTATAGAACATCATTAATGGACCTGCCAATAATAACGTTACCCTTTCAGCCTTTTGAATTGCCATCGTTTTCGGAGCTAATTCCCCTACTACAACGTGTAAATACGTCATAATCATAAAAGCAAGACCAAATGTTAATACTGATGAAATAGAAGGATTTAAGTTCCATTTCTCAAATAACGGGTGTAATAACTTTTCAATTGTCGGTTCACCTAACCAACCTAATCCCATAGCTGTAACTGTAATACCTAATTGACAAGCAGATAAATATTCATCTAAATTTGTTGTTACCTTTTTCGCTGCTAAAGCACCGCGTTTTCCTTCCGCAACAAGCTGATCGATACGGCTTGAACGTATCTTTACAATCGCAAACTCTGCTGCTACGAAAAATCCAGTAAATGCGATTAAAATCGCAACCATGACTAAATTAAATATTTCCAATGAATCCCCTTAGTTAAAAAACTAAGGTGTCCACCTCCTGTATACTATAATGTTTTCTTATTTGTTTGTTAGAAAACATAGCCCGATACAAAAATTAAAGAGGTCGGATTTCACTTATTCTATAATAATAGAGCAAGTGTCTGTATTAAAGCTGTCGTTTGACCTGATAAAGATTTCGATATTTTTTCACGTTGTGAATCAGTCAATTCATCTAAAAGCGGCTTTAACTCAGTAAGCTCCACTTCTAATTGATGAATATGGTCTGTCACTTCATTCACTTGTTTCGAAACGTGTTCATTGATACCGAGCAGCTTCTTCTTCTCCTCGATTTTCTCTTTAATCTCACAAAGCGGCATATGCATTTCTTTGCACTTCTCAATAAATTGTAATGTCTCAAATGCTGTTTCGTCGTAATAGCGATAATTAGATTGAGATCGCTCCGCTTTTAAGATACCTAGATTCGTATAATAATCAATCGTTCGTTTCGACACGTGAGCCATGAGAGCCAACTGTCCGATTCGATACACCTTCCCAACGATCTTCCCCCCTTGTTTATATTACTTACATCATACAACACATAAACTGTACAGTCAAACGTGACGGTTTATTATTCACAATTTATACAAAATTCCAATCTCCTCATATGATGATTCAATACGAGTAATCTACACTTATACAATAAAATTACTAAACTACTACCTAATCACTACATTGTCTGCCACTTTTAACCTTTCTTATTTAAAAGCATATCCTACTAATAATGATTGCTTGTATAGGAGGGAATTAATATGAAAAAGACAATCATTTCTCATTTTTATAATGAAGAATACCTACTTCCATGGTGGCTTATGCATCACACGAAAATATTCGATCACGGCATTTTAATTAATAGAGGGTCTACAGATCGTTCCGTAGAGATTTGTAAACTATTAGCACCCCACTGGGAGGTACGAAATTCAAGATTTCTTGAGTTTGATCCAACTAATACTGATATTGAAGTGATGGAAATTGAAAGAGAAGTTTCAGGTTGGAAAATCGTTTTAAATACTACTGAATTCTTTTGTTGTAATAATACTGAAGAATTTTTTTCATCTCTTCATACACTAGGCCAAAACATGTATGCGATTAGAATGATTTTAATGATAGATAATCATAATTATAATTATTCAAAGCCTAGATATTCTATCCCCTTAGTAGAACAGCGATACCACGGTGTCTTCCCTTATAACCCAAATCTCGGATGTGCTTGGAGATTTATTCACAATCATCTAGACGGTGCATATTTACCTGGTAGACATCATTCGCGGCACGGATATATAATTTATGACTATCCTTCATTTATTTTAAAATTTTATTTTAGCCCTTGGAATGAACAATCAAAGGCAAGAAAATTACAAATTACACCTACCCTTTCAAAAAGGGGTGTTCAAATGGGACTTCAAACACATTACGGTCAATCTCCTGAAGTACTGGACATACGTTTTTTAGAGCTTAGTAACCTAACACAAGACCTCCGTCATAACCCTGAATATCAAGAATTATTTCCAAAATTCAAACCGTAATATTTTCTGCATCGTCATCACCTCAAACATTTTCATTCACTTAATCAAAAACAATCTCATTTGCATAAAACATGAATACTGTATAAATAATAAATTTTTATTTTAGGAGGAAAAAATGAAAGCTGTTATTCTTGCTGGTGGGTACGGTACAAGAATTGGGGAAGAAACACATTTAAAACCGAAACCTATGATTGAAATTGGAACAAAACCCATTCTATGGCACATTATGAGTTTGTATAGTCATTACGGGATTACTGAGTTTATTATTTGCTTAGGCTATAAAGGATATGCAATTAAAGAGTTCTTTCTAAATTACAACTTACACATGTCTGATTTCACAATACAGTTAAACGATAATACAATTACTAGCCATTCTCATCGTGTAGAACCATGGAAAGTTACACTAATCGATACTGGTGTAAATACCGAAACGGGTGGCCGAGTGAAAAAGATTCAAAATTATGTCGGAGACGAACCTTTCTGCCTCACTTATGGTGATGGATTAAGTAATGTAAATATAAAAGAACTTATTACATTCCATAAAAAACATGGAAAAATGGCTACTGTTACTGCCGTACAACCTCCTGGTAGATTCGGTTCTCTCATATTAGATAAACAGTCTGTAACATCTTTTCAAGAAAAACCATTAGGTGATGGCGGATGTGTTAACGGTGGATTTTTCATTTTAAATCCTGAAGTTTTCAATTACATTAGTGGAGATAAGTCTGTTTTTGAAACAGACTCTTTAGTTCAGTTAGTAAATAAAAATGAATTGGCCGCATATCAACATTCTGGTTTTTGGCATCCGATGGATACATTGCGCGATAAAAATAAATTAGTCGAGCTATGGGAAAGTAATAACGCTCCGTGGAAGGTTTGGTAATATGGCTTCATCATCTTTTTGGAATAAGAAAAAAGTATTTATTACGGGACATACTGGATTTAAAGGCTCCTGGCTCACCCTTTTCTTAAGTTCTTTAGGTGCAGAAGTAGTAGGCTTTTCTTCTCATCCCCCATCCATTCCTAACATTTTCGAACAAGGTAACGTAGCAAAAGAGTGCACGACAATGAAAGGCGATATTACAGATTACCATTCTTTATTTCATGCCATGAAACAGCATAAACCTGACATAATATTTCATTTAGCAGCTCAGCCAATCGTAACCGCTTCATACAAAAACCCTATCGATACATTCAAAACGAATGTTTTAGGTACTGTTCACGTGCTAGAAGCAGCAAAGTCCGTCGAAAGCGTACGTGCCATTATTAATGTGACAAGCGATAAATGTTATGAGAATGACGGTAGTGGCGACCGAGCGTTCGTGGAAAATGACCGACTAGGAGGTTTCGACCCTTATAGCGCTAGTAAAGCTTGCGCTGAAATAGTGGCAACATCCTATCAAAAATCATTCTTCCGCACTAATACCCAGAAACTCGCCTCAGTCAGAGCTGGTAACGTCATCGGCGGTGGTGATTGGGCAGAAGATCGATTATTCCCTGATATCATTCGGGCATATTTGCACAATCATACTTTGTGTATTCGAAACAAATATGCCGTCCGTCCGTGGCAACATGTTTTAGATCCTCTACATGGCTATATCCTTTTAGCTGAGAAACTTTGGAATGATGCTAAATATGCAGAAGCGTGGAATTTCGGCCCAATGAATGAACCTAACAGAACCGTTCATGATGTCATTGAATCTGTAATAAAATTATGGAATAACCCACTAACAATCATTTCCTCCTCTACAAATACTCCTTATGAATCACCTGTTTTAACACTCAATAGTACAAAAGCAGTAAACAAACTCGGCTGGACTCCTAAGTTATCAACAGATGATTCTATCGCTTGGACTGTTGATTGGTACAAAAAATATGCATCTGGTGAAAATATAGAATCTTTCACACGACAACAAATCGATGCATTCAAAAATTTATAAAGGGGCTATAAAATGGAACAGAAAAAATGCCGTTTTTGCCACTCATTACTAACCAACACTTTTTTAGATTTGGGCGTTTCCCCTCTCGCTAATTCATTTGTAGCTCCTGAAAGCTCATATAAAATGGAACCTTTTTATCCGCTGCACACATTTGTTTGTCACTCTTGTTTACTCGTACAGCTAGATGAATTTGAATCCCCGCAAAATATTTTTCATAACTATTTATACTTCAGCTCTTACTCCTCAAGTTGGCTACTACACGCTAAACAATATGTAGAAATGGCGATTAAGCGTTTCAACTTAACGAAACATTCAAAAGTGATTGAAATCGCAAGTAACGATGGGTACTTATTACAATACTTTAAAAAAGAAAATATCGAGACATTGGGAATTGAACCCGCGAAAAACGTAGCAGAAATTGCTATCAAAAAAGGAATTCCTACTCATGTGAATTTTTTCAGTAATGACTTAGCAAAAAAATTGCCACAAGCTGATTTAATCGTCGCAAATAACGTATTAGCACATGTTCCAAACTTGCATGATTTTGTTGCTGGTTTAAAAACACTATTAAAACGTGATGGCACGATAACAATCGAATTCCCGCACTTATTAAACCTTATATCCTTTAACCAATTTGATACCATCTACCATGAACACTTCTCCTACTTCTCACTTATAAGCCTTCAAAAAATTTTAGCTCATCATCATTTACAAATTGTTGATGTAGAAGAGCTTTCAACACATGGTGGTTCATTACGTATTTTTGTAAACCATCTAAGTTCCCAATCCACTATCCATTCCAACGTTACAAACTTACTCCAAAAAGAAGTCAATCACGGACTCGATACATTAGATTGCTATCTCCTTTTTTCTAAACGAGTGGAACAATTGAAAATAAATATTTTAAAGTTTTTTATCAAAGCAAAAGCTTTAAACAAACAAATTATCGGTTACGGTGCTCCAGCTAAAGGAAACACCCTTTTGAATTATTGCGGGATAGGTAAAGAATTTCTAGCTTATACAGTAGATAAAAATCCTCACAAACAAAATCTCCTTTTACCAGGAACTCGTATTCCAATAAAATCTCCAGCAGAAATTAAACGTACAAAACCGGATTACATTCTCATACTTCCTTGGAATTTGAAAGACGAAATTATAAAAGAATGCTCTTTCATTCGTGAATGGGGCGGTAAATTTTTAGTGACAGTTCCAGAAGTTGAGGTGATTGAGCCATGAAGAAAGTTGTTGTAACAGGTGGTAGTGGCTGGATAGGTAAATATGTTGTACATTCACTTATACAAAAGGGATACGAAGTGCACGCCACGTATAATAAAAATAAACCCTCTCACCTCCCTTGCCACTGGCATAAAGTAAACTTGCTCCGCAATGACGAAGTAAAACAATTCATTTACGACGTTCAGCCTAGCCATCTCATTCACCTTGCTTGGGAAGCAGTGCCACCAGCATGCTATGTATCTATTAATAATTACTATTGGCTAAAGTCTAGTATTTCATTGATTCAGCACTTTACAACATGCGGCGGAAAGCGTGTTGTCGTTGCAGGTACTGGCGCAGAATACGAATGGTTTAACGGCGTATTATTTGAAGATTCACCGCTCCTTTCCTATAAAACCCCGTATTCTTTATGTAAAAATGCACTGCACTCCTGGCTAGAAACGTATGCACAACAAACAGGCCTCAGCATGTGTTGGGGCCGCATTTTTCATATGTATGGACCTCACGAACAAGGTAATCGGCTCGTTTCTAACATTATCACTTCCTTATTAAAAAACGAAGAAGCACTATGTACACATGGAAAACAATCGAGAGATTTCCTCCATGTGAGTGACGTCGCTGACGCTCTCGTAACAATATTAGAACACGGCGTTACAGGCACCATCAATATCGCTTCTGGTCAATCTGTACAAATTAAAGAGTTAGCTTCTATCATTGCTAAAAAGATAGGAAAAGAACATTTAATTAAACTAGGTGCAATCCCTTTCTCTAAAGATGAACCTTTATTTGTCGGGGTTAATGTAGAACGTTTAAAAACTGAAGTAAACTGGAAACCAACATACGATCTAAATACAGGAATAGAAGAAACAATTTTATGGTGGAAATCATTTATACAAAAACATAACGATATGCATCATTAAAACGTAAATCCTTCGTTCCTCTCGCTAATTCCTTATACCATTCTTCTAATCTTTCCGGCGTAACAATATGATGCGTACCCATTCCTCCATGCTTACTAGCTTCAGAAAGAGTCGGACCAATTTGTAACTTTCTCTTTCTCATCGCATCATTCCACGGACTAAACCCAAACCATAATATACAGGCAAGAGGTGGATAAATCATCGATTCATGCGCAGATAAATGTCTTCCAACCGTATAACTTCCATGCTCATGATTATGAATAAATCTTCCCCTTCTCCATAGTCTCCACTCCTCTGGTAAATAACCATGAAATCGCTGTTTCATTAAAGGTATTCCAAAGTTAAGTTCCGGATAATTATAGTTAGGATCATCGACCATAATAAGCCCTTCTAGCCAATACATCCTACCTCCCAATTCATCTAGTGATTTCCAAAACTGATTTTTATCTTGCATGCAAAGAAACTCAGTCGTATTTAAAATCATTTTCCATCCTTGTACTTCTTGTTCTATCCTCATCACTTCATGATCTGTCGCATATGCATCAAACTCTGGATTTACAGAATCTCGCACTTCCCAATGCGGTGCGAATTTTTTACAAATCTCAACGGAACGATCTGTTGAACCTTTATTAATTAAAATACCATGATCAAAAAGTTTCGTATGATGCATAAGCCACCATGGCAATAAATATTCTTCATTGTAAAAATGCGAAATAACGGTTGTAGTTATAATAATCTCCTCCTCTTTCTCTATTAATCTACTTTTTATCCTACAACCAATATACTCATAAGCAAAAATATGTTTCCTAATTATTGATCAAATATTATTAATATTTTTGTAAGTTTTCCTTTGGTACCCAGCCCTTCTCACCATCTCTTCCTTCGCCCCAAACCCATCCATTCAATTCTTCTAATCCAATCACTCTTTCTCCAATACTCACATTTAATTCTTTCGCAGTATATTGTTTTATAATAATTCCTGTTCCATTCATATCTTTTTTTATAATTTGCTCCGGAACCCATCCTTTCCGGTCATATTTCTCTTCGTGACAAAACATCCAGTTTTCCCAGTTTTCCGGACCAGCGTAACTCTCTATCATTTTCACTACATCCCCCTCTTCTAAGCGAATTGGATTAGGATAATTGCTAACATGTGATTTTATAACGATATATTTCATAACAACCTCCAATAATCAGAAAATTAAGTTATAATATCATTATAACTTAAAGAGGAGGAATGCACGCATGTACTACAACACTTCATTCGAAAACGATCAACCTGTAGCCCGTCTATAAACTAAGACGGGCAATCATATAACACATACACTACGCCTCGTCTTAGGGAACTCATAATACCCTAAAAATAGACGGAGGTACTTTACATGAAACAAACAATTTTAGGAGCTATATGTTTATCACTAGCAGCAAGTATATGGGGTGGTATGTATGTTGTTAGCAAATACGTACTCGATTTTATCCCACCACTAACACTCGTTTGGCTACGCTTTATCATTGCTTTTGTTGTTTTGTATGGCATTTTGAAACTAGCTGAGAAAAAGCAAAAGAAAAAAGTAACCATTCGCAAAAAAGATTGGCTCCTATTCGCTTGGATTGGATTTATCGGCTATTTCATTTCGATCACATGCCAATTTATCGGAACAAAATTATCCGACGCTCATACAGGCTCGTTAGTTACATCAGCTACACCTGCATTTATGGTTATATTTGCAGCGCTCATTTTGAAAGAAAAACTAACCGCTCGTAGACTTTTATCTACTATAATAGCGACAATCGGCGTCATTATCGTAATCGGGTGGGATATTGAAATTGGCTCCTATTTTATCGGAACAATCATTTTAGTTGGAGCCGCTATTACGTGGGCTTTACTATCTATTTATGTAAAGATCGCTTCAATCCAATTCTCATCCTTAGTTATTACAACGTATGCCATATTCTTTTCACTCTTTTTTATTACACCCTTTATGATATGGGAACTACAAACATCCTCTATCGGAACAGTAAATACGTACGTAATATTAGGCGTATTATACTTAGGTATTGTTTCAACAGCAGGTGCCTTTTTCCTTTGGAATAAAGGATTAGAATTAATAGATGCAAGCATCGGTTCCTTATTTTTCTTCTTCCAACCTATTGTTGGATCATTACTTGGCTGGCTCTTATTAAATGAGACATTAAATAGTAACTTTTTTATTGGCGGTATTCTTATTATATGTAGCGTTTTCATTACTACTTTTGAAAAGAAATAAAAAGCAGGCAGAGATTTTTAGTCTCTGCCTGTTCGCATTATTGGATCTTGATCGTGAAAACCAATACAAATCGGTATATTACTTTGCACTTCACTACGTACACTTATAAAACTACACAGCGTTTTAGCAATTAAATATAAAGTTACACCGACTGCTTTTTCACTTGTGTCAAAGCCATTT
The DNA here is from genome assembly GCF_004634455.1 of Bacillus sp. 007/AIA-02/001. Classification (NCBI taxonomy): domain Bacteria; kingdom Bacillati; phylum Bacillota; class Bacilli; order Caryophanales; family Bacillaceae; genus Bacillus; species Bacillus sp. 007/AIA-02/001. The sequence continues at coordinate 32,704 of NZ_SEIY01000011.1, forward strand.
CCATTATACATATCTGCTAATTCTACAGACCCCGGCCCCTCAATATTATATGTCCATTCAGATGCCCAATCATCGTCCTCTTCTTCAAGTGGAATATATTCCTCACAAATATAAAACTGACTATCCCATTCGTTATCAAGGTCATACTCAAAATAAATCGCTTTTGATTCTTCATTAGTAGCCATTTCTACAGCTGAATCCAAACCTACTCGAATACTTTCCTTATATGACTCTAAATCAATTGCTTTAATTCGTTCTGCATATTCTGCAGACGCTAACATGCTACAAATTTCAAAATACTTCGCTTCTATTTGCTCTACTGCTAACGAAAAGACATCCTCTTGCATCTCTTCTAAATACTGAAATATATCCACACTAAACACTCCTCACTCTTTACGCACTCCAATGCGATGGACGGGATAACATTTTCGGTAATTTCGTATGCTTATTCCCTTTCGCTGCGTTAATTTGAACTTGCGTCAGAAAAATACTATTTGTAAAATCAGCCCCGCGAATATCTGCATCTCTTAAATCTGCTCCGATAAGATCTGCTCCTCTTAAATTTGCTCCATTTAAGTTAGCCGCAATTAAGTAAGCACCCCTTAAATTTGCACCTTGTAAATTTTTCTTTTTCAAATTTGCTCCCATAAGATCTGCTCCGCGGTGAATGATTCGTTTCTTACGTGCAGTATTCATTTCCTTCCATACTAATTCGCTCGTTTCTAAAAGAAGAATGTTCACCTCTGCCCTATGCATTGGAACATTTATTTTCATTAACTCATCTGGATTTAAATTCGAAAGTCGCTCTGTCTCCTCAATTGCGGTCTCCAGCTCTTTATGAATTGGCTGTGTTGCCTTTAAAAGAATCGCCTCATTCAAATACCAAAGCATTTCATGAAGTTGATGCATAACTGGAAAAGCATCGTACATTTTTCTTGCATGCTTTGCATCTTTCCGCCAATCAATCCCTTTAAACGTACCCTGAGAAATCTTCTGTCCAGCACCGAAACACTCAAATACTGTACAACCTTTATAACCTTTTCCTCTAAGATTTTTATGTATACTACATTTAAAATCTGATTGTAAGTTGGAACATGGTTTACCACCATCTTTATTCACTGCAAAATCTACCGATGCTGCGAACGGTAATGCAACGCAACATAGACCGAAGCATTTTTCGCAGTTTGCTTTTAAATGATCGTTATGATTAGTCAAAATCTATACCCCCTGTTGTCTTTTGACTATTTCATAATATTCCAACTGTAATAAATAATCAATTTTAAAATAAACCAGCATCTTTCGTTTCAATTCATAACTTTATCATTCGATTTCCTTTCAATTGAAAAGGACTATTTCTATTTAATGAATTATAATTAAATTATAAATTTTCTAACTAAAAAGGAGACTTATTATGGCACTAGAAATGAAAACAAACTGTCAAATTTGCGATCAATCGCTCGAACAAGATTCTGAAGCATACATTTGTGTATATGAATGTACATTTTGCGCACCATGTACAGAAGAAAGACATAACGTTTGTCCAAACTGCGGCGGCGAATTAGTACGTAGACCGAAAAAGAAATAATAAAAAGCAAAGCGATATCGCTTTGCTTTTGTTTAGGCATCTGAAATTATATATTTAAAAACTTCACACAAACAGGCTCTGGCACAACAACATCAGATTGTAAAAGTGTTAACTTACCTGTAGATTCATCTCTTGAAAATAACACAAGATTATGTGACTTTTCATTTGTAGCAACAAGGAACTTTTCAGTAGGATCTAATACAAAGTCTCTTGGCCAATTTCCTTCTGTAGATGTGTGTTCAACAAATGTAAGCTGACCTGAATTTTGATCTACGCTATAAACAGCGATACTATTATGACCACGATTACCTGCATATACAAAGCGGCCGTCAGAAGAAATATGGATAGCACTGCCTTGACTATTTTCATCAAATTGTTCTGGAAGAGTAGAAATATACTGTAATTCTGTAAAGGATCCTTCTTCCGAGTTATATGTTAGCGCAATAACCTCTGAACTAAGCTCCGTCATTACATAAGCGTATTTTCCATTTGGATGAAAAGCAATGTGTCTTGGTCCACTTCCCGGATTCACAGACAGGCTATTCACTTCTATTAATGTACTATCTCTTACTTCATACGTAATTATTTTATCTATCCCTAAATCAACGCCCACTACATATTTTTCATCAGGAGTGTACCCCGCGTAATGTGCATGTGGTTTTTCTTGTCTTTCTTTATTCGGACCTGAACCTTCATGTGCCATAATAGATGAAGCAGGATTTACAGTTCCATTTTCTTCATTTATTTCAAAAGACTCAATCGTTCCTTTATGGTAATTTGCTGTAACTACTGTATGATTTCCACTATCAACACTAATATGACAAGGAGAAGCCCCTTCTACTACTTGTCTATTTTTCGCTTTTAGTTCTCCAGTATGACTATCAATGGAATAAGCAGCTACACCGCCAGATTCGCCTTCCTTAACAACAGAATAGAGATATTCATTATTTCGGTTAATCGTTACATATGTAGGGTTATCCAGCTTAGCAGCAAGTGTTACATTACCAATTTTTTTTGCTTCCGTGTCTAAAATAAACTTATATATTCCTTTGCTATTTTCTTTCGTGTAAGTCCCAACATATCCGATAAACTCTTTGTTATCCTTCATTTTCATAACCCTCTCTCCCTATATTTTTCGTTCATCATACTTCTTAAAATATTTTATGTTGAAAGAGTATCCAAAAAAATCGGAGTACCTCTTTATACGTTACCATATTTTATTGGTAAATAACTTTTAAACCCACTTTTTTTGATACGCTGCTATACTTTCATATTCTTCTTCCAATTGACGGGACAGACGAATATAGATTGGCGTTAAATCTTTATATTTCTCCACACTTTCCATGTTTGGCTCATGATGAAAATCTGCACCTACCATTTCAGAAACTACGGATAATGTATCTATTTCACCTAAACTATATAAACCGAGGATTGCAGCTCCTAAGCAAGAGCTTTCGAAACTTTCAGGAACATATACGTCTTGATGGAAAATATCCGCCATCATCTGTCTCCAAAGTTCCGACCTTGCAAAACCGCCTGTCGCTTGAATTTTTTTCGGTTCGCCAATTAGTTCTTTTAAAGCGAGAAGAACTGTATATAAATTATAAATTACCCCCTCTAAAACAGCACGGATAAGATGTTCTTTCTTATGATGCAATCCGAGTCCAAAGAAAGATCCTCGTGCATTTGCATTCCATAAAGGAGCTCTTTCCCCTGCTAAATACGGGTGAAATAATAAACCGTCAGATCCAGGATTCACTTTTGCTGCTATTTCAGTAAGCACCTCATATGGATCTTTTCCTAAGCGCTTTGCAAGTTCAATCTCTGAAGTGCCCAATTGGTCACGAGCCCATCTGAAAATCATACCACCGTTATTAACTGGACCACCGATTACCCAATGGTCTTCAGTTAACGCATAACAAAAAATTCTACCTTTTGGATCTGTTACAGGACGATTTGTTACAGCACGTATCGCACCGCTTGTACCAATTGTAACAGCCACAACGCCAGGATCTATTGCATTTACACCTAAATTGGATAGGACTCCATCACTCGCTCCTACTACAAAAGGCGTAGAAACAAGTACATTCATCTCTTTGGCAAGCTCTTCATCTAATCTTGTTAAACTGTGCGTTGTTGGAACAAGCTTTGAAAGCTTTTTATCTGTAATTCCCGCTACATGTAAAGCCTCTTCATCCCATTTTAAAGATTTTAAATTGAACATTCCTGTCGCTGATGCTATAGAATAATCAATTACATATTCTTTATATAACTTGTAAAAAACATATTCTTTAATAGAAATGAATTTATAACTTTTTGCGAATAACTCTGCCTGCTCATTCTGTAGCCAAACTAATTTCGAAAGTGGTGACATCGGATGAATTGGTGTCCCAGTACGAAGGTAAATTTCATGACCATTCATATCATTCTTTATTTTCTCCGCCCAGCTTGCACTTCTATTATCTGCCCAAGTGATACATCTCGTTAATAGCTCTCCTTTTTCATCTACAGCAATGATACTATGCATTGCCGAACTAAAAGAGACACAAAGAATATCATTCGGCTGTACACTACTTATTCGTACAGTTTCTTTAATCGTATTTATTACTGCATGAAAGATTTCTTCTGGGTCTTGTTCTGCTGTTTCAGGTGTAGGAGAATATAAAGGATATTCAATTCCATGACTAGCAATAACAGATCCATCAGTAGAAAATAGAACTGATTTTGTACTAGTTGTCCCAATATCTACACCAATCATATATTTTGAGCTCACCATTTCTTCCTCCTAACAAAAAATTGCTACAGTATCCCACCATAAAAATACATTCCTTTTATCTATTGATAACGTTGTAAGCCACAATTATCTAAATAGAAACATCTTTATCTTAAACAAACATATCGAGTAGTAAAACGCCTCCAAAAGCGATAAATGAAAGTAACGTTTCTAATACTGTCCATGTTTTAAATGTTTCTTTCACTGTTAAGCCTAGGTATTCTTTTACCATCCAGAACCCAGCATCGTTTACGTGAGAAAACATTAACGCTCCTGCACCTGTTGCAATAACGAGTAACTCTAAGTTCACACCTGTCGTATTTTCAACGATTGGCGAAACGATACCGGCTGCTGTTGTTAAAGCGACTGTCGCTGACCCTGTCGCAATTCGAATTAACCCAGCTACTATAAATGCTAATACAATTGGAGATAGAGCTAAATGCTCAGACATTTGAGCAATAGCATTCCCTACCCCACTATCGATGAGAATTTGCTTAAATCCCCCACCAGCACCAATAATCGCAACAATTGAACCAATTGGTAATAAGCTATCTTCTGTTATCTTCTTAATAGCTTTTTTATCGATACCTTGACGAAATCCAAGAAAATAGAACGCCGCAAAACATGCAATCAATAGTGCAATTATAGGACTACCGATTAATGTGACAATCTTCATCAAAGTATTAGAAAGAGGCACATAAGGAGCTGCTGCAGCTAAAACCATTAACATAACAGGTAACAATATAACTAAAAATGAAACTCCTATTCCTGGTAATTTCGTTGATTTTGTATTTACACGAATCAATTCCGGCTCATTTTCAGGAATTACACGTTTGTGAATCCATTTCGCAAATATAGGACCTGCAATAATCGCTGCAAAAAATGTAATAATGAGTGAATACATTAGTACCTTCCCAAGATTCGCTTTATAAATACCAATTGCAACTATGGCCCCTGGATGCGGAGGAACAAGGCCGTGTACGACAGATAGCCCAGCAATTGCTGGTAATGCTATCAATAAAATATTTTGTTTCGTTGTTTTATGAATTGAAATTACTAACGGCAGTAATATTAAAATGCCTACTTCAAAAAACACCGGGATTCCAATAATAAAACCTGCAATTAACATCGCCCATGGTAAGTTTTTTATCCCAAAGGATTTAATAAAGAACTCTGCCACTTGCATTCCAGCACCTGACTCTGCCATCATTTTCCCTAAAATTGTACCTAATACTAAAATACCTACTAAATGCCCGAGAACACTGCCGACTCCCGTTTCATAAGCACTCACTATTTTATCCATTGGCATCCCAGACATAATTGCTAAAAACAAACTTGCAATCGTTAAACTAATAAACGCATGCCATCTCCACCAAGATACCCCTAAAATAACAATTACAATTGATAATAATGTAATCATTAAAAGGTACATATTCATACGCAGTTCCACCCCTTTATGTAAACCCTTTCAAAATTGCTATACAATTAAGAGAACCTATATAGTTCTTTCATGAGTAAGAATTTATATATCGATATACAAATCATCTTCACAAAATAATAATTTATACAAAAAGAATCTCCCTTATCAGAGATACATGTTAACTCACCTCTCTGATAAGGGGATTTCTCTTCCATAATTATAATGTTATTGTGATAAACGCTTCGCGCGATCAATTTTCCCTTTTTTAAAAGTGAATGACACTTTCTTCTCTTGCTGTTTTCACGTAGTAAGACTACAAACTCAGTATCCACTTTAAACGATGAAGTTACTTAGGATTTGTCTTCTCATGAAAAACAACTTTCGGAAAGCACCTTCACTTTCATAACATTATAATTTAGGCGCTTTCGCCCAATCAGCAGCAAATTTCTCAATACCTTGGTCTGTTAATGGGTGCATAGCAAGTTGTTCAATTACTTTATAAGGGATTGTTGCAATGTGAGCACCTGCCATCGCTACACGAGTTACATGATCTGGATGTCTAACAGAAGCCGCAATAATTTGTGTATCTAGTTGATGAACATCGAATAATTCAGCAATTTTAGCAACTAATAGTACACCATCTTCAGAAATATCATCTAAACGTCCTAAAAATGGAGAAACGTACGTTGCACCTGCTCGAGCAGCTAAAAGTGCTTGGTTCACCGTGAAAATAAGTGTAACATTCGTTTTCACACCTTTTTCAGTAAGGTAGCGACAAGCTTCTAATCCTGCTAACGTCATCGGAAGTTTAATTGTAACTTTTTCATCGCCACCGTTAATTTTAATCAGTTCTTCTGCTTGGGCGATCATCTCTTCAGCTGTAACAGCATCTGGCGTTACTTCTGCCGAAACAGATTCAACTTTAGGAACCGCCTGACAAATTTCTGCAATACGGTCTTCAAATTTAATGCCCTCTTTCGCTACTAAAGAAGGATTCGTTGTAACACCAGCTAAAACTCCAAGTTTATATGCTTTTTTTATATCCTCAAGATTTGCAGTATCAATAAAAAATTTCATGATTAATTCCCTCCAGTTTTTAAACGTTGATGAGTTACATGTTTAATATGCTTATCCCGTAAAAGCCCGATTTGTGTGGAATGAAGCCCCTACTTATTAAAGTTTCACTTTATTTCTTTTCTACTGCATGTCCGCCAAATTCATTGCGCAGAGCTGCTACAACTTTTCCTGTAAATGTATCATTGTCTAATGAGCGGTAGCGCATTAATAGAGACATTGCGATAACAGGAGTTGCTGTTTGAAGGTCTAATGCTGTTTCTACTGTCCATTTTCCTTCACCAGAAGAATGCATAACACCCTTAATCTCATCCAGTTTTGCATCTTTAGAAAATGCATTTTCTGTTAATTCCATTAACCAAGAACGAATCACTGAACCGTTGTTCCATACTCTTGATACTTTTTCATAATCGTAGTCAAATTCACTTTTCTCTAGAATCTCAAATCCTTCACCAATAGCAGCCATCATACCGTATTCAATTCCGTTATGAACCATTTTTAAGAAGTGACCACTACCAGCTTTTCCAGCATATAAGAATCCATTTTCTACAGCAGTATCGCGGAAGATAGGTTCAACGATGTCCCAAGCTTCTTGATCTCCTCCGATCATGTAACAAGCACCATTACGAGCGCCTTCCATTCCGCCAGAAGTTCCTGCATCCATAAAGTGAATGCCATCTTTCTTTAATTGCTCATATCGGCGGATAGACTCTTTATAATGTGAATTACCAGCTTCAATTAAAATATCTCCTTTTGATAAAAGTGGTGTAACCTCATCAATAACAGAATCAACAACAGCGTGTGGTACCATTACCCAAAGAATTCTTGGTGATTGTAATGACTGAACAAGTTCACTTAAACTAGATGTACCTGTTGCCCCGTACTCTTTCATTTCTTCTACTGCGCTCGTATTTAAATCAAATGCTACTACTTCATGTTTATGATCCATTAAATTTTTCCCTAAATTTAATCCCATTTTACCTAACCCAATTAATCCTACTTGCATAATATAATTCCTCCTCAAATCATCTTTTATTAAAAATCCATATCACTACAATCTGGAATACCTTTCAGCACTGAAATTTTAATATGTACAGAAAGGTATTCACAGTCATAGCTTAAGAATTCAACACATTTTTTGTAATTTGAACAACATTTTCTGTCGTAAATCCAAATAGATTCATGACTTCAGCTCCAGTACCTGAAGCTCCAAATGTTTCAATTGATATTACTTTTCCTTCTTGTCCTACATAACGTTCCCAACCAAGAGATACACCCATTTCAAGAGATACTCGTTTCGTTATAGAAGACGGAAGAACGGATTCTTTATATTCGTTCGATTGGCGATCGAATAACTCCCAGCTCGGCATTGCAACGATGCGAACAGAAACTTGATCTTCTTCTAATTTTGCTTTCGCACTAGCAGCTAAGGATACTTCAGAACCTGTCGCAATTAAAATCACATCCGAATTTTCATTCGTTTGTGTTAATACGTAAGCTCCTTTAGAGAGATTCTCTATGTTCGCTTTCGTTTCATTAAACACCGGTAAATTTTGACGGCTCAGTACTAAAACGACTGGACCATCCGTTTGCTGTAAAGCATACGCCCAAGCACTTGCTGTTTCATTTGCATCTGACGGACGGATAACTGTTAGACCAGGAATTGCTCGAAGAGCTGCCAATTGTTCAATTGGTTCATGCGTTGGACCATCTTCTCCTACAGCAATCGAATCATGTGTAAATACGTAAGTAACAGGTAACTTTTGCAGTGCAGCCAGTCGAATGGACGGACGAAGATAATCATTAAATACAAAGAATGTACTTACGAAAGGTTTTACTCCTCCATGAAGCGCCAATCCATTCGCTGCAGCGCCCATTGCATGTTCACGTACACCGAAATATATATTTCGTCCAGCATACGATTCTACTGCATATACTGCTTCACCTTTTATATCTGTCATCGTAGAATGAGAAAGATCCGCACTTCCACCGAAAATAGAAGGAATCGATTTCACATAATGATTAATAGCTTCCCCACTTGCAACACGAGTAGAAATTGTTTTTTCAGTATCAAAGGATAGAATGTCTTTCGCTTCAATTAAAACCTCACCTGTAATCGCTTTTTCTAATTCATCTGCCAGTGTAGGATTCGCTTCTCTGTATAAGTTGAACTGCGCATTCCAGTCATTGTCTTTTTCAATACCTTTTTGTTTTAGTTCATTAAAATGAGCTTTTACTTCTTCAGGTACAAAGAAATCTTCCTCATAATCCCAACCATACACTTGTTTTGTCGCTGTCGCTTCTTCTACTCCAAGCGGATTACCATGTGCTTTGTTCGTTCCAGCAACTTTTGGACTTCCATAACCTATAATGGTTCTAATTTCTATAAGAGTGGGTTGATCCGTATTTTCTTTCGCTGATTGAATAGCTTTTGTAATCGCATCAACATCGTTTCCATCTTCAACTCTTACATATTGCCAATGTACAGATTCTGCCCTTTTCTGAATATCTTCAGAGAAAGCAATGCCTAATTCACCATCAAGTGAAATTTCATTTGAATCATACAGTACAATTAACTTGCCAAGTTTCATATGTCCTGCCATTGACATCGCTTCATAAGCGACACCCTCCATTAAGTCACCATCTCCGACTAAAGCATACGTATTGTGATCTATAATAGAGTGACCATCCTTATTAAACTTCGCTGCTAAATGAGCTTCTGCCATTGCCATTCCTACAGCATTAGCAATCCCTTGTCCTAACGGGCCTGTAGTCGCTTCAACTCCAGGAGTATGCCCAAACTCAGGATGTCCAGGTGTTTTACTATTTAACTTTCTGAAATTTTTCAAGTCATCAATTGAAACGTCATATCCAGCTAAATGAAGTAGGCTATATAACAGACTAGATCCATGTCCCGCCGATAAAACGAAACGATCACGGTTAAACCATTCTGGGTGATTAGGATTGTAATTTAAATGATTCGCCCATAATGCATAAGCCATTGGTGCTGCTCCCATCGGAAGACCTGGATGACCTGAGTTTGCCGCATTAATAGCATCAATCGATAACGTACGAAGTGTATTCACTGCTAATTGATTTATGTTTTGTGTCATAGTAATCGTCCCCCTAAATGCTTTCATTAAAGAAAGTACTTATTTTTCCGTCTCTTGATCTAACCACCATTTAAATCCACTTTCTTGTAACAGTTCATTAGACGCTTCTGGACCATATGAACCAGACTCATATTCATGAAGCGGTAATAAGTTTTCCTCGAACGCTTCAAGAATTGGTTGTACCCATTCCCATGACAATTCAACTTCTCTCCAATGTGCAAAGAATGTAGCGTCTCCACTCACAGCATCATGAATGAGTCTTTCATACGCTTCAGGTACTCCCACATCCGCTTGCTCACAAGTAAAGTTAATACGCATCGGTTCAATTTCTCCATTTTTCAATGGATTTTTACTGTTTAACTGTAATGAAACGTTCTCACCTGGGCTAATTTCAATTATTAATAAGTTAGGTGCTGCATTTGGATTATTATCTTGATATTGCTGTTTTAACGTATTTTTAAATTCGATTACAATACGAGTAGACTTTTCTTTCATTCGTTTGCCTGTTCGTATATAGAAGGGAACGCCAGTCCAAAATGGATTATCGATCCACAGGCGAGCAGCAACAAATGTGTCTATGTTAGAAGAAGGATTTACTCCTGGCTCCTCTTTGTATGCTACAACTTGCCCGCCTTTTATCTCACCTGCAGCGTATTGTCCGCGAATGATATGGCTTTGAACGTCTTCTTTTTTCACTTTACGAAGCGTTTCCATTACCTTTCGCTTTTCCTCTCGAATTTCACATGCATTAACCTTTTCCGGCAGATTCATAGCAGTCATCATTAATATTTGTAACATATGATTTTGAACCATATCTCGAATGGCCCCTGCCTGGTCATAATATCCTGCCCTTTCTTCAACCCCAACTGTTTCACTCGCTGTGATTTGTACATTCGCTATATGTTCTTTATTCCAAATTGATTGGAGAACAGGATTTGCAAATTCTAATGCTTCAAGATTTTGAATCATCGGTTTACCTAAATAATGATCGATACGGTATATCTCGTCTTCTTCAAACGTGCGACTAAGCTTATCGTTAAGCTCACGAGCAGATGTAAGGTCGTGCCCGAATGGTTTCTCAATCATCAGACGTTTCCATCCATCCGTTTTATCAAGTCCGCTTTCCTTAATATTTAAAGCAATGGTCTCGAAAAATTCAGGAGCAACGGAAAGATAGAACATTCTATTCCCTTTTATATGTAATTCTTCTTCCCTTTCACGAACGACTTGTAATAACCTCTCATAGTCTTCCGGCTTACTCACATCTAATGGACAATAGCGAAAATTATCTAAAAAACCTTCGAGTTCCGGAGTACCTTCTTCTCTATGACGGGAAAACGTCTCTATTGATTCTTTTATTCTTTCTTGAAAATCTACATGAGATACTTGACGTCTCCCAAGCCCGATAACGGATATTTGCTTTGGAAGCTTTTGATCTCTATATAAATTATATAGTGCTGGGTAAATTTTGCGTTTTGCTAAGTCCCCTGTCGCTCCAAATAAAACAAAGGTCATTGATTCCAATTTCAGTCCCCCTCTTGTTGTATAATCCTTGTCAATATTTTAAAAATGAATTGTACAGAAGCTCATGTTTTATAAAAACAAAGAGTTATCAAATCCCAATTCTTTTTATACCTTTCGCTTTTTAATTGTCCCCAATATTAATAGTGGCAATTCAAAGCATTTCTACCACAACTTACTTATTTATAGAATTCAACGAAACATTTTATATCAGATTACTTTTAGTAATTAAATAATCTTATGTCTAATATATTAACCACATAAATTATTATCGTCAATAAAAATGTCTTGAATTACATACGATTTATTTCGTAATACTTTTCTAAGTGTATTCCTAGTTACCATTCATTTTCAAAGATAATGATCGTTATAATAAATATCATTTTCATCAAAATATTCAATTAATTTAACACTAAACTCACGAGCAGACGTTACATTATAACCAAAAGGCTTCTCTATAATAAGACGATTTAATCCTTTTGTAGCTCACAATCCACTTTCTTTCCTTCATTCATATAAATCTATACTTTTCATATTTCTACTCAAAATTGATAGGCAATACTGTAACACCACATTGTTGCCTATTGTAATCGTTATAACTTTCTTTGTGCTACGAGTGTTATTATAAATCGGCCATAACATGAATAGCAGTACGTACTTTAAAGTGATGTAGCACTTTAAAATACCTATACTAAGTGAGTAATAATAAACATAATGAATAAATCATGCTGCAAAAATAACATCTACCCTTTCTTCAAAAAGCTTTACAGTAGTTTTTAGAAGTACGTTACATTATTTCATTTCATGCACTTTCCCCTTCTCTATATAAAATTCTCACTAACAAAATTCAAAATATTATACTTATTTTTCGTACTTTGCTATGCTATAACCACAAACAGGAGGTATAAACTATGAAAGCACAAATTATCCATTCTTTTGGGGATTCATCTGTATTTCAATTAGAAGAAGTTTCAAAACCGAAACTTTTACCAGGTCATGTTCTAATCGATGTAAAAGCAACAAGTGTAAATCCAATCGATACAAAAATGCGTAGTGGGGCCGTTTCAGCCGTCGCTCCTGAGTTTCCAGCTATATTACACGGCGATGTAGCTGGTATTGTTATTGAAGTAGGAGAAGGTGTTTCGAAATTCAAATCAGGGGATAAAGTATACGGATGTGCCGGAGGTTTTAAAGAAACTGGAGGTGCACTTGCAGAATTTATGCTTGCTGATGCACGATTAATTGCTCACAAACCTAATAATTTAACAATGGAAGAAGCTGCTGCTCTACCATTAGTTGCAATTACAGCTTGGGAATCTTTATTTGATCGTGCAAATATTAAACCTGGTCAAAATGTTCTCATTCATGGAGCTACTGGTGGCGTAGGACACGTAGCCATTCAACTAGCTAAATGGGCAGGCGCTAAAGTTTTTACAACAGCTTCTCAGCAAAACAAAATGGAAATAGCCCATCGTTTAGGAGCCGATATAGCTATTAATTATAAAGAAGAATCTGTTCAAGAATATGTACAAAAACATACGAACGGAAACGGATTTGAAGTTATATTTGATACAGTAGGCGGCAAGAATCTTGATCATTCTTTTGAAGCTGCTGCGGTCAATGGAACTGTCGTAACTATTGCAGCTCGTTCAACCCATGACCTCTCTCCTTTACACGCAAAAGGACTCTCTCTGCACGTTACTTTTATGGCATTAAAAATATTACATACAGATAAGCGTAATGATTGCGGAGAAATCTTAACGAAAATAACGCAAATTGTAGAAGAAGGAAAACTTCGTCCATTGCTAGATTCTAAATCTTTTACGTTTGATGAAGTTGCACAAGCACATGAATATTTGGAGTCAAATAAAGCAATAGGTAAAATAGTTTTGAAAAACGTTTGGTAACTTTCACTAAATAAAATGTTTGTTGTTGGGAAATAACAGCGAGATCGCTTCGCCTTATCTTTTTCTTAAGAGGCGTGCCACAACCTTAAAAGCTTTCCATCCTTTACAACAAGTAAAAAAATAACAGCTAAATTTTGAGGTGGGGGTCTTACTGCCCAGCAAATAGCGGGATAACATTCAAAAAAACCTTGCAGAAAAATTCTACAAGGTTTTTGTCTATAAATACAAATTAATCACTATATTAAAATGAAAGAGTTTGTAATTCATCACAATAATATTAAATATACGCTGCTTTAAAGGCTTGTTGGACAGCTTGTACTTCTAATGAGTCTTTACCATATAAGTTCGTTGCTACACGAATACAAGCTTCTTTTAATTCTTTAAAATCAGAAGTCATATTTAATTCATCCGTATTTGCATAATAGAAAATATCAAACATTTTATCTTCTCCAATGCCATGTACGTTTACTCCATTATGGCTTCCACCACTAGCAATCAAGTAAGCTACTTTATTAATAATGCTAGAGTTCGTGTGTACACCACCATGATCGTGGTCAGCATCAATAGGTAAGTTATTATAATGCCTATAATCCTCTGGATATCTAGAAGAGATAGATGATGGGTTTTTCATATCTCTAAAAATACGACCTGATTGTTCTCCCATTGTCCAATTGAACTTTCCGTTATTGGCATACTTTTCAACGGCTACTCCTAAAATATCAGATAACGCTTCATTAATTGCACCAGCTTCTCCTGCGTACTCAAGTCCAGACTCATTTCTTGTAACCGCGTGTGTAAATTCATGTCCTGCCACATCAAATGCTCTAACAATTGGATCTCCGTATACTAGCATAGCGCCATTACTAAATGCATTAAACCACTGCTTAGGATTTCCTTTATTCGTACCATTTGTGTTCCAACCATGAACGACAGAAATTACTTTTTGTCCGTTATTATCAAAGCTGTTACGGCCATATTTTTCTTGATAAAAATCATATACTTTCGTTGCTAAATAATGGGCACTAACTGCTTTAGGATCTGTAAAATTTGTAGAATTACTTGTTACTAAATCATCGAGATAACCCCATACATTTCTTCTATAATTATTATAATCTTTATAATTAGCAGTATATGTTTCAATTCCCTTACCACGAGAATAATCTGCAAGCATGTACGTTCCATCACTTCTTTGTGTAATTCCAAACGTACGATTAATACCTAAGTCATCTTTTCCTGTACCTGTTAATTTTGAAGGATCTGTTGATTTATTTGATGTCGCAGATTGGACAATACTACTCTCTACTTGTATACCCAATTTTTGAACGAGTTCTTTTAATAGATTACCACCAAAAGCATCAATTAATACTGTACCGGATACATATTCAGGTGTAGATGCACTAAAAGTAATTTGATATGCGTTTGTAGCTTTATTTGTATTTTCATCTACATATACCACTTGTTTAATTTCTGGTTCTTCGATAAATGTTAGATCATTTCCATAGATGTTGAAAAGCTGTTTCTTTGCATCCTCTTCTGATAGAGTAATAGGTTGTTTCAAATCTTCCTGTTGTTGTAAATTTTGGGCACTATCTCCCGAAACGCTCGTAAGTACACCATCATCATTAATATGTGCTGTTAGTTGATATCCGTATACATCACGTCCTTCATACGTTTGTTGAAGACGTACCAATGTAGTACCATCATAAGATTTACGACTTTGCGTAACATTATAATTAACTTTGGATTCCGTATTAACTTGCTTTGATGATAATGCTTGTTCTGTTTTTCCTTTTAGTGCATCCTTTGCTACATTTTCTGCCGAATTTTGAGAAGGTGCTGTTAAATTACCTGTTCGGAACGTATCTTCCTTTGTTTCCACTTTTAAATCTTCTGTTTCCGCATGTACTCCTCCATAAGGCATAATCGCCGATAACACCACTCCTGTAGTTAAACCTACCTTTACGAAATTATTCATATTTTTACCCCTTTATAATCGTATTATTAAATTAAATAAATGTATTTTAGAATTTTAAGCATAGATAAAAAATTTTAACTATAGCCAATCGTTTTTACATACCTCTACATACATAGGTTAATAGATTGGTTTGCTACTTTTTTAGATTCAATTCATTTCTCAAAAATTATTCATTATATAAGCTATCTTTATATTTATTCATATACGTTATTTTTTGTGGTTCTGATAACATATTTATTGCCATCCACACATTCTTTTTCATTTCTAATTTTTGCATTGGTATCTCTTTTAAAAACTGATTACCTATAATCGCTTCCATTTCTTCATCAATTCTTTGTATAAGATTTTCTTCTGGATTATTTTGCAAAGAAGTATTTTTCAATCCCCATTTTGTTATTATAAATTCATTCGTTTTATTCATAGGATTAATAATAGTAGCTTTACTAGTTAATCGTTTTTTTATTTCATCATGATAGATTTTAATTCTATATCCCTCTTTTAGTGGAATGATATCTTTTACAATTGTTACATTTGTTCCTTCCATTTCCTTCGTATAAATTTTTTCACCTTTTTCATTAAAGACCTCTATCGATGCATATTTTTCACCTGCATAATAGCTATGAGGCGTTTTAGTAGTAATCGTAAAAATAGCTCGATTTTGCTCTAAGTCTGTATTTAATACGGCAAACTGGTCATCTCCTAATCCTAGGAATTGAATCGTTTCATTTACCAACTTACTCACTTTCATTTCGTTAATATCAATCTTTAGACTATTATCTTTTTCTTTTACATAGGCATAATACGAACTGAAATGGTACATACTATTCGTTTTCCCACCTGAAATTTCAACCGTATACACTCCATTTGGTACGTCTTGTAAATTGATATCTGTTGTTTCAATTGTTTTCTCTTGAATAACTGTATTCCCTTCTTTTAATTTAATTTTTCCTCCTTTTAATGTATCTATTTCATTTGTATTTAAATGGATATGCAAATTCCCTTTTAGCCCAAGTGGAGCAATTTGCTGATTCGTAACTATTTCGAAGTTGGAGTTTATCGGAATATCAGGATCAACTATAGCTCTTGCTTTCGCTAATTGTGATTCAGGCACTATATAAGCTAAAGAAGTAACAGCCGGAAAACCTTTCGCCCTATTCATCTCTATTTGTTTATGATTAAGCTTAAAGCCCCACCTTTCAAAAACAGGTGTAAAATCAACTTGTCCATTCTCACTATAATACTGATTCATTAAATCTGGTAAAGAATGGTCACCTTTTTTGAAAGCAGCATTGCTAGCTAGTTTTCGATAACCTTGATACATTTTTGCAAATGCTTCATCGCCAGCTTTTTGTTTCGCCATCGTTAAAAGAATAAGTTTTTGTCGTAAATCTAAATCATCATAATTTTTATTTTCTTTCATTAAAGCATTATATAAATTCCGTTCTACCTGTTCCTTTTTCCCGAAATTAAACAACCAACCAAGTTGATCTGCTTTTTTGCCGTATTTACTATATTGATATTGAACACCAAATAGATTATTAGAAACTTCTCCTGTAAATATTCCTTGATTATCAAAACCAGCTTGGTATCCATGAGCGATTTCATGTAAAGTTCCCCAACTTAGTTTATCTAACCACATCTTTGTACTATCTGTACTATTCGCTGTCCAATTTGTGCCATAATAGGCACCGCCAGCACCAGATATATCTGCTTTTAAGAAATAACGATTTTGACTTTTTTTATTTTCAAACGTTGAGCCATCTAAACCAATAATTGAATCATACATCACAAAAATATCTTCATAATACGCAATTAACTCATCCAATGATTGAAAATCTTTTAAAGATCTTACTAACTCTTTATCTTTTTTAGGTACAAATAATTGAAAACTCTCCCCTTGAAGTAACGCATACTCTCCATCAAATTGATCCCATGTACTAAAAAATTGAGATACACTTCCTTGTTGTTTATAAATGGGAAGGGGTTTAGTAGCACTTTCATTCCCTACTTGGTACTCAAGTACAGCGTGCTCTTCACCATACGGAGTATCTATGAAAGGAACTAAAGACGTATCACCTTGGATAGTAACCCATTCATTTCCTACTTGTATGGATTTTTCATTTTTTGAGTCATTAGACAATAAACGTAATGTTAATTTGTCTTTAAAATTAGGATTTGTTTGTCTTACCTTTAATGGTGTATTTCTCTTCAAAATAAATCCTAAATCTTGTCGATCATGATATTTCCCCTTACTTATGCCCGCCTGAAATATCCAAGTAGGCTCTTCTAAACTAGTAATTTTTTTTGCATTTATTCGTTCATCAGCATGTAAGTGTATATTTCCTATGAGGAAAAACATTGTATACATTAGGCCTATAACAAGTAACCTTTTCATTTGCATATCTCCTTCTCTATTTTTTTATATACAAAATACAATAAAGCCCTCCTTCTTCACTTATAATTGTCGTCAATAAGTTACTTATCAGTGTAATTATTATAGTTACATTAACTCGTGATTATCAATCATTAAATGTATGTAATTTTGCATATATGAATATTTTGTGATAAATTCCAAAATATCGTATAATTATCAATATTTTTTCAGACATTATTCAATAAAAAAAACACGAAGACTCTTAAGTCTTCATGTTTTTTATACATGTTATTACACTTGTGATTGAATTAATTACTAAAATCTTTTTAATCGTAAAAAATCAATTATTTTTAGGCTGATAGCCGTACCTAATCTTTTACAATTTACTTATTCTTTTTGTTCTGTAATATTAAATTTTGAAACCAATTCCGTTAATTCTTCCACCTTTTCTTTCATTTTGTTGGATTGGATTGATATTTGTTCAATTGATACGGCCTGTGATTGAATTGAATTTACAGTTTGAAGAGTCTCCTTTTTCACATCCGTTGCAGTTTCAGAAACTAGCGAAAGAGAAGCATTTACTTCTTCTGTACCAGCAGACATCTCTTCTGTCGCTGCGGATACTTCTTGAATTTGACCTGTAATCTTATCAATATCTCTCATAATAGACAAGAAGGTTTGATTCGCTTTGTAAGCAGCTTCTTTTCCTTCTACTGCCTTTTGTTGTCCTTTTTGCATGACATTAACTGTATCTTGGGTATCTTTTTGAATGGATTTTATTAAATGATTAACTTCTTTTGCAGATTCTTTAGATTGCTCAGCCAAGTCTCGAACTTCTGCGGCAACCACTGCAAATCCTTTCCCATTCTCTCCAGCACGTGCCGCTTCAATAGCGGCATTTAAGGCAAGAAGATTCGTTTGTTCGGCAATATTAGTAATTGCAGCGAGAGCTGTATCAATCTGTTGTGTACGTGTAACAAGTTTATTTATTACTTTTGATGTTTCCTCGACAACATCATGCACACTATTCATTTGAAGAATAGAGTGATTTATCACTTCACTACCGATATTTATTCGTTCTGTAGTCGTTACTGCTACCTCAGCGACTACTGCTGAAGATTCAGCTACAGTTTGCACCCCGGTTGTAATTTCTTCCATTGAGGATGAGCTCTCCTGAATACTAGTTACCTGTCCTTCTATTTTTGTTTTTACTTCTAAAACAGTCTGTACAACCTCATTTGAAATACTAGACGCTCGATTTGTATCTTGTAATACGCCCTCCGTAGTAAAAATAACCTCTTGTGTTGTCATCTTAACATTCGCAATTAATTGTTGAAGGTTATCTAACATACTATTAAAAGACTGAACAATATGCCCTAATTCATTATTTGCTTTATAAGGAGTACGTGTTGTTAAATCTCCAGCTGCTACTTTTTCCATATCATTTTGTAGTAATGCAAGTGGTTTTCGGATAGTTAATTTAATAACATATCCAATTAATATAATTATTAAAATTGCTAAAATCGAAATACTAACAAACATTATCATTGTATTTTGAGCACTATTATTATTTTCCTTCTGTAAAAGCTCTGCATTATTACTATTATATAAAATCAATTCACGAATTGATTTTATTGATTTTTGCATATTAGGTTCAATCTCTTTTAGATAATATGCATATGCTTCCTCATTATTAGACTTCCCTAATTCTTGTGCTTTCTTCATTTGAGTCCTTAATTCATTAAATGTTTCATGAAACGTGTTATATAATTCTTTTTCTTTAGTAGAAATAAGTTTAGCCTCAAACTGCTTTAAAAGATGATCATTTTCCTTACGAATCCCATCCATTTCTCTTATTAATTCGTTCATTCTTTTTTCATCTTTTGATAACATTATTTCCATAAAGTTCATATTAACGTGATAAAAATTAGATTCTACAATTCCAATCCACTCAATTGGCAGTAAATTATCCTCATACATATTAGAGGAAGTACTTTTCCCTCTTTCTAACCCCCAAAACCCTATTAGGGATAATACTATACATGCAATACTTGATATAGTTATTAATATGTTTAGTTTTGTACCAATCTTACTGTTTCTTAATAATTCCAATTCACTTTCTCCATTCTAATATATAGTTTAAGTAATGTATTTTATACCAAGAATCCAAAAATTACGATGTTTATTTTGTAATATGTAATTTTGCATATCGTCCACTACTGATTCAAAATAACCTAACATTGTAATTTTCGTTTTCCAAAAATTCATGATCATGAACACATCTCATTAATTCTTGAACTTCTTACCCAAAATATCCGCATATACTGTGGCACCAGGGAAAACCATCACTGGTATGATATATAAATTACGCTTCCATACAAGACTAGCTTAAAAATATTTTTCTTATTGCTCATTTTTCTATTTCCCCTCTATTAGAAGTACTCCTAGCACATCACACTAATAAAAACGATAGTATTAAAAAATAAGGAAAGACATAATACGTATGTCTTTCCTCTAAAATTGTAATACTCAATATGCTCTTGGCTCTATTTGATTTTCCATTTAAATCCTCACATATCTTTCTTTATAATATCTCCTAACTCCATCCAATTTGTAATACGCGGGATATTGAGATATTGATTGTAAGAAGTAGTTTTTGCATATACATTTATCGGTTTTCCTATTAACGTTTCTAAAACAGCCGGCTTATCATCAAAGAAATAGTTTAATTTTATTTCTTGTATGAAGTGTATTTTTTCTTCATCCTTCATTCCATAGAAAAAGCGATCTTCATGTACCGGAAATCCTTTTTCTATTAACCATTTTTTTGTTTGCTCTCCATGCTCTTTAGGTCGCGCCGTTATATAGTAAATTTCATGTCCCTGTCTTTCTAATTCTTGCAATGTCTCTACAGCATACGGAAACGGTGAACAAGAAGTATAATAAATCTCATCCAGCAAACTATTCCACATATGACCGCCTTCCTCGGAAGTCATGCCAAATGCTTCATGAATTTCAATTGTTTTTAAAGAATGGAATACATCCAACCCTACTTTTTTGTTTAATTTCTTATTATATAAATGAAAAGCATGCTGCCTTAAATCAATTAGTGTATCATCGATATCAAATCCAAATTTCACTCTTCATCGCTCCTTTCTGCAATCCATTTATCGGAACATATAAGTAGTTTTTATTCCCCTTATTGCTCATCTTTCCGATATGCTGGATAGCCAATAAATCTATAATCTTTTCCAATCTGGGTAAATGATATATCCTTAAATTCAATTGCATCTTTCATTTTAGTAATACCAGTCCCCTCTACAAAACTAGGCGCCAATCTACCTCCAATAATTTTAGGTGCGAAATATAAAATAATTTTATCCATTAGTTTATTTTCAATAAACGAAGCATTTACTTCTCCACCACCTTCAATAAGCAGGGAGGAAACTCCTTTTTGTCCTAAAACATCAAGCATTTCATGTAAGTTTATATGCTTTTCTCCGCTAGTAACAAATACTTTAACTCCTGCATTTTCTAATGCTTTCTTTTTTTCCTCTGCATGATTACTTGTTGTAAATATCCAGGTAGGAGCTTCTCTATCTGTAACAACGTTAGCTTCCATCGGTATGCGTAATGTCGAGTCCAATATTACTCGAATTGGATTTCGGCCATTTGGAATACGCGTTGTCAATGATGGATTATCCTTTTGAACAGTATTCGCTCCTACTAAAATAGCCGCATTTTCGTTTCGTATTTGGTGTACTTCTTGTCTTGCTTCTGTAGATGTAATCCACTTACTATCCGATAAAGACGTAGCGATTTTCCCATCTAATGTAACTCCTGATTTAATCGTTACAAATGGGCGCTTTGTCAAAATATATTTATTAAAGACTTCATTCATTTTTTTAGATTCTTCTTCACACACTCCTACAAGTACTTCAATACCTGCATCTTGTAGAATTTTAATTCCACGTCCAGAAACAAGCGGGTTTGGATCAAGTGTAGCAACTACTACCTTCTTAATTCCTGCTTGTACAATTGCTTCAGCACAAGGCCCTGTTCTACCATGATGAGAACAAGGTTCAAGAGTTACATAAATTGTACCACCACGTGCCTGTTCTCCAGCCATACGTATCGCATGTATTTCGGCATGTGGTTCTCCGGCCTTCATATGTGCTCCGACCCCTACAATTCGATTATCATTTACAATTACAGATCCAACCAATGGATTTGGAGTCGTTTGTCCCTTCATAGCCTTGGCATTTTCTAGTGCTAGCTTCATATACAATTCATGCTCAAGCATGTAAGTTTCCCCCTTCAAAATGTCCAGAACGCTGAATCTTCGTTTGCAAATATTTCTCATTAAACTCTGAGACATCACCCCATAACGGTTCACGACTCGTAACATTTAATCCCGCTTTTTGTAACGCTTCTAATTTTTTCGGATTATTTGTAATAAGTTTTACAGGTTTTGAGCGTAGCGCTTTTAATACTTCAATTGTATCATCATAGTTTCGAACATCATCTTCAAAACCTAGGTTCAGATTAGCTTCTACTGTATCTAACCCATTTTCTTGCAAGAGGTACGTCATAGCTTTACTAAACAAGCCAATTCCTCTTCCTTCATGATTCGCTAAGTAAAATAAAGCACCTGAACCATGTTCTGTAATCATTTGTAAAGACTGCTTTAATTGGAATCCACAGTCACAACGTTTACTACCAAAGATATCACCGGTGTGACAAATACTATGCATACGAATTAGGGTATCTTCAGAATTCTCAAAATCACCATATACAAGTACACTAGATTGCTGCATATCAGCTAAATTAATAGATGAGAGTTTTTCGATAATTCCTTCTACACTATTTGTAACCTCACTACATTGTAACCAAGAATACCATTGAAAAACTTTAGTCTCCCCATATAAATTAATTGGCAATTTGATAGGGCCTACTAAATAAATATCCTTTCCATCTTGATGTATAAATTGAATTTTATCTTCTAACATATGAATTGTATCTGTTGTAACCATTAGGTACCTCCTAGTATAGAGAATCTCTAAAATTCTCTTCCATTGTTATATTTTTTATTGTTTAACTTACACAACGTAAGTGTTTTTACAGATGCTATTCTTTTTTCTCTCAGCTTATATGCAATATGTATCATTACAACTTTGGCCATTTAAAGAAAAGAGTTTTAGTTACATAAAACAACTTAGTTACTTTATGTAAGTGAGTATACATTCGTAATCAATTTACGTCAAGTAATTAATTATAAAAACATTTGTTACTAATAGTAAGATGTTATATAATTTATTTTAGGAGGTGAAGGAAAATGAATGATTCTACATTATGCCCTCGCTTTGAAAAAGGAATGAAATTTTTTAGTCAACGATGGACAGCACTAATTATTTACCAACTTTTTTCTGGATCTCAGCGCTTTTGTACACTTGAATCTTCTCTTCCTGTTAGCGGAAGATTACTTTCAGAAAGATTGAAAGAATTAGAACTAGAAGGAATTGTCGAACGTAAAGTCTTTCCTGAGACACCAGTTCGTATAGAATATTCTTTAACTCAAAAAGGATTTGCTTTAGAAGCTATTATTCGCGGAATAGAAGAATGGTCACAGGAATGGATAGAACTTGAGGAATAACATAAAAGCTTTTTCGTATATAGTTTTAAGTAATCAAATTACAGATACCTATTATTAAAACGCTAATTTTTCAAGCATTTATGAAAAGCTAGCGTTTTTTAATAAATAAAATGTAAGAAATAAAGCAAGGTGATCAAAACGATCACCTTGTTCCCTTACAGATTAAAATAGTGTTTTAAAATCTTTTATTCATACATACTCGATTAATAAAAAAAACGAATAAGCTTTTTTATTAATAAACAGTTTTATTTTTACAATACAGTTAGCTTCCCCTGCTATTTGCGGACAGTAAGACCACCACTGATTAAATTTCTATTTTATTACATTCGAATATTACTTATGAAATTTCACACGCTCTTCAAGTGGTTGGAATTCTTTTTCACCTGGTGCAGCTGTTGGATTACCAAATGGCATTTGTGCAATTAGTTTCCAATTAGCAGGGACATTCCATTCTTGTTTTACCTCATCGTCAATTAATGGATTATAATGTTGTAATGATGCCCCTAATCCCTCTGCTTCTAAACCTGTCCACACGACTAATTGGTGCATACCTGATGCTTGGTGTGACCAAATTGGGAAGTTTTCAGCATATGCAGCAAACTTTTCTTGAAGCGATTTAACGATAGCCTCATCTTCAAAGAATAATACTGTTCCATAACCAGCTTTAAAAGAATCCATTTTTTGTTGCGTTCCTGAAAAGTCTCCATCTCCAACTACTTTTCTTAATGTTTCAGTGGTAATATCCCATAATTTATCATGAGCTTCACCAAATAATACAACTAATCGTGCAGTTTGAGAATTGAAAGCGGATGGAGTATATTTCACAGCAAACTCCACGATTTCTTTAATTTTTTCATCCGATACTTGTACCTCTTTATTAATCCCATAGTAAGTACGTCTTTCTTTCAGTGCAGTATAGAAATCTTTTGTCATAATTCCGTTCCTCCTAAGTTTTAATATTCTTCAAAATGATACATCTCGAAGATAGTATGCGTTTAAATGAGTTCATTTTTGAATCATTGAACTTCCTAGCACCCATTGCCAGTCATTCTAAATCTAAACACACTGCTTCCTTCAGTTTTCCTAAAAAAAGCCTTATAACATCATTCATAAAATCTAATCATCCTTCGGTACTATTTTACCCATTCTCTATTCATGTATCCTGCTTGTTTCATATTTACACAAATATGAAATGTAGCTACTTTAATCACCAAATTTCACATTAATTTAGAGCATCTTCAATTACAGCAATTTCGCTCACTCGAACAAAACGATGCAATTTAAAGAACATTGCAAAATTAAGTACTACCTGTAAAAGAACCCTCTTAGCCGACTATAAGAAAAAATAATAAAAAGCCAAAAACGAACAATAATATGTTCATTCTTGGCTTTTACTTAACCATCACATTTATTTTTACTATTGCTTCAAATGATTTTTAACTGCCCTTATTACCAATTCGTGATCTTCTTCTGGTGGTAATCCTGAAACTGTTATCATTCCAATAACCCCTACGTTTTTTATTCTGATAGGAAAACATCCACCAAACGCAGCGTATTCTGAAGTATCTAAAAGATATTTTTCATTATAGGAGACCCCAGTTATTTCACTTTGTATCTGCATATAATACGAGCTACGATCATGCAGGGAAACGACTCGTTTTTTACGCTCAATCCATTTCGTATTTTCCTCATTTGTCCCTGTCATCTTGAAATGAAATAATTGCACACCATTTTTCGTTATATCAACAGCAATCAATTTCCCCTCTTGCTTTGCTGTTTCAACGATAAATAAACCTAGTTGCAAGGCATCTTCATTTGTAAAAGAGGAAAATTGAAGTGTTTCCTCCTCTTTTAAAATTTGTTTACTTATTTCATTCAAATTTGAAGTACTCATATCTTTAACCTCCATAATTGTTTTATGCCACACCGACATTTTTTCGAAATTATTAGGCCATATAATACAACCTTTTAATCACACTGATTCTAAATAAACTACTGTAACATCTTTGATAACTAGTAGTACCGTAAAGCTTGTTTTCTTCTTACTGGTGCTATTATGAATGACATTCAAAGTTATAAAAAGTACTATTCTACTTATCCCTATCTTACAGAGACTATTATGAAATATATTTAACATCTTAAAAATGTATGTACTAAAGAATAATATTTTTAATCACTAACTTTTTTGATCAATCGTTATAATCCAATTTCATCAAAATTTTTATCAATTATTACACTATCCAACAATAGGAGGAAACAAAGATGGATGAAAGTATATCCAAAAGCTGAAAAGCAGTTGAGTCCCTTGAGGGAATAGTCATAATTCACTACGTATAGAAATAGACATACAAAAACGCCATCCTTTCCTATAATTCTAAAGAAAGAATAGCGTATTCTTTTCAAAAATGAGTTCTTTTATTGAGAAACTTTGATTCTATATCATACATAAAAGGGCAACCAGTGCTAAAACAGCTGGAAATCCTTGTTTCACAATAATCGATTTATTAGATGTGAAACCTCCGAAAATAGCTGCTATCACCACACAAATCACGAAAAATAATTGGACCATATAACCAATTGGATTGAGCCCAAGTACAAGTCCCCAAATGAGACCAGCCGCTAAAAATCCATTATATAAACCTTGGTTTGCAAACATAATGGCTACGTTTCGATCTCCTTCTAAATGCTTCGGTAATTTGAAAGCACGTTTCGCTACTTTTGAATCAATAAAAAACATTTCAAGGATCATGATAAACAAATGTTCTAATGCTACGATCCCGACTAAAATAGCTGCGATTATTTCCACACTATTCTGCCCCCTACACTCTCTATTCTTTAATATTCTCTACATTTTTTTGCATCTGTAATAGAACATGAATAAGTATTTTTCGTTCTTCTCCACTGATATTTACGAACATTTCCTTCATAAAATGTTCCTTTTCTTTCTTGTTAAAATATTAATTGATGTATCAATTATTGATACATCAATTAATATACATCTCTCTTTTTATTTTTGCAAGTTTTTTTGCTCAATTGGTTTTATTTTGTTCCAGCAACTTTAAACCAATTCAAAACATCAGTTCGCATTTCTAGAAATCATAATTACTTTAAGTTCATTCTGACAATCATATTTAACTACATATATAAAAGAATTGAGTTATATCTCCATCAATTTATAAAAATTAATTTTTTCTAAAAACAGATACTTTACGTTTTTTATAGTAATAAAAATCATTTTTGTTTCAGAGGCAATCCATTTTGTTAGCTTGATGGGCATAGGATAGTACCCATATGACGAACCAATTATCTTTCAAGAAGACGGCTAGAAATCTGGATTTGGCACAGGCGTTGCCTACTTCCGTGATCCAGATGGTACTAATTTAGAGCTAATTGCTCCAAAAGGTCCATTTAGACGTGATTAATTAAAATATATTAATACTGAAAAACCACCTTTATGAGAGGTGGTTTTTTGTTGCTAATGGTGAAGATTAATATTGAGGTCTGATTGAGACCTATTCCTTTTCCACATCTTTCATCATACCATCGAAAGAATAGTCTTATAGCTATTTCAAATAGCTCGGCAGTACTATATCGCTAGCAAGCTAAAATTTCATGGTACTCAAAAAAAAATCTGCTGAATCATAACCAAAAAGTTCATTTTATCATTTCGGAGTAATTCGAAATTCTTAAGTTGTCGGGCACGGGGTACAGCTGAAAAACAGTGTATATTCATTAACTTCAAACAAATTTTGATGTAACAAAATTTGTATTTATACCTTTTTAACGAATTCAGATTTTAATTTCATAGCTCCAAAACCATCAATTTTACAATCAATATCATGATCTCCATCAACTAATCGGATACTCTTTACTTTTGTACCAATTTTTACAACTGATGAAGTTCCTTTTACTTTAAGATCTTTAATTACTGTTACAGAATCACCATCGTTTAAAATATTTCCATTTGCATCTTTAATTACCTTTGTATCTTCACTATTTTCAGCTTCTAATTCTAAAGTCCACTCATGAGCACATTCTGGACAAACAAAAAGATTCCCATCTTCGTAAGTGTATTCTGAATTACATTTTGGACAATTTGGTAAATTAGGCATATTTTTATTTCCTCCACTCGTTTTCGTTTATTCTATTAAATAAATATTATTTTTAATTTCCGTTTTTCGTTTAAATGTACGGAAAATATTCTCTTCTTGCTGTTTGATACTTATTTGTTGAATGTATAAAAAAACTACTTGTTCACACCTTGTAAAAAATCTTCTCCACATTCTCCAAAGCAAACTTTCTTCTTCTCTACTTTTTTAATAAAATGATTAAAAAAGTAGATTAACTCAAACAAACTTTGTATGTGAAGTGAAATTTTTAAAAATCTAATGCATTTTCTTTATTCTTTATTGTATTGATTTCCTGAGATTGCTGAGAAAGCCCTGTACATTCATGAAAAGCAAAATGCTTACACCCTATACATTTTTTTGTATTCAGATGTCCTAAAGCA
This sequence comes from Bacillus sp. 007/AIA-02/001, assembly GCF_004634455.1. Lineage (NCBI taxonomy): Bacteria > Bacillati > Bacillota > Bacilli > Caryophanales > Bacillaceae > Bacillus > Bacillus sp. 007/AIA-02/001. The sequence goes on from NZ_SEIY01000011.1 coordinate 60,609, forward strand.
CAATTAATTGCTTCTCCGGTATGATTAAAAAAGTTTTCTTCCCCAATCTCAGCGTACAATCCATTCTTATCTAGATTGGCTTTTAGCTCTGATTGAATTCCAGAAATAAGAAGTACGCCACCTTGTTTTTTGAAGTGCTGAACAATATTCCTAAAGTAAGACTCTCCTGTGGTATCAATAAAAGGAACTTTTCCCATACGTAAAATTAAAACATTAGGTTTATAATGAATAGTCGCTAAAATATTTTGTTCAAATGTTTGAGCAGCCCCAAAAAATAATGGCCCTTCTATTGTATAAATGCTAATTTGTGGGCAATCATGAGCTTTATTTACCACATGTGGTAGCAATTTTTCATTTCTTTTTGTATGATCAGGAAGCACTTTTGATATGACAAGCATATTACTCATACGTTTTGTAAACAAAATAATAGCTAATATAAGACCAATCTCTACAGCTGTTGTTAAACTAGTAAATACAGTAAGTAAAAATGTTACCAATAATACAAGAGAATCTCCCGTCTTCATTTTAAGTATGTGATAAAAATGTTTCTGCTCGCTCATATTCCAAGCTACCACCATTAAAATCGGGGCCATACTAGCAAGTGGAATATGTGAAGCATATGGCGCTAACAGTAGAAGTGTAAATAACACAAATCCTCCGTGAATAACACCCGCCATCGGAGATACAGCTCCACTCTTAATATTAGTTGCTGTACGTGCAATCGCTCCAGTTGCCGGAATTCCGCCAAATAACGGGGTAACAATATTGGCAATCCCCTGACCGATAAGCTCTTTGTTACTGTTGTGTTTACTATTTGTCATACCATCTGCCACGACAGCGGATAAAAGTGATTCAATTCCACCGAGCATCGCAATAACAAATGCAGGACCAATTAACTGCTTTATACGTTCTAATGTGATTTCTGGTATATCAAACTGAGGAAGTGTATTTGGAATCGTACCATATGCTGTACCAATAGTAGGTACATAACCTGAGAAAAATACAGTTGCAATTACAGTTGAAATAACAACACCTACTAATGAACCAGGCACTTTTGGTAAAATCTTTGGTGTTATGAGTATAACAAAAAAGCAAATCAAAGCAGTTATAACACTATAAAAATTGGTAGTACTGATATGAGTGAAGAGTTCCTTCAAATTCGCTAGAAATTCCTCATGCTTTTTTATACCTGTTAAACCTAAAAAACTAGCAATTTGTCCCGTAAAAATAATAACAGCAATACCTGAAGTAAAACCAATTGTTACAGGACGTGGAATAAACTTAATTAAAGAGCCTAGCTTGAAGATTCCCATAAGACATAAAATAATTCCAGCTAACAAACCCGCGAGTAGTAAATTTTCGTATCCATAGGTAATTACAACTCCTAAAAGAATCGGAACAAAAGCACCTGTAGGTCCTCCAATTTGATACTTCGAACCACCAAACAGTGAAATGAGTATTCCAGCAATACAGGTTGTATAAATCCCATACTCTGGCTTAACACCAGAGGCAATAGCAAAAGACATAGCAAGTGGAATCGCAACAACTCCAACAATCATTCCTGAAAGAAGATCCTTTTGAAAATGTGCTAATGAATATCCTTCAAACCTTCCTGTAAATAACTTTCTCATTACAAACCCTTCTTTTCTATTTTTAATAGATCTGGATTACAAATGTATTTCTCGGTCCCTTATACAGAAAATTGTCCTTTTCGCAAAAAGAAAAACCATCCTAATATTTACTATATGTTTTACTTAAATGACACTCCAATTCACCTATATCTCCACCTTGTTGTACATAGGATTTCAATCTTTCTGCTAGACGTTCTCCGGCTCGACTATCTAGCTTCTTCGTATCAATAAACGATCTAATCCTTACCTTATCTGGAGTAATATCTCTACGAAACATTTGTCCTGGAATTTCACTCCAAAAACGATTCCATTCATCCAGTAATCCTATTTGATCAAATAAAAAACCTTGAATTCCACATAACCAAGCTGTACAAGCAGTATTTCTTTTTCGACATCCAACTCCATCTTGTAAATGTTGGCATGAAAAACAACAAGAATTTCCACTTTTTATACAAACTTCACAAACGTAATGAGCTCCTAATGAGCAAAATGTTTCAATCCCATGTTGGATGATATCTTCTTTCTTAACCTCAATACTCAACCTATCCCTCCTTAGCCATCATTTCAGTTTCTGCTCCATCTAGCTCTTCTAACATTGAAATCGTATCGATTAAATGGTTGTTAAAAATCTTCCGTGCAACCACCAATAAATCCACAATAATAGGGTCTCGTAAAGAATATAAAACTCTTTTTCCATCTTTTCTACCAACAACAATGTTTTTTGAACGTAGTACACTTAATTGCTGAGAAACAGCTGAACCTTCCTTATTTAGAATATCTTGAATTTCGTTTACGCTTTTTTCACCTTCTGACAATAATTCTAAGATACCTATTCGCAAAGGGTGTGCTAAGGCTTTAAAGAAATCTGCTTTAAATTGTTGCATTTCGTTTCCCATTGAAATCCCTCCGTTACTTTTCCTCAATTTTCAAAAGTACCATATACATCTTCAAATGTTTGAATATGTATATGGTACTTTTAAAACCTCGAATTTTCAATACAAATTTTACAATATTAAATAAGCATCAAATAGAGATACTATTCAAATTCAGGTTCAAAATTTATTATCCAAAATAAAAGCGCCTAACATATTAGGGATATATAATACGTTAGGCGCTTGATATTTAAAATTTCTCGATTTAGGTCTTGATAATATTGGATGAGTATATAACCAAAATGCTAGATGACTAATATGAATAAACTTATTTGTAAAATTAATTCATTAGAATATTTTAAGAGCAAGTTTTGAAAAAAACTATTCAAAACTTGCTCCTTCTTTTCTCAGATCCAACTATTTTGATACTAAAACCAACAGTAGTGAATTAGAATAATGATTTAATACTTGCTAAGACAGTAAGTACACCTACAATAATAACAAATACGTTACTCATTTTCCCTTTGTATTTAGCTAGTACCGGCACTTTTTGAATCGCATACATCGGTAATAGACATAAGATAGCAGCAACTAATGGACCGCTTAGAGAATCAATAAGTCCAAGAATACTTGGATTTGTATAAGCAACAAACCAGCATGATAATACAACAAAAGTAAGGATTACTGTCTTAATTGTTTTTTCTTCAATATCTTTTCCACGTGATTTACCGAACTTAATAATCATGTCACGCATTACTTCAAATGCTCCGATATAATGGCCAAGGAAAGACTTTGTAATAGCCACAAAAGCAATAATTGGAGCTGCAATAGTGATTACAGGCGAATTAAGCTCATTAGCAAGATATGAAAGAATTGATAAGTTTTGTTCTTTTGCCATTTTTATATCATCTGGAGTCAAGCTCAATGCGCTACTCCAAACGAAGAACATAACAACAGCGAATGTCATGATATAACAAACCTTTTGTATTTGCGCACATTTAGCATCAGTGGCTTCGATTCCATACGTAGCTCTCTGTTTCACAACAAATGATGAAATCATAGGTGAATGATTAAATGAGAATACGATGATTGGTAGAATCATCAATATCGTTCCAAAATAGCCTGTTCCTGTTGAAGCAGTTGAAACAGCTGAAAAACTAAGCATTGACGTATTCCACTGTGGAATTAAAGATATTGCGATAAAAAGTAAAGAAACTATGAAAGGATACACTAACATACTCATTACCTTTACAGTAATATCTTGACCAAAATTCAGTATAGCGATAAGACCAAGAACTAATACAAGTGATAAAATAGCTCTTGGAGGTTCTGGCATGTGCAATTGATGCACGATAAAACTACTTGCAGTGTTTGTAAGCGCAACCGAATACATTAGTACGATTGTATAAATTGAACCGAAATATACGATGTTAAAAATGATACTCGCTTTATTTCCGAAATACTCTCTAATTGTACCTGTGATCCCCTCATCAGCAGAATTAGAAGCGTATATCATTTTAGCAAGCGCCCTATGTGAGTAATACATAACTGGATATGCAAGTAATGTAATTAGTAGTAAAGATAATAAACCACCTGAACCTGCATTAATCGGTAAAAAGAGCACCCCTGCTCCAATTGCAGTTCCAAATAGACTGAGTGCCCATGTAGTATCCTGCTTATGCCACTTTTTCGGATCTGCATATTGCTCATTTTTTCGTGCGGTATTTTCAGCTTGAACTTCTATTTTCTTTGCAGTATTCCCGTTCATATAATAACTCCCCCTTGTATCTATTCCTGCATCTCTCTTTACACCTAACAAATATTCCCTTTTCGGAAAATGAATTCCTTACAAGTTGCCCCACTTTGTATGTCCTTCATCATAATGAATCCAAATTGAAACATTCGCTAGTTAGCGTCCTAATATAATTGTTAGCGTTCACAAAAAAGTTTACTCGTAATATCCGCTCTTTATATAAAGACCTCTTAAGAGAACAATATAGAATAGACTTCATAAATACGTTGCAACATTTCTAATAACAGTGTATTACTTTAATGGTTTCTCTTTTTTACTTTTAAAAGTAATTTTAGCTAAACCGGCCTCTCTTCATTTGCGAGGCGTTTCTTTCTCAATTCTATACATTGCTTTCATAACTTCGGTAGCACTGATGATATTGCTTACACAAGCCACTGAAGCACATTACATACATTTCGCCTCTAATCACACACCTTTCTTACTAATAATCGCATTTTTTATATTTTCTCCAGAGATAATAAAATTTCTCTCGACGCCCTCATTATAACGTGTATATTTATAAAATTAATATTTTTATATTTTCAGAAATATTAAAGTGGAATAATTTTATATGGATAATATTTTACAGTTAGCATGTAGCCATTGTTTTTATCGCTTAAAGCTGAATTAGTTAGTAAAAAAATACAATAATACATTGTTTTTCTAGGTTACTCATTATAAAGATACTTATATCCCCTTTATCAAAAAATTTCATTTTAAACATAAAAGATATTCTAATAAATAATTAATGTAGGTAAAAAGAAAAAATTCCAAAATAAAAAAAACCAAATTTTAGGATATATATTATTAATATTGAATTCATATACATTTTAAAAAGATACACTGAGTAAAAAACAAAAAAGCTGCCCCATATGGACAGCTCATTTACATAATTATCGTTATCAGGAATACACAAACAAATCACTTCAATATTATCTTAATTGTAGTTTGTTCGGCTCTTCTTCAGGGATATCTCTATGTTTGTAATGAATCGTTTTTACATCATTTCCTTTTATGCGAAAAGTAATTGTGTCCTCTCCATAAGGCGGATTGTGTGCACCCTCAAAAGTTTAAATTTTAAAATCCCTCATTAACTAGCTCTTTTATCGAGTTTAATTTTGAAGAAAGCTCGATAAACCATTCTTCATCCCCTGTTAATAATGCAAGATCTATAAGATAAAGGATTTGTTCCTTATTTATTACCTTTGATTCAGGGAGTTTGTTAACGTATTTACTAAAGAGTAAAATCGCTTCGTTTATTGTGTACTGGCCGTCACGTTTCACAATACTAACTGTAACTATATCCTCTACATCATCAAGTGATACAATATAACCAACTATTAATTCACCTTCATTTGATATTCCACGAACCCAATCTCCTACTTTTAAAACATGATTATTATTTGACATCATACCGTTTCACCTTCCTATAAATATTTTTTGTGACAATAAAAAATATATAAAAACAATTATACTGTAATATTTTTCATTACATTTAAGTGTTAAGAACTCACGGCTATATAATAATTAAGCCGCTTAACGCTCTTGATTGATAAGGTCAACAACTTCTTTCATTGTATAATTCTTTAAGTATTCACCTAGATGCTCTTCAGCACCTAAGAAAATAGCGAAAAGAACTTTTCGCATGTTCGAACCTACAACACACTGATTGTTTGATTCTGGACACTTCGGCTGCAAAGCACCTTCAGAGGTTATCTGATAAATATGCCAAAGATTAATTTCATCTAAATCGCGAGCGAAAATAAAACCGCCACCAGTCCCCTCTTTCGATTGTATAAACTTATGTTTTTTTAACAAACTTAGTACTTTGCGAATGCGTACTGGATGTACACCTGCACTTTCTGAAATAGCATTACTTGTTGACATCCGATCTGGCTGTAAAGCTAAATAAGTTAAACTGTGTATGGCCAAGGTAAAGTCGCTGTTCATGATTTTCCTCCTACGATCAAAAATATTGTTTCTCATATATTAACTGTAGCCATAAATATTACAGATAGGTTAGAACGTTAAAACATATAGAATACTTCTTGCCATAAAAAATTAATTCTCTTATATTCTATCCGGTCCCACCTATATCTGATAACTTCATTTAGCTTTTTAAGTTGAAAATAAAATTAAACACTCCACTGTTTCTTCACTTGTTCTTCTGCCAGTTGTTTAATTTTTGTCCAAATCGTATCTTTACTCACAATAACATTTGTTTGATAATTTCTATCATTATAATTAACTGTAACACATACTTCAATCATCTTCTGCTTCCTCCTTTCAAAAAACTTTTTCTAAAAATACTACTTATTAATTGGCCAATTTTTGCAATTCAATGTTCAAAAACGTTCGAACGCTACGTGGTAAAAATTTACGAATTTCTTCCTCATTAAAACCAATCTGCAATCTTTTCTCGTCCAGCATAATTGGGCGTCGTAACATTAGTGGATGCTCAATTATTAATGTATAAAATTCATTTAGCGAGAGCTCATCAATATTTATATTTAAGTCCTGAAAAGTTTTGGATCTAGTTGAAATAATTTCAGTAGCCCCCTCTTCAGTTAAACGAAGAATCGATTTAAGCTCATCAACTGTCATAGAATTTGATACGATGTTTTTTTCAATATAATCAATTTGATGCTCTTCAAGCCATGCTTTCGCTTTTCGGCATGAGGCACAGCTTGCTGTTGTATATAGAATTACCATATTTAACTCACTCCTTTAATGTTATGAAACGTACATTTTAAACATCGGTTATTGAAATGTATTAAAAAAAATTACAGTTTAGAATCAAATACAAGCAATATTATTTATTCGAGAATATTTAATTTATCTACATTTTACAGACGATAACAACTCACTTCTAAAAACTATACTGTAATTTTAAACTTTACAGTTCTATAAATCAAATGTTAAGTCTTGGATTCATTCTATTAACGTATAATAGGAGCAGTTGAGACAATACTTGCCTCAACCGATTTTTATATCTCTTTATAATTTTTTGCAGTAATGACTGTTTCAAACTCAAAGGTTTCGGGTAGATGATCTGCATAAGAATATTCAAAAGTTCGTCCATCCGTTAAATAAGCTACTTGTTCAACTCGCATTAGGAAATCCTGATTTGTTAAGTTCATAAACTGCTTTTCCCTATCATCTGGGCGAATTCCTTTAACCCTGACAACAGATGTCCCTACTTCAAGACCAAGTTTATTTTGAATATGTGAGTATATCGACTCCTCTAAAACAGAAGCCCCAACACCTGGGATAACCGAAATTGGCATCCATGTATGCTCCATAATCGTCGGAATGCTGTGAATGATGCGGAGGCGAATGATTTTATAGACGAAATCACCGATTGAAACTCCCAATTTCTCAGCAACTACTTCATCAGCCCCAACAATCGCAAACTCGATAATTTTACTTTCTACCTCACTGCCGTATACAGCTTTCGTACCCGTTAAAGTTTGAATCATTCGTGCCTTTTCCTGTTGACGCCAATCTTGCACCACTGTTCCACTTCCGCGCCGGCGGATGATGTAGCCATCTCTAACTAATAGATCCAGCGCTTTCTTAATAGTAAGGGCTGAAACACCAAATTCTTCAGCAAGGACGGGGCTACTCGGAATTTTTTCGTTGATTTTATATTCACCATCTAAAATTTGCTGTTTAATCTTTTGATAAATGCCGAGGTATTTTACTTGTGTTGATCCGCTTGCCATTTTCATACCTCCTTTATACTGCAAACTCTCTTCTATTCATTCAAATGTAAAGCCTCAAGTTTGTAAACTGAAGGTGATGGGGCAGCAAATCCATTTTCTAAGATTTCAATATTCGTTACCGCTTCTTCGTCTTTCACAAGTTTTGGTGCACCATTTATAATTGTTTCATACGCGGCATCATAGAAACGACCGTAATCACCAAGTGGCGTTTTAATTTGTTTTTCAATCCAGTCACCATTTGCATTACGATACTTAGCAACTCCATAGTACATCGGTGAATCTTCACCAAACCCTGCACTCTCAGGCATAATCCCCGCTTTCAAATCATTTTCCTGCTGATCTTCACCATATTTAATAAATGATCCATTTGTTCCATGGACGATAAAGCGTGGATAATCTTTTGCTACGACATGGTTCGTTTTCAGCTTAATCTTCAACTGATTTCCGTAATGTAAACCAACATCGAAATAGTTATCAACCGCACCTTCCATTTCATTATTACGAATATCGTATGTAACCGTATCTGGACGGCCGAATAGTGAAATCATACGGTCCATCGTATGAATACCTAAACTGTAAAATGAACCTTCTTCTTTTGGAGCTTCATGAGTGATTGAACCAGGACGGAAATAATCAATATGTGATTCAATCTCAATAATATCACCAAGGAATCCTTGTTCAATTACTTGCTTCACAGCTAAAAAATCACCATCAAAACGGCGGTTTTGATAAGGCATAACTACTACACCTTTTTCTCGTCCTAAAGCTAATAATTCTTTCGCATGTTCCACTGTATCGCAAAATGGTTTTTCAACGATAACTGATTTTCCAGCAAGTATAACTTTTTTCGCTAATTCGTAATGCGTATGTGCTGGCGTACAGACCGTCACCACTTGAATTTCCTTGTCATTCAACAATTCGTCCAAATCAGTAGTGAAGTAAACACCTTTTCCCTTATATGGGGCCGCTAATTTTTCATTTATTTGACGTACAAAAATCGTTTTTATTTTTATATTATTACGCGTGTTTACATAAGGTAAGTGATAGCGGTTAGCTGACTTTCCAAATCCAATAAAGCCCATTGTTAATGTCATATTTTTCAACTTCCTTGCTCATAAATTTTCGTTTCTATATTTATTATATAATTTAATTATTAAAAGTATATAGTTTTAAATTTATAATTATATATTAAATAAAAAATCCACGATAAAATTCGTTCTCACTATAAGTTATGGACCTATAAAGTGAAACTTTAATCAGTGGGGCGATTTATTCTCTACTGATTATTTACCCGTAAATACCGAGATGAAAAGGAGCGTAATGAACATGGCATATACTACTATATCTATGGAAATTTTCGGATCAACTGAACAAGTATGGCAATTAATCGGAGGTTTCAACTCCCTTCCAGACTGGTTACCTTATATACCTAGCAGTAAATTAACTGAAGGCGGTCGTGTACGTCATCTAGCTAATCCAGATGGTGAAACAATTATAGAACGCTTAGAAGTATTCAATGATAAGGAACGCTACTACACGTATTCAATCATGAATGCACCGTTCCCGGTCACTAATTATTTATCTACAATCCAAGTTAAAGAAGGTACTGAAAGTAACACATCGTTAGTAGAGTGGTCTGGTACGTTCACTCCTGTTGCAGTTAGTGATGAAGAGGCAATAAATCTGGTTCATGGTATATACAGCGATGGACTGAAAGCATTGCAGCAAGCATTTCTAGATTGATTCATGTAATTGATTGAGACGAAAAAGTTAATTAACAGTCAAACATTCGACTTTGTGGTTAAGTTCATTATGAAAGATAAACAAATACAAATTTCATGCCTGCTTGTTAATGACAAGAAATAAAAAATACTACCTCCAAATGGAAGGTAGTATTTTTTTATTAATCAGGAAAAACAATTAATCCCTCTTCTTTTTCTTGCTGTTTTAAATCTTCTTCTGGGAATGTTACAGTTGAATTTTTATCCCCTGTTTTTTTTGTTTCTTCACCTGGAAATACGAAAGTTGAATTTTCTTTTCCTTCATTTTTTTCTACGTTATCTGGAAATACCATAGAATCATTGGTAGTTAAATCACTATGAAAACCAAGGTTAGACAAAATCGCTTTTAAATCTGGTAAAACCCCTATTTTATCAGATGATGGGTCATTAGATTTTGTGCCTGTATTAGGATTACTTAAAATTGCTCTCAATTCTTTTGGTGTATATGCCTTACCTAAATGTTCTTTAGCAATCCCTTGAATTGATACAGCAGCCCCAGCGATTATAGGCGAAGCGCTAGAAGTACCACGGAAATTAGAAGTATAACGATTCATTATACTCTGATCTGTAACTTTTTGTCCTTTACTATTTTGATTTTGATATGTATCTAATGTATCAACATACTCTCCCCAACCATATACATCAATTCTACTACCATAGTTAGAGAAACCTAAACGTTTATGAGGAACTCTTGCAGTAGATGCTCCAACTATAATAGCTCCTGAATCTTTAAAGTCTGGACTATTTCGATTTAAAATCTGTTTACCATTACGGTCTTTAAATTTATCTAAATCAATCCCACCATTACCAGCTGCTTCTACAATAATAATACCTTTATCTGTACCTTTACGAATTGCGTTAAATATACTCGGGTATACTTCTACTGGTAAAGGGTCATCTCCATATCCATCATATTTAAAGGATTCTTCTATTAATAAAACATCTCCAGCCTGTAAAGAATCTACGGCACTTAAAATAGCATCTCTTACATCGATTCTCCCATTATCTCGGATCACTGAAATTACTTTTGCCTTTGCTTTTGGTGCAATCCCAATGTTCCCAATCCTATTGTCAGCTGCAGAAACAACACCTAGAACTGAAGTACCGTGAGAAAGATCATTACTCATTTTTCCAGACATAAATTCAATATTTTGACCGACTAAATCTTCATGATTTAATAACCAGCCTTCTTCCAAATCTACAAAGGTTGCTCCTTGACCATCTCCTCCTTTAATTCCCCAAGCATAAGGAGCATTAATTCCTAAAGGTGCCTCTTCAAGATATCCCTGTCTCGAAAATCTAGGTTCATCATAAGGATTGATTGATAATACAGGCAATCTCGAGCTAGTTGTTGTGTTTATACTCTTATTAGAACGAAATTGTATTTTACTAGAATCGTTATTGGCAGCATGTACTGTATTTGTTACAAATGTCGTACCTACCCCAGCAAAAGTTGTAATTGCAAGTGATGATATCAACATACCTTTAAAATTTTTCATCTTTCCACCTCTAGTTTTCTATTAGAATTAACATATTTAATAATGTGTATGAACCGAAAAGCTTTTTATCTTATTATAAAAATTAATAGATTTTTATAACTTTTTGATTTACATAAAAACTCCTTTCATTCTTGTAATTCAATGTGTATATTTCAAAATAACAAACTAACTGTAACTATTATAGTTACACCTTTATTGATTTTCAACTACGAAATATAAATTTTTAAAAATAAATTTATATTACTTTAAAACAGAGCTAACCTTTTACGCATATAAAAAAACAAAATATCTGTGCAAATTACAGCGGTGAATAAGTTTATAGACTGCAAAAAAACAAGAAAAAGCAAAACACTAAGTGCTTTGCTCCTTATAAAATTCCTTTTAACTTTTCACCAATTAACCTCGCTACATACTCATAGCCTTCTGGTCCAAAGTGTAATCCATCTTTTTCACCATTTTCTACAAATCTTTTATAATCCCGTTCTTGAATCATTTCAGCGAATACGTTTAGAAAATAACTTCCTGTTTCCCTCGCCACTTTCTCCACCACGTCTGCATACTGACCAAGCACTCTATTTGTTCTATTACGCTGTCTTTCTTCATCAACTGGTGCAGGACTAATCAGTAGTACTTTATCTGATGAAATATGGTTCACAATCTTCTCTAAGTTTTCTTTATATGCTTGTAATGACACTTGAGAAAAAGAAACCGCATCATTCGTACCAAGAAAAACTGTTACGAAATCTGGTTTATATGATATTACATCTTCTTCAATCCTATTTAACGCATCGAATGTATTATCCCCTGGAACACCTGCATTCACTACTTTCCACTTCGGAAACATCTCTTGCAAACGTGGTGTTAATCTCGGCATTCCATCAAAAAATGTTTCATCAGCTGTAATACTATCTCCAAAGCATACTAACGTTTTCATTAAGCTACTCTCCTTTTACGTATGAAACAACTTTCCTTCTATTGCTTTTATATATCTTTCAGCAGAACGTTCAACTGCCTCATTTGCATTTTCTTTTACTACTCGATGAAAAGCATTGTATAAACGATTAAACTGTAACGGCTTCACTCGGTTCACCATTTCTTCCACTTTTCTCGCTGGTAATGGAATTAAGTTTGGATAGCTATACATAAAACTTACCCACCGCTCATCCGCTACAACTTGAATAATATCACCTGTTAACAAAATCCCTTTTCCATCATTACCTTCTTCCCAATGCAATACAGAACCACCACTAAAATGTCCTCCAAGACGATGTACAGTAATCCCATCCGCTAATTGTAAAGACTCACCAGACCAATAAATAATACGACTACTTGGGCGCATCACCCATTCTTTATCATCTTCGTGTATATAAATTGGTACATCAAATGTCTCTGCCCATTCTACTTGCGTTGAATAATAATGAGGATGAGACAATGCAATCGCATCTAATCCACCAAGCTCTTTTATTTTCGCAATTGTCGTTTCATCTAAATACGTAATACAGTCCCATAGTAAACGATATGACTCTGTTTTCACTATAAATGCCGTTTGACCGATCGCAAATCCTGGTTTTGTCGTAATACTATAAAGTCCATTTTCCTCTTCGATTATTACATTTTTATATGTATCATCTGTTTGCAAATTTTCTAAAGTCGTCCAAGACTGCCCTTTCGGATTCACATATTGCCTCTCTTCATCACAAATATGACAACTCACCGGTTCCTCTACACTCGCTGCATACTGCACACCGCACGTTGTACAAACGTAATTTTTCATCATAATTCCCCCTATCCCTATATTTTTATTAAACTGATTTTTGTTGATAATAATCTACTTTTTTATTTTCAATTAATAAACTTATAAAAGTAAGTAAATAAACAACTGTAACTGACAATGGAATTACAGTAAATCCTTTTTCGCTTCTGCAACATTCATCTCACTATCTCCCCAAAAATATTTGTGCTATAAAGTCACCTCAACCTCACCCATCCAATAACGCCAAGCTGCTAAATAATCTTCTAAATCTTTCGGGTGGTGCCGTAAACACGTATCTATACGCAAATATAATCCTATGACTATTTCTTCATATAAATCACGGTCTTTTTTATGAAATACACATTGTTTCATCGCATAATCGATTGTTTCTTTTGTTAAATCTTCCGGGGTTGAACAGAACGCATAAATTAAATCATATATAGGATCTCCTAACACTGGTAAAGGATCAATTACACCGTGCAGTTTATTCTCTTGAAATATAAAATTATGAAATCCAAGATCACCATGCAATAAAAATGGCTGATTTATTCCAGTCCCCCTACTTGGACTATTTGCTAACTTAAAAACCGTTCTATACTCTTCCTCACTTATGTAACGTCTTACATTTTCATGAGCTTCCATCACATTTGTCGTTAAAAATTCATTCCAAGATTGAACTGGGCTTTCTTTCCATCCCCAGCCATCAACCTCTGTAGCTACTTCATACTTATTGATAACTTCCTTTACAAGTTTACTAAGAACACTCCGTTTATGGCCTAGTTTGCAAGAAGTTGTGCCCTCAAGGAATGAGTAAACAATATAGCGATTTAAAGGTTCCTTATATAAAAGCTTTGGAAATAATTCGTCCTTTTTATAAAACTGAAGAAAATAAGCTTCTTCACGTATGACATCCGATTCATTCAACTTTATAACGTATTGTTCATCTAACAAATATATAGTACTTGTCGTTCCCCCGTTTAATGCTTTTACGCTATTTGGATAATGTGAAATAACTTTTTCCTTAACTAGTTGTGCAGTGATTATTGAAATGTCCATTCTCTCACCCTTCAACTCCGAATATTTCCTTAATTCAAAAGACAACTTTACTATTATTTGACAAACATAAGGGAATTCCTCCTAAAAATCTTAATATAACAAAAGATAATTTTATTTCATTTCAACTGCTTCCTTCAATATTCCATCATAAAGTTCATTCCATTTATGGTAATGCGATGTGATTTCTTCACTCCAAATGATCTTCATTTAATCTAGTAATTTCTATTGAATTATCTCTTTCTTTTAACTTAAGAACCAAACTTTCTACACCAAACATTTCTGTAAACGTATGACTGCCTACAATTAAATTAATTCCTTTAAATTTCGCATGTTGCACTGTATATAATGTTTTTTCACCTGTTATGTACGTGTCACATCCTTTTTCTAATGCACGTTCAATCAAATTTGTATTGTTTCCTGCACCGGTTAAGATCGCAATCCGTTTTACTGGTTTATCGTGATTTCTCCAGCTCTTCACTTTCTCTTCCATTTTTTCTTCAAGTTTTCCAACTAAGTTTGAAAAAGGAATCGCTTCTTTATATTCTCCTATTCCCGGTAGTTCTTCTTCCTCATAGGTTGAATATTCCAGTATTGTATCTATCCCAATTTCGTTAAATAACGATGTACACGTGCCAAACTTTACAAAATCTAACGGCAAATGAATCCAAAAATGATTCATTTCATATTGCTTCAATTTCTCAATACAAGCCTCTTCCATACCAAATAAAAAACTCCACGGCGCATGATGTGTAACTATCATATCGACTCCATTTCGATACGCTTCTTCAATAGTTTCTAACGTTAAATTTGTTGTGTAACCGATTTTGTGAAATTCATCTTTACTTATATAAGTAAAACCATATTCATCATCGCCATATTTATGAAGATGCTCTCCAAATAGTGATGTTATATGTTCATTAAATTGCTTTATATTCATTTTTATTTCTCCTTTCATTTACTTTTATATTTCATAAATAAGGAAATACTAAATTACAACGTTACATACATATAGGAGGACAATATGAAACCTAAATTTTTAAAAGCTGTACATGATGCAATCGGAAATGTCGAACACATTCATATAGAGGAAAGCGGTGCTGACAGCTTACTTATTCATCATGATGATGCACAGCAGTTACAACAAGTTGCTAAGGCGTTAGAAAATAATAATTTCCGCTCCGCTTTAAGAACAACTGGAAATGCTTCGTACATTGAAGTATTGAACAGATAATGAAAGTCCGGATGTATTCCGGGCTTTCTTTTTATCCCGCTATTCACCGGGCAGTAAGACCCCCACTGATTAAAGTTTCACTTTATATTGAAACTTCAAACTCTTTCACATACACCGCTGTTCCAGCAATATCTATTTGTAACTTCTCGTTTTCTATCCCTTTCGTTACATAAACAGTTACACGACCATCTTTATTTATTTCCTGTCCTTGCTCAACGATTAAACTCAATTCATGTTCAAAACCTTTCTCTAAATACTCCGCATAATACGCTCCCATTACACCTGAAGCTGTTCCTGTCACTGGATCTTCAATCGTCCCAGCGTAAGCTGATGAAAAATGACGGCCGTGCATTTGTGCTAGTTCATCATAAGTTTCTAGACAAATTGGGTGAATAGAAGCATTAGGTATTTCTTTTAATACTGATGGAAATGCAGCATTATTAGGTTTCATTCTCTCACATGCATTAAGATTTTTAATCGGTACAATTACAGTCCAATTACCAGTACTTCCATATACAATCGGTAAACTTACATCTAAATCATTTATTTCTAAACCGATACTATGAGCTAATTCTTCTGTTGAACCTGTAAATTCTTTAAACTGAGGTGCTGCCTGTCTCATTTTAATAAAGGTTTCTCCATTTTCATTTACACCTATTTGTATCGGTAAAATCCCAGCCTTCGTTTCAATCGTAAGGTTACTTTTCTCTTCTAATAAACCTTTTTCGCGCAAGGCAAATATCGATCCTACTGTCCCATGACCACATAAATCCATTTCAAAACCAGGTGTAAAATAGCGCATTCTTATATCTCCTACTTCTGAGGAAAGAACAAAAGTTGTTTCGTTATATCCAACTTTTTCAGCAATAATTTGCATTTCCTCTTCCGTTAATCCATCTGCTTCTAATACAATACCTGCTGGATTTCCCTTATTTGGTTTATTCGTAAATGCGTCGTAATGAAATACGTTTATAGTCTTCATTTTCTTTTCCCCTTATTTGTCCATTTCTTTATTTTTATAATCAATAAGAAAATCGATCTAACCAACTTTCATAATCAGCTTTTTGAAATGGACGGATAATGAGTCTATCCGTCTCTACTTCTAACAACGATAGCTTCATTTAATTTCATCCCTCGAAATATTAATTGAATTTTCTTTATTATCTTACACAAAATACAAAATCTAGTAAATCATTATGTTTTTGATACATAAAAACCCAGTCATGCTTTATACATAACTGGGTTCTCCATCGTTTCATAATTTTCTATTTCACAAGAACTGCATCTCGTAATTCCCTCTTCAACACTTTCCCTAAAGCATTTTTCGGTAACTCTTCTAAGAATACCACTTCTGGAATTTTGTAACTTGCTAACTTCTCCTTACAATACTGAATAATACTTTCTTCTGTTAATGTTGTTTCGCCATCCTTCACAATGTAAGCTCTTGGAACCTCTCCCCAAAAGTCATCTGGAACTCCAACTACTGCAACTTCTAAAACACCATGTATTTCATGAATAACATCTTCTACCTGATCTGGATATACGTTGTCACCACCGCGTATAATAACGTCTTTATATCTTCCCATAATATGCAGGAATCCATCATCATCTATCATGCCAGCATCGCCCATGTTAAACCAGTTATCTTTTACTACCTTCTTTGTCGCCTTTTCATTATTCCAATATCCTTTAAACATGTATGGACTTTTCACATGAATCTCTCCAACTTCATTTGTTGTTAGTTCATGTCCTGTTTCCGGGTGAACAATTTTCACCTCTACATTTTTCAAGGTCTTTCCTACAGAAGACATCTTTTCTTTTCCCATCATTGGATGCCATGAGGTTACAACCCAACCTTCTGTACTACCATAGCCTTGCACCATATATATGCCTTTTTCCATATATTTTTGAATGAGTGTTTCTGGCACTTTTGTACCACCGCTTTGTGCTACTTTAAAGGTTGAAATGTTACGTTCTTTTTTATTTAGTTCATCAAGCATGTAACTATAAACGGCTGGGAAAGCAAGCATCGTAGTAATTTTCTCTTCTTCAATCTTATCCCAAATAAGAGCAGGATTCGAATCAGCTAAGAAGATCATCGTAACGCCATGATAAATACAATTTAAAATAGAAAGCACGCCACTCATATGAAACAATGGATGCACAGATAAAAAGCGTTCACCTGCTGGGATTTCTCTTTGTCCCGCAATTTCAGCAAAATAATGATGTAAGTTTTTATGTCCAATTACACATGCTTTTGCCTGTCCAGTCGTTCCTGATGTAAACAAGTAAATGGCATCGTCTTCTTCATGAACTTCTACGTTCGGTTCTGTCGTTGGCTGTTTTTGCAACTCTAATTCAAATGAACCAAAGCCTTCTTTTGTTGTTTGAATTACATAAGGAATTTCTTTAACAGCATCAACCTTTAATAACACTTCACTAAATTCTTCATCAATAACTAACACTTTTAATTTCGCTTCTTTTACAATCGTTTCTAATTCATAAACAGTCAGCTGATGATTTAGCGGAATAAATACCGCTCCAATTTTTAAACTTGCCATCATAACGCTTGGAAATGGGTGATTATTTTTGCATAGTATTCCTATACGATCTCCTCTTTGCACACCATTATGTAACAAATAATGTGCAAACTGATTTACTCGTTCATTATATTGCTGAAACGAATATCTTTTCTTCCCCCCTACAAGCGCTTCCAAATTTGGTGATTGCATTGCTCTTTTTTGTAGTAATTTTTGCATCGTTCTCAAGTAAAACTCCCCTTTATATATGTTAGGTTTTTTATTTTACCAGATTAACTATTAATTTACTAAAGATTACACTTAGTGAATATAAAAAGAATATAAAAAGAATATAAAATAGCCATTTACTTTACAAGTAAATGGCTATTTTTCATTATATATTAGAATACTTCTTGTTCATCACATATTGCACATACTCAGGTGCACTTTTATCAATCTCTTCATCACTTAGTTTATATTCTGCACCATATAAATAAAAGGAAGGTATAAATTCCATACCTGTGTATAAGCATGTAGCTTGGAATGGTTTCGTCAACTCATCCATTGTAATTCCACTATTTTCATAGTCTTTTTCTAATCCACCTATAGAAATAGCTACACCAAATTCTTTCCCCTTCACTTTATCACCTTTAGATCCGTACGCAAATCCATATGTTAATACATCATCGAACCATTTTTTTAATAATGGTGGTGAGCTGTACCAGTAAAGCGGAAATTGAAATATATATCTGTCATGTTCTACTAATAACTTTTGCTCTTCTTCAATATTAAACTCCCAATTCGGTGCCACTTTATACAATTCATGCACCGTAATTTCATCCGAATATTTCTCAAGTTCTTCAATCCATCTTTTATTAATTTTTGATTTTTCAATATCAGGATGTGCTACAATTACAAGTGTTTTCATCTTTTTTCATCCCCTTTATAAATTATTCAACCCTTTACGTATTAGTATGAATGAGTCACATATAATTGAAAAGTACGTACTTTAAAGTGCTATAGGAACCTTAAAGTACCTGTGGAGGTGTTATATGAATCAAAATGATAATTGCCCAATTGCAACAACACTCGATGTAATCGGTGGAAAATGGAAAGTTCATATTTTATGTATTTTGTCGGATGGAAAAATGCGAACAAATGAAATTAAACGAGAAATCCCAAACATTACACAAAAGGTTCTTACACAACAACTTCGGCAACTTGAAGCTGATGGGATTATCTATCGTACCGTATATCAAGAAGTTCCACCAAAGGTTGAGTACACACTAAGTGAATATGGAAAATCTTTAATGCAAATAATGGATAATCTGTTTGAATGGGGAAAAGATCATCAGATTAAAAGATTACATGACTAAAAAAGCACTATATACTTTGTTTAATCCTCTACGTTCATATTTTTTATTTCTATAAAGTTTATTTTCATCATTTTTTAGCTAACTTGTTTTCTTAGATTGATGGACGTGACCCCACATCCATCAATCTAAAAAGATACAATTAGAAAAATGAGATTTCTATAAAGTTTCGCATATAAACACTACTTCCGCCTCATTAAACGCTCGCTCTACTTTTTCTAATCTCAATTGTACGTAAGCTATAAAGAAGCACCCCTAAACCGAGAATTTTTTCATTATTAGACACATTAGAACCTAAGGTAATAGTAGGTACATTTAAACCCATAAACCTTTCACTCCATTCTATAGGCATATAAAAAGATACTCCTTAAAAATAAAAAACGCTATTCTCTCTGTAAAATCATAGAAAAGAATAGCGCTTTTTATTTTGAAATAGAAATCATCATTTAAACTAAACATGCTAATATTGATTTTGTGCGATTGTCAGTTACCTCATAATAAATTTCTAATCCTTTCCGAGTACCTGTAACCATTTTAGCAGCTTTTAGTTTAGATAAATGTTGACTAATTGTACTTTGAGGCATTTGTAAATCCCCATACATTGTTGTTACATTAGTAGGACCTTTTGCAAGCATTATTTTTACTAAAGATAGACGAACTGGATGCGCCAATACCTTTAACACCTCAGCGATTTCTTGAAACATTTCTTTTTTTTCTTTCATCTTATTTCTCCCCTTTTATATACATATTTATGTTATCCATATATATAATTCGGAGGTATATGCGTTTTTGTGTCCGTCATTTAAAAAAAATATAAAAAAACTTTAATCCGAAACTAAAGGATTAGCTTAACATAATGTCTCACCATTAATGATGAATAGGAATCTCATTATAGAAGCAGCAGTTTTTATACCACAACTCTACATTCAACTAACTAAAACCAATGAAAAAAAGAGCAGATAGTCTGCCCTTTTATGATGCCTCCTTATGTTCCGTGGAATGTTTAACACTCCCCAGTCTCTTTAGTTTATTCCACCCTACCGCTACTCCTCGAAGCGATGAGAATATAGATTTAATGACAACATAAGTCATAAATTGGCGATAAATAAAACGTTGTAAAATTAACCATGCCAATGGTTTTGGGTTCTCTTCCTCTAATTTAAATGCGAACAGAGAAGCGAGAAGATCCATTAAAAAGAAAACAAGATAAAATCCTAAAACTTTTAGCGGATTACTACTAAATAGTCCTATAATCATTAATATATCTGCAAAAGGAGCAATGAATTGCAGCACATATTGGAATAACCACATATTAGGCAGTGCAATAAATCCTAATGTTTTATGCTTTGGATTACATAACGCTTTTCGATGTTTCCAAAGACATTGAAGTGTACCATATGACCAACGATACCGCTGTTTAATGAGACTTTTCACATCTTCAGGTGATTCCGTAAAAGCATGCGCTTTTTCTTCATATACAATTCTATGCCCTTGACGTAAAAATGTAATAGTAAGATCCGTATCTTCTGCTAACGTATCTTCGCTTAAATATCCAGATTCAACTACATTCTTTTTGCGCCACGCCCCAATAGCTCCTGGAACTACTGTAATACAATTTAACTCATCAAAAGCTCTACGTTCTAAATTAAACCCTGTAATGTACTCAACATGTTGCCAAGTAGTTAACAAATTCCGTCTATTCCCCACTTTGACATTACCTGAAACTGCAGCTACATTCTGATCTTCAAAGTGTCTAACCATTAGAGAAATGGCGTCTTGCGCAATAATAGTATCCGCATCTAAAGTGACAATGATTTCTCCTCGCGATTGTTGAAACCCTAGGTTCATTGCCGATGATTTCCCGCCGTTTTCTTTCTGAATGAAACGAACTTTAGGGTGTTTATAAAATGTTTCTTTCATTACTTTTGACGTACCATCTGTCGATCCGTCATCCACAACAATAACTTCAAATTCTCTATAATTACTATCCAAAATTGAGTGAATTGTCTTGGCTATCACCTTTTCTTCATTATATGCTGCTATGACAACACTAACAAAAGGTTGATAGGACGAATTAATATAGCGAGATAACGTTTTTCTTTTCTGCTTCCATGCAAAATAAATTAAGAATAAAAATCGAAAAATCCCTAATCCAATAGCAATATAAAAAATAGTTGTTAATATATGCTTAAAGTATCCTGCCCCTGAAAAGACAGCTTTATTGTAAAGCAAATATTGCTTCCCCTCAGAAGAAACAGGAGGCATGATTTCATCTCGTTCTTTATTCATTAAATCTGAAATTGTTACAAAACTATATCCATGCTTTTTTAGGTCTTTAATAATAATTTGGAGCGCCCCTACTGTATGTGTACGGTTCCCTCCCGCATCATGGAGAAGAATTATATTTCCCTCTCCCTTATAAATGGGATTAAGAGCACGCTTTACTAATTCATTTGTTGATGGTATTGCCCAGTCTTCGGGATCAACTTTTTCCGCTACCATTGTATAGTTCATATTTTGTGCACGTAAAATAGGCAATATTTCATTTGATGAATCCGGGTTAGCATCCGCTTCATATGGCGGTCTAAATAAAACCGTAGAATGTCCAGTTACTTCCTGAATTAAACGTTGCGTCGTATTAAGTTCTACTTTCGTTCGTAGTAAAGACGTATCTGCTATGTTAGGATGCTTGAAAGTATGATTGCCAATTTCATGCCCTTCATCGTATATTCTTTTTACAATACTAGTATTTAGTTGCGCGTTTTCACCAAGTACAAAAAAAGCAGCTTTTATTTGATTCTCTTTTAATATATCTAATATTTCTGGCGTATATTTCGGGTCTGGTCCATCATCAAATGTTAATACTACTTGTTTCCCATTTGGTTTTCCATATCGTTGCACTTCATATGCAGATGGTAAGGATTGATATACTTCATCTGTAATATAATCATCTTTGCCTACTTTAAAATCTCTCAATCCATTTTTTCTTTCAT
Source organism: Bacillus sp. 007/AIA-02/001 (assembly GCF_004634455.1). Lineage (NCBI taxonomy): Bacteria > Bacillati > Bacillota > Bacilli > Caryophanales > Bacillaceae > Bacillus > Bacillus sp. 007/AIA-02/001. The sequence goes on from NZ_SEIY01000011.1 coordinate 82,834, forward strand.
TCTCAATCTGTAAAATTTCACCTTGTCCAGAATAATTCACTTCATCTAAACTACTGATTTTATGTAATACATTAGGATTTTTTTGTACCTCAATAGGATTTTTTAAAACTTTCCATATTGTAGGATCTTCTGCTCCTAATCTCCATAGCGCAAACCCCTTTGCATGATTGTCCATTGCGATTTTCACTTGATTATAAAGAGTAACACCGTCTAAGAACCAAGCAGTATGTTCTTTCTCTCCTGTTTTATATCTAAAATACGGATTTCCACTCACCTTATCCCATTGAATTTTTATATTTGAATCATGAGCCATTGCCATAACTTCTGAGAAAGTCATAGACTTTGCAGCTTCTTTACTATTTACTTCCCAATCATATCCATAGTTACCGAAAGCAACTATAAGTTTATTAGACGGAATATTCAGTTCTTTTAATGTATGTTGGAACCATTTATTTGAAGCAATTGGTCCTGGTTCCCCCGCTCCATAGTGCTCATCGTACATCATTACAATCATTCGATCTATTATTTTTGCTAACGCACTATAATCAAAAGCCTTATCATTAGCTGGAACATCTTGTGTAACGAGCAAATCATGTTCATGAAATTCCTTAGTAAGTTCTTTCATAAAATTTGTTAAGTTTTCTCTATCACTTTCAGGTACGGCCTCAAAGTCAATATTAATACCTGAAAACTGATTTTTTTTAACTTGGATTACTAAATCATTAATAAACTTTGTCTTTACATCGTTTGAGGAACTCAGTAACTTATGAATTAGCCCACTATCAGGACCAGAAGCTTCCTCAGTATAGTTAGTAAGCAAAGGCATAATCTTCACTTGACTTTTTTCTGCCAACTTTACTATCTCAGGTTTTATCTCACTTCTAATCGTTAAATCTGCTTTTAAATGATACCACTCTGGTACTAACGTAGTTAATGAATCGATATTTTCTTTTAAAGAAGCGGTACTATTTTCATCCCAGTTTACATAAAAACCATACACTTCTTTAGGATGTTTACTATCCTTCGGCGGATTCACCAAATTTTTATTATCCTTTGTTTCGGTATTTGGGTTAAATGCTTCCTTCTTTAACTGCTGATCACTAAGTTTTTGATTAATTGGTACAAGTTTAGTATCTTGTTGTACAGCGGTATTCATATTTGGAATTTCTGGTGTTGAAAAAATACTTTGAAAGAAAAAATAAAATACAACACTTACACTAACTATTGAGATACATAGAAACCAAATAAAGGCTATGTTTCTCCTTCCTTTCGGATCATAAAAAACAGGTTTTTCTTTATCTTTCTCTTGTTGAATGTTTTTCTCCATTATATTTTTCACATACTCCTTCTTAATAGAACTATAGAATATTAAAGTGCAACTTTAATCAGTGGGGGTTTTGTTCATCCCCCACTAATCATCAGCCCTCACCAATCGGCCTGCCCAGCAAATAGCGGAATAAATCCTTTTAGCTTTGAAGTGAATCTCTCACTTCCATATTCTATTGATTCTTCTTTTCATTCCCTTGCTGGTGGCCTCTATTTTCTTGTTGAGACCCCCTACCATTGTTCCCTTGCTCGTTTCCGTCATTTTCTTTCTGGGATCCTCTTCCATTGTTCCCTTGCCCATTTCCATTATTCCCTTGTTGAGATCCTCTTCCATTGTTCCCTTGCTGATTCCCATTATTTCCTTGTTGAGGATCTCTTCCGTTGTTCCCTTGCCCATTTCCATTATTCCCTTGTTGAGACCCTCTTCCGTTGTTCCCTTGCTCATTTCCATTATTTCCTTGTTGAGATCCTCTTCCATTGTTCCCTTGCTCGTTTCCGTTATTTCCCTGTTGAGATCCTCTTCCGTTGTTCCCTTGCCCATTTCCATTATTTCCTTGTTGAGATCCTCTTCCGTTGTTCCCTTTCCCATTTCCATTATTCCCTTGTTGAGATCCTCTTCCGTTGTTCCCTTGCTGATTCCCATTATTTCCTTGTTGAGCTTCTCTACTGTTATTCTCCTGTTGATTCCCTCTATTTTCTTGCTGAGATCCTCTTCCATTGTTTTCTTTTATTTGCTTCGATGGCTGTTCCTCTGTTTTCTTTTGTTCTTTCTGCTCTTGCTTTTCATATTTTTTTTCTTTTACAGGAGACAAATCGAGTGTTGCATCAGGAGATGACTCCGGGTGTGATTGCACCTCTTCTTCGTTTTCCACCGGATCAGACGGGGTGACAGGAGGCGTAAGTGATTTGTTCTTCTCATTCTCTTGCTTTATATAAACACCTGTGCCAATTCCAGCTTTTCTAGCATTCTCTCGTATTTGCATTGTGCTACTTTGATATTCAACTGTAATATGTTTTAGCTCATATTCTTTCTTTAATTCTTTCATTGCCTTTTCCAAAAGTGGTTCTAGTGCCTTGTCCTTTGCAACAGCTGTTAGCATAACTTGCTTATCATTCGTTAAATACTTATCCTCTTGACTTTGCTTTATAATAGTACGTATTACTTCTTGTAATTGTTTATTTTCCCATTGCTTCAATTCTTTTAAAATACGCCTTCCATCATCATTACAAGCCTGCAAATCTATAACACGAAAATCCTTTGTTACGCTCACCTCTAAACTTGGATTTATATCAACTGAGACGTAAGCAAATACTTTTTCTTCTGGTTGGTTGTAGAAAAACAGCACTGCAAATAGAAAACAAGCAACAAGTATTGATGCAGGCTTTAAAAAGGAAGGAATCGAAAAATGCGATGCTTTTTGTTCTTGCTCATCAAACGAGATTTCCTCCCCGATTATGCAAGAATCCCCTTTTCTTTTACACGTAATAAACTCTCCATTTGGTGTTAAAACAACTACGCTATGCTTTTTTATATCCATCACAATTCCTTTATTCATCATGCTTTTCCCCTCTTATGTAATCCAGAATATATGTATAGTTGTTTGCAAAAATAATACACATTGCAATAATGTATTTTCTATGTCGTTCCAACGTTTTACGACTTACCCTAACACGCGGTTCAATCTGTTTAAGCGGTAACTTTTTCTTTCGGAACAGCTCTTCCATCATTTCCTCTTCTTTTATAATTATTTTCACAATTTCTATTAAGTGCTCACGTGTATCACGATGCTTAGGAGATTCTTTAGCAAGCTCTGAGAATGTGATTTTAAACTCAGCTAGCACACTTTGAAAATGAAGAATTTCCTCCTTACGGTTACTATTTTCCATCTCTTTCATATACTCCGTAAGCGACACTTGCATTTCTAACATTTCCTCTTGCTCATCTTCTTTTAAAAAGACAAAGTTATGTTTAGACTCCTTACGTATATAGTCAATTACATCTCTTTTTATAAGAAGATTAGCAAACGCTAAAAAGGATTTTCCTTTTGTATAGGAATACTGTTCAATTGCTTCGTTAAAAGCAAACAATCCAATGCTATATTCATCATCCTGTTCTGTAATATATCGACGGCAGACAGATGAGATTGATTTTCTAATAAAAGGCTGATACTGTACGATAAACGCTTCTTTGTCTTCTTCGTTGTTTTGTATGTTACATACGATATCTTCTATTTTCGGTTTTCTTAAGATCTTCATTACTAAACTCAACACTTGTAATCTCCCAGCCTCCTTCAAATAGCAAAATGGCCACTACACAAGTGACCATTTAACCAGATTTTCTTGGTACTTTTCTTCGGTCTTGTTTTCTTGCTGTTAGTTATATTTTTCGAGTCTAACTTTTCCCAACGTTTTCTTAATAATTTTCCTTTTCTCTCGGCACTAAAGTTAAGTTTGTATTTTTATCTACTTTCTTATTTTCTACCGTTCGTTTTGCTTATTCTCTTTCTATTTTATCTGCAATCCTTGAATAACTCTTCTCTATATAATTGGTAATTTCATCCTTCCATTTTGGATGCCACTTAATCTAGTAATTTTATTAATACTTCTATATTCTTTCATAGTCATTTTTCTTCTATTTATTTTTTTCACTATACATATTCGGAGGAGTACAAAGTTTTATGGGGGTCAAAAAATATTTTCATAAAAAAATACATATTTATTTCAAAAATAAAAACCATCAATTTGAAAAAGGGTAATCAAATTGATGGTTTTCTTATAATATCTATTAAATTAAGTTGGATTCTCATTATATCTAAAAAAGCACTAACTATTTTCTACTGGTTTTCTCCATTTTTATCTTTCTTGGTTATCATAATATGTCTTATCTGCGTATTTTCTATCATTTCCTTTTAGATAAGCTAAAATTACTTTTGGATTTTTAAGTAAAGTCCAGTCTCCATATGTATCAAATCTTCTGCATGAAGTTATCATTCCATTTTTAATAGTACCGAATTTCTTATTATTTTTCTTTCCCCATTCTTTTAACCGTTTAGCGAAATCTGCATCTTCTGCCATAAGCATGTTTTCATTAAATCCGTTAATTGCCATAAAGTCTTTTCTATAGCACCAAAAAATCCCTACAGATATAGCACCGTACTTAAAAAGTAAGGGGATGATTATTAACATTGCGGAGAGAAATATTCCTAAAGATATTCTTTCAAACTTTCCATTTACCCCACCACCAATGTATTTACCTGAAGCTAAATATTTATCTACATTAAACAACATAGACTCTGTCATTATGGTATCAGCGTCTATAGTGACGATTATTTCTCCATTAGCTATTTTAGCCCCTGCATTTCGAATTTTAGATAAGTTTTTATCGTTATTTTTCAATGTAACACAATTATAAGATTTTGCTATTTCCTCTGTTTTATCTGTGCAACGATTTAAAACAACTATAACTTCCGTTTGCTCTTTATATGCCTCTGATGCCTTTACAATTGAATCTAAACATTTTCTAATGTACTTTTCTTCATTGTGTGCAGGAATTATAATAGAAAACTTCACATCTTTTTTCAAATTGACTCCTGAAGATTCGTTTGTCTCAGTCATAATATGCCCCCTTATTTTATAAGGTAAATATCTGTTATACATAACTTATATTAATATTTATTAGGTTATATTATAGAAACTGAAGGTAAAGAGGCTCTTACTGTCGACGTTCAAAAGCAAGACGTACAGCAAGCCCCGTTAAAACACTTGCCATAAGCCAACGCTGCCGTTGGGCGTGTGCATTTCGCAATTTTACTTGCTATACATACAATTACAAGGTTAACTATAAAGCTAACAATGATTTGCGTAAGGCCCAAAACTGCACCTTGAAAAAGTAATGACCCCTTCTCTGGATCTTCAAATTGAGGTAGAAGTAATACATACAAAATAGCAATCTTTGGAGTCAAAAGTAACCTATCCGTAGAGCTACTAAAACTACTACAAATAAAGCAAAGCAACATGTAATATTTCGAATCCACTTTTGTATATCACCAAAATACCTTTCTATAAATATAGCGTTGATAGTAAGCATAAGAAATAAAACAAAGAAAGGCAGCGAGGTATAGATCCATTTTTATCTTCATGGCTGGAACTGTACTCCTTACCAAACTTCTAAATGAAATGTATAGCTCAGTAGTTACCTTATTTTTCAAAAAGACATTCTGATTATTTCTTTTTCACTTCTTCTACAAATTCCCATGTTTCTCCGTTATCTTTTGATTGATAAAGTGCACTACTATCGCCATTGTAGTCTCCATCTGCCCCTTGTCCAACTAACATATTAAAAACCCCATCTTTCTTATATGGCATACTAGGAGAATCAAAAGGACTTATTGTGGACTGTGTATGATCTAATTTCGCTTCATGCGGCGGATATTCTACCTTTTTGAAAGATACTCCCCCATCATCTGTGCGATATAACTCTCCTTCATTACCAGAAGGCCTAATTGCTCCTAAAAACCCAAGTTTATCATTTATAAAAATGATTCCTGATACACTACCAATCCCCCCATTAAATGGGTCTGGATTGATAACCTCCCATGTTTTCCCTTCATCACTAGTCTTGCTTAATGAATAAAAGGCGCTCCCTAATGCTTTATCTGTCATATTTAGTTTATAACCAACTTCTTTCGATAGGAAAAACTGTTCTTTTTCATTCTTTAAATCTTGTTGTTCCTTCTCTTTAAGCATATCTTCTTTTGGAGGCGTCTTTGATTTACTCCAACTTGCGTCACTTATTAAATTATATCTAGCAGGGACTAGCTCTTTCTCTTTTCCAGGGACAAATATAGATACAGTATATCCAATGATATCAGAAGCTGCTTCTTTAACACTCTGCCTCTTACCATCCTCAGTAATATTAATAATTCCCTCTGTATTGGATCCCCAATTTCTTTTTCCATAATAAATCAACCCATACTTACTTTCATTCCATTTTTTGACCGTTTGCTTAACTGGGATCGCCTTAACCGTTTTAATTAAAGGTTCTACTAATTTATCATCATTATAATCAGGCTTTGCATATCCATCTCGTATTATAGTAATATCTTCTGATTTCTTCTTATTATAAGAGATTAAATAAGTTTCTTCTTTCCCATCAACATTTTTCCCATAAACAAATGTATCAAACGCTGTGATTGTTCCATCTGAATGAAATGTAAGATCAAAATCAGTTGCCATATACAATTTCTTTGGCAAAGGATATTTTTTATTTATATCTTCAAAAATACCTTCTACTCCAGATTTATATATATTATTATGTTTAAGTTTAACTGACCTTTCATGTTTTAACTTTTCTATAAACCATGCCAATTTGCCATTGTAATTTATTGCACTTTTATAAATCTGCATCCCATAAAATGATGTAATTGCAACAATAATGATAATAGAAATGGATCTCCATGCTATTGAATTTGTTAATTTTTTAGATTCATATTCTCTATTTTTTATCACCCGCATTGTAGTAAATGTAGTTATGGATATAAAAAGTACTATACATAATAACAAAATGTAAATATTATAATTCATTCTTCCGTACTTACAGTATAAGGCCAACTCATAGCAAAAGATCCCGTATACAATTATTAGTATTGGATTTGTTACTAATGACAGAAGTATCCTTTTTGTATTTTCTCTAAATATAGAAACCACTCCTAATTATATGAATTACTGATATTAAGTATACTTTATTGTAAAGTAACAAAAAAGCTATTTAATCTTGCCGCAAAAAATACAATAGACATATGAATATTATATTCATGTTAAAAAGGCCAACAATCCAAGATTGTTAGCCTCTACTTCCCATATTCGTATCTTTTATCACTTTACTTCCTTACAACTGGAATCCACATTTCACCAAACACTAAGCCGTTTCTTTTCCCCATCTCAACCGTCGTATTTGGTCCACCAACATAAGCAAACTCATTTGCATCTGGTAAAGCTTGACCGAAGGCGATGCCAGTCAACTTATTACTTAACTCTTCAGCTGTTTTGTCTTCCCCTTTTACTACTAAGTATTCTCCCCTCGGAAACTGAATCACTCTAGATTCTTCTTCTATTTGTGCTTCTGTCATGACACCCGCATAATACATCATTTTGTTATTCACCGCTTCGCTCACAGAAAAAATGTATTCATTTGTCGCTAAAGCTTTTAAAGTGTCCAGCCTTCCATCTTCTTTAACAGCCGACCAAAAGTCTTCCTTTTCTTTATTTATTCCAGCAAAGTCTGTGTACTCACTCTTAATTTCAGTTCCAATACCTAACACAATAAAGCTATCTTTTTCTTCTATAGTATAATTTTCCATATACAAAACCTGCCTCTTTTTTTATTAATCAAACGATTTATCTTTTCATCTGATACGTTTATAATATCTTTAAACCATGTCAAAAAATGATACTGTTTAGGAGACCAAAATGAAAAAAGTTGAACGGATCAATACAATTATGCGATATATTAACAACCGCTCTCACTTTACAATTTCTGAAATCATACGAGAATTTAACATATCACGATCGACAGCTATTAGAGACATTAGAGAAATTGAAGCTATGGGAATGCCACTTGTCGCTGAAGTTGGGAGAACGGGTGGATATTTTGTTATGCATAATTCTATCCTGCCCGTTGTTCGCTTTACTGATAATGAAGTGAAAGCTCTTTTTATTGCCTTTATGGCTACGAGGAATCAACAACTTCCCTACCTAAAGAGTCGTCAATCTTTAGCCGAAAAACTACTAGGACTCATCTCAGAAACCCAGCAGGATGACCTTGTTCTTTTAAATCAACTCTTGCTGTTCCAAGGAACTAATCCTCATAATCCCGATCTACTTGAGCTTTCTGATCTCCCCCATCCTATGTTAGAAAAACTCATTCAAATCCTTCTTTTGGATAACCATTTATTGATTACCATTAAAAAAGATGAAGAAATTAAGTCTTATCCAATTTATCTATTACACCTTTATCAAGAAAAAAGCCATTGGATTATTGAAGGATTTGACTTAAAAGAAGAAAAGAAGTTAATGTTTCCTGTCGATGATCTCATCAATATCGAACCATACACGACGAATAAAAGGCTCAATAAGAAAAAGATTTTAGAAAAATTAAGTAAGAAGGCTGAAGCAATTAACCTTGTACTTGAACTTGGTCCGACAGCAATTGCCCAGTTCAAAAAATACCATCCTTTAAAAATTTCAATATCTTATACTAATCCTTACCAATCCACAGCCATTTTAAAAACTTTTATCAATGTTAACAATCCCGATGAAGTGACGGAAATAATAAATTGGCTGCTTTTTCTAGGGAAGGATATTACAATTAGGGAAATGCCTGAAGAAATATTAAAAGATTTACAAGAGCGATTATGTTTATATTCCCCATAAGTAGTGATCAGTTAAACCTCAAAATATTGAGTTTAAGCGATCACTACTTAACGAGGCTTCTATGAATAATACAACAAAAAAGGTAGGAACTAACTTTTAGTTCCTACCTTTTATATTAGAGTTTTCTATAAACACATTAAATTGCTTGTTTAAGATTTGAATGTGGATTTGGTCCATACTTATTCTCACCTTCATCACTTTCAATGATACAAAACACAAGTAGAACCGCTCCTCCAAATGGCACAAAATTTAATAGCTGCCACCATCCTGTTTTTCCACTATCATGTAATCGACGAGCTTCCACTGCCAGAGTAGGAACGATAAAAATTGTTATATATAGCAAGGTAATATTGGCTCTTAAGTAAAAGGCCGACGAAGAATAAGAGGCCAAATATATTAATGACCAAAACGTAACCTTATTAAATAAAGTAAAAATCCAGTACTCTTTTCTCGTAGCTCTCCCACTAAATTTCGCATAGTTTTTGAGAGTATATAAATACCATTTCATTTGAACCTCTCCCTTTTTCATCCCCTAAACGATTAATTTATACATTATATACCTTATAAGTATAAATATAACACATCACTACGATAACCTCTATATTTACACGGAATATTCTGTTTATTAACAAGTCATTTTAGTTAAGTGTTAACATACCATACAGGCATGTGTATTCAATTTGTTATTCTCCTATTTACTTTAAAACTACTACAATTAAGCGAAGTATGAATGAATTATTAAAGCACGGAAAATCTTCCCGTGCTTTTTCAAAAAAATATATTATTCCGGATGATTTCATTCACTTACCCTAGCTGACGTTTAAATGCTTTACTAGCAAAGAAGCAAGCAATAACCATAATTCCGACGCACCAAGCGAGCGCAATCCAAATATCGTTTCCAACAGTTCCTTCATATAAAAGAGCACGAATCGCATTCACGATTGAAGTTACAGGCTGATTCTCCGCAAACACACGAACAATTTTTGGCATCGTTTCGGTAGGTACGAAGGCTGAACTAATAAATGGAAGAAAAACTAGTGGGTACGAGTAGGCTGTCGCCCCTTCCATAGACTTTGCCGTCAGCCCTGGAATGATAGCCAACCATGTTAGCGCTAACGTAAACATTCCTAGTATCCCAGCTACTGCAAGCCAATCTAGAATATTCGCACTGGAACGGAAACCCATTAAGAGCGCAACAAGAATAACTACAACGATAGTAAGTACATTAGCAACAAGAGAGGTTAAAACATGAGCCCACAATAACGATGAACGCTTAATAGGCATCGTAATGAAACGTGCCATCAGCCCACTCTTTACATCCGTAAAGAGTCGCACAGAAGTGTAAGCTACACCGGATGCGATAGCCATTAGCAAAATTCCCGGCAATAAATAATTGACGTAGTTATCTGTTCCTGTCTGTATAGCCCCACCAAATACGTATACAAACAATAGCATCATCATAATCGGTGTAATCGCTACCGTAATAATTGTATCTGGACTACGCATAATATTGCGCATTAAGCGCCCAAGTAATACGCTTGTTTTGCTTTTCATTTATATCCCCTCCTTTTTGCCAATGATCGCAAGGAATATTTCTTCCAATGTAGGCTGCTTCTCGATATACTCCACTTTTGCCGGTGGGAACATCTCTTTCAGTTCAGAAAGAGTACCTGTCGTAATAATTTTTCCACCATGCAAAATTGCGATACGATCAGCCAGTTGTTCTGCTTCCTCCAAGTACTGAGTCGTAAGCAAAATAGTTGTACCACTATCAGCAAGTTCCTTGACTGTATCCCACACTTCAATCCGCGCTTCAGGATCGAGTCCAGTCGTTGGTTCGTCAAGAAAAATAACTGCTGGCGCCCCAATCAAACTCATCGCGATATCAAGCCGGCGCTTCATCCCACCTGAATACTGATCTGCCCTTTGGTTTGCCGCATCAGTCAGGCTAAATCTTGCAAGTAGATTGTCAGCAACTTGAGCGGGATTGGAAACACCACGTAATTTGGCGATCATTATCAAGTTTTCCCTCCCTGTCAGCATACCGTCTAAAGCTGCGAACTGCCCTGTCAAACTGATACTTTGACGAACATGGTCTGGTTGACGCTGTACATCAAATCCGCAAATACTTACTTCACCGCTATCTTGCTTCATTAGCGTCGAAAGGATGTTAACCGTTGTCGTCTTTCCCGCTCCATTTGAGCCTAGCAGCGCGAAAATTTCTCCACGCTGCACCTCAAAATCTACCCCTTTTAAAACTTCCTTGTCTTTAAAGGATTTTTTCAAGCCTTTTATAGAAATCGCTGCATTACTCATACTTTTTTCCTCCCTATAAAAATGTTTTGCGGAGATAATTTATTTACCTCTATCTATTTAGTACCACTGATATTCCGTATCACTTAGTACCAAGCTAAAAATATAACTGAATAGCTATGGTGGCAATTCATATGTGTAACCAGCTAATCAGTCGGTATTACTTATTCCATTTATTTTTTTCTCAATTTCTTCATAATACTTTCATTCAAATCTTCACGATACTTGGAGACGTAAGTTTTAGCATTTGCCACTAGTTCGTCAGCAAAGGAAGCCACGTCATCCCCAGTAATGTCAAGCACTTGTCTTCCTTCTGCTGCACCAGCTTCAAACAAATCGATTAATTCATACTGTATGTGTAACATATCCATCCCGTTACCCGCTGAGAAATTCCACATGTAGTTTTGAATTTTCTTAAATACAAATTGGTAGTCCTCTGGCAGAGCCTCAACTCGTGCCATCATCATTTTGTACTCTTTTTTATCACCAATTAACTTTTTAAACATTTCTAACATCTTATTTTCCTCCTTTTTTATAAAACCGAACAAGAAATTCCCAAAGTATCGGCCGGAACATTTTATCTTATGAACCTATTTTGACTTCAAGACGTTAATTTTTGACGATACAAAATCCCATTTTTTCCAAAACAATTCAAGCTCTTGGCGGCCCTCTTCATTTAATGAATAAAACTTACGAGGCGGTCCCATATCTGATGGTTTCTTTTCAATATTCACAAGCTTTTTCTTCTCTAATCGTACAAGGATGGTATACACCGTACCTTCCACAACTTCGGTAAACCCAAGATCATTCAGATGGCGGGTAATCTCATAGCCATACGTTTCACGGCGACTGATGATTTCCAGTACACACCCTTCCAGTGAACCTTTTAGCATTTCAGTTAAATTTTCCATGTCCTGATCCTCCTTTACCCCCTATTCTGTCTGACTTATATTCAGTATCACAGAGTACTAAGGCGAATTTTTTACTGAATAGCTTTTGAGTAAAACCACACTATTCAGTATTACTTATTACAACTACATTGTATGACTAAGTAGTTGTGGATGTCAACTTTATTTTCAAAAAAATTAAAAATCCGCTTTACCCTAACCGGATACAGCCTCCTTTTTTGTTGTAAGGGCCATCAAACTAGTAAAACAGAGCTGATTCAAAGTGTAATTTAAATCAGCTCTGCTTTATTGTTTTCATACCGTTATATCTTGTTTTTTCACGATACAAATTGTTTCTCCCTACCATTCCCATTGCATATAAAGCATAAAGGCAAGTGCGGTCAGAGAAAATTTCCAGAGATTATCCGTACATGATACGAGCCTCCAAAATACAATTCTATTAGAAATCTGTTCTCTATATTCTCTTTTATTTTATTTCTGATAGTTGATTAGCAACACTATCTAAAAATTTTTCTACCTTTTCTTTTGATGTATCCGGCGCATGATAACCGATCGTAAATGTAAGCCTTCCATTATAAGAGCTTGCTCCCATTGAAAAGAATGGTGCATACATAATAGGTGATGTCATATACCCGTCCTCAGCTTGAATTTCACCAAACTGAATAGGTTCCTCAGCGATTACTCCCAAATTTGTCAGTAATGGCAACGCCATCCCCATCTGTACAGCCTGTTCATATTGCTGATTATACATTTCCTTCACTGTAGATAGCTTCATTTCTGCCAGTAACTCCATTCCTGCTGCTGAAGAAAGACCTGGATTTTGAGACTTTATTTTATCCATTGATTGTTTAACTCGAACAAGAGTCTGCTTAAATGTTTCATCGTCTTCCATTTTAATCACTGGCATTTCCATACCGGATAAGTTGCAAATAGCACCAGTTGTATTATTAGGCAGATATCGACGTAAATCAATTGTCAAGCCAATCATTTTTTCTGCAGTGCGAGGTTCTGCATACACAGTGAAATGTGATAAAGCTCGGAAGTATGCAGTCATGATTACATCATTCAAGGTAGCCTGTTGAGCTTTTGTCCATTGGGTTAAACGTAGAGTTTGCTCATGGCTCAATCGCCGTACGGACATTTGGGGAAATTTATTTTTGTTAGGTTGAGATGGAAAAGACCATAACGATGCCTGTTGTTCTTGGTTAGGACGATACGCACTTTTTATGTCCGATATTCCAGCGTATTTGAATACATGTGATTGATCTCGACAACTCTCATTTCCCTCATCAAATTCCTTTATAATTTGCTTCTTAGACCGTCCCAATGAAAGGTGAGTATATATCATTCCAAGCAATTTAATATATTCCTTGACTCCTGCACCATCTGAACATAGATGAGACAATTTCACAACTAACATATCTGTTGTAGTGCCCCGTAATAATTTCGTTTGAACCATAGGCCCCTGAATACGATCACCAGGTTCCTTAATAAAATCTATTGCCATTATTTCAAGTTCTTGATTATTTCCTTCTGCAAAAAAGCAAATAGATGAGTTAGTGTCAGATGAATGTTCCTCCCAGTAAGGAATATCATTTTCTACAAACCGGCTGTTCAAAACTGGTTGCAATTGCAACGTTATCCTTACTGATTCTTCAAGTATTTCCTTGGATATACCTACAGGAAAATAAAGAACTGCATTAATTTGTTGATCTGCAGAATAAAGACCTAATACATAATTCATTCGATCTTGTGGTGTTACTGAATACTTTCTTTTCTCCATAATTCCGTCCCCCTTTAGGACTTTTTGTGTAACCCTATTTTCCATATGCTTATAATTTTTCTAGTCATTTTTCTTCAAGAGCTAATAACGCTTATTTTTCGAATTTTTAACGAAATCATCTTCTCCGTATTGGTTGCATTCTTTTTGCAGGTGATATATTCATTATTTTATTGTTATTAACACTGCCTAACCTCACAATAAAACCAAACAAGAATAAATTAAGTTTACATATACGTAAACATTTTATTATAACGTCTATAAATTATCAATATAGCAAATAAATCATTTTTATGTCTGTCAATAAAAAATAATATATTCAAGGGCCACTTCATCATAAAAGATTGATGTGCATGTAAATGTACCCATATCACTTTCAAAATAAGAATGAGAATTTTTTCAACAAAATAAGCTGCAGTTATTGATTTTACAGTAAGAAAAGCCCCTCCATTTTGAAAATGCGCAATCAAAATGAGTAGGGCTATTTCCAATTTAAATTTTATAAAAGAATGATTATCATAAATAATATTTTACTTTTTAGTCTACCTTATTATTTTCAATCCATTTTCCTAATAAATGAATGGATTTTATTCATATAATTTGAGGTGGTATCGTTGGTTTTTAAAAATAGAAAGCTTATTTTCAAATCAAATGAAAAAGAGGTAAAATTATAGATATTCATGTAGAAATTTCGTTTTGGGGATACTTAAAATCTTAAGGTGATGGGCATGTGGTGTTACACTTTAAAAGCTTTATAAAATTTATAGATATAGCGATTTTCTTTATTAATAATCATTTGTATGTACGTTTACTCACACACATACAAATGATTTATAAAGCTACAATTAAGTGAAAACATCTTTTCCGTTACGATAACATCATAGCCATGTCTTCTGCTGCATTTGTAATTAGTTTTAAACCAAATGTTTCTTGTAATACATCAAGCACGCCAGGTGAAATAAATTCAGGAGCCTTTGGACCGATGCGAATATCTTGAATCCCAAGACTAAATAGCCCGAGTAAAATGGCAACCGCTTTTTGTTCAAACCATGATAGCACAATACTTACTGGCAATTCATTCACTTCACATTGGAAAGCATCAGCTAAAGCAGCCGCTATTTTCACTGTAGAAATTGAATTATTGCACTGTCCTAAATCAATGTAACGCGGAATTTCCGTACCAGGTACAACACCGTAATCCACATCATTAAAGCGGAATTTCCCGCAAGAAGTTGTTAAAATAACCGTTTCTGGCGGAAGTGACGTTGCTAATTCACGATAATATTCTCCGCCTTTTCCCGGTGCATCACAACCGGCGATAACAAAGAAACGCTTTATTTTCCCCTCTTTTACTGCATCAATAATTTCTGGAGCTAATGACAATACTGTATTATGATGAAACCCTGTCACTAACTGTTCATCCGACTCCATATGTACTTCTGGAAGTTCTAGTGCTTTTTGAATTAATGGTGTAAAATCATCATTTTCAATTTTTTGTACACCTTCTAAACCTGCAATGTCATATGAAAAGAATCGATCAGAGTACGAGCCTTTAATTGGCATAACACAGTTCGTTGTAGCTAATATGGCACCAGTAAATTTTTCAAAAAGGCGTCTTTGATCATACCATGCCTTACCGATGTTTCCTTTTAAATGTTTATATTTTTTCAGCTGCGGGTATCCGTGTGCTGGTAGCATTTCAGAATGTGTATAAATATTAATGTCTTTTCCTTCTGTTTGCTTTAATAATTCTTCTAGTGCAAATAAATTATGACCCGTAACTACAATTGCTTTACCTTCTACACGATTTTGTGTAATTTGTACAGGCTCTGGCACACCAAAATGATTCGTATGTGCCTCATCTAATAATTCCATCACCCGTAAAGCTGATTTCCCCACTTTCATAGCCATATCAATATGCTCTTGTTCGTTAAAGTTAGAATTTGTTAATGTCATATATAAAGCTTCTTGTGTTGTAGCATCTACAAATGCATCCGTATACCCTAGCTGAGCAGCATGTGTGCGATAAGCTGCAATTCCTTTTAGCCCAAACACAATCGTATCTTGTAAACTCGCAATCGTTTCATTCTTGCCGCACACACCCATTACTTTACATCCGCCTGCTGGCGTTTGTTCACATTGATAACAAAACATATCATCCCACCCTCTCCCAATCATTCATTACACCTTAAGCATAATACCCATTGAAAAAAAGTGATGTGATATCAATCACAATAATATATAAAGATTTGTGACAGTTCATATTGTTGACATAATATTTTTATTGACACTAAAAAATATGCATTAGTGTACACACATCTTTCGATACTTTTAAATAGCTAATTAATTTGGAGAAATATATACAACGAAAAAAATTTTTGAATCAAATGTACAAATAGTTGCAATTCATCACATATGAAAATAGACATAAAAATACGCTCTTCTTTCTATCATTCAATAGAAAGAAGAGCGTATTTGTCATTTTAAGGAGCTATCATTTTTTATTAAAGTCTTTATTGTAAACCTTTTTATTTACAATACATTTACATTATCTTAACATTACTTACATTATTTATATGATATATTTATATAGAAGCTACTTAAGAAATTTCATATACATTTTCTCTTTATGATCTCTTATCTAATCAATAAAAAGATCATGTTATATTTTTATAACAGGGGTGAATTACGATGACTGAAACTTTAAAAACACTTATAATGCTTGATGCTACTTATGTTGTTATAGCAATTATGACAGTACTAGTATTTGTATACTTGGAATTAAAATCTCAGTAATATATGCTGACGTAATCAACAGATTCAGCATTTAAATATAGTTAGAAGAAAGAGAGGAGAAAATTATTTCTCCTCTCTTTTGTATTTCTACAATTTCTTATTTTAATAAATCCAATGTATGTAAAAGTAATCCTTTGTCCCCTACTTCCCCATGACCAGGCACTACTGCATTTATATTTCTATATCGCTTCAGCACATTCTCAATCGATGTAGACCATTCATTTACATAAGCATCAGCAACATTTCCTAAATCTTTTGCGGACGTAGATTTCACTAAACAGCCTCCAACTAAAATATTGTATTGCGGTAACCATACGACAATATTATCTTCTGTATGCCCTTTCCCTGGATAAAATGTTTCTACTTTCATATTTCCAAACTTCAAATTTGTAACGGTTTGTAAATCTCCAAGTGGCTCTTCATATCCACTTTTCTTTGCTAGTTCTGCAGTTAATGCTGTACTATGCGCTTTAATGCCTCTTTCTTTCAACGTTTTTATTCCGCCAATTCGATCAGCGTGCGCATGTGTAATAATGACATCCGTTACGCGCTTCTGAAATTTCTTTTCTACCATTTCTATTAGTTCCTTCGTTAATTTGTCATCCCAAGAAGAATCCACAAGTACTAACCCTTTAGAAGTATTAAGAACTAGACCGTTCGAAGGAACTGCTTCTCCATTAAAAGAACCTAACTCCGTATGAACCCATACATTCTTGTTTAACTGAGATATTGAAATGGTTCCCGTCTCATTTTTTATTACTGTTTTCTCTACCTTTTGTGATGCTTGTACAGAAGAAATTGTGCTAACAAATTGAATTGTTCCTAGTAAACCTACACATAATCCTACTTTTAACAACGTATTCTTTTTCATGTTATCAACCCTTTCTTTCAAGCTAAATAGTTATTACCTATATTAGACAATTCATCTCAAATGTTTGTTCCATATAATTGGACACTTTATTATCGCCGCTTATGTAAATACACGCATGGTGCAGTAAAAAAGATCACCCAAATGGATGATCTTTTTTATAATTTATCAACATATTGCTTCGCTTCTAGTAAGGAAAAACCAAAAGCTTCTCTTACTCTCTTAACTGCTGTAACTTTTTTGCCTTCTTCTACAAGCTGGCGTAGTTCTTTATTAATTTCAGGTTCTCTTTCTACAATTCTCATTTCTTTCGTAATTAATTGTAATCTATCTTCAATTCTCTTTAAACGCGCATCATTTTTCTTTTCAATTGTAGCTAATTTTTCAGCGATATAAATGAAACCAAAGGCTAATATCAGTATAACCATCCAGAATTCCATAAATGTTCCCCCTTACTAACTTTCATTTGTTTTATTTCACTAACTTATGTAAATTTTACCACAGGACACATTTACTGTATAATACCACTATATCAAACTGTTAATAAAACCTATTATTTTAGGGGGACGCTTTATGAAAAGATTTTTAAATACGTTACTTCAATTTGTAGTTCTGTCAATCGTGCTACATTTATTATTTGATATAGTTGGTTGGCTTGTTTTCAATGCACCAATTAAAAACAAACAAATCATTATTTCTTTAATAACAATCTCATGGGTTATGTACATGTACCGAGACAAATTTTTTCAAAAGTTCACTTCAAACTAACTAAAAAAGAAAACACTTCATTGGTGAATTACGAAGTGTTTTCTTTTTTTTACTACTGTATAATAAAAATAATATTCTGTCTTTAAAGAAAGGAGTCACCATGAACTTAAAAATTAGCAATATATACGAGAAAATGAACCAATATTCCGCTGCAGGTTTAAGCCTCGCTGTTATATGTAATGGCAAACTAGATGAAGCGACTGCCTTTGGAACACTTGAAGCTGGAACAACTAGAGCTATTACTACAAATTCTCTCTTTAATTCTTGTTCTATCAGCAAATTCATCACTACAATGCTCGTACTAACATTATCAGAGCAAGGTATCGTATATTTAGATGAAAACGTAAATGATAAACTCACATCTTGGAACATTCCTACTAATCTATTTACTTCACAAAAAAGCATCACTTTGAGAAACTTATTAAGCCATCAATCTGGACTCATTGATCCACCTAGTAGTTTTGAACATTATACACCTGCAAAAGGCTTACCTAATATGTCTGAGCTCCTTTCCGGTAAAACACTATATTGCCCCGTACCTATAGAGGTAACTTATAAACCAGAAAGTAAATTTCGCTACTCAGACGCAAACTTTTGTATAATCGAACTACTACTTGAAGATATTACAGGAAGATCATTTAGTCAGTTATTAGAAGAACACATCTTCCAGCCACTACAAATGAAAAATAGTACACTTTTCTCTCCAAAAGACATAGATAAAACCGATGTTTTTGCTTGCGGACATAATAAAGATAGAACTGTAACAAATGAGAAGT
This sequence comes from Bacillus sp. 007/AIA-02/001, assembly GCF_004634455.1. Taxonomy (NCBI): domain Bacteria; kingdom Bacillati; phylum Bacillota; class Bacilli; order Caryophanales; family Bacillaceae; genus Bacillus; species Bacillus sp. 007/AIA-02/001. Next base: position 101,800 of record NZ_SEIY01000011.1, read on the forward strand.
ATCCATTTTATCCATTCGCAGCTGCTTCAGGTATTTGGACAACACCAACTGACTTATCAGCTTTAGTTATTGAAATCATTCATTCCTTACAAGGAAAGGGTAAACTAAAACTTTCTCAAAAATTAGTAATAGACATGATTTCTCCTCAAGGTTGCTCAAAATGGACTGGATTAGGTGTTTTTCTAGATGATTCTAATGAAGAATTACAGGTTTATTCACTCGGATGGGGCGTTGGATTTCAATGTATGATGGTTTGTTATCCATACTGCGGGAATGGTGCTGTTATTATGACCAATTCTGATTTAGGTGTTCATCAAATGGAAGGGATCATTGGTGAGGTTGTAAAAACGTTATCCTTATAATGAAAATAAAGAAGCTGTTCCTTCCAGCTTCTTTATCTATATAACATTTTTCGCAACAATTTTTATATGTTCTGGTGCGATAATCTCCGTTATACTTTCTTGGAAATCTTCCCGCAACATTTCTTCCAAATGTTCTAACTGCACTTCAACATGTGTGCATTCTAAATTATGTATATTTAACAGTGCATAATGATCTTTTTTCTTAATTACTAAATATTGATTTTCCTCTGTCACAAGTATAGAACCTAATCGGACTCCTAATAAGCGTTGATCATCAAACTTCATAATTACTTCTCCTTCCCTCATATAAACAAAACTACAATGAAAATAATTACATTTATGGAAAAACACGCTTATTTAGACTATATCATAATTTACTAAAATAGAAATATCTTTTTCTGTTTCAATAAAAATCCCTATTCTTTCATATATTTCGATACAAAAAACTTTCTCAACATTAAATTTGAATTTTCAGTTTTTAATTCCGTAAAAATCTATTATAATAAAGTTAATAAATGTTTGACCTCTCCTAATTCATGTACATATGGATGATCAGTAGTTATCGCTACTGATCTATTTTTTTGATTTCAGAAAGCAAATATGCTGCATCCTTTCCTACACCACAAATAAGTGCAGAACCCCTTTGAGATTGCCACGGCAATCCGATATAATACAATCCTTTTACTGGACTGATTCCCTTTATATGATTAGGAAATCCTTTCTCATTCACTGCTTGTTCAATTTCAATCCAATTATAATTTTGAACAAAACCAGTTGACCATATAACGCTTTCTGCACTATAAGTATCACCATTCTGAAACATGATGTTATTTCCTGATGCACTTACTACTTTTTCTTGCAGTTTAATTGCTCTATTCCGAATAAGTTTCTTACCCTCCAAACCGAAAATAGGGTCCTTTCTCTTCTGAAACCATCTTCCCCTCTTTGTATTTATTTCAGCGTACAATAAACCCACTTTTTCTAGCAGATTAAAAATACTTTTTCCAAAAAGTTGTAACGGTAAAAACGTTAAAGGATGACTAATAGACAACATAACTTCATGCGTTTTTGCAAGTTCTACTGCTATTTGCATTCCTGAATTTCCGCCACCTACTACAAGTGCCTTCCCCTGTGGAATTTGCGATGATGATCTATATTGTGATGAATGTATTTGAAAAATATGTGATGATAGATTTGCTGAAACTGAGGGAATAAATGGTTGCTGAAAACCACCTGATGCGATAATAACTTTTTTCGTTTGTAAAATTTCTGTAGGAGTATGTAATTCAAATATTTCTTTTTCTTTCTTTATTTTTAGAACTTCCGTTTGTAATTGTACCGGTAATTGAAAATGTCTTGCATATTCTTCTAAATAAGTCGCAATTTCATCTTTACATGGAAATTCATTTTTTTCACCTATTAACGCCATACCCGGCAAGCTACTGTAAGACCTTGGGGTAAAAAGCTGCAAAGAATCATATCGATTTCTCCATGAATCCCCAATTCGGTTTCCTGCCTCAAGTAATAAAAAATTATATCCTTCTTGCTTCAAGTAATATCCCATTGTTAATCCAGCTTGACCCGCTCCAATAATAATTAGGTCTTTCATTCTAATCCCTCCTTCCTTTACATATGAATACTTGTTCATATATTCATGCGTTTCCATAATCATAACATTTTATTTTTATATAATTCAATATCTACTCAAAATAAAAAAGAGCAGTTTACCATAAAGTAAACTCCCCTTCATTCTATCTTCCCAGTCTTTAGCGCCTGTGCCCAGTCATATCTTTCTTGTTGAACAGCCAATCCAGCAGCTTCTTCCCAATTATAAGGAACTGAAATTTGTTCAATTGTCCATTCTCCCAAAACCTTTTCTATCACTACATATTTTGCATGCGGAGTTCCTGATTCCATTTTATGCATAACAGGTAACTCATCTTTGTATGCTGGAAGTCCTACACTTCCTGGATTTATAATGATCTTTCCGTTCGCTAAATAAACAACTCTAGGAATATGTGTATGACCACATACTATTATTTTTTGTTCTATATTTTGGAGTTGATCCATTATATTTTTTTCATTCTTTAATATTGCACCATTCTCATTCATCTCTTCTAACAAATACACTTCATCTGAAGTTGGCGTACCGTGACAACATAACATATCGTCTACAATAAATTGTGAAGGATGTTGTTTTAACCAACCTATATGATAATTTGTTAATTGATTTTGAACAAAAGTTAGTGTAGCAGATTGCTCTTGTATAGGTTCCCAAAGCATGCGATCACAATTGCCTTTAATATGTATCATCTCGCTACTCATTAATATTTCAATTGTCTCTAAAGGCTCTAACGGCCCATACACACTATCTCCTAAATTTATTATCATTTCGACCTTGCGACGTGTAATATCTTTTAATACCGATTTTAAAGCGTGACTATTTCCGTGGATATCTGAAATTATAGCTATTTTCATCTTAATCCCTACTTTAATATATTATTTATAAACATCTGCAGCCAATTCCCTCAAAACTTCTACATTCACTACTTCAAAACAACCATTGTTTTTCTTGATTATATTTTTATCACAAAAGAGATTCAAAGTACGTAATAAATGCCGATAACTCGTTCCTAACAACTCCGCTATTTCCGTTAAATTCCCACTAAACACAATTCTATTTTCATGCTGAACTGCTCGTTCTCCTGCTGCTAACATGTAACTCGCAAGTCTATTTTCAAGCGGATACAATAAATTAATTGTACTGTTTTTGGAAAGTCGGTTTAATTTATGTGCCAATGATCCGCAAATACATCTTAAAAATTTCGCATCATGAAATAGCTTATTTCTCACCTTTCCTAAAGGTAAACCCACACAATACGAATCTGCCATCACTTGTACGTTTGAAGTGATTCTTTGAGAATGAATTAACTCCACATCTCCAAGTAACTGCAAACTATCGTAAAAACATAATAATACCGATTTCCCGTTACTTAATGTGTTAAACGCTTTCGCTTTTCCTTCAACAAAGAAATATAAATAATCTATCTCTTCATTTTCTCTACAAATAAACTCATTCTTTTTAAAAAATATAAGTTCCATATATGGCTTCATATCATGACTAAAAAATGAATCAATATTATTTTGCTTTATATACTCTGCTAATTTAATAGAATTACATACTTTCTTCATAGTTCCCCACCTTTACAACTCATCCCCATTGTAATCAAAATTTTCTTCTTCCACTATGACATATGTCATAACAATACACAATTTCAGCATGATACAGTCATTACAAATATGAAATATAAAGGGGATATTACATTGTATAACTTTCTTTCTGTCTTTATTGGTGTGCTCATCGCCGTTATGCTTCCATTAAATGGAATTTTATCCGAGTTAATTGGAAAGTATACAGCAAGCGTTGTCATTCACCTTGTCGGTTTAATTGCAGTTATTTTCGTTTTAATCTTAAACAAACATAAAATTCATTTCGATAAAGGTATTCCGCTTTTTTTATATAGCGCTGGAGCGATTGGAGTATTCACTGTTCTTTTTAATAATATAAGTTTCTCCGTCCTTGGTGCCTCTATTACGATCGCATTAAGTTTACTCGGCCAATCCATTGCTTCCATCATTATCGATCATTTCGGCTTATTAGGAATGAAAGTTGCAAAGTTTGAAAAGAAAAAACTAATTGGATTATGTTTCATCTCTTCTGGAATTATAATCATGACAATTTATTAATGGGGGCAAGAAAATGTTATATATTACGATCGCTATTTTAGCTGGTGTTTCTATCGTTGTTGCTAGAATTATTAACGCGAATTTAGCAGCGAAAATCGGAAATTGGGAAGGCACGTTTTTTAATTATATTACTGGATTATTTTTCTCTATGTTATTTTTAATTTTCAGTTCAGATTCATTGTATATTCCAATGCAGACGTTACAATCTATTCCTATTGCTGTGTACTTAGGCGGATTAGTAGGCGTTATCGTTATTTCATTATCCAACTATATTACTCCTAAAATATCAGCCTTTTATTTAACATTACTCATCTTTATCGGACAATTATTTGCGGGGACTATTATTGATTTCTTCCTGACAAATGAACTCTCAATCGGTAAAGTTATCGGTGGCATTTTCGTATTAATTGGGCTCACTTACAATTTACTCATAGATCGCCCGATAAAAACTGTGAAGCATAACCAAGTTCAACTATAATACTTTACGCTTACCTATCATATATTAATAGAAAAGCTCTTCACACGAAATAATAGAAAGGAGAAAACTCTATTAAAAAAATTATTTTATTGCTAGGTAGCGTATTAATTATTTGTGGAATTGTATGGTTTGTAAACTCGGGAAAATCTATTCAAGATCTCTATACTGCAAACAAACCGAAAAAGAAAGCTACTATTATTTCAAGCTCGCGAGATCCAAATGAGCCCCCTGTTTTTTTAGGAAAGCAGGAAATAAAAGATATACATGTAGAATCAATTAAAACAAAAAAGGATATCTTTCTCACAAAAACAGATGAATTAAAAACATTTATTAACAGTATGAATACCGCAAAAAAAGGCAAATTAACATTGGATGAAGAAGGATCAGATTTAATAGATTGTGATATGTGGATTACTTTCGAGGATGGAACTTATAAAAAATATTTCATATGGATAGTTGATCATCACAGCAGCGAAGTGATGATTGCGCAGCAAGATACTCCTGATGATGTAAACCTTACGTACTATCAGTTAAACGAAGATAGTTCACAAAAAGTTTATAATTTATTTAAAAAAATTATTTAAACGAAAAAGTCATGAGCACGCGAACTCATGACTTTTTGCACTATATATATTCCGGGAACACTCTACAACCCTTTTCCTGCTCTATATCATGACCAAAGAAAATAATTGGTTTCTCTTTTTTCACAACTTCTTTTAAACGTTTAATTGAAGATAAAGCTAATTCTGGATCAAATCCTGCGAACGGCACTTCATCTTCAAAATTCTCTTTCGTGTATGATGCATCAATCGTTAATAAAACTGAACCGGATTGCTCCGTTTCAATGAATAGCGACTGATGGCCTGGAGAATGACCTGGCGTATACAATAATTGAACACCTGGTACCACTTCATAATCCCCTTCAATAATTTTGTAGTTCAAATGCGGTAATATACATTCTTTCATATATTCTTCTCTATGAAGTGCTGCCTCATATTCCGTTCGCTGCACAATAATCGGTGTATTTGTAAAAGCACCGTTTCCTCCTGCATGATCAAAATGTAAGTGAGAACTAATAATATATAAAATGTCGTCCGGCTCATACCCTACACGCTTTAATATATTCACGATTCTATCTTCTTCAGTCATTTTCGGTAAGATCTGTCCTTCAACAAATGTACCGTTAAAAAGCCCTTCATTATTAACTGCACTTTCTGGCATACCTGTGTCTACTAAAATAGGACCTTCTTCCGTCTCCAAAAGATAACACCACACCGGCAAGTTTAATAGTTTCCCCGGTGTTAACGCACTGTTAACAGACGAATGATCCAACATACAACGACCTGCTGGGATGAAATAAAGTTTCTTTACTGTCATTATGTATCCACCTTTACATTTAGTTTTGGATAAAGTAATACATTAAAAAATTCTTCTTTTTAGAAATAAACTCCTTCTAGACTATCAGTGCAGCTTGCATAAAAAAGAGGATATTTTTTTACATAGCAGTATTTCACCAACTATAATATAGAAGTAAAGAATTCTTACTTTAAATGAAACATTAACACCGATTAACGCTGAAAACTTAAAGAAAGCACATGCACTACTTGAAAGCGGGCACACCATTGGGAAAATCGTATTAGAAAAATTTTAATCATGATAGTGACAGATAGTATGTGAAATTATATTAACAATTTTTCGAATATATCTATCATAACGTACAATATATCAACGATTTTTCAAATATATCTATCACAAATCAAATTATATCAACGATTCGACAAGTTATATCAATTTATCAACAAATAACAACAATAAGAAAAGGCTGTTCCAGATGAACAGCCTCTTCTTTATTTACTTGAAATCTCTTTATTATTTTGAACGTCTAACGGAGCTCGCTTTCCTATTCCGAAAGCATAGAAACTAATTGTAACGATAGCTAAGAAAATAATACCTACAACTAATGAAATGCGTGTATCATCGTTAAACCACATTCCGATTAATACCATAATTAAAAAGGCAATTGTTAAATAGTTTGTTACAGGAGCAAATGGCATTTTGAACGGATGATCTTTCATCTCTGCTCCCTTTTCTTTCCTAAAACGAATTTGACTAATTAAAATGACGAACCATGGTACCATACCAGGAAGTACACTCGCACTATATACATATACGAATAAGTTTTTCGGTGCGATGTAACTTAAAACAACACCAACCGCCAGACCGATAATTACGCCAACTGTACCAAATAAAGGTACACCATTTCCAGAAAGTTTCGTGAAATATTTCGGTGCTTGTCCATTTACACCTAACGTATAAAGCATACGACCAGCACTATAAATACCACTATTACAACCAGACATTGCTGCTGTAATAACAACGAAGTTAATAAGGCCAGCTGCTGCCGTAATACCAACCTTCGCAAAAGTTGCTACGAACGGGCTACCAATTGTACTTAATTGATCCCACGGATACACAGTTACAATAACGAAAATAGCACCGATGTAGAAAATTAAAATACGCCAAATTGTACTTTGAATCGCTCTTGTAAGTGTCTTCTTCGGATCCTTCGCTTCACCAGCAGTAATACCGATTAATTCCACACCTTGATACGCTCCAACTACAAGTGATAATGCAAAGAAGAATCCTGAAAAACCACCTGTAAAGAAACCGCCATTTGACCAAAGATTAGATATGCCAATCGCTTCTCCACCGTTACCAATTCCGAAGAAAATAAGGCCAAATCCTGCAATAATCATTAATAGAATCGTAACGATTTTAATCATCGCAAACCAAAATTCAAATTCACCAAATGACTTAACAGAAATTAAGTTAGCTGCACCAAGAATAACCATTGCAATTATACCTGGTATCCAAGCTGGTAAATCCGGGAACCAATATTGCATATACGCTCCAACCGCGATAATTTCTGACATCCCAACGATAACCCACTGGAACCAGTTACTCCACGCTGTCATATAACCAGCTAGTGGATGAATATACTTATGACCGAATGTCGCAAATGAGCCTGTACTTGGCTCCATATACAACATTTCTCCCATGGCACGCATGATGAAGAAGATGAAAATACCTGCAATTGCATAAGCAAGCATTACTGACGGACCTGTCCATTTAATTGTGCTGGCTGACCCCATAAACAAACCAACACCAATCGTTCCGCCTAAAGCAATCATTTGAATATGACGTGCTTCTAAACCTCTTTTCAATTCTTTGTTTGCCACTTCACTTCCCCCTCTTAGATGATTCATAGCCGCATTTTAACACAAGATGCTTTCCCCTAATTCCTTTTTTGGCCCTGAAAATGATGAAGCAAACGTCATTTTACACTAGCTTTAAAGCTATCCTAAAATCGTTTTGTGCTCCTAATAAAATTCTCAAAACCTTTCATCTTCCAATATTCTATAAATCTTAAAATTACTTACCTTATATTAATTCATTAATCTGAAAAATTCAATTATTTTTTCAATAAATTATTATACATAAGTCTGATTAATTTTTAACTAAATTAACAATAAAATACATCTATTCAATATGATTCCGGCATGTATATTATTACAATATAAATAACCGAGGAGATGCTATCTTCCTCGGTTTCATATCTCAAATACTTCAACCTTTATAGTTGATAACGTAATTTCCCACACATTCGATTCATATACCAATAAGAAATTTAATATATTAATAAACTACTAACTTCTTTACCCCAGCCAAATTTTGAGGCAGAAACCTTTCTGCCTCAAAACAACGGGATAAAATATAAAAGAGTCTCATTAAAAAATGAGACTCTTTTACAATTTCATATTTAAATCGATTTCGAAGTTTGCTTACCAAAGATAAATACCCTAGTAAACACTGCCATTATAACTACAATAACTAGAAAATAAAGTGGCATCACCAGTAACGAGCCCGTATGCAATTGACTCATTCCCCAAATTGTCATCGTTACAATTACATAGTATCCTAAGCTAAACAACGCTCCAGCTGTACCAATGACATCTTGAAAATCTACTAACGCTAAACTTAAACAATTAGGTAACGATACTCCAATTCCTAATAACAATATAAACATCGCTATTAAAAATACAACCATATATATTACATTCGGATTTGATCCCACAAACGTAATAACAGATAAAAGGATAGCTCCTCCTGTCATTACGAGACAACCGATATATATAATTTTCTCTGGTTTATAAGTAGCAAGTAAACGTTTTGAAATTTTCGCTCCAACAATAGAAGCAGACGCTACAACAATTCCTAGAAAGCCATACATACTAGGCGATAACTGAAAGTATTCAATAAAGATAAACGGCGCTTCTGCATAATAGCTAAATAAAACACCATTTGCTCCTCCAATTAATAGCCCATACGTTACCACTTTTGGATTTGTAATTAACCTCTTCAAGACTGAAAATACATTTATTTTATTCGTTACTGAGCCCGTTTTTGTTTCAGGAAGAGAAACAAACGTATACAGAAAAATACCGATACTCATAACTACTAAACTTAAAAATACTATTTTAAATCCAAACATTTGATCAAGAAAGCCACCAATTAACGGTCCTATCGCTGGTGTAAAAGCAATGACTGCTGAAATTTGAGCAAACATAACATGCCTCTTATGCCCTTCTACACTTTCACGAAGAATCGTTTGCGTCACAACTGATCCTGCACTTGCTCCAAACGCTTGAATAAAACGACTTACCAATAAAACTTCAATGGAATTTGCAATAAAGCACAAGAAACTCCCAGCGCCATATACGACAATTCCAAATAACATTGCTGGGCGACGGCCAATTATATCTGATAGCCATCCAATAAAAAATACACCTAAAGCAAATCCAGCAAAATACACACTAAGCGTTAACTGCACCTCATTATTACTTACATGTAACGCCTTTGAAATGTCAGGTAAAGACGGTGTGTAAATCGTTTCACTAATTTGCGGAAATGCGACAAGAATAATCATTAACAAAAGTGATGGTACTGAGACTTTTTTCATTTTTCATACCCTCCTATAACTTTGAAAATCTCAGAAGTAAAAAGACTTTCCTAAGCTACGGAACAGGAGGGGCCATTATAGAAATCCGGTCATAAAACAACAAAGAAAACACCTCAATTACGTATGTTAATACTTATAGGAGGGTAATATTAACATCGATTTTTAAATATACTTTTTCAATTATATTACATATTAATTTTATTTTTCTAGTATTATCATTTCGAATGCTCTTTTTATATTAGTGAACAAATAATAAACACCATAAAAGATAACAACTTGATATGAACGCCTTATTATGGAATAATTAGAAATAGTTTGAATTAATGAACCTGATTATAAAATGATAGACTCATATATTCCTAATGTCATAAAGTTGAACAAGTAGGAGGATTTTCGTAATGATTGAAATTTTAAGGACAGTAGTAAACTTCCTAATTTCTCTATTCTCAGGAGAATTACCCTTTGTGTATTATGTATGGATTATTACCCTATTCCTAATTCAAATAATCCAATCTACTCTGAACTATAAGCTTTTTAACAAGAAAAACAATTTCAGCACTTATATATCGGAAGGATTACTTGCTTTTATTATTTTATTGTTTGGAGGAATATTAGTATCTAAGTTACTTGCTTACATAATAGACGATTCTACTATTAGTATGACGAATTTAACACATTATTTTGTTTCTCTTATCATATTAACTATATTTGTTGTAATAACCTGTGTTAAAGACTTTATAGAGGCATCTATAAAGAATAAAAATACCTCTCTTTTTAGCTTTTTAGTAATTTCCTTAATAACAAGTATACTTTCATTCAAGTTTTTATCACCTTTAATTGAAGGTTCTTTTTCTCTTTCTAAATCTTTTATAACTACTTTAATCATTCTAGTAACTATATCAATCCCTCTATTAATTTCCTTAGAGGATAAGTATGCAGACGAAAAGGAAACGGAAAATTTATAGATTCTCATTTACATAAAAGAAAGAGGGAGCTCCCCTCTTTCTTTTATATCGTTCTATTTCACAAGACTAAATCATTCCTTTTAATATTAATCCTAAAACTGACATTATTATCGCGCTAATAATAATTCGCAAAATCCAAGTAGTGTTTGTACTTATTTTTTCTAATTGCTTATTGATTGTTGCTATGTCTTTCTCATTAATAGTGGTACGCGTTTCTAAATTTCGAATGTCTCTCATAATTTCTTTTTGCTCCGCCTTGAGATTGTCAATTTTAGCGTAAACATCTTCCATATATTCACACCCTCTGTTCATCTTAATAGAAAAATCTATATATATTATGAGACAACCCTCTTACCTGTGAATACATTGCGTATATCCGCGTACCAATTTTTTTGTACAATCTAATTGAATTACTCACATGTTTCCATTCTTCTATTTATAAATTAGCGTTGAGATACATTAAAATTAGAAAAGGAATCCCTTGTTTATTTAACAACAAACAAGGTGCAATCCACCATTCGGGAGCACCTACGATAATTTCTATTGTTTTCATATTTACAACTCCATATAATCAGTATGATTTTCTGAAGAAGCCAATTTTTGAACTGCTTAAAGTATACTAATATGAATACGAAATAGCTGTATTGATAAACTCTCTAGAACAATAAATATACTGGCTGAAACGGATCTATATCCAATATTTTTTCCAGTAACATGAATGGTTATTTCTGATAAATGCGTTTGTACATCATTGTTTTCAAAAATTTCATCCTCAACCTTTACAATATCTGCTTCACAATCTACTTCTTTAAAAGTTTTCAATAATTTTGTTTCCAATAAACTACAATCAAAGCTCTCATCTTTTATTACGGCAAATTTAACCTTCATATCGATTTCCCCATTTTTAACAAACTAAAATCACTAAATCAATATAAATATATATTATTCTATTAAATAATTCAAAATATACGCTTCTTATATACATTATTAAAAATAGGTTCTAAAGAATTAAATGAAAAAAGAAATTACATATACAAATCCCCTCTTTCAACCAATCAATATAGAATTCCCTTATGCCCAATGATTAAAATCTTTTCATATTAAAGCCGTAGATTCTAAGGACTTTTTGTTTTTATATTGATAAGTCATTTCTTGAATTTTGTATCATCGGAATTAATAATATAGTAAAACAAATTAAATATTAGGCGTTCAACTAATCTTTCATATAATTCGTCTCTTAATTATTTTGCTCATTGCGCTTTTTTATTTCCCTCACTATTTCAACTAAACTTTGTGTAATAATACATATTTCAAATACATTATTTCCTTTCACTCATACTTTTATCATTGAGTTTTTATTCACAAATTCGTAACACATACATATGAGTTATCATGCTAAAATTAGTTTATTCACAAGAAGAAGTTCTTCTTAATAAATCAATCATTTTTAATACCCTGTTTAAAGCCTTGCCCCCCTGCAAGGTTTTTTCCTATTTAAATAGAGTAGTAGTTTTCATTATGCTTCTCTCCCCCTTGTTCCTTACCCTACAAATAATACTTCATATTTATTTTAATTTTTCAGCATCCGTACTCGCTCTGTTCGAGAGCTCTTTACCAAATATTCAATCTAATGATAAGATTGACCAAATTAATATTTTAGTCCATAACTGTATCAAAAAGTACACTAAAGAAAAAATAGCACTCTCACAATTAAGTAAACGCGAGCTTTTTCTTCTATCTACTTACTATTTAAGGTTAATAGTGATATAACCAGATTTAAAAATTCGACTTAAATTCATTGATGAATGGAGAGGTTTATATGAAATTGAAAGACAAAGTAGCAATCATAACTGGTGGTGCAAGTGGAATTGGCGAATCTACTGTTCGTCTTTTTATCGAAGAAGGTGCAAAAGTAGTTATTGCTGACTTTTCTGAACGTGGAAAAGAACTATCAGATGAATTGAATGCACATGGATATAATACGTTATTTATTAAAACTGATGTAACAAAAGAGGCAGATATTAAACAGCTAATTCATGAGACAGTAAGTACATACGGTAAATTAGATATTATGTATGCCAATGCCGGCGTTGCTGATGATGCACCAGCAAACGAATTATCCTATGAAAAGTGGAAAAGAACTATTGATATTAATTTGTCTGGGGTATTCCTTTCTGATAAATATTCGATTGAACAATTCCTTAAACAAGGTACAGGTGGTGTCATCGTTAACGCTGGTTCGATTCATAGTTTTGTTTCATTACCTACCCCAACAGCATACTCCTCTGCAAAAGGTGGTGTGAAACTATTAACTCAAAATTTATGTACTGCCTACGCTAAATATGGAATACGTATTAATGCGGTGTGCCCCGGTTATATTGACACCCCTTTACTTGGTAGTGTTAATCCTGAACAGAAAGAATATTTAGCTTCACTTCATCCACAAGGCAGACTTGGAACACCAGAAGAAGTCGCTAAAGCTGTCTTATTTTTAGCAAGTGATGATGCTAGTTTTGTTAACGGTACAACACTTCTTGTTGATGGAGGCTATACTGCACGTTAATTTAAAAATTTTGAAGCACCCTAAGAAATTTATAGTCTTCAACAAGAAAAAGCGCCATCACAAGTGACGGCGCTTTTTCTATGTAAGAGCAACTAGAAGGTATCCTTCTAGCCTACTCCCATTTATAAGTCCAAAACTGTTCAAGTTGCAGCCATTTTAATGTTGCTGCATCTTTGTTTTTTATTTTTGCATGCGTGTCTTCAAGCATTGCTTCTGTTTGTGAACGGTGCGCACCTAATGCAGTTAATTTATGATCAAATACTTCACTAATGTTATTTACAACATCCGGTTCTCCTAATACTGCTTCACGATTTTTCGTAATCGCAACAGCATGGATAACTGGGCGCTCTTCTTTTGGCATACGTGATACAGCGCGAACGACAGCGCGGCCAAATGCATTATGATCTGGATGTACACCGTGCTCTGGATAAAATGTAATAATTCGAGATGGATTTACTTCTTGAATAATTGCTTCAATTTTGTCAGCAACGAAATCAACATCTTCAAATTCTAACGTTTTATCATGGAAGCCAAGCATTCTTAAATCTTTAATACCCATCGCTTCACAAGCATCTTTCAATTCTTTCTTACGGATATGTGGAATCGTTTCACGGTTAGCGAATACGTTCTTACCCATGTTACGTCCCATTTGTCCTAGAGTACCACATGCATACGTTACAGGTACTCCTTGATCTGTTAATAAGCGAATTGTTCCTCCCGCAGCATATGCTTCATCATCTGGATGCGGAAATACAACAAGTACATGTCTCTCCATAAGTTTCCCTCCTTCTTACTTAAATGGTGTTAAGCTTAACTCAAGTGCAACTGCTAGACGACCTAAATTATCATGTCCAGCTAATAATAAACGCTCTTGATCGTCTACTTCCCAGTGCGTAATACCTTCAGCATATACCCAACCGTGATCCATTTTCAAACCAACTCGGTATGGATTTGTTCCAGTTATCTTCCCGCGTTCAAAACGGATAATCGCATTTCGAATGAAAGCACCAACTGTCATCATCTTTTCATTTATGTGTGATGCATACGCTCCGTTTGTCGTTTCTAAATGAATATATACATCTTTATTTACAAAACGTTCAATTTCATTTTGAATAAGAGAACTATCTTTTACTATTTCCATCGGAATTCACCTCTTTAAACCATTTTACGCAAAAATAATGTAAATTGCTATCTCTATATTAGAGGACAACGCTCACTTTTCCTAATAATTTGCACTGTGTTTTTTATATTTTTTATATGATATGTAAAAAATACATTTTTTCCTTCACTTTGTTAAATAGTTTTCTTTCTTTTTTGAATTTGCTACAATATATTTTATCCCGTATTATTGCAACGAGATACATTTCGACAATTGAATACATAATTTAAAGAAGGTGACATGATTGGAACAGTCAGCACATGAAGTAGCAAATTGGCAATATTATTTTGCAATTGCCGTATTTTTAATCACGTACGGATTTATTATTTCTGAGAAATTGAATCGTGCTGTAATCGCACTATTCGGTGCTGCTATTATGATTATTTTTGGAGTTGTAGATTTACATACTGCTTTCACATCACATATTCAATGGGAAACGATTACCCTTTTAATTGGGATGATGATTCTCGTACATATTACGAGTCAATCAGGCGTCTTTGAATTTGTGGCCATTAAAGCGGCAAAAGCAGCTGGTGGAAAACCGATTCGCATTTTATTATTACTATCCCTATTAACTGCTGTCGGATCAGCATTTTTGGACAATGTAACGACTGTTTTATTAATCGTTCCTGTTACATTATCCATTACACGTATTTTAAAAGTAAATCCTGTGCCTTATTTGATTTCAGAAGTGCTGTTTTCAAATATAGGCGGAACAGCAACATTAATCGGTGATCCACCTAATATTATGATTGGATCAGCAAACAAGCATTTAGACTTTAACGCCTTTTTACTTAACTTAGCTCCAATCGTAATTATTATTTCTATCGTGACACTTGGCATTATTTACTTCATGTATCGTAACAAACTAAAAACAACACCTGAACAAATCGAAAAACTAATGGCATTAAACGAAAAAGATTACATTAAAGATCAAAGCCTCCTTTTAAAATCTATTTCGATTTTAGGACTAACTATTTTAGGCTTCGTACTTCATTCGATTATTCATGTAGACGCTGCTGTTATCGCGATGACAGGCGCTACACTTCTTATGTTAATCGGCGTGAAAGAACATGATATTGAAGATGTATTTGCCCATGTTGAATGGGTAACCATTTTCTTCTTCGCCGGATTATTTGTTCTCGTTGGCGGGTTAATTGATATCGGACTTATCTCTTCACTTGCAAGAGAAGTAATCGACGTAACAAACGGTGACATCGGATTCGCAGCTATACTTATTTTATGGGTATCTGGCATCGCATCTGCGACAATCGACAACATCCCATTTGTCGCAACGATGATTCCTCTTATTCAAGACTTAGCTACAGGACTCGGACTATCTGTCGATTCTCCGCAAATCGAAGTACTATGGTGGGCGTTATCTCTTGGAGCTTGCTTAGGAGGAAATGGAACACTAATCGGTGCATCTGCAAACGTAGTCGTTGCTGGTATTGCAAAACGTGAAGGACATGGCTTCTCTTATATGGACTTCTTAAAAATTGGTTTACCATTAACTATTGTTGCACTCTTGTTATCACATGCTTATATATATTTACGTTATTTAATGTAAAAGTTGCATTGCATGAAATTATATCGTCAAATACAAAAGGTTTGCAGCATCCGTGCTGCAAACCTTTTTTCATCACCAAAATATACCGATAATTGCTAAACCACCTAAAATCATACCACCAATTTGTCCGACAATTGTTGGTGATAATTGAACACCTTTTCTCACTTCAACAACTGGTCTTTCGTGCCTTAGTTGCTGCACTTCACTTTGAAGTTGGTGCACACTTCCGTGTAACTCTTTAATAAGTTCTTTTAATTCGGCGACCTCTTCATTTACTGGTTTTGCCTTTTCTAAATTCATTTTACATGACTCCTTATAAATTCAATCAACACACTGTAAATTTTCGCCAATTACCATTATATCTCCTGCATACTACATATATAATTTCGAATGTACTTTCTAACCTTGCAGCTCTATCCATTCATCCCGCAATATCCCCATAATCATACGGTCAAAACACTTCCCATCTCTTTGAACCGCTTCTCTCATACAGCCTTCCATTTGAAAACCCATCTTTTTATACAATGCAATGGCAGGTTTATTATACGAAATAACATCGAGACCGATGCGGTGTAAATTCAATTCATAGAAAGCATACTTTAGAATAAGATGTATTGCTTCTTTCCCATATCCTTTTCCTCTATCATTCGCATCTCCTATACCAATGGCTAATAAACCTGTTTTGTTATTCCACTCTATACCATGAATCGCCACAAAACCAATTAAGCGATCTTCTTGAACTGTCCTTACCATGAAAGAAACACTATTCGATCTCCGTCCTTTTAATAACTCATCACTTGCTATTTCTTGTAACGATTGCGGAAACGCTACATCTGTATCGACATTTCTTAAATACTCACTATCCTCTTGCCACATAACCATTACTACAGCATCTGATTCTCTAATAGCGGATAATTTTACAATTTTATTTTGAAAAAGATTCATCGTCATTTCAAACTCCCCCTTTTTTAATAACGGGGATACTTATTTTAGCCTATTTATCCCCTTGTTCCATAAACTGCTTTATAAACGGGATACTTACAATAAGCGCTGACATTGGCACATCTCCTCTACACGAAATTAACTTCATTGTATAATTTTTCGTTTATTCTAACAATAATAAAAAGCCCTCCAAATTTAGAGGGCCTTTCCTAATAGCAAAACTATATTATTTCGTAAACATTTTCTCTGCTTCATCCATTGCCATTTTGTTACCTAAAGCAGAATAGTCAAGCCATGGTTGGTCATTGATAATATATACATGCTTGCCTTTAACAGCTTTTAAGTCTTTCCAAATTGGTGTTTCTTGAAGTTGTTTAAATGCAGCTTTTGCTTTATCATCTCTATTTACAACAACGAAAATCGCATCTGCATCAAAGTCAGGTAATACTTCTTGTGAAATGACTTCGAAAGGACGTTTTCCATTGATTTTCTCTACACCATTTGCAGGTTGTAATCCTAAGTCTTGGAATAAAATTGGTCCCATCGGTCTTTTCGTACTAAATACACGTAATTCTTTTGCAGTAACGCGAATTGCCATTACTTTTTCGTTATTACCTAGCTCTTTATCTATTAAACCTTTTACTCGTTTTGATTGCTCTTCGTAATCTTGAATATATTGATCCGCTTCTTTCTCACGGTTTACAAGTTTACCAACTTGTTTTAAATGGTCTCTCCATGTACCTTCATCTAAATTGAAAGTATGCGTTTTTGCAATTTTTTCGTATTTCGCTACATCTTTACCAGCATATTTTTCATCAACATAAATGTCAGTTGGCTTTAATTGAAGTAACGCTTCCATATTCGGATCTGTTACTACACCAAGCTTCTTCGTATCTTTCAACTTCTCTTTAGCGTGCGGTAAGAAATCTTTTAAATCTCCACCAATAACAGAACCTACTGGTGTAATTCCTAATGCAAGTAAATCATTCGTTAAATGAATAGACATTGAAGCAATTTTTGGGTCATTACTTTTTTCCGTTTTTTTCGTTGCCTCTTCATTGGCTGTCGTTTGACCACATGCTGCTAATACTAAAATACACATGATGCTAAATAAAATAGTAAGTTTCTTTTTCATATGTTCTCCTCTTTGAAGTATTTATTTTGTTTTTGTAAGTAAATAAAGAAAATACGGCGCTCCTAAAGCTGCCACTACTACACCAGCTGGAATAGAGTTTGGCTCAAATATAGAACGACCTATCGTATCTGCTAGTACTAAAATAATCATTCCGATAATGCCAGCTAAAGGAAGAAAGTGTTGATATGTAGTACCTACTAACTTCCTCGCGATATGCGGAGCAACTAAACCGATAAAACCAATCCCTCCTGCCATCGATACACTCCCGCAAGATAATCCAACCGCTGTAGCTAAAAGGAGTAACCGTTCTTTTTGAACAGAAACACCAAGTCCCGCTGCCACACTATCACCGAGTGACAATGCATTTAACGTTTTAGATTTTAGCCATGCATACGGAGTTAGTATGAAAATCCAAGGTAATAATGCAAGGACATGAATCCAATCCCTTCCCCACACGTTACCAACTAACCATCTAGAAGCGAATGTATATGTCTCATCATTTAACTTGAGAGAGAAAAATAACGAAATTGCACTAAAGCCAGCTGAAACCGCGATACCAACGAGAATAAGTCTAATGGGAAGTAAACCTTTTGATCGATCACTCGCAAGTAAAATAATAAGAAATGCAGCTAATACTCCTCCGCCAAATGTAAATAACGGTATTAATATCGATGCATTCTCATTAATAGAATGAAAGAAAGTAACGAATATAATTAGCCCGAAAGATGCACCTGAATGCAGTCCAAGAATACCAGGATCGGCCAACGCATTCCTTGATAACCCTTGCAAAATCGCACCGGAAATCCCAAGGCCAATACCAGCTAACATTGTGATTATAATTCTTGGCATACGATAATCGTACAGCACGGTTGCACTCTCAAAATCACCATGACCGAAAAGCGTTTGAATTACTTTGAGCGGTGCAATGCTAAGTGTCCCCGTATTTAAGCTAAGCAAAATGACAGCGATACTAATACAACCAAATATTGTAGTTACAGTAACGGCTCTCGTTTTATCTGTGTTTAAAATCTTCTTCACTTACAACTCCCTCCCAACTTTACGTGCTGTATAGAGGAAGAACGGAACTCCAACAAGAGCCACCATAATTCCTATCGCCAGTTCTTTAGGAGGGTTTACTGTTCTTGCCCCTAGGTCAGCTAAAACTAATAACATAGCACCTAATAATGCTGACATAGGAATAATGAGTCGATAATTCACACCAACTAATTTTCTAGCAATATGCGGGATAACTAGTCCTACAAATCCAATAGAGCCAACAGCTGAAACAGATACACCTGCAAGAATGACTACTATAATCATCCCTAGTATTCTCGTTCGGTTCGTTTTTACTCCTAAATTCGTAGCGACATCATCCCCCATTGATATGAGTGAAATAGACCGCCCTAAAATTGTCGCAAAAACAATTGTTATGAGAATAATAGGAACTAAAAATTTCAAGTGTTCCCACTTAACCCCTGCAACACCACCAGCGTACCAAAAAGCTAAATCTTGACTTAAGTCATAATAAATCGCGACACCTGAACTTAACGAATGTAAAAGCGCAGCCATAACTGCCCCAGCGATCGTTAATCTCATCGGTGTTAATCCGCCTGATGTGGCCGATCCGATAATAAAAATGAGTACTGTACTTAAGACCGCTCCAATAAAGGAGACAATCATTAAATAGGAATACGGCATATGCGGAAAAAAGGCAAAACTAAGTGCTACTACAAACATCGCACCTGCATTTATGCCAAGTACACCTGCATCAGCTAAAGGATTTCGTGTTACTCCTTGCATAACAGCCCCAGCGACCGCAAAAGCCGCTCCTACAACTGCTGCGCCAATTACCCTTGGGAGCCTTAATTCGTAAATGATTTGATGCTGCGTTAATTTCGGATTGTAATCAAAAACCGCTGTCCACACCGTTTGCAAATGAATATCCTTTGCACCAAATGCGACGGCCAAAAATATAGATCCAATTAAACATATAATTGTTAAGCTCATAAAACATATGAACTTAATATGTATCCAGCGGTTATTGCCAGCATGTATAGTAGACTTATGTAACATGTTTCATTTCATCCTTTATATGCAGTTGTTTTTTATAATTATTTTTAATTTATAATCATTACTGATAATAATTATCATTTTCATTTAGATATTATATCCTCACTTTTTTTAAATAGCAAACTATTTTTTTACTTCGTTAAATATTAAAATACTTATTACAATTCCCTTCCAAAACTTACAAATACACGCAAAATAGAATACTAGCTTATTTTTAAAAGTGTAGTATACTTAATCATTATTTTGAGTTTTCAAATAAAAACATCCAAGGTGATGCAATGTTATATATAAAACAACTACTCTATTTTACTTATGAACAAGCATTATCCTGCTTATTCCCAGTCGTTATTTTCTTAACACTAGCCCTTTCAAAAATCGTTTCGATCCCAGGGTTATACCGCTACGATTTCATACTCATCGTATGCCTTCTTATGCAGTGGGTTATGTACAAGACTGGCCTTGAGACGAAAGACGAATTAAAAGTAATTACTGTCTTCCACCTCATCGGCCTTTTACTAGAAATATATAAAGTTCATTTCGGTTCATGGAGTTATCCGGAAGAGGCATATTCAAAGGTTTTTGGAGTTCCACTTTACAGCGGCTTTATGTATGCAAGTGTTGCCAGTTACATATGCCAAGCGTGGAGAAGATTGCATTTACAAATGCATCATTGGCCGAAAGCTATTTTTGTAATACCTCTAGGAGCACTGATTTACTTCAATTTTTTCACACATCATTTTCTATACGATTTTAGATGGTTCTTAACGTTACTTCTATTCATCGTTTTCTTTCGAACATTTGTGGAATTTTCATTACGAGGCGTTACATATAAAATGCCGCTCGTTCTCTCCTTTTTTCTTATCGGATTCTTTATTTGGATTGCAGAAAACATCGCAACATTTTTCGGTGCATGGCAATATCCAAACCAACGGGAAGCTTGGAATCTCGTTCACTTAAGTAAAATCAGCTCATGGTTTTTACTCGTTGTTATTAGCATTATGATTGTTACACAACTCAAACATTTGAAAGAGTCGAAAAAATAATGCTGATTATGTAAAAATAGTTAGCCCATCACTAATTAGAAAGTGATGGGCTTTTTACCTTCCTTATTAAAGGATTTACACATTATGAACTACTACTAGCAGAAGATGTTGCTGCAGATGAAGCGGCAATCGTTGCCATCATAGCAGCCTGTTGTGCTTGTATGAGGACTTCTATCATTGTTTGTAAACCTGTGTTGGTAGTTTTACTTTCCTCACCTTTCTGACTTACGAACAGTTGAATAGCAATAAGAATATTTGTATCTGTATGCCAACGGAACAATTTATCCCCCTGCAATTTTTCAATAAATGCTCTAATAGAATGAATCTCTTTTTCTCCATCCTCGAGTAACGCTAGTAACCCGATAGCTGGGTAATGCATCTGTTTTACTTTTACCTTTTCTTGCTTTAACAAATTCCATATATTTGTGCATTTTGCGACTAACAGTTCTTCCCTGACATCCTTCTTTAGTGAAAGAATATGACTCAAAAATTGAAGATCATTCCCTTTATGCAAACCAGCTGTCGCTAGTTTCTGATAAAGGCGTTCCACTCGGTCCATAAGTGTGTCTACATTCTCTGATTGTCCTGCTAATAAAACCGCGAGCGGATAATCATTTGTACTTGTAAGAAAGAGGTGATCCTTTTTCATGCGTTTATATACTTGCATCGAGCGTTGAATGTGCGCGCCATGCTGTTCATTTTCTTCTGTTAAAAGTACAGCTGCTGCGAGATAAGTAAATATACTCCGGCTAAACCCACCAGTGACCAATTGTTCATATAAATCTAAAAACTCCCGAAAAGCTTTCTGGTAATCTGTAAAGTGAATATCTAATGTTGCTGCCACTACAAAACGATGATAAGACTTTAAGTATGAAAACATCCCTACCTGATTCTTAATATAACTACTAATTTCTAAAAAACGTCCGAGATCAAACAGTTTATCACTACCTGCATACATAGCAGCAATCATCATTCCTGTTCGAGAATCGCTCGTTTTCCATTTTAGTTCTCCCTTTAACTGTACATATGTATGTTTATATTGCTCCAACTTTTGCTCTAATGTAATCATAGTATTCACCCCTATTTCTAGTTCTTCTCTATCATTATACTTATATTCCATATTTAGGAATACTACAATTAATAATCACACCATAAAAATTATAAAATCCTCTTATCCTTCTTCATCAGCATCACGATGATAATCCCTAATCCTTCAAGAAGTTAAACAAAAAAGGTAGATAATAATTTATCTACCTTTTTTGTTTATATCATTTAACATTACACCTGTATTGCTTGTTATATGCAATTAAGACTAAAGAGCTTTAATAATACGTTCCATCGCCTTCATTTGTCCAATATGATCAGCTTCATGATAAAGCATCATACCGTAAAGCTCACCAACTGTTTCCAATCCTAGAAATGGCTCTGGCAGTTTATTTTCAAATGCTTCTGCTGGAATTTCTTTAATACGTTTTGCTTGTTCTTTTAATTGGACCGTTAACACTTCTAATGATGGTCCTTCTGTTGTCCATTTAGATGGTCTTGATCCATATCCAAACATACCTGGATATTCAGTTGGTAATTGTTTGAATTCTTTTCCAAACATGAAAACTTCTGCTGCCGTTAATACATGACCGATATGCCAACGAATTGTATTGTTAAAACCCTCTGGCTGCGTATCTGCAATTTTATCATCTAGCGTCTCCATAAATTTAAGTAATGCCCCGCGCGTTATTTCAAATTGTTTTAGACCAATTATTCTATTCATTTTATCGTTCTCCTTCTTCATGTACATTTTATTATGAACTAAGAATGTTCAATTCATTAAAGTTTCACTTTGTTTAATCTATCAGAAACAATGAAGAAATACATCTAAT
This sequence comes from Bacillus sp. 007/AIA-02/001, assembly GCF_004634455.1. NCBI lineage: Bacteria > Bacillati > Bacillota > Bacilli > Caryophanales > Bacillaceae > Bacillus > Bacillus sp. 007/AIA-02/001. The sequence continues at coordinate 124,731 of NZ_SEIY01000011.1, forward strand.
ATGCTTAGTAAAAATAATAAAAAGGTTCACCTCTCGTACATATAGAATTACTTATTACACAAATAGTTTAGTAAATAAAAGAGGAGTGTTAATTTCATGTTACATGTTTTAAAACAGCAATATAATCTTATTAGCTCTACAAGAGAAACTCTATTTTCGTTTTTGGAAGAAATCCCAGTAGAAAAATTACATAGCACAGTTCCTAATTTCGGGAGCGGTAGCATTATAAAGACTCATATTCATGTAGCCGATTGCTACCGATACTGGCTTGGATCATTCGCATTTAAACAAAAGCGAGTAGACTTTTCATTTGCTAGCGATTACGAAATTGAGCATGCAGATGTGAAAAAAGTTCGCGCTAGATTTAAGTTAGTAGATGAGACTGTACAACGTTTTTTAGATGAATACAATGACCGTTGGCTCGAAAATATTGCAAATGAAGTAAAGTGGCAAAAAGGGCCTTGGAGTACAACTCCGCTATGGCTTTTAACTCATACGGAAACCCATGAGTTTCATCATAAAGGACAAATTGTATCAATGGCTAGGCACCTTGGATATACTCCTCCTGATACAGACCTTAGTTAATACATTCATGTTCATTTCAAAGCGGAATGAGTAGCAAGAATAATAGTATGATCAAAAAACTCGTTGATACATTTTGTTGTGTATAAAACTTTTATTATTTGTTTTAGGTATACCATACCATTATAAAATTCATGTAACATCGAATTAAGGTTCATATTTTTTATGTAACTCATTGAAGAAAGTTTAAGTATTTATACATTCAATTACTAACTAAAGGAGAAAATTATAATGAGATTAGAGAGCGAAAGAATTTATTTAAGGCCTCTTTGCCAGCTAGATGCTCCTATTATATTAGAAAGTACAATGGATGATGAAATAAGATATATGACTGGAACTAAGTCCACTTTTTCATTGGAGCAAATTACGAAACATATAGATCATATAAATAATGATTCAAGTCGCTATGATTTCGCTATTTGTTTACAAAGTACTGAAGAGATGATTGGAGAGTTGTCGATTTTAGATATCGATGAGGAGAACAAAAGAGCAGGATTCAGAATATCAATGCTTTCCATAGCATTAACAGGACAAGGTTATGGAACTGAAGCTATTAAAATCGTTTTAAGATTTGTTTTTGAACAACTATCATTAAATCGTTTACAGTTAGAAGTATTTAGCCATAATTTACGCGGAATTAAAGCTTATGAAAAAGTTGGTTTTGCAAAAGAAGGAACCTTACGTCAATCTTTATTTTATAACGATACATACTCAGATGAAATTATTATGGCCATACTTAAAAGCGATTATATAGAGAGACCTTTGTAAATGAATGTACTTAATCTATTAAACAATTTTAAAGAACCTTACCACAATAAAATGCAGTAAGGCTCTTTCATTTTTATATCAAATAACAGCTCTTAAAACATGTATAATCGTATCAATACCAAATAGTCTCCGCATAATTATATGCATCACTATTCGGAATTGCATGTTTCCCCTGCGCTTGTGCTTTTCTTGGATCTAAATCATATACCATTGGCGTATAGCATGATGTTTGCCCTTTATTTACAACACCATTTCCTCCAGCACTTCCGCAAGTGTATGCCTTTCCATCTGTTTTTCTAACAATCCTTGCATCAGCTTCATTATTATAAACTGCCAGGCGAGTTACAGTAACTTTTGCCCACGCTGTTTTACACGTCGTGCTAAATTTTAATTCCACATAAGAATTTGAATCAATCCACTTCTTTTCTTTCGTTACTGCTGATTGATCACAACTATTGTAATACGGACTTTTCCCATCATACGAATGGTCTTCTGCAAATGCTTTATCATTATTGGTCGTACTAAACACACTAGTTACGACGAGCAATGCCAGACAAAGACATGCGCTTACCTTTTTAATAAGTTTCACAGGATTCCACTCCTTTATTAATAACGTCCAGTTTTCCCGTAACCATTATTAATCGTCACTGCTTCGGCATCAGCTGTATAACCAAAATCAGCAGTTAAATCAAACACCATTCCTGTATAAGTGCTCGTTTGCCCCGTTTTAATTGCTCCATTACCACTATTAGAATCTACTGATTTTTGGAATACACCATTTTTATATTTATTAATAACAGCGTAAGCATATACTCCTCCAGAAACAGAAGGTGCTGGTTGATCTAAAACAAGCTTAGACCATGCCGCATGACATGTATTACTGTAACGTAAATACACTGTTCCTACTTTTTTACTACCTTCATAAACTGCTGTAGACTTTGCATTAAATCCATCTGCATCACATGTTGTACTTCCCCCGTATACTTTCGTTGTTGCTGGATTTTTTCCGTCATAATAGCTACTCAGATCAGTAGCTGCAAATGTACTTTCTTGAAAACTAAATAATACCCCTACACTCGCTACACTTAACACACATACTTTCATTAACTTTTTAAACATTGTAAATCTCCTCCCTCAAAATAAGTACGTTTACTAAAGACAATCTCCTCCCTATGTACGCCCCTCCTTTCATGCTGCCTAGAGGCATCTTACAGAAACGAATAAAAGTTGTAAATTCCCTTACGATTATTGGAATATACGAAGAAATTTACGTATCCGTCTAAGAAAAAAAGTTGAGAAATACACATTTTATAACATCCTTTATTTCAACTATAAAAGAACCGATACTTGTTACATGCAAGCATCGGTTCTTTTATACAAAATTGCCATTTTTTCTTTTATATAAAATAAATATTTCTCCACTTAATCTGTTGTAAAAAACTCCCTCGTTACATCAATAAATTGCTGCAGTGGTGCTGTCATCCATTTATCTTTATGCCAAGCAATTTGTGTATAAATTGGAGGTATTGTTTCGTTTAACATTAACTCCTTTAACGTCCCTTCCCGTATATCTTTTTCTACTACTATCGCTGGTAAAACGGCTATACCTAAATCTGCAATAACACATTGTTTAATTGCTTCCACACTAACAAACTCAATTTTATTTGCTGGATATAGATCTTCCCCGCGAAATAGCTCTTCAAATAAAGTTCTATATGAGCAGCCTAATTCTGTTAATAAAAGTGTTTCACTCTCTAAATCTTTTATAGAAACAGTAGTCTGTTCAAGTAAAATATGCCCTGGAGCAGCTACTACTTTTAATTCTTCTTTCATAAGTGGTTCCACATGTAAAACATCTTCTGTTTTACATTCGTCCAAAATAAATGCAAGATCTACTTTTCCCTCCATCAATTGTTCCTTCGCATCTTTATTGGAATGTGCTGGTTTAAATATAAGCTTTATTTTGGGGAATTGTATTTTAAACCTCTTTAATATAGAAGGCAGTCTGTATGTACATTGACTTTCTTGTGCACCAATTATTAACGTACCTGCTATTTCCTCATCATCTTTCACGGCCGTCTTTGCTTCGTTACTAAGTGCGATTATCTTGTCTGCATATAGTTGAAACTTTCTTCCTGCTTCAGTTAAGAAAAGACGTTTCCCTAATCTCTCAAATAGTGGTGTATCGAGCTCAGCCTCTAACGTTTTAATTTGTGCTGTAACGCTCGATTGAGCAAAGTTTAATTTCTTCGCAGTTTGTGTAAAGTTCAAAGTATCTGCTGCTACTTTAAATGTAATTAATTGTTTTATCTCCATTTATCATCCCTCTTTTTCAATCGATATTTCCGATTGATTTCATCGGAATAATCCTCTTTGTCTATTGATATTTATATTGTATGATAAAGAGCATCGACAAACAATAAAATGGAGGTATTCCATATGAAAGCACTTTGTTTCGAAACATTCGGAGATGCTGATGTACTTCAATATAAAGAAATCCCTGATCCAATCATTAATCCAAATGAAATTCTTATCCGCACGAAAGCAATCGGTCTAAATTTCGCAGATATTTATAGACGCCGTGGTGATTATCACCTCGCTGGTAACCCTCCTTATATATTAGGTTATGAAGGCGCTGGTATCGTTGAAGAAGTAGGTGCTAACGTTACTACTATCAATCCTGGAGACCGTATTGCATTTGCTGACGTTCCATTCGCAAATGCAGAATTAGTTGCCGTTCCAGCAGAAAAAGCAATCCCGCTTCCAGATTCAATTTCTTTTGAAACAGCCGCTTCTATCTTATTGCAAGGTCTAACGGCACATTATTTAACGAAAGATAGCTATCAAATAAAACAAGGTGATACAGCTTTAGTCCATGCTGCGGCTGGTGGCGTTGGTCAACTTCTTATTCAAATGATTAAACTACAGGGTGGAACAGTAATCGGTCTTACGTCATCAACCGAAAAAACCAAAGTAGCCACGTTAGTTGGGGCTGATCACGTATTTTTATATACTGAAAAATGGCATTCAAAAGTACTTGAAATAACAAATGGTACTGGAGTAAATGTTGTATATGAATCAGTAGGCTCTACACTAGAGAAAAGTTTTAACGCTACTAAAATCGGTGGTACTGTCGTATTTTACGGAATGGCCGGTGGTAATCCTGCGCCCATTGATCCACGTATGCTTATGGATACTTCGAAAACTTTAACTGGCGGAGACCTTTGGAACGTACTTACTACTTTTGAAGAACGTAAACAGCGCTCTACTCAATTATTTGATTGGATCGCTACTGGAAAATTGAACATTGCAAGTCCTACTACATTCTCTTTACAAGACGGTGCCCATGCACATGAATTATTAGAGAGCAGAAAAAGTACTGGGAAGATTTTATTGATCCCATAATTCATAAAATGAAAAGAAAGCTAGATTAAAATTTTGTGAAGACCTATAGTGAAAAAAATTGATAAATGAAAGGACATAACATATTTTATATAACTAATATGTTATGTCCTTACTTCTTCAAATAACGATCCCATGTATCACTCGAATAATTTTTGAGCTCTTTTCTCAATTAAAACTCCCTTTAATTGCATATGTTCTTTTATTTGTATATTGCTAGAAAATTATCATTTTTATTTATGAATAAGGCTACGTACCGATTTAAGCTAAAAACTAGATTTTGATCCTATAACAACAGTGGCATCTAATTCCTCATCTCTAGTCACTTTCGTGGTAAGCCCAGCACCAGCAAAGATTTCAAAGGTCTGAGTTGCCTGCATTTCACTCGTCTCTATTAAAAGATGCCCTCCCGATGCGAGCCAGAGAAATGCTTCTTTTGCTACTCTTCGCTGAATGTCGAGTCCATCCTCTCCTCCGTCTAGCGCCATTTTCGGTTCATGTAGACGGGCCTCCTGTGGAAGCAGCTTTATTGTCTCGGTAGGAACATAAGGTACGTTTGCAACTAGGGTATTCACATGGCCTTTAAGTGCGTGAGGCAAAGCTTTATACAAGTCACCTTCAAAAACATGGCCACCGAAATTTGTTACGTTGCGGCTAGCACATCGTACTGCGACAGGATCAATGTCAACAGAATACAATTCAATTCGTCCTAAAGCTGCCGCCAGAGCTACACCCACAGCACCTGAACCGCAACATAGATCAACGACGATATCACCAAAGCATAACAGAGCTTCTGCTTGGCGAACAAGAAACTCGGTACGTTGACGAGGTACGAAAACACCTCGGTCCACTTCTATCCGCAACCCACAAAATTCTGCGTATCCAACAACATATTCAAGTGGCAAACCATTGGCTCGCATTTCCACCATTCTCTTGAGCTCCTCTGGAGTTCGGGCTGCTGAAATAAGTAACCGGGTCTCTTCTTCTGCGAAAACACAACCCGCGCTCTGAAGTCTGTTAATTATACATTTTTCCGTTTTATTGTCCAAAAAGGAATTACATTCTTTTCCTATTTATCTCACCACTTTTTCTTATTTATAACCCTGTATTCGCTAAAAATTGGATGTATCCTTTTTAACAAAGTGGTCCTATTCAAAAAAATATGCCCTTATTCAATTAAATGACCCGATTGTTGAACAAAGAAACGTTCTACACAATAGAAAGTTTCATTATAATATCCCAATATAACCTTATAAATGATGCACTAAAAAATAAAAAGGAAGCTAGATTTTACTAACTTCCTTTTCTTATATCTATTTAAGATAGTATTATATTTCCACACTTTCTTTCCCTTTTGCAACATAACTCATATCTCCAACCGACTCGACTGTGTATGTTCCATCTTGATATACAATCTTCGTCACGCTAGCATTTTCCACTCCAAGTTTTGTTTTGCTACTGTCTAACATTTCTATTAAGGTAGTAATCAAAAGCCCATGAACGACAACTAAGACGTTACCGCCACCATTTTCAGCAGCTTCTTCACTAATTTTATCTATCTCTGTTTTTATACGAGTAGAAAACAATTCCCAATCTTCCGCCTGTTTTGTCGGATCTGCTACTCTAATAAGGTTAATCACTTCTTGAATAGAAAGCTTCAAGAGTTCTTCTGGTGATGCAACGCCTGCAGCTTTTCCAACCACATCCCACATATTCTCAAGTTTTTCACCTTCAAAAATACCGAAATTTAATTCTCGCAAATCTTTTCTTTGCTCAAGTTTTAATTTTGATTGCTCACTATATTTTAATACTAAATTAGCAGTTTCAATTGCGCGGCCGCTATCACTACTATACGCATTCATAAAATGAATATCTTTTAATCCTGTTCCTAAATTTGTGGCAACTTCAACACCTCTTTCTACTAAAGGAGAATCTGCCCAACCTTGCGCGCGATGATTCGTATTTAATATTGTTTTACCGTGTCTTGTAACATATAACGTCACTACATTCTCATTGCTATGTGTTTCTCGCTTATTCATTTCATTCTCTCCCTTTACGTTTCTATATCAATTTTACCACCTCAATTATTCATTGAGCAAAATATACGTCAGTAGATCCGCTTAATAAAAAAAGCTATCTTTTATGATTACATTTCTTAACCGGTACTCCTATTCAGCAAAAGCACTCGAATATTGTACAATTCCTTCTACACCTCGAAGAGAATTTTCTGTTAATTCCATTATCATAAATACCTCTTCAGGCACTTCAAACGGTGCTTTTACATTCCACTCACTTGCTTTCTTAAAACCAAATTTCGGGTAGTACTCTGGATGTCCTAATACTACAACTGATCCGTATCCAAGTTGTTTCGCTTTTTCTAAAGCAGCCGTGATCAGTTTTCCACCAATTCCTTTCTTCTGATGGCCCCTAGCAACTGAAACTGGTGCAAGTGCTAACGATTCTACAGAAGTTCCACCTTGTTCTATTGTAATGTTCGATAACATAATGTGACCGACTATTTCTTCATCTATCGCAACGATAGATAACTCAGGAACAAACGCGTCACTTTTTCTAATACGTTTTACAAGTTCATGTTCTTTTTTATCACTAAACTCTTCATGTAAAAATGCTTCTTTTACAACTTCTTCTGTTTTTCTATAATCATTTTTTTGTTCTTGTCTAATCGTTACCATTTTAACTTATCCTCTATTCTTTCTTATTTCTTTTTGAATTTTACGAAGTGCTTTTTTCGATCCGCGCTCAATATCGTGTTGCATTTTTCTCTCTTTATAATCGACAAATAGTGTATTTAAATCGTATCCCTCTGGATATAACTCCTTCGCTGCTACCTCTAAAGTAATACGTTTTACATTTACTTCAACGAATTCACCGTTATAATATACAACGACGTTATAAAAATTATCTTTTTCCTTATAGATGATACCAAAATCATCATAATCTAATAAATTCACACGATCGCCGATTTTGTACTCATAATGAAATTCTCTTTTTTCTTGTACAAATTTCGGTTTTCTAATTTTACTTTCATTCACTTTTTCTAAAGCGTACTCTTTATTTCCCATGTACTCTTTCGCTCTTTTCAGCACATGTTCTTTTACGCTCATTTTATTCGCAATCCAAAGTGCATTACTTTCTCCTGATTTTCCGATAACTAATTTATAAAGCGGCTCTAGCGTTTCACTATTAAACTGCATCGCTGCATTCATAAAGTCATCGTGCATTTCTGAGAATCGTTTAATTTCTCCGTAATGCGTACTCGCAACGGTAATACATCCCGTAAGGTACAACTCTTCTAAAATAGATATTGCAAGTGCTGCACCTTCATTCGGTTCTGTACCGCTTCCTATTTCATCAAATAAAAGTAACGTATTATTATTTGACATCCTCATAATCTCAGAAAGATTTTTCATATGAGATGAAAATGTACTTAATGCGTTTTCGATACTTTGATTATCACCAATATCTACAAATACATTTTCAAAAATAGCGATTTCTGTACCTTTATCTCCTGCAATATGAAGACCTGACATTGTAGCTAATGTTAACAATCCAATCGTTTTTAACACAATTGTCTTTCCGCCCGCATTCGGCCCTGTAATAATTAAACTACGATACTCTTGACCAATTTTAAAATTTAAGGGTACAACTTGCCCTGTTAAAAGCGGATGCTTACAATTCACTAAATGAATGTAGCCATGATCATTTAACTTCGGTTCTATTCCATCAATCGATTTACTAAACTTCGCTTTTGCAAATACCATATCATACTGACTAATTAGCTCCATATTAATCTTTATACTATAAATGTTTTCTAACACCATTCCTGATAAAGTCGCTAAAATTTGATATTCTTCAACCGCTTCTTCTGCTTTCAAACCCGCTAGTTCCGCATTCAATTTCGTAACCGTATGCGGTTCTATAAATACAGTAGAACCTTTTGCCGAGGCTTCAATAATACTTCCAGCAACTTGGTTTTTATAGGAAGATTTAATTGGAATCGTATAACGGTCATCCTTTTTACTAATAAAGAATTCCTGAATGAATTTCTTATTTGCACTACTATTTAAAAACTTCGTTAAACGTTCTTTTATTTTCCCATCTACAGAATCGATATTATTTCGAATTCGTTTTAACTCTTTACTTGCAGCTGCATCAATACTATTTCCTTTAATTGAAAAGTTAATTTCCTCTTCAATACTTTTATATTCAGTCATTGAATTTGCATAAGAAGCTAATACTGGTGCAAAAAATTCTTTATCTAACATAAACTTTTTAATCTTTCTACATCCGCGTAAAAAGTCTGAAACACTGACTAATTCTTCTGGATCTAAAATCATCCCTTTTTCTAATTTTTGAATTGTACTAGCAATATTAGAAATGCCGAAGAAAGGAACATGCCCTTCTGCATCTAATATAGCTCGTGCTTCTGTCGTTTCATTCAACCGATTTCTCACTACTTTTATATTCGTACTCGGCTCTAATTTGTTTAATAATTCCTTACCTAATCCACTTACACAATAAGATTTCACTATATCCTTTAATTCGTTATATTGTAGCTTTTCAAAAGTCATCGTATTCATTTTGTTTCTCCTCACTATGATTGATTTTTATCATAAATGAAGATACCTACTCATTAGATTCCAATGAGTCATATATAAAATTCCATAATTATACAATAAAAATATATACAAAAAAGCTGCGGGGATACCGCAGCTTTTACATTTACAAGGCATTTGTAATAACATATGAGGAAATAAGCCATAAAAAATAGATGGCAGTCCCTTATTACACGCTTTATAAAGTATTGTAGGTATCTTCATAGGTTTTGAAATAAATGCATGACAAAATTAGGGGTATGATGTACATAAAAATCCCCTGGTCTTATCCGATTTATTTCATTAAATTTTTCCTATTTAATACCTACCGCACTCACAAAAAGCACCTCTCATTAATTTATATTATAGTCATTGAAATCTAATTTATTGAAATCATCATACTATATGTTTTGTAAGAAGTAAAGGTGTCAAACTATTTCCTTGCAGACTGTAAAATGTTCATATAATCAACCTTTTTCTCAAGGGTCTTTTTCGCATCTTCAGCCGTTACTATATAATCTACAGGAATATTTTGTAGTACATCCTTATTAATATTTGGCAACTGAATCGTTATATCTTCTACATTACTTTTACTATTTTCAATCGTTTTATTAAATTCCTGAATACTTCTTGCAACCCCCGCTAATGTTTCCATATGTACAGAATTGTTTACATCTAAAACAGTATTACTTTTAAAAACTGCCGTATAATACTGTTGCAAATTTTTCTTCGCTATTTGTTCCTCAGTATTCTTATCGGAAACATTATCCCCAGTCTGCATTTGATCAAAAGTAAATATAGTGTTTTTCTCTCCATAATATGTATTAAATCTTCCTTGTAAATTATTTGCTTCCTTTTTCTTTTCATAGTTATCATTATTTACTTCTGGAGAGATTTGCCCCTCGAAGTACAATTGAAATTGCAAGTGCGGTTCATTTACTTGCTGCACAGTAACTATCCGCCCCTTTGGACCAAGGAAGTCCTTTCCGTTATCCAGAGTTTCAACTCCGTTTAATTTAACAACCATACCATACTCCGATTTTGTATAACTTTGTGCTTTTTGTTCAATTTCTTCATCCGATATATCACATGATGTTAATAGTAATAAACTAAACATTATGCTATATTTCATTATTGTTCTTTTCATATTGCCTCTCCTTTTGCTACTACCACCTATACAGAAATGTGCCTATGGATTTTAAATTACGATTTATATAAAGAACTTCTTCTAAAAAGCGCTACATCAAACTATCTTCGCTAACTTGAATAATAAAAACTCATCATCTTGCTTTAGAAAACACTAATAACCACAAGTATAAAAATACCCATTAACTATCATTTTATAATAATAGTGTAATTTTGCATTATAATAATTTTATCGTAAAGCAAATATAATATCTATTAAAATCACATTAAAAACATACTAATATTTAGTTCTATAGCAATCACAGTAAGGAGATGTTCCTCGAGTACGAATAAGATGACATTATTTATTCCAATGCATCTCTTGGTGTTTCAAAAGCCGACTAGTTCATTTATAAACATAAAGATTTAGGAAGGATAACAATATAAAAAGGAAGAGGAAAACTTATATTTCAGTCTACCTCTTCTTTTTCATCACCAAATTACTGCTGAACATATATGGAAACTGATCCTCCACTTACTTGAAACTGCCCCCATCCGTCCTTATTAATTGTTACAGTATTCGTTTGATTACCCGTAATATCGTACCATACTTCCCCTGCGTTATTCTTTCCAACATCCATCCACTTTGACCCTCCTGGTCCATCAGAGATTAATGTTGCTAAACCAGAATTAGCATGTACACTATCACCTTCTCTTGTCCAGCCAATCACATCTGGATGATCAAAATAATCACGCTGCGTACCATATGCAAAGTTTTTTCGTGCCGTCAAAATCGGATCAATTTTATCCTTTAACGCTGGAATTTCATAGTTACTATTTCCTTTTGTACCATAGTAATCACCATAGAAAACAGAAGGATACCCCTCTGCACGCGTTAAAATAAATGCATATGCCAACGGCTTGAACCAAGGGCTCACTACAGATTCCAATGACTGACCAGGCTGTGAATCATGATTTTCAACTAGAGTAACCGCAAGTGTAGGATGATTCGCAACTACCGTTCCTTTTAAAATATTTCTCATATCATAATTTCCATTTCCTGTTGAAGCATAATGAAAATTATAATGAAGTGGTGCATCGAACACAGATTGATTATAATTAACCTTCGCTAAATAATTATTTAAAGTCTGGATATCATTTTGCCAATATTCAGCTACTGTAAACATTTCTTTCCCTGTTTGCTGTCTAACGTGATTTACCCAATCGCGCAAGTATTCATGATCAATATGTTTAACAGCATCTAAACGAAAACCATCTAAATTTAATTCATTCGCATACCACGTTCCCCATTTTTTCATTTCATTCGCAACATCTGGATGATCAAAATCAAGATCCGCATACATCAAATAATCATAATTCCCATTCTCGCTAGATACTTCCCAGTCCCATGCTTTACCTATGCCCCTAAATTTATAAATTCGGTTTAATTTCCTTCCTTCATCCCAATCCGTTCCATCAAAATGATACCATTTCCATTTGAAATTAGAATAAGAATCTCCACGCCCTGGAAAGTTAAATCCCGTCCACGCACTAATTTCATAATCACCTGATACTTCAATATTCCGATTGCTCGGGTCTACCTCAACTGCTGTGACAGTTTCTGTATAATCAGCCCCACCTTTATGATTCATAACTACATCACCGTATACATTGATGTTTTTCTTATGTAAAGCGTCAATTGCAGACTTCAATTGTGCTTTCGTCCCATATTTCGTCCGCACTGTTCCCTTTTGATTGAATTCCCCCAAATCATATAAATCATATGCTCCATATCCTACGTCATTTTGCGTAGTTCCTTTATATGCAGGTGGTATCCAAACAGATGTAATTCCTTTTTGCGCTAAATTTTCAGCATCAGTACGCAAACGATTCCAATGATCTCCATCATTCGGAGCATACCACTCAAAATACTGCATTAACGTTCCATTGTTAACTGTATCTGCATATGCTTTACTCCCCCCATATATACTAGGTAAAAACATAACAACTGACAATCCGACTATTGTTATTCTTTTAAACATCTGTACACCATCCCCTTCCAAGAAAGCGTTTGCATAGTTTATCAGAATTATTATAATATTCGTCCCACCGTTAGTAAAGTAGCAATCTCTCACTCTCTCATATTATTTTTAATCTAATTTCAAATATTCAACGTAGTTTTAATTTCACATCCTATTCAAGATTGTTTACAATTTACCTATAAAAGCATAACGGAGGGATTTCGATGACAGACTTTCAAAAACAATTTTTCGCACGATTACATATAGAAGAAAAAGACACAGTTTCATTTGAAGATTTATCTAACATTATGTACGCAATGGCACAAACTGTTCCTTTTGAAAACTTAAATATTCTCGAAAAGAATTTTAAAGAAATATCAAAAGAAAATTTGAAAGAGAAAATTTTAGTAAATAACCGTGGCGGTCTTTGTTATGAACTCAACCCTACTATGTATTACTTCCTGAAAGATTCTGGATTCGATGTTCATCTCGTTTCAGGAACAGTTTATAACGCTGCAAACTCCATATGGGCTGTTGATTCTGGCCATATCGCAACCGTTTTAACACATCATAATGAACTTTATTTAATTGAAGTAGGATTCGGATCATACTTACCTCTTGCCCCTGTCCCTTTCTCAGGTGAAGTCATTCACTCTATTACAGGAGATTATCGTATTCGTAAAGAAATGACCGAAAAGGGAAACTACATTTTAGAGATGCGGAAAAACAATGAGTTCTTGGATCAATCTTCTGCTGATGATTGGACGTTAGGCTATGCATTTTATATAGAAGAAGTGGATGAAGAAAAAGCAAATACAGCACAAAAAATTATCGTTGAACATGAAGGATCACCCTTTAATAAAGTACCTCTTATTGTAAAACTAACTGAAGATGGGCATGCCTCTTTAACGAAAGATAGCCTTACAGTAGCAAAAAATGGTAAAAAAACGAAAGAAACCGTTACAGACATGCAATATACAAACCTTTTACATTCAAAATTCGGAATTACACTATAAGTAAGTAAGCCTTGTTATTTCAGCAGGGCTTTTCAATTTTCAGCAGGGATTTTTTGCAATTTGTTGTATTTCATAGTTATATAGAAATATAACTACATGTTTAGAAAGGAAATGATTATGACAGAACTTAAAGATCGATTACAAGTAGCTGATATAGAAAAATGGGATTTAACAGACATTTACCATACAATTGAAGATTGGGAAAGTGATTTTCATAAAATTGAAGTATTAACGAAGGAATTACACGAGTTTAATGGAAATATTCACGATGGCAATAGTTTATTAGCTTATTTAACGAAGAGTGAAGAAGTTTCTAGCATAATATCTTTAATGTTCGCTTATGCACGATTACAATCTGACCTTGATACACGCGATACTGACGCGCAATCTCTTGTCGATAAAGTATCACAATTACACGTGAAAGTAAGTGCAGCGAAATCTTTCTTTTCCCCCTTCTTACTTAGCATAGACGAAAACACATTACATTCTTACATAGAAGAAACAGAAGGCTTACAATATTATAAAGAAGACTTATTTGAATTATACCGTTATAAAAAACACGTATTAAATAAGGACCAAGAAGAAATTTTATCACAAATGGGTGAAGCTCTTTCTTCTCCACAGCACACATTTGGTATGTTAAATAATGCAGATATATTATTTGGTGAAGTGACGACTGACGATGGAGAAAAAGTGAACTTAACACGCGGAATGTATGCAAAGTTAATAGAAGATACGAATCGTGAAAAGCGTAAAGAAGCTTATAAAGCATATTACAAACCATATGTTCAGTTAAAGAATTCCATAGCATCTACTTTATCCGCTGCTATTAAAAATAATGTTACTGTTTCGAAATTAAGAAACTATCCATCAGCGCTAGAGAAATCATTATTTGGCGATATGGTTCCAAAAGAAGTATATGAAAACCTAATTGATACAACGAAAAAAAACATTCAAACATTACATACATACAATGAAATTCGAAAAGAAAAATTAAACGTAGATGAACTAAGACAATACGACTTAGGCGTCGATTTAGTAGAAGGTGCAAAACAAGACATCCCATATAGTGAAGCATTTGACATTATGATTGCATCACTAGCTCCTTTAGGAGAAGAATATATTGAGACATTAAAAAGTTTTAAAGATAAAAGATATATAGACGTAAGAGAAACACCAGGGAAACGTTCTGGTGCTTATAACTTTGGTGTATACGGCGTTCATCCTTTCATTCTTTTAAATCATCACGATGATTTAAACAGCCTGTTCACTCTTACTCATGAATGCGGTCACGGTATGCATACGCACTATTCACATGGATACCAACCAAGAATTTCTGCACATTATTCTATCTTTGTCGCAGAAGTCGCTTCTACAGTAAATGAAGTGTTATTAATTCACTATTTATTAAAAGAAGCAAAAGATACGAACGTGCGTAACCATTTAGTTAACCATTTTATTGAGAAATTTAAAGGTACTTTCTTTACACAAATTATGTTTGCAGAATTTGAAAAAATCACACATGAAATGGCTGAACAAGGTAAACCATTACATGCACAAGTCTTCAGTGAAATTTATGAAAAGCTATTTAAAGAATATAACGGTGATTCACTTGTATTTGATGAAGAAGTAAAATACGGATGGGCTAGAATCCCTCATTTCTATCGCCCGTTTTACGTATACAAATATGCAACTGGATTCGCATCTGCCATTCAAATCGCTGATAAACTATTAAGCGGTGAGCCGAATGCTCAGAAAAATTATATTGAATTCCTTAAAGGCGGAAGTTCAGACTACCCATTAAACTTATTGAAAAAAGCTGGCGTCGATTTAACAACGCCAGAACCGATTGAAAGTGCATTAAAACAATTCACTCAACTTGTTGAGGAGTTTTCAACATTATAAAAAGCATGCAGAGTATATGCTCTGCATGCTTTTTATTTGAATTACTCTATTCTATATGCTGCTGCGTCACACAATGAATCATACCACCGTATGCATACAATTCGTTAACATATATACCGACAATTCTTCTCCCTGGAAATTGACCTTCAATGATTTGAAGCCCTAATTTATCATGTTCATCACCGTATATAGGTACCAATACAACTTCATTACCAATGTAAAAATTTAAGTACGATCCTTTACAATCTGCTTCTTTTACCACTTTTCTTGTTACTGGTACTGGAATGAGCTGAAATGGCTTTCCATCTATATTTTTCGCTTGCCGCAATTCTTGATAATGCTTTTCGTACGCCTCCAAAAGGTATGGCTCTCCTTCATCGAAAGGATCATATTCATACAGTATCGTATTTTCATTTACAAACCGTGCCGCGCCATCAATATGATAATCCGTATCTTCATCATAATTATCTTCTCCGCGTATACCAGTTATCCATATAAAATTTGTTACTCCTAAATATTTCGTTAACTCCATTTCAATTTCTTTCTGACTTAGTGTGGGATTTCTATTTTCATTTATAATAGACGTTTTCGCCGCCATTAAGGTCCCGTTTCCGTTTATCTCAATTCCCCCACCCTCTAGACAGACACTAGATTCAACTTTTGGAATACGATACATTTCACTTATTTTATTCGGAATATTAGCGTCTTTTTCGTACGGATATTTATTTCCCCAACCATTAAATATCCAGTGCGTTAGGCAGCGATTCCCTTCCTTATCCGTTACAAAAATTGGTCCGTTATCTCGTATCCAAATATCATCAGTTTCTTGAATTAAGAAATCAATTTTATCCATATTCACGTTAGCTACAATTAACTTCGATTGGACATGTATTTTCTCTTCTTCATCACATACAACAATATGGACATTTTCTCCATAGTGAAGCTCCTTTGCCATCGATATCCAAATATCATCTAACTTAGCTCTGTAACCTTCACCTCTATGTGCTTTATCATGTGGCCATTGGAGCCATGTACCTTCATGTTTCTCCCATTCCGCAGGCATATAAAACAAACTATTTTCTATATTTCTCATACGTGTTCACCCCTTATATGAATGTACGTACAGTCTATACTTTGACATCGTGTTAAGGTCAACAGGAATATCTTCATTTACTTGTAGCAACTTTATAAGGTGATTCTTTATTTCTCCTTTTTATTATGATAAATTGCTTTCATACATAGAATAAGGATTGACATAATGTTAATATCAATCCTTATTCTCATTCTATTTTCATAACTAAAAAACAAATTTGTGTCACATACTCTTCTGCTAAACAATCACATTCAGGTCCCTTTATATAAACCTCATATGGCGAATTAATTATTACATACCCATTTCTTTCAATCCATTCTTCTAACGCTATATAAGCGTAACCTATATAGTCGTAACTTCCATAATGCATAGTAGTAACGATATGATGTGGACTTAGTTGTTTCATTTCATACTCTTGTGCTACGTCTTCATCATTCCCCTGCATAACCGGAATTCTTAACTCAATATCACTGTTACTTGGAATATATTCTTCATCATAAAAGACTGCAGATGGAGAACCAACTATTTGAAAGTTATTTTTTTGTACCTCTTCATATAAGTCATAAAAATAATCATCCATATCATCTATATCTATTTTTACTCTTTGAGTAATTAACGTTACTTCGTTCCTCATTCCCATTAATATATCGTAACTTCTATGGCGAGCAATATTTAGACTACTATTCACCATTACCATTTCATTCATTTCTGAAATAACCTGTAAATTTTGCTTCACTTCCTGAGACAACTCGATAATTTGTGATTGTATATGTTGAACAAACGAATCTTGATCCGATGACTGCAAAACAATTTTAATTTTTGGAAGAGGAAATTTATACTCCCTTAGCTTTTTTATTTTCAGCGCTACTTCCAGCTGCTCTTGTTCATAATACCTATACCCATTAACCGGATTCACATATGCCGGTTTTAATATCTCCTCTTTGTCATAATGTCTTAACATCCGCGTACTCATTTTACAAATCCGAGAAAACTCAGCGATGGTATACATATCAATACTCCTTGAATATATTTTCTTTTCATTACTTATTTATTAAAACCAATCAAAAATCTTCTTCATTGAAAAATTTCCATTCTGATTTTTCAATCTTCTCATTTTCGAAGGTAACAAATGACTTGGACAATACCACGTTAAACAATTCATCGCGCCTCCCATTGTTGATATTTCTCCTACATGAATTTGAATAACTTGTTTCTCCGTATACTGTTGAATATATCGTAAAACTTCCTCATCTTTAGCTAGTCCAAACTTAGGAACATAAAGAGCATCACATGATTCTAACATATTTATATACAACCCTTTTGCCGATGCTATCTCTTGATCATATTGTCCTTTCTCTGTATATGATGAAGGAACAACTATAAATTCAGCTTCTGGCATTTGTTCTTTAATAATCTCTTGAACACTATATCTAAATTCATGATCCCCTAAAAAATCACTAATAAACATTGTATGTTCATCAATAAATTTAACCATTCCGTCTGCGTGTGCTAGTACATCCCCTTCCTCAGCAGGAATAATAATAACTCGGCTCACATCTAAATCCCATTCTAACTGCTCAATAATTTCCTCTTCTGTCCAATCATCGTTATCATCAAATATGCGTTCTGTTAATATTACAGTATCTTTTTTATTCCAAATAAGATTACCACCATCTAATATTAATGGGGATTTTACATATTCAAAGTCATTCTTTTTCAACCATTTATTAAATTGTTGATCTGAATATCGCCCTTGATCATTTGGCAAATAATTTGGTCGATATTTAAATTTAACTAGATGATTTGTGACAACCGGTGCAACATCTCTTAGCCAAATATCATCATACTCAAAACAGCTCGTATGAAAGTCTTGTTCTTCAACAGATAAAGATATAAGTTGATCCGCAATTGATTTCTTTTCATTTAAACATTCATTAAAGTAAATCAAGTCTTCATAAAATGGTTGATAATATTCATTTGATTCGTCTGGTATTGCAGTAAAAATAATGCCATTATGTTTTTGTTCCATATTATTTACCTCGCTTTTTAATAGTAGTTACATAACTGATTTTACAAAGTCAACTATTCCTAATTTTATGTCTTTTGTCGTTACAACTCATGCAACATGTACATTTTATGAATGGATTATAGCATGGAGAAATATTATATATTTATATAAAAAATATAAGGCTGACGTTAAGCCTTATATTGACTCTTGACAAGTTTTTTAAATACCATATTTTAAAACAACAATAAATGATTAAATGATAACTCGATTCATTACCATCCAATTTCAGTTCTTGTATAAACTGAATGACTTCTTTCATAAGAAACACACTTAGAACAACCCCTAAGCAAATTAAAGCTACATTTAAAATGTACTGTAAAACGATAGGGAAATACGAAAAAACTATTTTAAAATTCTTTAACACAAACATTTTTCTACTTTACCATATAAAACGAAAAGCGAATATACACTATAATTTATTTATCATTACATTAAAATTTTATCATTATAAATAATAAGGAACGACAAAATAGGTAATAAGATTCCACCTATTTTGTCTATATAGCAGAACAACGAAATTACAATCAATTACTTCAATGCAATGGGTTGTTGTTGTGTCACACAATGAATCATACCGCCGTTTTTATACAACTCTCTCACATCAATACCGACTACTTTATGACCTGGGTATAACTTCTGAATCGTATCGTTTGCGATTTTATCATTCGGATCATTATAATTAGGCACTAATACAACTGTATTTCCGATATAATAATTGATATATGACCCCTTATAATCGAGAGTTTTTCCATTTTCTAAAGCAACCTTTTCTTTACTAAGCGGCAAGTATTCATACTTATATTTCTGTCCTGAAGCATTTTTTGCATCTAACAATGTATCCATATCTTTATTAGATAAACCCCATTCGGCTAGGTCATCTTCTTTCATCGTTACAATGGTAGATTTATTATGGAATTTAGCAAATCCATCAATATGAAAGTCCGTAATATCTAAATTAGGTACTCCGTCTAACCAAATAAAGTTTGATACCCCAAGGTCACTTATATATTTTTCAATTTCCTTTTCTGATAAATCAGGATTTCTATTTTTATTCGTCACCGCACTTCGAGTTAATAAAGCAGTCCCATTGCTGTCTAATTCAATTGCGCCGCCTTCAAGGACAAATTTTCCCCAATCAACTCTTTCAATTCCTGATTGTTTACTAACATTTTTACGTATTTGAGCATCATTTTTATACTGTGTTTTCTTACCCCAACCATTAAATGCTGGATCTAATATTTTGAGATTTTTATTGCTGTCATAAATAAAAATTGGTCCACTGTCCCTTGCCCATACATCATCAGTAGGCGCGATAAAGAAATCAATCTTCTCCATATTTAACCCTTCATCTGTTAAAAGGTTATTGATTCTTTCTTTTTCTTCCTGGTCATATGCAACAATGTGGACTTTCTCACCCTCAGTTAAAGCACTTGCCATCTTAACCCAAATAGGTTCAACTTCCTTCTTATACTCTTCACCATATGTGTATTCATGTGGCCATTGCAGCCATGTACCTTCATGTTTATCTTTTTCATCTGGCATCGTATATTTCCCAGCATTTTTCTGTACTTCTACTTTTTCCCCTTCTTTCCCTTTAACATTTTCATTGTTCCCCTCAAAAGAGCATCCACTAATAATCGTTGTAGATAATGTAGCTATTAAACAAAACTTTATTGCTTTTTTCATTTTTTCAACCTCCTGTTCTTGTCTCCAATAATGTAAAGCTTCACATAGTGTGAAGCTCAAGCTTTTTTATCAATGTAAAAATTACCAATTGTTCTTTGCATTACTTAACATTTAACTACCTATTTAGATTTATTCAAATGCCAATCGCCTTTCTTACCTATTTATCCCGCTATTTATGGGCAGTAAGACCCCCAGGCCCTGTTGCCCGTAAAAGCCCGATTGATGAGGGCTTCTACTCAGTGGTGGATGAACAAAGCCTCTCCACTGATTAAAGTTTCACTTTATTCAGTAAGTAAAACTTTACAAAATAAAAAAATCGGTATTGATAATTCCATATCAATACCGATTTTTTATAATTATTTTCCTTCTATTAAATCATTCGCCATTTTCCTAAATTCTTGATTAAATGCATCATTCATACCATTTTGGACGTTAGAAAATAATATGACAAACGTTCGTTTATCCCAGTTAAAATTATTAAAAGTGTTCCAGCCAGCTAATACACCGTGGTTATGATAATAATCTGGGTAAATATAGAAACTAAATCCATATTTTCTTGCAGGTGATGCAGAAAACATATCTGATACACTTTGTTTAGAAAGTAGTTTACCATCCATAATAGCTTCATCTAACTTTTTCATATCTTCAACAGTCGTATACATTTCACCACAACCATACAGCCAGTTCATTTTTAAGCGAGGTGTGGCTATTAACTTATTATCTTTTTTCGTATACCCTTCTGCTAAGAAAATATCTTCTGGGAGTGTTGCGCCCATTCCAGATTCATGCATTTCAACAGGATTCAAAATATTTTCTTTCACATATTCAGCAAGTGGTTTATTTGATATTTTTTCTACAATATATGCAAGCACCATATAATTATAATCTGTATATTTCCATCCTGTCCCTGCTGGAAATTGTAACGTTTGTGCCCCAATCCACGTTACTAATTTTAACCGTGATGCTGCGTCAACACTACCTTGTCCCTGTTCTGGTAATCCAGACGTATGTGTTAACAAGTTTCGTAACGTAATGTTTTTATCTGCTGGAAACGATGGGATATATTTATTTACATTGTCTTCAATGTTCAACTTCCCTTTTTCTTTTAGTTGCATAATAGATATTGCAACAACTGTTTTCGTAATAGAGCCAATGCGATATTTCGTTCTTGGCGTTGTTAGTACTTGATCTTTCACATTCGCATAACCGTAGCCTTTTCGTAAAATGACATGACCTTTACTTGCTACAAGAACACTCCCATTAAATCCTTTATCTTTTAAGTACTGATCTAGTTTTCCAGCTGCAATTTCATAACGCTTTTTCTCATTCGCATCAATTTCCTGCTTAACATCTTTTTGCTTACTATTTACATTAGAAAATGCCTTTGCATCATATTTTTTTCCTTTATTTGCATGTATTAGTGTAACAACACTTCCACAAAAAACAGCAAAAATAAAGAAAATGATTAACCATTTCTTTAACATACTAGGAGCCCTCTTTTATCTAGTTTCACTTAACGTACATCCATTCTATTTTATATCTTTTAATTATCAAGTATATTATAATATTATTTAATATTCACTCTGTTAAAACTAGATTCCTTTTTCTCACTTTCAATTTTGACTACTCTCTATTGTATTTCTTTCTTGCAAAATTTCCAACATACAATCGGATGCATTACAATATAATTTCAAATTCTTTTGTAACATTTGTTACATACTAAAAAGAATGGAGATGTAATATGAAAAACACCGATAAACGCAATCGTTTAGATGATAAGATTTTTCATTATCGGATAACAAAAAATAACATGTTATTAATTGAATATTACGGAAAACAGATTATGGCATTAAAAGGAAATGATGCTGAAAAATTTTTAAATAAAATAAATCATGCAAATAACAATAAAGAAAAATAGCTAATTATGGCTAAAATTACAGGTAATTTCAAAAGAGGTAATGAACGGAATTGAAAACGAATCTCATTTACATTTTGATTATACAACAAATAAAAAAAGAAATGTCGCTCATTCAACATTTCTTTAGACTTTCTTCATAAAAAATTTACATTGCTAACATTCCTTCATTTTCTATACTTCCTATATAAGCTAACCGCTGAAATAGTTAGTAATACAACTATGCATAACCACGCATACGTATATCCCTTCTTATCTACAATATAACCAAATAAAGCAGGCGCAGCAATAATAGCAATTTGATTTAATGTAAGTGCAAAACTCACTGTCATCCCTACCGATTCTTCACTTGCTGATTCCGCAACTTCAGTTATAAAAAGACTAAACCATCCAATTGAAAAGAACCCTAACAATGCACTTACACCATACAATACATTCGTTATTGTATGTATGCTCATTACTAATATTAGAATGAAGAAAATAGAAATACAAACAGTTATAAATAAGAGGGTACGCCGATTTCCCTTATAAAACAAATCACTAGTAGCTGCTAATATAACCCTACCAACCATTCCAGAAAAGAACATAACGGAAAATACTTTTCCAGCTAAAATTGGCGTGATTGATTGTTCCAATACTAAAAATTCTATAAAGTGTGCAACTAACACCATTTGCAATGAAATCATACAAATGCCAGTTATATAAATTGCATACAATTCTTTTTTACACATCACTTCTTTTAACTGCATCCAAAAAGAAAGTTTACTACGTTCTTGTTTAACTTTCTCTTGAATATATGGTTCCTTATAAAATATAAAAAATAAAAACCCTCCAATTATACAAATACATGCAATGCTATTTACCGCATAGGCCATATTATATTTTATTGTAAGAAACGGGATCAATACTCCCGCTAATGTACCACCAATCGGTATACCGGCTTGTCTAATCCCCATCGCTAACCCGCGATTTTCTTTTGAGAACCACTTCATTATCACCTTACTTCCTCCTGGCTGCGAAACACTATAAAACGTTCCTACTAATAAAAGTACAAAGAGTAACCCATTAAATCCATTGACCATATTAGTCAGTAAAAACGAACTTCCTAGTAAAAATGAACTTATCGAAATTAACAACTTTTCATTGTATTGATCAAGTAGCCGCCCGACAAAAAGCATACAAAATAGCGGTCCTATATTTACAGCACTTACTAACAATCCAATCTCCGTATTCGTAAGTGCATATTCTTCTTTCCAAAATAAAGCAAACGCTCCAACACCATACGTTATAAGTGTCGCTGTTGTTTGAGCAACCGTCGCAAAAATTAACATAACCCACTTATAAGTACTATTCACCCTTTCTTCCATTAACACAATAATCCCTCCATCCCCTTCCATTGTATGAAAGTTCTGATATCATATAAAATAAAGATTTATCATGTAATACATCAAAAAAAATGATACCTTTTCTGGAGGAATGATACTTGGATATAAAAGATTTAACTGTATTTTACGAAGTTGCGAAAGAAAAAAACATATCTCATGCAGCTAAAAATTTAAACTATGTACAGTCTGGCGTAACAATGCGTATGAAACAACTAGAAAACGAATTAGGTGTGCCTTTATTTTATCGAAACGGAAAAGGTGTAACTTTAACTTCTAACGGTGAGATTTTATTAACATACGCCAAACAAATTATCCACTTAATGGATCAATCTGTTAAAGCAGTTCAAAGTAATGGGATCGAACCAAGAGGCACTTTAAAAATTGGATGTACAGAATCTACAACCGCTGTAAGACTTCCATCTATATTAATGGCCTATTATGAGAAATACCCAAAAGTCGAATTAATTTTAGAATCAAATACGACGGAACAATTAATTAGGCTTGTACTAGAACGAAAACTGGACGGAGCGTTTATAGCTGGCTCTACTCAGCATGCTGAACTTCATACAAATATATTTCGTGAAGAAGAATTAGTTCTCATTAGCAAAAAGCCTTTATCTTCCTTTAAAGACATAGGAGACATGAATTTACTTGCATTTAGTCACGGGTGCTATTATAGAAATTTATTAGAAGATTGGCTTCAAGAAGAAGGAATTTCACCTAAGCGAGTATTTGAGTTTGGAACAATTGAAGCGATACTCGCATGTGTAAAATCAGGTATGGGCATAGCAATTATGATGAAGTCTATTTTAAATGGTCATAAACATGACATATCATTCAATCCTTTACCAAATAGCTTCAAAAAAGTTCCTACTACTTTTATTACTAGAAAAGATATATATCACTCTGCTGCATTACAAAAATTTATGGAGATGACTCGCAATGCGTGAAAAGAAAATACGTGGTATGAAACGAAAAACAAACACTATGATAAAGCGAATTGAGGAACATATAAAAACGTTCCCTTCTACTTTCTATAACGATGAATATTGGAATATGCTATTGCCAGTTTCGCAAGCTTTTATTGACTCTCGTAAAACACCTAGAAAAGTAAAACGTTTATGTATTCAAACCTTATTAAATCAAGCAAATCATTTAATAAATATGAAACCGAGCGATACACATACATATCGAGTTGTTGTTTTGATTTCTATAAATAATTTGTGGGATTCGCAAATCATTATATTTAAAAATGAGGACTACTTTCATAATTTCTTTAATAGAGATAGTGAATTTCAAAAATGGATTCTTCTTTCAAATGAAATTGATTTTTGGGAGACATGGGAAATTTCAGTTTGTCATTCCTTCAAAACGCTTCACTTTCAAGAAATTATTTATGATGCAGATGAATGCTATGAAAAAGAGATTACGTTTATCGGGGAGTTAAATTAAAAAGGGTATACCTAAAACACTGGTATACCCTTTTCCACTTATTTTTCCTTTAATACACTATGTAATCGATCCGGATAATTTGTAAACATTCCTGTAGCACCCCATTTGATTAACAGTCTCATATCGGGTTTCTCATTAATTGTATAAGGGTGAATTAACAGTCCATTTTTCCTAGCCATTTTCATATATGACTCATCAATAATTAGTTCTCCGTTATCATTACGTAAGTTTGGTCCAATACCAGCTGCATACTTTTTAATTTCTTGAAAATCATCATTTGTTACACTTTTCGGTTCATGTGTAATACCAGACCATTCAACAATTTCATTGTTTTCATTTGGATAATACCAAAGCAATTGAACTAACGGAATATTTTCATTCATACTATGAATCTTTTTCAAACTATCTTTACTAAATGATTGAATCATAACACGGCTAGAAGACATGTTTTGGCCTACTAAATTATATTTTTGTAACAACGCCAACAATTTCTCTTCCATTCCTGGATACACATCTGGTGATTTTGTTTCAATATAATACTTCATACTTCTTCCATACTTTTGGAAGATTTCTTCAAGAGTTGGAACCTTTTGCCCAACATACTCTTGCTTAGCCTTTTCTGGATACGCTTTATTAAACCATGATCCAGCATCTAAACTCTTTATTTCGCTTAACGTTTTATCTCGTACTTCGCCTGTTCCATTTGTAGTGCGATCAACTGCTGTATCATGCATTGCAATTAATTGGCCATCCTTTGTTAATTGAATATCTAACTCTAAATAATCCGCTTTCATTTTTTTCACTAGATCATAAGAGGCAAAAGTATGCTCAGGTGCATGTCCACTTGCTCCGCGATGTGCAATATTTAAAAACTTATTCGTATTCCATTCATGCTTTCCTTCTGCTTTCGCATGAACAGCTCCCCCAGCAAAGATGCTTCCTGTCATAAAGAAAATAACTAAAACGCTAATAATCTTTCTCATCCTTCAAACCCTTCCTACGTTGCAAATTTCAACAAGCTAATGAGATTTACACGAAATAGAAGACACACTTTCATTATTTTTATAAACCTATATTAAAATTCCAATCTTACAAATGTTTTCTATATTATTAATATAGAAAACTAGTATTATCCTATTTAATTTCTATAGCCCTCCTTTTCACATGTAACTCCCTATTTTGTACGGTTCATTCAATAAAAAAAGCCATAAATTATTTAGAATACACTCCTGTATCCCTAAATAAATTTATGGCTTTTCTCAAATATCTCCGGCCTCTATTAACTTGTCGAATTTAATCATATCAAACCTATTGAAATTTGTGAATATTTTTTTCAGTACAGTGAAGTACATAAAACAATATTTCTGTAGTTACTTAAAAATCACATAATAAATTTCTCATTACCTCTTCCAATACTATATCTGGATTTACTACCGTTTTTTCTGAACGCCATCCGATAAAGCCATCTGGTCTAATTAATACAGCACCTCCATTCTCTATACCATATAATTTGCTAAAAATATCTTCTGGAACAATAAAGTCTCCACTTAAGCCAACACGATACCCTTTTAGATGTATTCCTAATTTAGCTGAAACAGCATGTGCTGCCTCAGCCCAAGAACTATTTTCTACTCCTGTAAGTAATACAAAACTGTTACCGAATAAGTCTAATGTAGAAACTTTCTTCCCCTCATACGTTCCCCATAAATGTGGCGCTCGCGTTCCAGGTCTTCCGTTCAACTCTATGCTATCCATTCTATGCGGAGTGACTGAATCATCTATAATCGCCTCTGAACAATACTGATATCCAACTGTAACAGCTAAACCATCCATATTATTCAAACTGCCTTCCTCTCTATTCGCAGCACGAAACAGTAAACTACTTGCATAAGCTGTCGTTAATTTTGCAACAGAGTGTCTCTCCTCATGATATGTTTCTAACAATTTTGGTTTTGCCTTCCCTTTTATAACAGCCGCTAATTTCCAAGCTAGATTGTGCGCATCTTGTATTCCTGTATTTGAACCAAATCCTCCTGTTGGCGGCATAATATGTGCAGAATCGCCAACTAAAAAGGTTCGATTTCCTTGAAATTTCACCGCTGTACTTTCAGCGGCTTCCCACGGTAAAACACTTAATATTTTTGATTCAACATTTGTACTTCCAATTGCTATTTGAATAATTTGTTTACAACGTTCTATAGTGAAGTCCTCTAGCCCCTCTCCTTTTAATGGATCGTAGGCTACATGATAAATCCATTTTTTTACGTTATCAACCGGGATAAGTGCACCAAGAACCTCCGGATGAAGTACCATCGAAAAACCGAATGCATCTCCTTGTATAAACTCACTTAAATCAGCTTCAAAATAAATATTCATATAATAGCCACCAATGGTTCCACGACCCTCAGTTTTAATCCCTAACTGCTCACGTATTTTACTTTTCGCTCCATCCGCTGCAATTACATAGTCACAATGTATGACACTTTCTTTTTCTGTTTCACGATTTCGAATCGTTGCTTTTACCCCGTTTTCATTTTGTTCAAATGAAACTAATTCATGATAAAAAGATAGTTGCTCGCCTAATGTTTTCGCTTCTTGTAACATCATCTCTTCTAAAATAATTTGATAACACGCAGTTTGTTTTGATGGACTAATCTTTTCTATTTTTTGAAGTAACTCTTCATCGTTTCCGTATTGCGTCGCTCTCATTTGTTCCAATTCTTCTTTATTCGCCTCAGCTATTGTATGAACCGCTATTCTTCCTCTGCAGTTCTCTAATGCTTTACCTGCTAATTTAATTCTTTTTTCCAAGCCTAATTCTCGAAATAACTCCATTGTACGTAAAGTAAGACCGCCTGCTTTCGGATGAATGGCAGTAGACGGATGCCTTTCAATAAGTAAGTACTCAATATTATGTTTTGCAAGAAATAACGCAGACGCTAACCCAGATAATCCCCCTCCAACAATTAAAACTGGTACATAATTCGATTTCATATATTTACCCTCCACATCATTGTTCTGAGCTCAGTGACATAAATATAATCAAAAAAAACATTAAAATATAGACTTATATTTCATTTTGAATTATCATATAAATAGATTACGCCCCAAAATTCCTTTTACCTTTTCATACATCTATAATCCACCTGAATTGTGTCTGTATGAAAGTGTAAAACAAAAGAATGTACTTTACGTTGAACCATGTTCTATCGTAAAAATCAAAAATAATACAAACAATATAAGCGGTCGTAACCTTATGGATTATACAAGGTTACGACCGCTTATTTTATTGTTACATCATTTTTTGTTTTTAAAACTTCATCTATTGTGTTATGTAATCCTTCCAATCCCTTTTCTATCTCCCTATAATTTTCAACAATAAAAAATTCATTCGTCTCGATTTTCTTTCTCAATATTGCACCTCATGCAACAATCATGTAGCATTACCGTATCGAAGTAATGGTTCATCATCTTAAACCTTTCGACTAATTACCTGGAGGCAAAGTGATTGAAATGAATAAACAAGAACAATTAAATATTATAAAAAAAGATTTTATTGATTCTCAAAAAGTATTATTGGCAATTGGTGATGAAACACGTCAAGCTATTTTATTAGTGCTAATGGAAACGGAATGTCAAACAGGATTACGTGTAGGAGAAATTACGAAGCAAACACACCTTTCCCGTCCAGCAGTATCACATCACCTTAAGATTTTACGAGAAGCTGGCATTATTTTAATGAGAAAAGAAGGTACAAAGAATTTTTATTATATTGATATACGTACAAAATTAGGTTTATTAAAAAATCTTGTATTAGATATTGAGAAGCTATTGCAAAACTTTTATTAAAACTTGGAGGTATAAGAAATGAAAGCAATGATAATTGATAGATATGGAAAAGTCCCAATGCGTATGGCAGAGGTACCTACTCCTGAAATTAATGAGTATGAAGTGCTCGCAGAAATTCATGCAGCTAGTATTAACCCAATTGATTTTAAAATACGTGATGGAAAAGTTAAAATGTTACTGAAATATGAAATGCCTCTAATCCTTGGGAATGACTTTTCCGGTGTCATCACGAAGGTTGGATCAAAAGTGACTCGTTTTAAAGTCGGTGATGAAATATATGCTCGTCCAAGAAAAAATAAGATTGGTACTTTCGCGGAGTATATAGCCATTCATGAAGATGATATTGCTTTAAAACCAAAAAATCTAAGTTTTGAGGAAGCGGCTTCGATTCCACTCGTTGGCTTAACATCATATCAAGCATTACATGACATCATGCAATTACAAAAAGGTCAAAAGATTTTAATTCACGCTGGATCCGGTGGTGTTGGTACTTTCGCAATTCAGTTAGCAAAAATAATGGGTGCCATTGTTACAACGACTGCTAGTGAAGCTGGTGCAAATTTAGTAACGTCTCTTGGCGCAGATGAAATTATTAATTACAAAACAGAAAAATTTGAAGATATACTACAAAATTATGATGCGGTATTTGATACAATCGGCGGTGCAACACTTGAAAAATCATTCAATATTATAAAAAGCGGAGGAAACATTGTTTCCGTTTCAGGTATGCCGAATGCTCGCTTCGGTAAAGAATTTGGTTCAGGATTCTTTAAAACTCTCTTATTTTCATTAGCCAGCAAAAAACTTACTGCACTTGAAAAAAAGCATAATGCTCAATATTCATTTTTATTTATGAAGCCAAGCGGGGATCAATTACGTACTATTGCAAACTATATTGAAGCCGGAAAAATCAAACCGGTAATTGATCGAGTCTTCCCTTTTGAAGATGCGCAAAAAGCAATGGAATATTCAGAGTCTGGAAGAGCAAAAGGAAAAATAATTGTAAAAATTAAATAATAATAAAACCTCCATTTTCTTAAAATGGAGGTTTTAAATTTGCTGTTAAATAGACATAGTGCAATGAAGTCCTTACAATAGATTGCAAGGGGAAATATTATATTATACTTTTAGTTAACTTTACAAAGAATACATACGTACAAATACATAACTTAAAATACAAAAAGGAGGAGATACAATGACTAAAAATAATGAAACAGGTTGGAATTTAGATAATAGTTATACGACTTTACCACAATCATTTTATACAGAAATCCCCCCTACTCCCGTAAGTTCACCGGAGTTAGTTAAACTAAACCATTCATTAGCGATATCTCTTGGCTTGACCCCTGAAGAACTGAAAAAGGAAGCTGAAATTGCTATTTTCGCTGGTAATGCACTCCCAGAAGGAGCTCATCCATTAGCTCAAGCATATGCTGGCCATCAATTCGGACATTTTAATATGTTAGGCGACGGTCGTGCTCTTTTAATTGGCGAACAAATTACTCCTTCAGGTAAGCGTTTCGATATTCAACTGAAAGGTTCTGGCCCTACTCCCTATTCACGCCGAGGAGATGGTCGTGCTGCACTCGGTCCGATGCTACGTGAATATATTATTAGCGAAGCAATGTATGCACTCGATATTCCAACTACCCGCAGTTTAGCAGTTGTCACAACCGGTGAACCAACATATCGTGAAACAAAGTTACCTGGAGCAATTTTAACTAGAGTAGCTAGTAGCCATATACGCGTCGGTACATTTCAATATGCTGCAGCTCGTGGTTCAATAGAGGACCTGAAATCACTAGCTGACTATACGATAAAAAGGCATTACCCAGAAATTGAATCCCATGAAAACCGATATACTGCATTACTACAAGCAGTCATTAAAAGACAAGCTAGTCTTATCGCAAAATGGCAACTTGTTGGATTTATTCACGGTGTAATGAACACTGACAATATAACGATCAGTGGCGAAACAATTGATTACGGTCCTTGTGCATTTATGGACAATTACGACCAAGGAACCGTATTTAGCTCTATTGACACACAAGGTCGTTATGCATATGGAAATCAACCATATATGGCCGCATGGGATCTCGCACGACTAGCAGAATCTTTAATACCGATTCTGCACGAAGATGATGAAGAAGCACTAAAAATCGCTCAAGACGAAATTTCGAAATTTAGCGTACAGTATGAAAACAATTGGTTCCTTGGAATGAAAAAGAAATTAGGACTATTTAGCAACGAAGAACAAGATCAATCACTTATTGAGCAACTTTTAAAAATGATGGAGAAATATAAAGCAGATTACACTAATACATTCCGTTCATTAACTCTTGATACGTTAGAAAATATCCCTCTATTCGATAGTCCTGAATTTAAAGAATGGTACAAACTGTGGCAATCTCGATTAGAAAAACAAGAAGAATCGAAAGAAAACGCCTACGAGATGATGAAAAATAATAACCCATCAATCATCCCGAGGAACCACCGTGTAGAAGAAGCACTAGAAGCAGCTGTTACAAATGACGACTATAGCGTAATGGAGAAACTTCTTGAAGCTTTATCAAATCCTTATGCGTATTCTACAGATCAAGAAGAATACTGCATTCCGCCTGCACCGACGAATCGCCCTTATCGTACTTTTTGTGGGACTTGATTAAAAATTTGTTTTTATTTTAACCCAAAATTTATTAAGTTAACTATTAATCACAAACTTAAAAGTTGCTTTCAATATTGAAAGCAACACATTTAGTATCCAACCTTAAACAAGTCACAAATTATAATTTGTGACTTGTTTAATTACCCACGTTCAATAGAAGGTTTGTTTTGCAGGCATCGTTGTATCTTCAGAGACAGCATATGGATTTTCATTAGGTTTTATAATTATAAACGTTCCACCATATCCACTGTGAGCTAATTTATTGCAAAGACCTTTTACCATAAAACCCCATAACTCCAGCTGCTATTCCCATTATAGATAATCCAAGTTTTTTCTTTATTTTAATGCTTCTTTTTCAAATATTCTCTTTTTTATTTCATAACTCATAAAAAAATACTTTTCTGCTTTTTCTATATTACCTACTTTATGAAACTCTAATGCCAGACTTTCAGTATATTCGTGAATATACTCCGATAAATTTTTTCTTTCAAAGTAAGAAAAACCTTCAAGAATAATTTTTTCTATTTTTTCTACCTCTAAATGCTGACAAAATCCCTTTAGAATTAAAAAGTGATATCTATATTCATCATTTTTTAATTCCTCACAAACCTTCAATCCACTTTCAATTAATTCCTTCGCTTTTTCTATTTCACCTAATTTATAATATTCTCTTGCCTCTAAAAAGATTGCCTTATAATGAGTAGGCATTTTTTTAGAAACCTCAGATAAGTGTCTAATTGCTAAAACTGAAAGATTTTGACTCGCATACAATAAACCTAAATTATGTCTGATTCTTAATACTAACATTTCTGCATCATTTTTTTGTAAAATGTTTATTGCTGACGCAATATATTCCTCACCTTTATCATGCTGCTTTAATTCCGAAAAAGATAATCCTAATATATTTTCGCACAGCGCTATGTTCACTTCATACCCTGCTTGTTTAACAAAGATATCTCTTGCCTTTGAAGCGTATTCAATAGCTGAATATGCGTAATGCAAGTGGTATTTTAATATAGCAACTCTATAATTAAACTCTGCATATTCAATTTCATCTGAAATATGCTCTAATAACCCTTCAGCTTTTTCAAAATAGTTGCTAGCTTCACTATAATTAGTAAGAATTGTATAATGAATGGCTTTGAATAAATAATAATAATAATAATAATAATTAGAATATTCATCATTTGGTTTAGGCAATGCATCTATTTTATCAAAAGCTTTTTTCAAATTACCTAAACCATCTATTAGCACTTTATATCGAAATTCTAACAGATAATAGTGAAATGAAACCTTTATATCTGATTCGATAATATAAAGCTTTTTATCGATCTCTTCTTTTAATTTTTTTGCTTCACTTATACGTTGAGCTCTAATATCTCGATACCAATCATTCAGCATCTTATTAATTAATTCATTGCCAGTGATTTGTATATTCATCAAATCCACTCTCCTTCTTTTAATTATCATAAAAATAACATAATTCGATTATTTATATCTATCTATATATATATTTCTCAACAATTGAACGAAATTCATTCACTGAATTTTGTTCAATATTTTAATAGACCCGCTGTAAATATGAATACTTTTTCTTATAACCTCTGAATATGAGTATCCTTAAAATCCGTCTCATATTTCAATCCATATCCAAACATTCGATCCATTCCAATATGTGCTGTCCATATTAAGCCAATCATTATAACGATATCCATCTTAAAATAGACACCTATTAGAACAATTAATATGGATATGATATATGTGTGACATACATTATATATTTTCGCACCAACGTGATTATTAATCCCATATGCTAACATTGATAGATCCGGCGCTAAAAGGAATACAAAAAATATAATCCAACTAAACTCATATATCGAATACATATAAATCGTGGCTAAAAATACAACCATTCCTTCAAAATGTACAATACGTTTTTGCATTATTTATCATTCCTATTTTTCTATATTTATTGATACATTTTCATCGCTGAAAGTATTCTTTGTATTTTTTGACCAGATGGTTGCTAATATTGGCCCTGCAATGTTATGCCATACTGCCGCTAATACACTTGGGAGTGCAGCAACCGGTCCAAAATGTGCTGTCGCCAGCGCAACACCTAAACCTGAATTTTGCATTCCTACTTCTATTGAAATAGCCCTTCTTGTCCCTTCGTCTAGTCCAAGTACGAACGCAGTTATATATCCGAGCAAAAAACCGAAAGCATTATGGAGCATCACCGCAATAAAGATAAGAAGTCCTGAAGAAGTAATGCTACTTACATTTGCTGAAACAACTGCAGAAACAATTATGATAATTGCTACAACTGATATTAAAGGAATAACAGTCATTCCTTTATTAACGATATGAGGGAAAAACTTTTTCACTACTAGTCCTAAAATAATAGGCACAATAATGACTTGTACGATAGAAAGAAACATGGACATAGCATTTACTGGCATCCATTGCCCTGCAAGTAATAGTAGAATGAGCGGTGTAGCAATTGGTGCTAGTAACGTTGATACTGAAGTCATTGCAATAGACAACGCTAAGTTCCCTTTTGCTAAATAAACCATAACATTTGATGCAGTGCCACCCGGTACTGAACCGAGCAACACTAACCCAGCTGCTAATTCCGCTGGCAGATTCATAACGTAGGCTAGTACGTATGCGACAAGTGGCATAATAATAAACTGAGCACATACACCGATAATAACTGGTAATGGTTTTGTAGCTATGATTTTGAAATCAACAGCCTTCAATGTTAATCCCATCCCAAACATGACAACCCCAAGTAAAATCGTTATGTAACTAGTTAACCCGAGAAATGGCGCGGGAATGAAATATGCAATAGCTGCAATACAAATAACCCAAAATGCAAAATACTTTCCAGCTATATTACTTATCGCTTCTAGTACTTTCATCCACTCAGCCCCTATCTTTTAATTGAAACACCTTTTTCGGATTCAAAATATTTTGCGGATCAAGAACTTTCTTTATTTTCTCCATTACAAATAATGCCGCCCCATGTTCTTCTTCTTGATACTTTCGTTTCCCGATTCCAACGCCATGTTCTCCTGTACACGTTCCTCCTCGTTTAAGAGCATACTGAACGATACTTTCATTTATTTCGTCTGCCTTCTTCACTTCCTCCTTATCATTTGTGTCAATCATTAAGAGTACATGGAAATTCCCATCCCCAACATGACCGAGAATACCGCCAATAAGCCCTACTTTATGTAATACCTCTTTCGCATGTTGAATCGCTCCAGCTAATTCCGAAATTGGTACACATACGTCTGTACTCATTAGCTTTTTACCAGGATAACTATGCACGTAAGAGTACGCTAAGTTATGTCTTGCATCCCACAGCTTATTTCTCGCTGCTGTTTCCGTCTCAAACGCAATTTCTATACATTTATGATCAAGAACGATTTCTTTCGTAAATTCAATATCTTGCTTTAACCCTGCTTCATTGCCGTGAAACTCTAAAAACAGTGTCGGTTCTTCTCTGTAACTTGTTTCATTGTAATAATTTACTTGTTTCATAGATAATTCATCAACGAGTTCAATTCTCGCGATTGGAATACCTGCTTGTAATATGTTAATTACAGCTTCTACTGCATCATTTATAGTTGGAAACGATGCCCTCGCAGCCATAACATGTTCTGGTATACCGTATACTTTTAAAGTTAACTCCGTGAAACATCCAAGTGTTCCTTCTGAGCCTACGAAAATACCATTTAAATGATAACCTGATGATGACTTCGCTGCTAAATTCCCGGTATGTATTACTCCTCCATCAGCAAGAACGACTTCTAAATCTCGAACTTGATCACGCATTACCCCATACTTTACCGCTGTCGTTCCGCTCGCATTTGTAGCAGCCATTCCTCCTAACGTTGCATCAGCTCCTGGGTCTACACTAAAAAATAATCCATACTTTTTCAATTCTTTATTAAGCTGAGAGCGCGTCACCCCTGGCTGTACTCTCACAAGAAAATCCTTTTCTCTTATTTCAAGTATTTTGTTCATAAGAGAAAAGTCCATTGTAATTCCTTTTTCGTAAGGAATTACATGTCCCTCTAGACTGGACCCTACTCCAAATGGAACGACAGCTGTTCCGTGCTGAATCGCTATTTTCATTATCGCGCTAACTTCTTTGGTCGTTTTTGGAAAAACAACTACATCAGGTAAACTACTACTATGGTAAGATTCATCTTTACTATGTAACTCTCGTACTGTCATATTTATTACTACTCGATCTTCAGGAAGTATGCCTTTTAATTCATTTACTACATGTTCAATTGTTATTTCCATAATCAACTCTCCTTTTTAATTTTAAAACAAGTATACCATCTTTATACAAAATAATTAGAAAAATAAGATTATTAAACCTGAACATACAAAAAAGAACCTGCAGCACACGCTACAAGTTCTTTTTCACTACATTTTAAACGATTTCTTTATTAACAACATAAACCAAATTAAAGTAACTGCCATCAACGAATGAGAAAATCCTACAATATAAGTTAACCCTTTAAAGTCAGCTCCATTTAACTGAAGAAGCCCTCTCGCTGCTAGCGAACCTAACATTAATGTTAATGCAATATTATGTAAAACAAACCACTTATTAAACCCTTGCACTTCATGAAACGCGAATACTTTTGCTAATCCTAAAGCAATTAAAAAGAAGAAAAAGCCAAGTACAAGTGTATGCGTATGCAAAAGATTTAACAAAGTAGACCCTAAAATCCCTTTATACTTACCATACTCCCTAGCGAAAATCCCTGATAATAAACCGATAATCAAATACGTAAACGATGCATTATATAATTTCTTCATTATGTACCTCCTTGAGTAGAATGTATAGTGTGTCATATTTAGTAATAATGATAGTTATATAGTAAAAACTCCTAGTCACCTAGGAGTCATTGTATAAGCATCTCACTCTTTACAATTAATCCTAATTATAAGATATCTCTCTATACAAAACAAACGAACTTTATGTGAACAAACACCCCCATTAAAATATGTTGCACTTTTGTTTTACACAATCCATACTAATTGTTATAACTTTTTAAAGGTGGTGTAATTATTGATAGTTCTTGAAACTGAACGTCTTAATCTTCGCTGGTTTGATATAAAAGACGCTCCTTTTATTCTTGAGTTAGTAAACGATCCTGCATGGATTCAGTTTATCGGTGACAAAGGAGTTAGTAACTTAGAAGATGCAAAAAATTATATTGTAAACGGTCCCATCGATATGTATAACAAACTTGGATTCGGCCTTTACTTAGTAGAACGAAAAAAAGATCTCACTCCACTTGGTATGTGTGGCCTTATTAAAAGAGATTCATTAGAAGACGTTGATATCGGGTTTGCCTTTTTAGAGACATTCCGTTCAAAAGGATATGGCTACGAGTCAGCTTCTGCGATAATCGAATACGGTGTACAAAAGCTCGGCATGAAACGAATTGTAGCAATTACTTCTGTAGATAACATCGCCTCAGGAAAGCTTTTAGAAAAAGTAGGATTACGATTTGAGAAAATCATTTCAGATTCAGGAGAAGATTTAAAATTATTTGGGTATAACGCATAGTAAAGAAGGTCGCCGTGAATGGTGACCTTCTTTACTATTTTACTGATCTCGTCATAATACTTTTAGTTCCATTTATAGTTTTGCAGTAATTCTTGTGATTATCACTATGCCTTTCATATCACATTTTTTGGAAATTCATAGAAATAAAACTTTCACATTTAAATAAATTATATTAATATATCAAATAAAGGAAGTGAGAATAAATGGAACAACCGCTATTTTTATTAGTTCTTCAATTCATTGCATTCATATTAATCATTTGTATCGTATATGGAATGTTGTACAATACCGTATTAAATTTAAATATGCCTAAATGGACTGCACATATAGTAGCTACGGTCTTTTCCCTTGGTATTACCTATCAAGCTTTTATAAATTTTATTTGAAAAACTTTTGTAGCAATTACTTCTATTGTTGATGCAGTAAAGCTTTTAGAAAAAGCAGGATTGCAATTTGAGAGGGTTATTTCAAGATCAGAAAACGTAACCATTTTTTATACAGTCTTTCCAGCGCAAAATAGTGAAGAAGTTAGTTCCGCTGAAAGTGTGTTTGCATAAAAAGAAATGAATTTAATTGATGCTACAAAAATTTTATTTTAATTCTGGTTCTATTGTTTGGAATCGTTCTAGGGTAACATTTGTGTGGACTTTAAAAATTTTCATTTGCGCACCAAAATGTTGCGTTAAGTAAAATGTATCACCAGTTATTAAATTTCCAATCTTCCAATCAGGTTGATATGTACTTTCCATGGAACTTTCTAAATCCCCAATCATTATTAAATTGATATATAATGAAGATGAACTACTCAACATTTTCGTTAAAGATAGTCTATCAACCTCTAACTACCTAATGAACTCAAGTAAACACATCTTCAGTCATTTTAAGAGGTACAAAAGGCACCCTTTCGGGTGATTTTTGTATAAAAATTCTATTTTTTTATATTCGATACCAACCACGAACCTTTTTAAAATAATAGTATCATTATGTCTCCTTTTTAGAGATTATTTTTAATTACCTTTAATTTTTTGCACCAGAACCGGAAAATCCCTGACTACTCGAAATATCAACTATCAGGTGCTAATATTCAATAACGCGTACTGAAAATGATTAAACATTTTTATAAACCCGTGGAACATTTAAGAAATCGATTTTTCTCTTATCGAAATTTAATTAGCTTACAGTAATACAGTGGTCATATATTTTTAAGAATAACGGAAGAATATATAGAAATTGCTACAGAAATGTGAAGTTTAATTAATTTAGGAGGAACAAACTTGTTTAATCAGCTTGTAAAAGTTATACCGAACTTATTTACGATTGGAAATTTATTGTGCGGTGTTTTCTCAATCACCTTGAATATGAGTGAATATTTAGGAGCAGCCTCCATTCTCATTTTCTTTTCAGCTGTTTTAGATTTTCTTGATGGAAGAATTGCAAGAAAATTAAAAGTGAACAGTGAGTTTGGCGTAGAATTGGATTCCTTAGCTGATATTGTTAGTTTCGGCGTCGCTCCTGCGCTTTTATTTCATACGATAGCAACACCTTCTATTTTAACTTCTTTGGCATTTATCCTATTCCCAACAATGGGTGCTTTAAGATTAGCTAAATTTAGTATTAAACCAACTATTGGATATTTTAAGGGATTACCTATTCCAGCTGCAGGATTATCATTGGCTGGTATGGCATTGTTTTCATATAGTAATGCATGGATTACTTTAATCCTCGCCCTCTTAATGGTAAGTCCCATTAGGTTTAAAAAATTTTAATGAAGGTCACGCCAAACACCATTAAGGAGCATTTTAAATGGATTTAACGCGTCAATAAGTATAAAAAAGCGGGACAATAATATTAAATTAGGTGCTCTTCGAAAAATTAAAACCTTGTATTTATGGCTATTGGGTTAATCCATCGATATGTTATTCTGAAACGTCAGTCCACTTTTAACAGGAGCTCCCTTTATCAAGAGAGCTCCTGTTCTTATTTCTTCTTCTTTTCTGTCGGTTGGCTTTGTTTAGCAAAATTAGATGAATCATCAAAATTCGGTTGCTTTTTACCAGCATTATTACTTCTACCTTTTCCCATATGTAATGCACCTCCCCTCCCCCTTACTATTCCCAATAAAAAAATTCTCTTGCATCCAAGAGAATTTTAAATTGGGTTCTTATTGATAATACCTAAGTACTTCCAACACTGCCATTCCATAAAAGATGGATCCAATGTTAAATTATTTAATGCTAAAACAAATATTACATTTTCATATTTAACTGGATAATCAATTAATAATCCTAATGTATTTCCTGAATCTGCGACAATTATGATTCCCTTTTCTAACACGTCATCTATAACTTCTTTTAATTATTCTTACCTAGCATATAATATTTTCCTACACATTGAGATTGCATGTTGTATAAGGAAGCCCTTCTTCTTTCCATGCAAGAAATCCTCCCTTTAAATTCACTACTTCCTTTATACCAGCTCTTTGTAAAATACTAGCTGCTATAGCGGAACGTAATCCGGTTCGACATTGCAAAACTATTGGAAAATCTTTCGGTATATAATCTAGTTGTTCAAATAGATTACCTAAAGTGATATGTATTGCATCATGAAGGTGTCCTTCCTCCCACTCTTTTTTACTACGCACATCGATAACCTTAACGCTTCCACCTTTTATATGCGGATA
Source organism: Bacillus sp. 007/AIA-02/001 (assembly GCF_004634455.1). NCBI lineage: Bacteria > Bacillati > Bacillota > Bacilli > Caryophanales > Bacillaceae > Bacillus > Bacillus sp. 007/AIA-02/001. Next base: position 164,561 of record NZ_SEIY01000011.1, read on the forward strand.
TAATTCAATCGATGTTTTTTCTTTGTAACTTTCAAATCTATCAAGTCTTTGTATTACTTTTAAGGGTGCAAAAGCAATAATATTATCTAACCCAATAGATTCAAATTCTCTAATAACTGCCTCTACTTTAACTTTTTCCTCATCTAGAATTATTAAAGTTTCTTTTTTATAATCTAATAACCATCCACACCAAGTTGTGAAAGAATTGTTATAAGGTATGTTAATTGACTTCTCGATATGACCTGCAGCAAAACTCTCTACATCCCTTATATCAACTATTTGATAAACGCTCTTCAAAATTTCTTGAAGTTCTTCTACTGTATTAATAGCAGTACTTTTTCTCTTCTTACGAATTGGCGGACCATACTTATTTAAATTCTTCATTAATGAAAAATACTTTGGAGGCTCTGGCTGTCCCGTCAATAAAGTCGATATAAAATCACTTTCTTCATTACACCGAAATGCCCAATTGAACATCTTTTCATAACCTAATGTAGAAGTTGGAATTGCTCCTAATGCTTTTCCACATGCGCTTCCCGCACCATGTGATGGCCATATTTGCAAATAATCAGGAAGTATTTTTATTTTTTGTATAGAATCAAATAATTGTTTCGCTCCTATTTTTGCAGTATCTTTAATACCGACTGCAGTTTCTAATAAATCCGGTCTTCCTATATCTCCTACAAATATAAAATCACCTGTGAATATTCCTATCGGTTTATCATTCGTATAATTATTTTGACTTGTATCAGTTACTAAAAAAGAAATACTTTCAGGCGTATGCCCTGGGGTGTGAATTACATTAAATTTTATATGACCTACTTTAAACTCTGTGCCCTCTCTAACCAATTTGTATCGACCTTCGTTAAGATATTGATATTTCCAATCACAATCTCCTTCATCAGATACATATAAATTTGCATGGTAAAGATTAGAAAGTTCTCTAGACCCAGAAAGAAAATCAGCATGAATATGAGTCTCAGCCGCAGCAATTACTTCCATCCCCTCTTTCTTGGCAAATTCTATATATTGTTCTATATAGCGACTAGGATCAATAACGATTGCTACGCCTTCTTTCTGACAACCGACTAAATAGGAAGCATGTGCTAATTTTTCATCATAAAAATATTTTAAAAGCATAGCTATTCCCTCCAATTAGTTATTTCAAATTAATTTTCAATTTTTGTAACCACTTTTTATCTTCTCCTATAGAATCCCTTTCAACATTAAATTCCAATACATATATGGCAACATATATCTTTTAAGTAAAAACATACTATACCGTTCTTTCGCTTGATTAAATGGAAACGTTTCTTGAGGCTCATGTTCATAGTTAAATTCAGCAAGTATAAGACTTTTATATCCTGTAACAATCGGACATGATGTATATCCATCATATTTAGCCTGTAAATCTCTTCCGCTAAGTACGTCCATAATATTTTGTTTTAAGACGGGTATTTGTTTTCGAATTGCTGCTCCAGTTTTAGAGGTAGGTAAATTGGTACAATCTCCAAGTCCAAAAATATTTTTATATTGCACATGCTGCAAAGTATAAGGGCTTATATCTACCCACCCCTGATGATCACTTATCTCACTCTCTTTAATAAAATTAGGTGGCCCCATTGGTGGAACAACATGTATCATACTATATGGTACGGTTTCTCTTTTTAGTGTTTGCGTATCTTCAAAAATTGCCTCTCTCTTTTCGGCGATAATTTCCACTAAATTTTTATTATAATTCGTTATAATTTGCTTTCTTTCTAGTACTTGTTCTAAAGTATTTGCATATCGTGGAACCTGAAATATGTTATTGTTTGCAGAATAAAACATTACTTCACTTCTGTTTCTTACACCACTATTACAAAAATACTCCTCTGCTAAGTACATAATTTTTTGTGGAGCACCACCGCATTTAATAGGAGTATTAGGGTGGGTAAAAAGCGCATTTCCTCCTTTAAATTTTTCGATTTCTCTCCAAGTAGAATCAACAGATGTATAAGAATAATTGCTACATACCCCATTAGTGCCAATAGACTCTTTTAAGCCTTTAATACTGTCCCAATTTATTTGTATACCAGCTGCTACAATAAGAATTTCATACTCAAGTAGCAGTCCGTCATCTAAAAGTATCTTATTTTCAGATGGAAATAACTTAACAACACTTTTAGGGATCCACGTTGCCCCTTTTGGAATAAGTGATTCCTGATTACGCATCGTACTTTCCTTTGAAACAATTCCTCCCCCCACTAAACTCCATAGTGGCTGAAAGTAATGTTTTTTTGATGGATCAATAATTGCTATACTTTCTTTAAATAGGGGTACATTTCGTAATAAATGTGCAGTAGAAGATAGTCCTGCTGTCCCAGCACCAATTACAATAATTTTATAACTATCTCTGGTCTTCATTATCCTCTTCCTATCTAAAATTGATTTTTAAATTAACTAATTAGTAGCCATTTTTTCATCGTAGTAACATTATTATAAGTTAAAAACACCATAATTTTATCTGATTTAAATGAAAATTTCGTTAATTTTACCATCAACATTACTATATGCGTAAATCCACTATGTTACTTCCATATTTTAGTTTTAATATCAAAACTATATATTGTTATATAAGATAATATATTAAAATACTTTTCATGAATCCGGATAAGTAATGTTTTAAAAACAACAATTTTACTACAGTAATCAAGAACAGTTTTCTAAATTAAGTTACTGCAGAAAATATAACTCTGGCGCAATATCCCTACCAGCTTTCATTCCAATAGTAACTCCATGATATAACATCAAAGATGAAATCCCTCAACTTAGGTATTTGACTTTTTAAATTTATACAAATGTCTTAGCTCTATGTACTGTGATATATAGGTCCACATCAATATGTTATTGCATCATATACTGAACAGATAATTTAAATTACTTTTATAAAGGATGATGAGGATGAACCTAGAAGATATACAAAAATCCTATGGCGTAATTGTAAGTTTAGGAGGATTGTGTCAAGTCACCAACCAAATCAAAAGACACAATTTAAGAACATTTTCTGGACCTTTAGATTGGTTTTATTATCCATCACTTTCAGATGTAAACAGATTACTTCAAAATCGATTTAAAAAATTTATGAAGTTGGAAAATATGATTATAGAAGGTTCAGAAAGTTACGGTCTTATTGAATCAGAATTTGATAATCAAATTAAATGGGCAGAACGAATTACCTACTGTATAAAGGACACTTATTATAATTGTTTTTCAATGCATGATTTTCCTATTAATTCAGAAAAGGATTTGAAATCAACCTATCCTTCTTTTAAAGCTAAATTAGACACTAGAATTAATCAATTCCTTGAAAAAATAAATAGTAGTGAATCCATTTTATTCATTAGAATTTGGGGAAATCGAGATGAAGCGGTTGAATTACAAAACGTATTATCTAAAATTACAAATAAGAATTTTAATATCCTTATTGTTAATTTCAAGGAGGGTATATCTAATATTGTTGAACAAAATTGGGGAATATCGCGGGTTTGTTCAATTGAACTCCCACGTTATCAGGATAGATGGGAAGGTGATGATTCCGATTGGGATGTTATTTTAAACAAAATAACATTAACTTAATAATTTTCTTCTTACTTTTAACATGATTTGGCCCGTAAAATCAAATAGGTGTAGAGAAATAAAATTCCTGTCTAATTGATACACACTTAATTAACAAAACGTTCATATAATAATTCGTAAGTCCTTCTTTATTGAATAAATAGTTCTTTACAAAATTAGTTCTATCACTAGAGCACCTTTATGCGGTGCTCTTTTTTGAATTTATAAAATGTAAAAATAGTTGTTCCATTTTCCTTCAAATGGCTAATTCCCTTTGTTATTCTTCTGTTGATTTCTGTATAATCATTTATGCGATCAGCATATTCTGCTTATGTAGTGCATTCACGACTACTTACTTCCATACTTTATCTTATATTTTGTCTTCTTGGATATTTCATTATAAGCTTCTTCAATTCCCTTGATTTCCTTCCCCTTCTTTTATCTTAAGAACAAGCAATTTCTTTCATTAATATTAAATAAACTAAAGCATAGATTTTAAAAGAACCTAATTTACATATAATTAATGATAAACTACAATGTGTATTCTCCACGTTTAATCAACATCTGAATTATAAATCTAACATATTTTTTTTAGTTGATTGTCATTATGGTACAACCGTGTATACATTTACCAAACAAACTACATAGTTTAAATTAGTAAAATATATTGAGAGGAAGGAAATAAATCTATGAAAGTCATAATTTTGTGTGGCGGAAAAGGGCTTCGGATGCAAGGAATTTTAGAGGACATTCCCAAACCATTAGTTCGAGTTCAAGGAAAGCCTCTCCTCTTGCATATAATGAATTGGTATAGAAAATATGGACATTCTGATTTCATTTTGCCCTTAGGATATAAAGGTGAGAAAATTAAGGAATATTTTATGGACTTTAGCTGGAAAGAGAATGACTTTAGTTTGAATTTTAAAACCAGTCAATATACGCTACTTCAGAAATTAGAAAATTGGAATATACACTTTATAGATACAGGAATTGATACAATGACCGGGGCAAGACTAAAAAAACTTGAATCCTTTGTACAAGGTGAAACCTTTTTATTAACTTATGGTGACGGATTAGCCAATATAGATATTGATCAACTAATAGCATTCCATAAAGAAAAAGGAAAAATTGCTACATTAACTGGAATTAAAAAAAATAGTCAATACGGCCTATTGGCGGTCGAAGATGGAATTGCTATTGATTTTAAAGAAAAACCATTACTTGATGAAGTAATTAATGGCGGTTTTTTTGTATTTAACAAAGAAATATTCGATTATTTAAGTAGTAATGATGATTGTGTTCTAGAAGAAGATCCTCTTCGAAATTTAATAAAAGACAATGAGCTCGCAGTCTATGAACACAATGACTTTTGGGCTAGTGTCGATACACCTAAAGATTTAAAAACTGTAAATGAAAGTTGGAATCCAAATAAATTTTAGTGGAGAGGACTGAATAAGCATTGAACTCTAATGATAAAAAAATAAGTTTACCTCGATTGTATATCCCCTCTAATGAGAAAATAGTTAACCCACTTTCAACAGGAATTAAAGCTTCAAATCTCTCCAAAAAAAATACTCAAAAAAGAATTGATCCCCAATTCTATAATCAACAACATGATCTAAATAATCATTTCTGCGTCATTGTAGGTAGTGAGTATGTCTTGAAAATTATTGCTTTACAGCAATCATTAATGCAGTACTCAGAAAAATTCACATTGTGGATTTGTTGTATAGATCCTTTTGCATATTCACTATTAAAAGAAATGAGTTTAATTAATGTAAACCTTTTACAAGTTGAAGAATTGGAAGATCGTGAACTAAAAGCAATTAAGAGAAAAAGAAAAGTAAATGAATATTGTTGGACTTTAAAATCTGTCTTGATAGAATATTTATTGATCAATTATGATTTACCATCTATTCTATATTGTGATGGTGATTTATGCTTTTTTTCTGACCCTAATATTATTTTTGAGGAATGGGGTGACCATTCTATTTTCCTAACCCCCCAAAGAGATCGTGATTGGGTAGAAAAAATGTATGGAAAATATCAGGCTGGTCTAATTGGATTTAAGAATGATCTCTATGGACTAAAAAGTGTAAGATGGTGGAAAAATAAATGTATAGATTGGTGCAGTGCCGAGGCTGAGGAGGGGAAATTTGGAGACCAAAAGTATTTAGATTATATCCCTATATATTTTCCAAAAGTAAAAATTTCAAATAACTTAGGTATAAATGCTGCGCCTTGGAACTGTATATATAATAACGATTATAAAATTGACAAGACTAAAAACGATATATTTATTGAAAACGACAAACTAGTTGTTTACCATTTTGCATGTATTACTATCTTTACTGAAAATGATTTTGATCTTTGGTCTTTGGGAGAAATTTCAATACCCAATAATATATTAAACCATATTTACACTCCGTATTTAGAGAGAATTCAATTTGTTTTAAAGCAATTAAAGGATAAATTCAATAAAGATACTAAACAATTTTTAAGTAAAAAAGATATAAATAAAGCTCAAACTTTATATAAAGATTCACAATTAAGAAGAAAAATGAATCAATCCAATCATTTTATGAACTTTTCCATGATTATAAGTAAAGAACGATTAATCCAAGGATTGACTTCTTATTATTCCTTAGAAAATTTCAACGCTAAATTTACTGTATGGATTTGTTGTATGGATGATCTAACGTATCAAATATTAGAGAAATTAAAATTAAAGCATGCCATACTAATTCCGGTAAAGGATATTGAAAATCATGAACTCCTCAGTATAAAAAATGATAGAAGTTTACAAGAATATTGTTGGACATTAAAAGCGCCCCTATGTCTACATGTCCTTAGTCTTTATCCGGAAGTTGATCACATTATATATTGTGATGCTGATATGTATTTCTTTACAGCACCTAATATCATTCTTGATGAATGGTGGAAGTACTCTGTATTCCTTTGCCCTCAAAGAAGCTCTACTGAAATTGAAAGCATACACGGTATATACCAAGCTGGTTTAGTAGGCTTCAAAAATGATCAAAATAGTAAAGAAATTTTAACATGGTGGAAAGATAAATGCCTAGAATATTGCAATAATCAATATGATGTTGAAATGAATAGATGGGGTGACCAAAAATATTTAAATCACATTCCTAACATCTTTTCTAATATAAAAATCATGACTCATAAAGGTATTGATGCAGCACCTTGGAATGTCATTTTAAATAGCAGTTCTATATCCAAAACAGATAATAAAGTTTTTATTGATCAAGATGAATTAATAGCTTTTCATTTTGGAAGTATGCAAATTATTAATCCAAATGAGTTCGATTTATGGAAACAAGAAACTTTAGAATTACCTCCAGCAGTTTTAGATTATATATACATTCCTTATATTGAACAATTGAACAAGACATGTCATACCCTTCATAATACTTTTCAAAAATCTCCCTCCTCTTTATTTGCTGACCAAATTGATACAACAACAATAAAAAATTATTTTAAATACCCCTCCCCTCATCACAATTAAGACTGATACTTTCCTTATTTAAAAATAAATCTATTTATTTCAGCAACTAAAAATACATCTTAATAAAGGATAGATTATCACTATGATTGCTTCATTTAAAAATAAAACTTTCCTTATTACTGGTGGATACGGTTTTATTGGTTCTCACTTGGCACGAAGACTTTTAAATTTACAAGCAAAAATTGTTCTTTTCATAAGAACACCATCAAACTCTTGGAGACTAAAGGATATTCTAAAATATATTGAAACCTATGAAATAGATATACGAGATAAAAAACAAGTACAAGATGCAATAAAGAAAATTAATCCCGATTATATCTTTCACCTGGCAGCCTATGGTGTAAATTCTGCCCATACAGATTACATCCATGCTATAGAAACAAATGTTATAGGGACTTGTAACATTATTCAAGCAGCAAAATTGGTGAATTGTAAAAAAATCATCAATTTTGGGAGTAGTTCTGAATACGGTAACAAGATGGAACCTATTCATGAAAATATGTTACTAACTCCTGTGGACATCTATGGAAGTACCAAAGCTGCTGCTACTATACTGGCCCATCAAATTGCTAGCGAAAACAATATTAATCTTATAACATTAAGACCTTTTGGCATATTCGGAGAAGGCGAAGAGCCGCATAAAATTTTTAGCTATATAATCTTGCGAGTATTACAAAACAAAGATGTAAATTTAACTTTATGTAATCAATTAAGAGATTATTGTTATATAGAAAATGTAATAGATGCCTGTATCCTAGCAGTAGAAAATACTACTGTACAAAATGAAATCTTTAATATTGGGAGCGGCACTATTCACCCCTTGAAACATTATGTAGAATTATTATTCAAACATTTGAAAACCAATTCCAGACCAAATTACGGTGCAATTTCCTCTAGAACAAATGAAAGATGGGTTCCTGAAGCGGATGTGCAAAAAATAAAAAACTCTCTTTCCTGGGAACCTAGAATTAATATTGAAGAAGGAATTATAAAAACTGTTAATTGGTATAAAAATAATAAACATTTATACCTAACTCCCTAAAAATAGGGTACTAAAGGAGGTGGACTAATTGTTAAACCAAAACTTTAATAATGCTTTTTATGGAAAAAGAATTTTAATTACTGGACATACTGGTTTTAAAGGTTCTTGGTTATCCCTATGGTTGAATGAATTAGGTGCTGCTGTAATCGGATATTCATTAGATCCTAAAAATAAAAATGATAACTTTAACATTACTAACCTTCAAAATAATATAATTGATATTCGTGGAGACATTAGAGATTTTAATAAATTAAATAAGGTTTTTACAGATTATAAACCTGAAATTGTATTCCATTTAGCTGCCCAACCTCTAGTTAAGTATTCATATGAATATCCTAGAGAAACATACGAGGTAAACGTTGTAGGAACTATGAATGTACTAGAGGCAATTCGATTACATGAATCAGCTAAAATAGGAATTATGGTGACAAGTGACAAGTGCTATGAAAATAAAGAATGGCCTTGGGGTTATCGTGAAATTGACCCTATGGGCGGCCATGACATATATAGCTCAAGCAAAGGATGCTGCGAACTTTTAATTTCTTCCTATCGTAATTCTTACTTTTCAGAAGAAAAATTTTCTCAACACAAGAAAATAATTGCAAGTGTTCGAGCTGGTAATGTAATTGGTGGTGGTGATTGGTCAATAGATAGAATTATTCCCGATTGTATACGAGCATTAGAATCAAACAAAAAGATTATTATTAGAAATCCTACTGCTATTAGACCCTGGCAACATGTACTAGAACCTTTAAGCGGGTATTTACTCCTTACAGAAAAAATTATAAATAATGGTATCCTTTTTTCAGGAGCATGGAACTTCGGGCCATCCCTAAGCAATATTGTTTCAGTAGAAAAATTAGTGACCAGTTTACTAGATATTTGGGGCTGCGGGGATTGGACAGCAGAAAATATAGGTCCAATAAATTTTCATGAAGCAAATTTACTAAACCTTGACATTAGCAAAGCAAAATTCAATCTTAATTGGCAGCCAAAATGGTCCCTACAACAGACTTTAGAAAATACAATAGAATGGTATAAACATTATAATTCTTACACCAGTTCTGAGATGAGAAATCTATGTATTAGCCAAATCAAACAATATTGCATGCTTTGAACTACTCCCACTTACCCATACTTGCTGTGAGTTCCTTATGGAGGGAGTCTTCTTGGCTAAAATGATAAAATAAAACAAAACCATACGTAAGATAATTTTACTATTACAAATAATGACATAGTCTGTTTCACCTTTTACATTATCTAAAAAAGAACCTGTAGGAATTCTTACAAGTTCTTTTTTATTTCCTTTATTCTCTTCTTATTTACATACGCAAGATTTATACATTTGGTGGGATACATACTATATTTATCCGATAAAATAATCTAAAAATTAACACATAATTGATCGTTTTAAGAAAAAGAAATTTCATAAATCTTCAAACACAGTTTCTTAGTTCACCTAATAGAACGTATAAAGACTCATATCATCTTTTGATTATTTTTGGATGTTTTATTCTACGTATATTCGACACAAATTGATTGTTTTTTATGAATTTTCTTGAAAAATATTGTAATATCACTCCATTTTTTCTTCTATTTTGTTATGATGTTTATAATTAAATTGGATTAGGATTTTTTTAGAAAATGGGGGCGTATATTATGAGTGTCTCAGTAAAAGGAAATGAGCAATTAACCTCTCTATTGAACGACTGGTATCGATCTATGCTATCTCAGCAAGTTATAAAAGCTACTAATCTAAAAAAGAAAATTGATGAAAAAATTAGTAAGTTAAGCATTGAACCGAATCAAGAGCATCAGGATCAAAATTTGTTACTATACTATTCACTACTCGAATTTCGTTACAAGGTCTTAACAGATAGCCTTGGTATTCAACAAAATAGTTTTGATACTATTAGCGATTATGATATGCCTACAGATCAATTTCTACAATTCTATTATCATTTTTTCAAATCCATTCATTCCACTTTTATATCAAATTATACTGAGGCAGAGGAACATTATAAACTAGCAGAAAAAATATTGGTAGCTATACCAGATGAAATTGAACACGCCGAATTTTACTATAGAATTGCTACTTTCTATCACCATACCTATAACAATCTCGCTTCTATCGAATACGCAAATAAATCGAGAGCAATCTTTTCAAAGTACGAAGGTTATGAAGTAAAAACAGCCTTTTGTAATAGTTTGCTAGGTGGTTGCTGCATCTATTTAAAACAGTACGAACAAGCAGAAGAATATCTACATTGTGCAATTGATTTACTACAAAAAAATAGGGAAGAAGATTCCTTGTTATACGTAAAAAATACTATGGGGTGGCTGTATTCTGATCAAAGTATGTCTACTTTAGCTATTCGTCACCTTTCAGAAGTAACAGAGAAAATCCCTACACACTTCAAGGCCATCTTCCTACAAGCTAAGGAACATTATAAGTTAGGAGAACAATCAACGGCCAGCCAACTCATTGATAAGGGACTACAGATTTGCAGAGAGATTCATAACGAAGAATATACACACCACTTCTCTATTTTAAAAAAATTAAATGAAAATATTCCATTGGAAGAATTAGAAAAAATCATTCAAGAAGGAATCTTATACTTTGAGGAAGAAGAATTATGGGAATATGTTGTCGAATACGCCGAATTATTTGCCACAAAATGTAGACAATTAGAGAACCACCAAAAAGTAAGTGACTATTTCCATATTTGTTATCAAGCAAGACAAAAATCAATCGCAAAAGGAGTGTTAAAATAATGAAAAAAATTAGCTTATTATTATCAAGCATTGCTTTTATTGGGGTATTAACGGTGGGAATTTTTCAGTTTTCTAAAACAGATCAGCTTGCTACTCATGGGCATTATCCTGCTCCTTCATATAGTGTTGGCGATTATGGTGGTGCACCACCACAAATTTAATGTAAATGTATTTAAAAACCCTCCATTTGGAGGGTTTTTAAATGGCTTATCTGCCTGTTCAATACGCATAGAGAGTACATATTATACTTATTTACTATGTTATAAGATTTTTCATTTCCACTCTGTAACAAGATTCTAGCATTCTCTCCTAGAATCTCAACTTAAATCTTAAATCCACCAATTAACTCTTGAAGTTCTTCCGCCATCTGTGCTAATTGTATTGCTGAAGAATTTATCTCTTCCATAGAAGCATGTTGTTCCTCAGATGAACCAGCTATCGTTTGCATACTTGAAGAATTTTCTTTTACAGCCATAGCTATTTGATCAATCGATGTATCGACTTTCATTGCATCAGTAGTCATTGTATTAGATAGTTCCACCATATCATGCACTTTTGACACAATATCATTTGCAGATTTTGAAATCTCATAAAAACTTTGTTTTGTATCATTCGCAACCTTAATTCCCGACTGTACTTCTACGCCTACTTCATTCATAGCTTTTACAGTCTCATGTACGTCTGCTTGTATTTCTTTAATTAAACTTCCAATTTCCATTGAAGATCCGGATGATTGCTCCGCCAACTTTCTAACTTCATCGGCAACAATTGCAAACCCTCTCCCCTGTTCCCCAGCTCTAGCTGCTTCAATCGCTGCATTTAATGCTAATAAATTTGTTTGTTCCGCAATATTTTGAATCGCTTCTAATATACTGCCAATTTGCTGTGATTTCTTATCTAATAATTTTATGACATTATCGGATTGAGAAACAGAGTGATGGATAGACTGCATTTGTGTTACAGTTTGTTCTACTAATTGTTCACCTTCATTGGCTTTTTGTTTAGTGTATATGGATGAAGCCGATACTTCAGAAGCATTCTCAGCTACGTATTGAATATTTCGTGTTACCTCACCAATTAATTCAGCTCCAGACTCAACTTCATTATTTTGAACCTCTGCACTGTTCGAGATTTCTTCCATCTCTTTTGTAATTTGTTCTGTCGCAACACTTGCTTGCTCTACACTAGCAGTTAGTTCCTCAGAAGACGCAGCTACATGTCCTGCAGATGTGTTAATTTGAGAAATAATATTACGTAACGACTCTGCCATTGTATTGAAACTACCACCTAATTGACCAAGTTCATCCTTTGAACGAATATCTATTTTCTCGGTTAAATCTCCTTGACTAATTCTTTGAGCTGAAATGACTAATTGTCTTAGTGGAGTAATTATAGATTTGAGTATGAATAGAATTACAATTCCACCTAACAATAATGAAGCACCTATTATAGTGAGCGTTTTATAAAAAATAGGATTGGTAGCTTCTTCAATTTCTTTCGTAGGCATTACGCCAGCTATTTTCCAACCTGTTTTTTTATTTGTCTTAAAGCTTATGTTTCGATCTTCACCATTGAGGCTATAAGTAATTACTCCATCTTCTGTCTTGTACAATTCATCCACTAAAGTTTTATCTAATTTCTCTCCAGGTTTTAGTGATGGATGAACAACTATAGTTTTATCTTGACTAACTATAGATACAAATCCTTGCTTCCCAATTTTTATCATTTTGGATGTTTTTACGATATCTTTAATATTCAAATCTACGCCAATGACACCACTTTTATCTGCATTCTGCTTTGCAATTGCAATTACCATATTTCCTGTAGACTTTGATTTATATGGAGATGAAACAATAATCTCTCCATCTGCTTTTACTGCATCCTTATACCAACTGCTTTCTAGCGGATTAAACCCTTCTGGTATTTTTCCAACAGGTGCATGAATAAATTGATTGTTACTGGATGCCGTATAAATCGTTTCTATCTCTGGATGTAACTGTATATATTGATCAAATTTATTCTGTACATTTTGCGATTGTTCAGGATTATAATCCCCTTGTGTGAGTACCTTTGCAAAATGAGTGATATCTGTATGCTTATTTTCTAATTCATCATCAACAATCTTATCTAAAATACTTATATTATCTTTTGCTGATTGTAGAATTGTTTCATTAAGATCTGTTTTTGCTTTATTATAAGATGATACTCCTACGATAAGGCTTGGTATAATTAATATTGCTATAAATGCCATAGACAACTTCGTTTTAAGCTTTATTTGCCCCAATCTTTCTTTTATATTAAACACTAGCTACTTCTCCTTTTCATTTTTACTACTTATATAGTTTATTTAAATTTTTCTCCTTTACTTTTCCACATTCATTTATGGTACCATTCGAAATGAAACCACAATTACATCCTATTATCCGTACTTTATAATTTAGAGATTTAATTTTCACAGACAGAGTTTTATCTGCTCTCCTTTCGAATATGTTATTTTTCTAGATTCAGCAATTATTAGACTACGAATTATTCCAAATAAACTTGATGCAACATATACTTCATTTAAAAAATAATTATTGGATTTGTTTGGATAAAAATCTAGTTTAGCGCTAATCCAATCGGATGAAATTCTTACCATAATACATTCACTAAACATAAATAAGTAAATTTATTTCTTTTAATACTTATATTCAACTGCCTTTTAACCATTCTAACTGTATTATTTCATCGTTTTATCTATTTATTACAACCACTTTTGTATTATTGAATCACTAAACTATAAATTCTAAATAGGAGAATAAAATAAATTAGAGAATTACATTGTAACACATATATATAAGTTGTTAATATTAAAATTTAAAACTTTACTATTTTTCATATGCAATATTACATGCGAAAAGCCATAATTTTTTTGTTATACTATGCATGTGGATTTTTCATCCAAAATCCACCCAAACGCATATTTATGTATATGCCACCCTAATTGATGAAAGTGAGAAGAGTGTTTATCATTTTTCTCACTTTTTTATTTAGGCTCTGTTAATATTGATTATTGATAAAAAGTATTAAATAAGGGAAGACACCTTAGAGTTGGTGCTTCCCTTATTTGTTGATTATTCAAATCTAAAATAGGTATTTTCTAAACCTATTCTTTGCTTTAATGTTCTGACCAAAGCATAATTATTTGGTAATTCTTTTTCAATGACACAAATAATATAACCTGCTTTTCCTGTTGTTAAATTAGTTAGTTGTAAGTAGTTAGTGTTGTCGTAGATATAAGAAATAATATATTCATAGAAATTATTTTCTTTATCTTCTCTATTCATACCAACATTGTACACCCTAACTCTTGCTCCTACCCAAATTTCCTCATCATCATTAACATTACTTAAAGGCATCCATTTCGAGTTATCCAATATTTCACCCTTTTCTTAATTCATTCGTTTATACACGAATGTTGCTAGACACAAACTATCATAAGCATCCGTCATTTCATTGATTAGACGACCACCGACAGAGAAAAAAGACTCAACATAGCTTTTTACCCATTGAAACACTTGCTCTTTTAGTTATTTTTACATTTTGAATCTACGAAAATGAATTCCCTTATAAAAACTCTAACAGAGAATCTTCCTTCCAAATTTCACCTAGGGAATTATTTGTTTTCCAAAAAAACTACCAACATCTTTATCAACTCATTTTAGAATATTTAAACAATAATTCCATATACATTACCTGCATAAATTATTCATTTTCTTTTATATAAGACCTACCTTTTTACTTTTGATAGATTATTAGACATTGGATTATTATACATAAATCCCAAAAACATGCGGTATTTTGTAGAATTTTGTCTATCAATATGTATGTACACCCTTTTGTAGTGGATATAGACTGTGAGGTGTAAGGAGATACCTTACAAAATAATAAAAAGGAGATTATAGAATGAGTAGATTAACAAAATTCTCAAAGTTAGTATTTGCAACTTTAATCGCGGGAAGTAGTCTAAGCACCTTTGTTTCGTCACACAGTGTACAAGCTGACACCTTAGATCCTAATTACCAAGACAATATAAAATTCATACCACCTTCTAGTGCTAGGCCAAAATTGGAACAAAAAAACACTATTGTTCCAGAAGCAAAAGTTGTTAAAAACCATTATGTAAAGTACTCTAAAGCACATTTCCAAACTAAAGAAAGTATACCAAAAGAGATTTATTATTCTTCAGAAGGCTTTAAGGGCTATATACAGGCAAGTACCGTTTGGGATATGGGAGATCATTTCGCAACACTATATTCCGGAACCGTTATTCGATGTTAGACTTTTAATCCATTCTCCCCTAATGCTTAAAATGGTTAATAACTCACTGCCAATACTGTAATATCTATTGTTCATAAAATAAACCACAAAATCTTTCGATTTCATGGTTTATCAAATATAAAGATAATGCTAAACGAATACTCTAACATTACCTTCCCCAAAGTTAATTATAGAGTATTTTCAAAAAAAAGACACTCTTGTAGTGTCTTTTTTATAGTATTTTAAAAAGAATTCCACCTACTAACACCTTTTTGTTGCGCCTATTCGTTTATTTCAATATGATACTTTTCCATCTCGTATATGCAATAGACAATGATAGCTAAACTCCAACTGACACTATAATAATTATGTGTGTAGAAGTCATAGCCCGCTTTAATACCTTTCTCTATTACAACTAATGTAAATCCTAAAGCCACCCATCTGTTAATTTTCATCTTTATAAACGTTAAAGAGATAATTATTAAAAATAAAATATTTGTAAGATGATTTATCATTAGCTCATATTTTTGAATGTATACCGCCATTATACAAGCAACGATATTAGTCGCAATGCCAAAGGCAATCACCGCTCCCCAAACCCTGTCCGAAAGTCCCACTCCTGAGTCAGTCCCTTCCTAAACAAATATCCCTTTCTTTAATTCGTTCCTACACCCTATTCAAGATATGCTAAATTATCCTTGTCTGATGAATATCTATTTATCTTTTCATATAGAGCAAACAAAATTTCTACTCATAATTTTTTCTTTATTAGACAAACTATGTCTAAGCCGTTTGAACTAGCGGCTTCACTCTTCTGGTAATGAGATAGCACAATTTATTGAATTGACTAACTCATTCAATCCACTGGCACCGGCAGGCAACAAAATAGTTGTCTGCCATTTTCATGTATACTTTTTCTAATTTCATTACAAACCAAATGTGTGCTGTACTGATTTCAAAAGGACAGCATTTCATTTTTAAAAATGTAAAAAAGATAAGATCCTGTCTACTTTTGGTATAGGACTTTTTCTTTTCACACATACTATTTTTGAACCTGTTTACCGATACGTGTCCTAATGGTGTCTTGAATTCCTCCTAAAAAGGGCTGCAGATACGACTGCATGCCCTTTTATTTACGTTGCTTCTCTATATTGAATAAAATAATTAAAAACTAAAAATGTAATATTACATATTTTTTCTGTTCAGATTATGTTAGGATTTACTTCGTAGTCGAATTATAGTTTCGTATCTAATTCAGCAATATGTGAACTGTTTACCTAAAGAAAAGACACCCAAAAGGTGTCTTTTCTTCTTTTAATCTAAAAAACATTTTTTCTGTTCAGTAAGATCCAATTATCCCTCTAACCTAAACCTCATAATTAAAGGCAATTTAATCATGGTACTCAAGAGTTTTCATCCATTTCAATATACTTATAACTTAATTTCCAATCACATTTCCAGCACTATATTTGCTTTCCTACAGATTTTCTGTCTTGTTCTTAATTCTGTCAAAATCCTCATGTAGCTATACAAAGAATATATGCTACTATGATATTAAGAAACTATGCGTTCCCTTAACCCTGTATCCGGCCCTGTATTTATTACAGGGTCTTTGTTTATTTTATTTACTTTTATTGGCTTATAAAGGTTAATACACAACCAATTTCAATTAAAACCGTTTAAATGTTAGTTAGAATTTGAAAAAATATATCTATTAACTTTTTTAACAAATGTAATCTAATATTAAATTTCTAAATCTATACTGTACTATACACCAGTTAACACTATATAAATAGTATTAACTATCTTAATTGAATATTAGCAATAGTAAGTATAAATATTATCAATTTACTATATCTTACATTTATGTAAAAATAGATGTATGTTAAGCTTATTCAAAATCTTTCCCCTAATAAAGATTTGAAGTAGCATTTCATGATTCTCCTTACTGTTAATATGCCTTGAAAAAGAACCCTATAGGGTTCTTTTTCTTTTCATTATAACCTCAGTAAGTCCTTATTTAACATGCAAAAAGGACTGCTAATTACTTGCAGCCCTTTTACATGTTAATATACACTTGTATTAAATACTTAATACTTTCTTGTATTAGGCGTTTATACAAACTAAACATGCCATTATTATTTAGATATATAACACTTCAAAGTTTAGAAGTATACAATAACAAATCTTTCCCAACTTCCAGCTACATAACTATTAGCAGTTAATTCTCTACCACCATTTGCTGATATAAATCTACCATTACTTAGTGCTTGTAATACATATATCCTATTGTCTCCACCATTATATAAGATAAATTTTTCCCATGCCCCAATTGATGTACGATCTGCTACTACTCTACCATTTGGCTCAAACAAAACATACTTCCCATTACTTTTAGTTTTTAAAGCGTACGTATATAATTCCCCAGTCGGAATTAATTCGAATTTCTCCCATTCATTAACTGCATTACGATTTGCTATTATATTTCCCGAAGGCTCAGCCGAAACATATTGTAAATTTGCTGCCTGTATAGCAACTGTCCAACTTCCATTTTACTTTAAAGGTTTAAACAATTGTGACCACATTTGTTTGAACCTCCACAATTTTTTTCTAAGCTATTCTCTAAAAATCTTATTTTTCGTTGTAAATAAACCTGATTGGTACTCTTTATGCAAAAG
>NZ_SEIY01000012.1:0-163131 GCF_004634455.1 Bacillus sp. 007/AIA-02/001
AAGAATTAAAACAAAACTAAAAGGATTGTCCCCTGTGCAATACAGAGTTCAATCCTTAGTAGCTGCTTAATATATTTGTCTAATTTTTTGGGTTCAGTTCAGTAATGGTGGTCTTTTTTAAATTGGTAAGATTGTACTAGGTTGAGCAAAAAAATGGAACCGAAAAAGTTATTTCTAATGAGGATAGCCTTCTTATGATGAAGTTTCATTCGGTGAATCTGCAAGCAAACATAAAAGAAGGAAAAAATTACGATTTTACTTTACGTGGATATAGAGTACCTATACTTTCATGGTTTCCAAATTTAGATGGTGCCGAACCACAAAATTAGCACTATTCTTTAATAAAAAATCCTACTCATTTTTTAATGAGTAGGATTTTTTATTAAAGAGCTATTTCGTATTAATTTGTGCCATCATTTAATATGCTATTTTTAAATGTTTTCCAAATTTGATAACTTATTATCTGAATTTCTAAATTCTACAAAGCACTATCAATTAAACAATTATTAAATATATCTTCTATCTAAAACATCGTATTATCATTAGCTGCTTCACTTGGAATCTCTTGAATTACATCCCAGTGTTCGACAATCTTTCCATCCTTGATACGAAATATATCCACTATAGCAACTCCCTTATCTTGAGAATTAGTACGAGAATGTACATGAAGAGCAACTGTATCCCCTTCAGCTACTACACGTTTAATCTCTGCAGAGGAATTAGGATTTTTAACAAAATCCTCCTTAAAGAAATCCATGAAGGCTTTTCGTCCATCAGCAACAAAAGGATTATGTTGCTTATAATCTTCGCTAACATATTTAGGGATAATATCGATATTATGTTTGTTAAAAACTTCATTATAGAAATCAACTATCATCTTTTTATTCTTTTCATTTTCTTTTACTTCTTTTGATACAGAAGCGACATTTTCGCTCTTTATTGAGTTCCCTTTGTTATTACCGGTGGAAGCTTGATATACCAAAGTCGAAACTACTCCTAAAATAAATACAGAAATAATTGTTATGATTAAATTTTTCTCTAATTTCATATATACCTACCTCTTCTACTTAAATAAGTTTTCTTCTATAAAAAGCTTGAAGAAGGAGAAACCTTCCCCAAAATGTAATGTCAGGGATAATGTTAGGAATTTCATTTATCCTAACCTCCCCCTATACAAGGCATATTAGAAACGATTAACTCTAACTTAATACCTCATTAACAGTTGCACTGTCCACAATTTGAATAAACTTCTTAACCTTATCGTTCTCATCAAACTTATAAAGATGACAAAAATCTGCTACAAATGACTTCCCTGTAGCTTTATATGTTCCACTATATTTTCCATAAACGATAACAGTATTGTTATTAAAAGCATAAATTTCATCTTTAGCGCTATAGTCATCCCATTCCGTGCCAAGACGTTCATGTACGTTTTTCACTACTTCATCTGGACCTATATAAGTACCTGCATATGGAAACCCAGCAGCTTCTGTCCAAGATACATTTTCACTTAAATACGTTTTGAACGCATCCAATTTCCCTTCGCCAGTTAACACATACGTTTCATGTAATAGTTTTTGATATTTATTCATATCATTAACCCCAAGGCATTTCTTTTGTTACAACTTTTGCACTTAATTCTAATACACCTTTATTTGCATAGCCTGGATATGCTGCTTCAAGTTTTGCCACAAAATCTTTTGAAGTTCCACTTTCCTCAGAAGCTTGAACCGCCGTTCTTAGATAATCTATTGTCGCAGTAAGTGCTTGATTATTTAGGGATTTTTCGATTGATCCATGGCTAGGCACAATTATGTCAGCATGTAATGCTTGTAATACTTTCAAGTTCTCAATCCATGCCTCCATATCCGCTTTTGAGCTAGTATCCGCTAAGAATACATGTATTTCGTTAAATACATCGATACCACCAATTAATACTTTTAGTTCTTTATTAAATAGGCTAGTCCTGTAATGATCTAAGCCTACTAGTTCAAATGTTAACCCCTGAAAATCAATCGCTTTTTCTTTAAATACTTGAGGTAATACCACGTTACTTGGTGCATTTTCTCCAAGGACGTCTTTCCAAACTTTTAATTTCCCTAAGACAGAATGAACGATATGTTCAACAGTAGACTCTGTTGCATACGCTATAGCTTCTGGGTAAACGGCTTTAATGCTCTCTAATCCAAAGTAGTAGTCTGGATCCCCATGAATAATAAAGATTTTATCTAAAGATAAGTTGTTTTTTTTCAAATACTCTACAATTTCTTTCGAATCAGACTGCGTAAATTTTGAGTTTATTAAAAATGCATGTCCTGCTTTCTCAACTAATGTTGCTGTGACCATAAAGCTTTTTTCGTCCGAACTAAACACCGTTAATTTCACATCTTTTTGATTTGTATCGATTGTTTTAAACATAGTATGTTATTCTCCTTTTGTTAAAGTTATTAACTAATTATCATATTTTTATCTTGTTCCGATAAAATCTCCCACTCCCATTTATCTGAAAGTGTAATAGTACTGGCGAATATTCCGGAGATGAATGTCAGGTGGCCTAAGATAACATGTTTGCTACTGTATCCTAAATTTTCTTAATATAAATTTTTAAAACGCGCTTCAATTTTATCCGGTGTCATTACGCCACCACCAATAGGAATAATTTGATTATCCTTTTGTAAAAGTAATGAAGGATAGCTATTAACACCAAGCTGTCGAACTTTATTGAAATCATTTTGGACATCTATTATTGTTTCTTGAGCGTTTAAACGTTCTAATACTTGTTCAGGGTCCAAACCATGCTCGATTGCAATCTTGCGATATGTTTCAGGATCACTCAGACTTTGTCCCTCATAATAAAACGCTTTTTGCATAGCCGAAGTGAATTCTAATAAACGGTCTGGCGCTAATGAGCGTAAAGCTGAAAAGCCAATTGCAGCATCGTTCGAATTCATTTTAAAAGTCCCTTCCTCCACCAATTTTTGATAGGAAGGACCAAATTCAGCACCTGTAAGTTGATTAATTCTTTTATTTCCTTCTTCTATATATGAGAAGTTTTTTATTGGTAAATTATCTAAAAATAACCCTCCACATAAAACCGTTAATGGTACTTCAGTGTGGTTTTTGTAAAATCCTTTAATACTTTCTGAAAAACCATAGCACCATCCACAATATGCATCCCATACGTAAATAAGATTATCTTGTTTCGTCTCCATTTAAATCTCCTACCTTTTTTTATTATCCAGCTCAACTAAATTTTTGGTTTATATAGGTACATCTTTTTATACCTTGTTCTTTTTTAGATACCTTACTATATTTCCCCAAAACTAATATTTCCAAAGAAAGATCCACCAAGGTTTTTAACAAAAGATAACATTGCACCTTATTGCCCCGTAACAGAAAATACTAAAGCTTGGAATATGCATTGATTTGAATGTGTTAGTAACTTTCTACACCGGGTGGCAACGTATGGACCACCATCCTTAATTAAATATATAAATCATATTTTTAGCAGATATTAGTTGTAACTAAATTAATTACATCTTTATGTAACTATTTTAGTTACAACTAATATAGAAGTCAATTCTTTTTTTCGAAAACATTAAATTTCTACATTATAACGAAATTCTGTGTTAACTTGTAAAAAAAAAAGAGGAGCCATCTCCTCTTCATAAATAAACACTATTTAATTTGTTCCTTATACTCATGGTTAACAACTACATACCACTTTCCTGTATCAAATTTTTCTTTATTAATCACGTAAACTTTACTTTCTCTCATTACCTCCCCTGGTTTTAATCCCTTAGTAATAGTAGAGGTCTCGGCTTTTTCAACCGCATAACTACTAGCTGCCAACACATCACTTTGGTAAGCATTATCATTTTCATCCACTAAATCCACTGATGGTAAAACGGCTAATTTCATCGGTTCGTTTGTGATATTTTTCCCTTCTGCTTCTACAACAATAAAGACATGTCCATCTTCAGGCTTTTGGAATCCTATACTTTCTTTACCAACCTTATCTCTTTCTACAACTCTTTTTACAGTTACATCAAATTTAGGTGTATGAAAATCCTTGTTTACAGCATACTCTTTTTCTTTTATTTTTGATTTCTCTTTTGTTTGTTCTGTATTTTTCTGCTTTGTATTCTCTTTCGTTTTCGCCTCATCAGTTGTTTCCACTTTCTTTTCTTCTTGTTTAGAATTGGTTTCTTTAGATTCTGAAGAAGTTTTGTCGGATGTATTACCGCAACCAGATAAATTGAATACTAAAGCGCCACCTAAAATACATGTAGTAAATTTTTTCAACATCTCTTTTATCCCCCAATAACACGATATGTAAATTCCTTACTTATCATAGCAAAAAACAAGATCTTAAATTGTTGCATCTTGTCTAATGATTAAGAATAATCAATTTCTTTTACGTAAAATAAGAAGACCACGAATAAGTAACCTCGTAAAATGAGTAAAAAAACTAGCAGCTTACAGAAAATCCCTCTAAAATGATTGTTATATATACTCGGAAATGTAGAATGGGATTAAAGACAAAAAACACATTTAGGAGGTTATCATGACATTTGATGAACTGAAAAAAAAACAAACCAACAACCCAATGGATTGAGAATGATGAAGGTGGGGAATTTTTCACTGAAGAAAATATAAGTGCAACAAATAAAGTTCTTGATACTTACATAAATAATTTAGAGCAATTGGGAAAAAATCCAACTGAAGTTGAAATAATGCATGTTGTTAAAGAGGTTGTTCTTAACATAAATGAATTAAATGACGAACATGACTATTTTATCGAAACAATGGAAAGAGAAGATCTCTATGAATTTATCGATACAGCAGCAAGAATAGCTGGTCTAGAATCCGAAGAAGATATAACAGAAGAATGGCGAGAATGGTAAAAAGTTGCCCCTCTAATAATTAGAGGGGCAACTTTTTTCATATACCAATTGAATGAATGATTTGATGTCCGCACAGAATTCATACATTGCAACATAATATTAAGAGGATTCAATTATAAATACTAGCACACCCATCCTGACAAAAAAGACCACCAAAAGGCAGTCCCTCAAAACTCAATCCTATTCCCAATCCCGCACTCCACCGCTTTCTCATACAAATACTTTGCAACAATAATATCTACTACTGCCAAACCAACTGATTTGAAAATAGTAATCTCTTCATTATTTTCGCGTCCAGCTTTTTCTCCACTTATAATTTGACCAAGTTCAGCGTGAATGGCGTTTGCTTTGAATAGACCTTCTTTTATCGGAACTTGAAGGTCTCCTGTTTCGTCTAGTGCTGCTTCTTTTGATTCGACTACTACTTTGTTTGCTCCCGCGATGGCATGGGATGGTAGTTCTTGCATGTTCGGTTTGAATGAGCCGACGGCGTTTATGTGGACGCCTTTTTGTAGTTTTTCTGAGAAGACTGGTGTGGATGCGTTCGTAGTTGTGACGATGATGTCTGCTTCGCTTATTGCTTCATTTGCATTTGTGTGAACATATGCAGGTTTGTTGAATCTCTCTTGTATATATTCCGCAAATGCATACGCCTTTTCTTCTGTGCGATTGTATAAGATGACTTTTTCGATATCTCTAACCGCAAATATTGCTTCAGCAATTCCTTTCGCTTGTTCACCCGTGCCGATAATGCATAAAGTTTTTGCGTTATGACGAGCTAAATATTTTGTCGCTACTCCTGATAAGGCGCCTGTTCGAATCATCGTTAAGTAGGATCCTTCTAAAAGTGCGAGCGGTTCTCCCGTTTGAAAGTCTGATAGCATCACAATCCCGTTTATCGTTTTCTTTCCTACCTTTTTGTTCTCGGGGACTACTGTTACTACTTTTAAGCCAAGTGCCTCAAGCCCTTCCGCTACTGAAGGCATAATTAATGCCGTATTTCGCTCGTTCGCAAATGGTAATGAGCCCCTTATTGGTGTAATCGTTCTTTCTGCGGAAAATTCTTTTAAAGCAAGCGCCGCGTATTCAATAACTTCATTCATATTTACTAAGTTTCTTTGTTCGTTCGCGCTTATGACTAACATATCTTTCCACCCCCTCCTTCTATCCTAACAAAAATCCACGGTTCAAATCATCTCTCGGGTCTACAACGAACTGATGAAATCCTGTAATAAAGGCATGCCCCGTTACTTTTGGAACGACAGCTTCATATGTATCTACTGCGGTTACCGACAATACTTCCCCCTCGAATTTCCCGTCAGTAATGCATTCATGGACGAAAATTTCTCCCTTTTGTAAAGCATCTTTTTCAAAAAGAGTTGCGATTCTTGCGGAAGTTCCTGTACCGCAAGGAGAACGATCTACTTGCCCATCAGCAAAGATTGTTACATTTCGTAAAGTTGCGTCTTCTCCTTTCGGTTCATCTGAGAAAATAACGCCGTATATCCCTTTTACTCCTTCTTCAAGTGGATGCTTCACTTCCATTTTGCTCTCAATGTAGTGCTTAATTTTACCGCCCCACTTTTGAATAGCAGATAAGTCTTTGAAATCGACTTTCAAGCCAAATTCTTTACAGTCTACTACTGCATAAAAAGCTCCGCCAAACGCGATATCTACTTGAAATTCATAGTCATCTATTTTAATAGGAACGTCTTTCTTATATACAAAAGAAGGAACATTTTCAAATGATACGGACTCTACTTCGCTCCCGTTATATGTTGCATACGCAATGACTTCCCCAGCAGGGCTATCAATAATGAACTGTTGTTTCTCACCTGTCACTTCAAACATGCCTGTTTCAATTCCGACTGTAATAACAGCAATAATGCCATGACCACACATCGTACTCCATCCTTCGTTGTGCATAAATAATACGCCAAAATCAGCGTGAGCACTCGCAGGCGGAGTAATGATACAACCGTACATGCCGTGATGTCCTCTCGGTTCATACATAAGAACTTCGCGAAGATGATCCAAATGTTCCATGCAGTACGCACGTCTTTCTAGCTGCGTGTCTCCTTTTATTTCCGGCACGCCACCTGTAATAATTCGAAGCGGTTCCCCAGCTACGTGAGCATCAATTGTTGTGTACACTTTACTAACCTTCATTTCTATCTCTCCCCTATATGTTGATACTCTTTTTATTGCAAATATCATGCCAACGCATAGGATATAAATTTGTATACATTGTTTAAAAAAGCATACATTACTGTCTATTTTTTTATACACTGTCCAGAGGCTATGTTATGGAGCCCCTTGATACAACCAGTCTTATTATTTTCACTGGAAAGTTACTTCCACCCCCAACATATACTGTTCAAAAGCAAAAAGGAAGTGATCCCATGTATTACGGAACAAAGGGCTGGTACGTAGCTGAACTAAAAAAATTAGGCGTACGCTATCATGAAGGACGAAAACTAGAAAGTTACCGCGGACACATATTACGCAATTTATTAATCGCACAACAAGAGAAATTAAAAGAACAGTAACATTCTAATGTAACGATATCGGCGATTCTCGGAATATATCAGCGATTCAACACAATATATCGGCTATTTTTTAAATTTATCGGCGATTCGACATGCAATATCGACTTACCGACAAATTTCGCTAATTCATCTACCTAAACCACCAACCAATTACACATCAATACAAACAAAAAAGGTCACCCAAACGGGTGACCTTTCTTTCTTATTCACAAACAAGAATCTGTCTAGTAAATGATCCTTTTCTTGTAATACAGCGATCTGTAATTTCGAATCCTGCTTCATGGATCATGTCGTCCATTGTTTCCATCGTGACAACGACTACTTTTTTCGCGATGCGGCGTGCACTTGAGAGAATTGATAGTTGATCTTCTGGTGTGGCATGCGTAAATAAGTCGTACGGCATATCGATAATGGCAACGTCGTAGTTCTCAGTAATTTCCTCGATCGGCCCTTTTGTTACTGTTCCTTCAAATCCGAAATGTGCGATGTTTTTTCTCGTTCCAAGAACTACAAGTGGATTTATATCTCTACCAACGATGTTAATCCCCATAGAAAGTGCTTCTACTACTACTGTTCCAATACCGCAGCACGGGTCAATTGCTCGTACTCCCTCTGGATTTGGTACAGCGATATTTGCAACTGATCTCGCAACACGTGTGCTAAGAGATGTCGAATAACTATGCGGTTTTTTTATGTGATGATACCAAACTGGTTCGCTTTCTACATAGTGCCCGAAGTACCAGCGTCCTCCAAGAGGAACAATCCCGAATACACGCTCTGGATTACGAACATCCGCTTCTCCTTCAATATGCATGCCGAGGTCTCTTTCAATAAGACGTCTTTCTCCATATTCAATTTTATTCTCTCCAACAAGGTCATTGATTTTAACGAAGATGACTTTGAACGTCGCTCCCGCCAAATCAATTTGTTCCACTTGTTTTAAAATGCTTTCTAAGTCGTCCCCTTCATACATAACTTCAATTCGCTCTTTAATAAACGCACTTCTACTCGGGTCAATTTTGACATCACTTTTTAAAATATTAACGTGGGACTCCATTCCAAAGAACGAGCGCATTTCCAAGTAACATAAAGCACGCTCCTCCTCACGAAATGCATACGTATATATACAGGCAGGTGTTTTACTATGATTATTCAATCTATTATCATCCTCTATCGTTTAAAATTGTTATGATTACAATTACTCAAATACTTTTCTTTTGTATATAAAATTAAATGATATCATATGCCGGAAATAAAGAGAAACGTTAATAAATAAAAGAGACTGCCAATGGCAATCTCTTATTATTTATTAACGGAAAGAAGACACGTTGTTACCCATTTCTTCATAGTAATCTAAAATACCTTGATAAATAGCTTCCGCTGCACTTTGTCTCTGCGCTGGTGTAGCTATTTTATCTGCATCACTTTTATTATCTACAAATGCTAATTCTGCTAATACAGCTGGCATTGTATTTTCTCTAATTACATATAAATCGCCTTTTTTCACACCACGATCTTTTGTTCCCAGTGCATCTACAAGACGCTCTTGAATTTTTTCTGCTAGTAAACGACTTTCTGATACGTTAGGATTTGTTCCTCTTGCTGTCGCTGATTCATAGTAGAACGTTTCTGTACCTTGTCCATTTTTCTCTTCCGTGCCATTACCATGAATACTTACAAAAATATCCCCATTATTTTTTTGAGCAAATTCTACACGTTTCTTTAAAGAATCAGAAGCACTTGTTCCTGGACGTGTATCATCTGTACGAGTGAATAACACAGTAAATGGTGTCTTTTTCTCAAATATTTTCTGTAATCGTAGTGATACATCTAATACAGTTTCACTTTCTTTCTCATAATAACCTGGATTACCTGAATCCGCTCCCCCATGACCTGGATCAATGATAATCGCTTTTCCTTCTAAGAAGTTACCTTGCTTCACTGGATTTAATTGATTTTTATTAACCCATTGGAAACCAGCGCCCATGCGGATACGAATCCAGCTGCCGTTCTCTTCAATAACAGTTACTTGTTGTGCGTTATGTGTTCCCATTATTTTTGAAGAAGAAGAAGCTTCTGCATAAGTAGTGAATCCTTCATTAATAACTTCTGTTTTCTCTACTAAAGGTGTCCATTTATCACCTTTACTTGTTGCAATTTTGATCCATCCATCTCGTTC
The DNA here is from genome assembly GCF_004634455.1 of Bacillus sp. 007/AIA-02/001. Lineage (NCBI taxonomy): Bacteria > Bacillati > Bacillota > Bacilli > Caryophanales > Bacillaceae > Bacillus > Bacillus sp. 007/AIA-02/001. The sequence continues at coordinate 9,636 of NZ_SEIY01000012.1, forward strand.
TTCTTTAATTTCAACCATTTGTGGATTATGCTGATTTGCACTAATCCCAGAACTTAATGATGGTGCGTGATATGTAATGAATTTTCTATCTATGTACATTTTCTTTGTTTCTACTGGACGATCACTATTCTTGCTAAATTTATCTGTTTGCGCAGTAAGTTGAGCTGCTTGTTCACGCGTAATAGAATCATTCGGTTTCCAGCCATCCTCTGTACCTAAAGAAAGTTTTAATTCTACTAAAATATTAACTTCTTCTTTACCCCAATGATTCTCTAAATCAGCAAATTTTGTAGGAACTGGTCCTGTTACTTTGCTTTTCAGATTATATGCTCTTACAAGCATAGCTGCCATTTCAGCACGAGTTACTTTTCCTTCAGGATCAAATACTCCTGGTTCTCGCCCTTTAATAATATTCTCTTTTTCCATGGCTGCAATAAATGAAGCTGCCCAACTATTTTTTGCATCATTATAAGACGGCTTTGCATTTGGATCTATTTTAGCACCAATTGCTGTTGCGATAATCTTTGCTGCCTGAGCGCGTGTTAAATTTCCGTATGGCATAAAGTTACCATCTGGCATACCGTTAATTACATTTCTCTCTACTAAATAATAAATTGCGTCTTTTGACCACGCACTATCTGAAACATCAGGAAATTTCTTCGTTTCTGCTAAACTACTAATTGGATGTGCTAGTAAATTTGCTGCTAATAAACCTGCGGCTATTGCTTTGTACTTCATGAAAAATAAATCTCCTCTCAAAACTTCATATTCATTCATTTTTTTAATCAAGCTAACTAAAAAATATTAACTATTAATTAATTCCTTTCATAGTGTATAACATTATATATCTATAGTAAATACGTTTCCGGCCGTATAACAAAAATCGCATATATATAACTTATAATGAATGTATATAAAAAACTTTAATCAGCCCTCACTAATCGGGCTTTTACGGGCAGCCCGCCCCCATCTAACTTTTTTGCTTTCGCTGAATTTTGAGGTAGGGGTCTTACTGCCCGGCAAATAGCGGGATAAAAAAGCGATTAGGACATGTCTCCTAATCGCTTTGCCAAATAAAAAGCTGATTAAAAATAATATCTTTAATCAGCTCTCTATTATCTATGAAATTATTCTTCAATTAAATTAGACATTACATATGCATACACTAATGCTTCTGTATGCGCAATAGAACTTTCATGCGTACGTTCAAATGCGTGGGAAGAATCAATACCCGCTCCAATTAACGCATGTTTCACATCAAATCCCGCGCGAATCGCAGCTGATGCATCAGATCCGTAGTACGGATAAATATCTACTTTATATTCAATATGATTCGTTTTCGCAAGCTCTACTAAATGTTTGCGCAGTGCATAATGATACGGGCCGCTAGAGTCTTTTGCACAAATAGATACTGTATATTCATCAGATGCTTGTCCATCACCTAACGCTCCCATATCAACTGCTAAGTATTCAACAGTTTCTTCTGGAATGTTAGAGTTACCACCGTATCCAATCTCTTCATTATTAGAAATTAAGAAATGCGTCGTATATGGTAATGTTATGTTTTCATCTTGTAATCTTTTAATTAATTTTAATAAAATTGCAACACTTACTTTGTCATCTAAATGACGTGATTTTATGTATCCACTCTCTGTAATTTGAACGCGCGGATCAAATGAAACGAAGTCTCCTACTTCAATTCCTAATTCGCGTACTTCATCAGCTGAAAATACGCGCTCATCAATACGAACTTCAATATTTTTCTCATCGCGTTTTGCTTCACCTGCATCTTTATATACATGTACAGATGTTTGATGCATTAAAATTGTTCCTGTATACGTCTTGCCACTTGATGTTTCAATTTCGCAATATTCCCCTTCTACGGAGTTCCAGCGAAATCCACCAATCATAGAAAGACTCAGGCGACCGTCAGGCTTAATTTCTTTTACCATCGCACCTAACGTATCAACGTGTGCCGTTAATAAGCGGTGCTGTGCATCATTTTTCCCTTTTACCGTTAAAATAAGAGCTCCCTTATTATTACGTTTCGTTTCTACGTTCCACTCACTGACATAGTTTTCAATGAAATTAATAATTTTTGCTGTATTTCCAGATGGACTTGGAATAGAGACAAGCTCCTTAATCAGTTCCATCGTTTCTTTCGCATGATGTGCCATTGTCGTTTCCTCCTCTTTTTCTCTACTATTCAGTATACAAAATTCACCAGAAAACCTCTACTTATATAGCTTAATTTTCTAAATTGTAGTAAAATTCTTTTTAGTATATAAAAGGAGTTATAAAATATGAATATATCAAAAAAATATATACACATTGCACTCATTTGGTTTTTAGCATCATTATTTTGTTTACAAATCTCTTATGCCATTCACACTACTACTTCTATTACAATCGGCTGGATATTAACAGCTATCTTCTTCATTATTAGCTTCATTGCAACAAAAAAGCATAGCGTTACTCATTAACGCTATGCTTTTCCTATAAAACTATTCTTCTGAAATGTCTAATAAATAAATACCTCTTTCAAATCCACCGCGCTCTACTTCTTTTTTCTTACGAAGGCGTTCTACATCTTCAATCGATGCACCTTCTGCACGTGCTAATGAAATGATAACTTCTAGCGCATCCGCAAGAGAATCTAGCGCATGTTCGCGTTCTTTCATAGAAGCAAATTCACGAATTTCTTCCGTTCCAATTTTCGCTAAAGCCTGTATGTATGCTTGCCCTGTTAATTTTTGTGCTGTATACGTTTTTCCAGACATTAAAATCTTCTCTGGAACACGATCTCTTACTAACTTGTTATATGCTGACATCATTCATCCTCCTATATTTAATAACATCCGAGCTCTGCTTTATAGAAAAACCATTTTTTCTTCACGCACGCACTTAACATATCAATTCCTGATCCATGTGCTCTTACATGTGGAAAGAAATAGTGCTCTAAGTCTTCGTCCTTACCATATAGAGTTTGATACTCATCTGAAATCGCTTCTTTTTTCACATCTTTTTCTTTCGTCACCCCGTCAGAAAATGCAACACTTGGATGTCCCTCAAAAAACAACGCAGTCCGAACTGCCAAAGATGGTGTACTATGCAAAGCAGAATATGTAAGCAAAATAATAGTAATAACACCGATCATTTTCTTCATGTATTACTCCTTAAAAAAAGTGCTAACACAATTATACTAAAATGTGTTAGCACTTTCTCCCCTTTATCCCGAATTAACGAGCTAATAATCAGTGAGGAATGGACAAAATCCTCACTTCACTTTATTCCCCTTTAAATGCTGGTAAACGTTTCTCTAAAAACGCAGCAATTCCTTCTTTATGATCCGCTGTTTGTCTCATTGCATATTGACCACGCTTTTCTAATTGCAATGTTTGCTCTAAATTAGAGCGATTTACTTCACATAAAATTTGCTTCGTTTGAATCATTGCTTTAATCGGTTTTTGTGACCATTCATTAATTTTTTGTTTCACAGCCGTTTGGAAATCTTCGCCGATTACTTCATCAATTAAGCCGATATCAAGCGCTTCTGTCGCTGATAACTTCTTACCTTCCCAAATAATTTGCTTCGTCATATTTTCACCGACACGCTTTTGAAGGAAGAAATGACCGCCTCCATCTGGAATTAAAGCGATTCCAATAAAGTTCATTGCAATAACAGATGATATATCCGCCATTACATAATCAGCTGTTAACGCAATACTTAACCCAAGACCTGCAGTCGGTCCATGAATTGCACTAATAACAAGCTTTGGCATCGTATATAATGTCACGACAACTTCAGAAATGGTATTCATAATGCCATCAAACTTACTTTCATCATTACTTGAAAGCATCGATTTAATATCCCCACCCGCAGAAAAACCACGGCCGTTCCCGCATAACACAACGATATGCGCAGAACTTTCCGCTACTTCTTTCAACTTTTGTAATAACTCTTTTAAGGTCGGCTCATCCAACGCATTTAACACCTCTGGGCGATTGACCATAACCGTTGCAACGTGGCCTTCATATTTCACAACGACAGATTCTGTTTTACTTGTTATTTCCATTATATATACCCCTCTTTTCTCCATAAAGATTATACTTATATAATTATAGAAAACCACTAAAAAATCCTTCTTTTTTCTCAATTTTCTGTCTAATAATCTCGCAATTTGTACATTTACCGTATAAAACATACAATTCCGTTGAAAAATATAGAAATTAAAGTCGGTTTATCCATGCTTTTCATCTATTTACCATTACAATGAAATGGTGTATTCTTAAGTTTGATAAAAAACAAATATTGAAATTCATTCGCCTTACTATGTAAAAAAGGCTTTATACCCATCTTTTGGGTGTTGTAATAAAGGAATGAAGAACTGGAGGAACATATGGTTAATAAGTTGAAACAAACGGATAACTACTTCCCACATTTCCTATTGCTATTCATTGTGTTTCAACCAATTTTAGATTTATTAACATCTTTTTCAATCTATATACTACACATGAGCGCAACAGTTGGAGTTGTAGTCCGTTTCGCCTTTATGCTTCTTGCATTAGGGTACCTACTTCTTCATCACAAACAACAAGATGCGAAAAAGTACATCCTCTATTTGTGCTTACTCGGGATCGCACTCGCAATCGGTCTTGTAAATAATATGATGGTTAAATCTCCAGTTTCATTTGGAGAAGAAGTTAAATTCATCTTAAAGAGCGTATATCCAATTGTGCTACTGTTTGGATATATTATCGCCTTTAAAGAGCTAAAAAATAAAGAGTATGTATTCCATAAAATCATTACATATTTCTTATATGCAACTTTAATTTTAAGCATTACAATGATTGTCGCAATGCAAACTGGAACGGATTTCCCAAGCTATCCTCACTCAAAAATCGGTTCAAGAGGTTGGTTCTTCGCTGGAAATGATTTAAGTTCTCTTTTCGCCATTATGTTCCCAATCATTGTCTTATATTCGATTCATAAAACAACTTCTTTCTCGAAAATATATTACTGGATTCCAACAATACTTGCGATGTATGCAAGTATTATGGTCGGAACGAAAGTCGGATATGGCGCAATTGTTATTACATTAGGCGTAGCACTTTTCTTCTCATTCATTGAATATATGATAAATCGTAAAAAAGAAGGAAAAGGATTCACACATATTGTAAATACCGTTGTTGTCGCAGTTATACTAGGAGGTTTAATTGCTCTTACACCGCATACTCCTATCGCAAAAAATATGGGCATTCACATGCAAATATACGAATACAAAAAATCAGTACAAGAAGAGAAAGATCGAAAAGAAGGAAAAGTAATTAAAGCAGATCCAGAAGATGCAAAAAAACATGCAAAAGGTGAACTTACAGATTCTGAAGTAAAAAGTTTAATTTACAGTGATCGCGACAAATTCTTAAAAACATACAAACAATACTATAAAGACGCACCGCTTTCACAAAAACTATTCGGAATGGGTTACGCTGGTAACTACACAGATAAAATTAAATTAATTGAAATGGACTTCCATGACCTATTTTTCGCCTTTGGAATTGTCGGTTTCCTTATTTACTTAATACCTCTTCTATACTTTGGTATTAAATTATTTATCCGCATGATCACAAACTTTAAGAAAATCATGAAAGTAAAGTATATGCTATTAGCGAGCACACTCGTTCTATCACTTGGCATTGGCTTTATGTCTGGCCACGTATTAACAGCACCAGCCGTTAGTATTTTCTTCGTTGTTATACTCGCTTATATCATTGTTGATTTTGAAATTGAATAAAAAGAAGGTGCTACGAAATATTAGTAGCACCTTCTTTTTTATTTAATTAATGTTTTACGTATTCTAAGCTTTCTTTTGCAATATACGCTTCTGTTACAGTAGGATTATCTGAAATAACTTTAACCCACGCTTTTCCGTTTATTATCTCTTCACCAGTAACTGTGACAACTACATTTGTATTTAAACGATACAGTCGCTCATTTGATATACTAGGATTCTTTTTCACTTCCACGTTATTCATCACACGTGCAAGTTTGTACTTGTTGTATTCTTTTTTACCTAAATAAGAATCAAAACGGTTCATATGCCCCGCTACTTTTTTACCCCAGTTCGCATCAGATGCATATTTCGCATTTAAACCAGCAGCTTTATCACCTGTATATGTTGCTGTATAACGCCAATGTCCTGGATTTAAATATCCTTCATTCATGTATAATTTTGCTGCATGTTCAATACAATCTTCTTTTGAATTGAATGCTTCTCCGTTACCATACGGACTATCGTCTGTTGCTTTTAAACCAAATAAATTATTTTTGTCTTTTGCAAGAGCGCTTGTTCCATAATAACTTTCATGAATTGCTAATGAATATAAGAATAGTGCATTTACATTATACTTGCTTTCTACTTCTTTAAATTTCTTTCCTAAACCAATTAATGGAGAGTCTGGCTTAATCGATTTCACATAACTATCTAGTTGTTCAGCTGTATAATCTGTTTTCGAACGTAATGATAAATAATTGAAATATTGATAGAAAGTTTCGTCTCCAAATGTCTTTCCATCTACACTATACATTTGCTGTCCTTGCTTCATAAAAGAAGGTGCCACACCATATCTAAATTCTGTATATCCAGGTGAACTTGTATTATATGTATAATATTTATGGTATAAATATCCATCTGATTTCACATAATAAGACGACTGTTTCATTTCATTTGTAGGAATTAAAGTGATTTCATTCTTCTTCACATAACCTGTCAAACCAGAAAGTTGGACTTTCACACGATCTTCGCCAACTTCTAACACTTTCAATTCTGTTCCATACTGAATATACGTATATACTGTTGACAAATTCTCATCATAAATATTAATGATGTTTTGCCCAGTTATTCTTTTCGCACTTGCAAAACCATCTTTAATCCATAAAAATTCGTTCTCGTATTTTACCGCATTCATACCTTTATTTTGAGCAGCCGTAACCGCTTCTTTATACGTATTATAGCGCTCTACTTCTTGCTCTGTTCCGTTTTCTCTTACATTTGTCACAACATATTTCTTAGTTTCTACAGGATTGCTATTTCCGTTTTTTTCAATCGTCTGAAGCATGCGATCCAACATAGCTGAAGCCATCCCTCTTGTAGCTGATAAATGTGGTCTAAATGTATTATCTTCTGGATACCCTTTAATAATTTGAGTAGCCACCATAACTTGTACATGCTCTTTATAGTTAATACTATCTTTATCAGTAAAGGTAAGCGGACTTACAGCTACTTTAATATTTTTATAGTCTAACGCTCGCTTTACCATTATCGACATTTCTTCACGTGTAATCACATCATTTGGTGAGAATGTCTCGTTCGTACGACCATTAATAATTTTCGCTCCATATGCTCTACTTACACCATCATATAAACCGTAAGTCTTCGGCACATCCTCGAAATTCGAATCAGCTTTCGGTAAATTTAAAGCCCTTGCTATGAATGTAGCAAACTCTGCTCTTGTTACTAATTTATCAGGCGCATATACATTGTCTCCATACCCCATTAAAACTCCTTTAGTAATAAGTGAGCGCATATTCGTCTCAAACATATGTCCTGTAATATCATCATTTGCCGCATAACTTGAAATAGGAGTTAAAAGTAATGATCCCGTTAATGCCACTGCTGTTATACCTTTTGAAAAAGTCTTCAAGGTTATCCTCCTCGTAATCTACGAATTTATTATCACAAATTTGATTATATAATAATCACAATCATTTTAGCATAATAAATAGGAATTAAAATAAAACGTTTTTTAATTAGAATTTTCATTAAATTCAAAACAAAACAAAAGACACTTTACTTTTTTAATAAAGTGCCTTTTTCCATATGATCAATGAGTTTCTTTGTTGCCTGTTTGCCTTGCAACCGAAGCTCATCTATTGTCAATTGTAACTCTTGCTGCACAGTTCCTTGTTGCATTAATTGCTTTTTCGCAATTTCATATAAATACTCAGCACTCCATTCGCCATCCACACTTCCTATAACTGGCTGATTCACTTGACTTAAAAACGAATCAATTTTCGGATCGTATGAAATCCCGACCATTGGAGTTTTGGCTACAGCAGAAAAAACTAGTGCATGAAGACGCATACCAATTAGTAATGAACATTGTGATAAAATGAATATTTTCTCGTCGATATCCATTTTATATGGAAGCATATACGTCTCTTCTCCCATTAAGTCTACTACTTCACGTGAAGCTTTTTGATCAAATGGCTCATGCATTGGAACAAATAGAATTTGGTATCCTTCTTGCTTTAATTTTTTTAATGCCGCAGCTAATTTTTTTATATAATCTTCTTTTGCATTCCAATAACGCACACTAACCGCAATTACTTTTCCATGTATCGAATGCTTTTGCAACCAATCCGATTGTTTTGTCCGTTTCCATGTTAAAACAGGGTCTGGAACAATTTCAATATCGTTTTTTATGCCAAGTTCTTTTAAATATAAAAACGAATCCTCATCTCGAACTGATACATAGGAAGCTTTTGACAAGTTCCATTTTACTAATAGACGATTATATCCTTTTGTAATTGGACCTATTCCTTGTGAATAAATATAATACGGCTTTTTTAATAATCGAGCGAGTCCCATAATACCCGTATAATATAGAATACTCTTCGTACTTGTCTGATCTTGAAGAAGGCTCCCGCCACCGCTAATAACTCCATCACTGTTTTTTATCGCATGATAAACAGCTTTTATATCCCAGCGATCTACCGATTCTACACCATACATTTCCTTTGTATATTTAGAATCATTTGATAGTACTACTAGTTCTATATCCGGGTTCTCTTTACTTAACGATTCAATAATTGATTGTAGAATCGCCTCGTCTCCAACATTATAAAAACCATAATATCCTGATAAGACTAAACGCACCCTAAATCTCCTCCAAAACTAGGTAACCGTTTATTTCATCTAACATAAACTAGTACCCATTCCTTACCTAAACACTTGATACCCTACATAGTTTCCTCTTTATCAGTTCATATGAATTATAATAAAAAATTAAATTTCTATATTTATCTTTTCAAAAATGGTATTTTGTTTATTGATATCCATTTTAATTTCAAAGCACATACACCATACAAAATGGTTGTAATACTTAATGCTATACCACTGAATAATAACGTCATAATTCTTGAAGTTGTAACATCTATCACATTACATAATTCATACAATCCTAGTCCCAAAATACATGCTATTGCTAGCACACCGAAAAAGCTTTTTAAATGAATAGAATAGGCAATATAGCTTCGAATATACAAATGATTTACAATACAAATCAATACGTAAGTAATTAATGTACTATACGCCGCTCCATCTATGCCAAACTTCTGCACGAACATCATGTTTAGCATGACTTTCACACAACTCGCACCAATAACAATCCATGCAGCTTGTGCAGAACGGTTAATGCCCTGTAAAACACCTATTGATAATACCATAACCGCAGTAAAATACGAACTGCCAATCATAACTGTTAACATACTACTGCCTTTTACGTCTGTGAACAATCCGACATTTAACGGTACGGTTAATGCCATCAACCATATTGTTAACGGTGCTGTCAAAACATGCGCTAGTCGATTTGTATTTTGAATTGTTATTTTCGCCAAATTTATATCTCTTTTGGCCAATGCGGAAGTTAAGAGTGGTATTAACGGAAATACAATTGCACTTGCAAAAATAACAATTATTTGTGTGAATGCAAAACCGCGACTGTATATTCCAAATTGTTCTTGAATTTCTGTTGATGATCCTTGTAATACATGCGGTATTGTAAGCGAGTCTACTAAATTTAAAAGTGGCATTGATAAAGCTCCGATAGCGATTGGGATCGATACCCGCAATATCTTTTTGCCGTTTTCTCTTAAATCTCGGAGCGAATAGGAATTGCTTTTATTGTAGTATGGACTTCTATTATATTTTATACGCAAATATATAAGCGAACTAATGACTCCAAGAAAAGAGCCAACCATCGCCCCACTAGTAATAACAGTATTACTCTTATCCCATGATACTAGTATGTAAGCAATTATTAACATAAAAAACACACGTACAAATTGCTCAATGACCTGTGATACCCCTGTTGGTTTCATATCACCGAAACCTTGAAAATACCCTCTATACACCGCCATGTATGGCGCAATGAGTAATGCTAATGAAGTAATAAGCAACGGCATTCTAGTTTCTTGTCCACCGAGCATATTCGCAATTTCAATAGAAAATAATACAATGACTAAACAGCCGAAAACGCCAAATGCTATCCCAATAATTGACGCTGATTTAAATAATTTCGCAATTTCCTTTTGCTTATTTTTTTCGTTCAACTCTGCAATTAGTTTCGAAATTGCAAGTGGAACTCCGGCTACCGATAATGTAAGAGCAATCATATATACAGGAAAAACAAGGCGAAAAATACCGAGCACTTCATCTCCTGCAATATTTTGTAATGGAATTTGAAAAAAACTACCAAGCAATTTTGACAAAAAAGTTGTAATGGTTAAAATTGCTGCTCCTTTTACAAATGTTTTATTCATATTTTTTCTCTTTTCTTTTATACATATACTCTCAAACATATTGTTTTAAGCGATAGGGATTCATTTTATCCCATTGGTTATCATAACAAATTTATTATAGGTTGAATACTTGGTTTTTTTTTCAAAATAGAAAAGCGAACCCATTTAAGCCTGTCTCTTCACAATATTTTTCTAATTCCTTCCATTATATATGTACACACTATAAGCGTTTCTGTTACGCCAAAAGAGCCCTTCCTCTCTGTCACTGCGATACATATTACTAAAAACATTATAAAAACATCCCACAACTCTACATTATAATTTATGTAAAATTGTGAGATATTCTAATTACTATCTAAACACTTAAGATTTTCAATTGCTCTTTCTGTTCATCGCTTGCCATTACTGCGATTGTTTTTTCAATACTCGGATGTACTTGCTCAAGCTTTACACTTGCTCCTACTTTATTTGATTGCTCAACAAAATTTAATAATGCCATAGCTCCTGATACATCCATATAACGCACATCTTTCATACGTAAAACAACCGGTGACTTCACATCTTGTAAAGTAGAGAAAATACGATCTACTGATAGGAAAGAGAGCGGCCCTTGAATTGTGTACGTTTCTTCTTTTTCTTTTACGATAGAAGTTTTACGCTCTTTACATTTCACCATATATATGATGAACGAAAGAATAATACCGAAGGCAACAGCAATCATTAAATCGAACTTCACCGTTACAATCATCGTTACGAGCATAACAACGACATCACCTTTAGGAGCGACATGCATCTTTTTCATGCTTCCCCAATCGAACATTCCAATACCAGTTAAAATTAAAATACCTGATAATACAGCAAGTGGAATATATTGTACGACCGAACCAAGACCCATAATAAAAATAAATAAGATAACACTATGCATACATGCCGAAAGTGCCGTTTTACCGCCACTTCTTATATTCACGATAGACCTTACAGTCGCACCTGCACCTGCTAATCCGCCAAACAATCCGCTCATCATATTACCGATACCTTGTCCAACGAGCTCTTTATTACTTTTATGACGTGTACCTGTCACATTATCCATTACGACCGATGTTAACAACGAGTCAATCGATCCTAATAAAGCAATACTAAGCGCTGGTAAAATAAGTGCTGCTATTCCTGTTCCACTTAAAGATGGAATATGAAGCGTAGGTATCGCTTCTGGAATGGTTCCAATCTTTTCAATTACTTTATTTAGTGAAAGATTTCCGATAATCGGTAACTTTACTGTAAGTCCTTCGAGTAGAGAAGAAAATAAAGGAAGCAAAGCTGTCACACCGACTAGTGCTACTAAACTAGACGGAATCGCCTTAATCCATTTGCCAGAAACAATCATTACAATAATCGTTAACACAACAAGTAAAAAACTATTTTGTACGTGCTTTATTTCGCCTAAAATAATGATTAATGCAATACCATTCATAAATCCTGAAACGACAGGATACGGAATATATCGAACGTAAGAACCGAGCTTACATACACCGAATAAAATTTGAAATAACCCTGCCATCATAAAGGCAATAAAACTTGCCTCTAACCCGTGCGTCGCAATAACTCCTGTTGCAATAACGGTAATTGGTCCAGTTGGCCCTGTTACTTGCCCAGGTGTCCCGCCAAATAACGCTGCGAATAAACCTGCAAAAATCGCACCATACAATCCAACAAGCGCTCCCTCAGACGTTCCTGTCGCGGCAATACCAAATGCAATCGCAAGTGGTAACGCAACAATCGCAACAGTAAATCCTGCTAAACATTCCTTTGCTATTTTTTGAAACATAAAAAAACCACCTTTGTATAAAGTCCATGTTCCATTGTACACCTAAAAAGATACATTCGTTAGCTCACTTTTTACATTCTCGTGACGTAAACGTATTCAACGAAAAGTTTTCCCCTTATCTTTGGAAACAATTGCAACTATGCTATAATGAACAAATTAAATCTTTTACTATATACTTGGAGGCACTATGCTAACTTTTGAAGAAAAATTATCGATTATTGAATCTTTCCCAGAACTAGAAAGAAAGAACGTATCATTAAAACGTGTAAACTTCCACTTTGAAGAAAGTCGTTTAGATAAAAAGAACGTTGTATTTCATTTACACCCAAATGGAAATGGATTTGTATATGCAAGCGGTATTAAAGGTTATAAAACAGATGATAAAGGCATGGTTAACATCCGTGAGTTTTCAGCAGAGGAGTTACGTTCAGTAATTGAGAAATCAATTGACCTTCTATCACAAGAAGAGGTAGTAGCACCTGTAGAACCTGCGAAAGAAGAAGAATGGCAGAACGAAGATGGTCATATTCTTACTCTTATTTCAGAGGATGACATGTGGAACGTGTACGCTGGTGTAAACTTAGACGGTACATTCAACTCTTATCCAGAAGCTGCGGAATACCTTGATGAAGAAGGCTTTTCACGCAAATAAAAATAGAAACCTATTTCATTCAACGACTTTTATAGTAATCAAAGAAGACACTTAAGGTGTCTTTTTTTGTTATATAAACTCCTTTCTCACACTATCTCTACTAATTTTCATAAAATGATTCAGAGGAGGTTTATATGAATACGACTGCTAAATTAATAAATTGGAAAGAACATGGCGATATGATTATTCTAGAATGTGAATTAAATGGAAAACGCTTCGAGATATCAACATATAAACAAAGAATATATAATGCACACCTTTTATCAGATGACGTTTATATTCGTTTAGACTCATCTGATAATATAATTGGAATAAATATTTATAAAAAGTAAGAAAAGCCCCCTATTCCGTAGGCGGGCTTTATCTTTATTACACAACATCAGAGTATACTCTCTTTTTTTCATACAGTTTATGTAATTATACATATTCATCAAAAAATACACTAAATGAATATTACATGTAGTAAAATATAACTTGTGGGCACGTTCTATAAAGCAGATTCTTTTAAAAGGCGTAACATATCAATTATTATAGGGGATGTGGCGTCACTTCAATATTGATCTCAAATCTCTTGTCTTTTGTGAACTAACAATCTAGTGTATATAGACGATTCTGCTTTATAGTATGTGTTTACACTCATAACAAAGGGGTAATGGTAATACGGATAGATTCGTATGAAATGAAATGGTTCAAGTCGGAGAGAGGCACCTTAAGGTGTCTTTTCTTTTTGGACATTACATCCATTTTGTTTTTCCACCTTATTTCAAATGCGCTAATTAACCTTCAACAAGAAGAAATGAGAATTAACAAAGATATTGTTTCTTCTGTTTAATATAGAAAAATGAAGGGTACCCCATAGATATGGGGTATCCTTCATTTTTTATTTTTTCGCACCTTTCAATGACTCCCTCAGCACAAATTTCTGCAACTTTCCGCTCGCATTACGAGGGAGTTCATCTACAAATAAATAATGACGCGGACGTTTATAATCTGCTAGTTCATCACTTTCTTTGCAATACGTTTCTAAATCAGCTTCTGTTATTGTTTCATCTTTCTTCACAATAACTGCCACAACACGCTCTCCCCATAATTCGTCTGGCTCACCAAGTACCGCCACATCTAATATACCAGGATGACTATGAAGGAAATCTTCAATTTCACGAGGATAAATATTTACGCCACCGCTAATTACCATATCATCAACGCGATCAGCAACGAATAAATAACCGTCTTTATCAAAATAGCCTAGATCACCCGAATGATACCATCCTTTATACATCGATTTTTTATTCGCTTCTTCACGATTATGATAGCCAGCCATCATAGTTGGGCCGCGCAAAATAATTTCTCCCACTTCATAAGGAGGTAATACATCCTCTGGTTCTGCCGGTGCATCCTCGTTCGGTTTCACAATACGAACTTCATGGCTAAAGCATGGCGTGCCTGCTGAACCAGCTTTCGTAATTTGATCCTCCTCTACGAGAAACGCAACAACTGGCCCCATTTCTGTCATTCCGTATATTTGAACAAGATCAATATAAAGACGTTCTTTACATTCTTTTACTAACGCCGGTGCCATTGCTGCTCCGCCGTATATACCAATCTTCATCGAAGTTAAATCATACTGAGCTAAATCTTTTTGCAACAACATATTCCACATTGTCGGCGCTGCAAAGAACGTCGTAATCTTTTCTTCTTGAATCGTATGTAATACTGTTTCTGTATCAAAATGATGCAAAATAACATTCTTTCCGCCAACTTGAATGCGTGGTATGATTCCAGCGTTTAATTCACCACAGTGATATAAAGGCGCAACGACAAGCCCTACACTATCTCTATTATATTTAAGGAAATACGTACAAATCATACTATGCTCAGTCATTTCGCGATGACGATGTAATACGCCTTTCGGATGACCTGTCGTACCGCTCGTATAAAGCATTGAACAATAATCCATTTCATCAATTTCGATATTTACTTTCTCAGAAGATGCTGCATTCACTTTTTCATGGTAGGAACTTGCATAGGAAGGTTTATCGTTTTCTATAGACCAAAAAGATGTATTTGGAAAATCTCTTTCAATTATAGCAACAGTTGACTCAACTGCTTTTTCAAAGACAACGACTTTCGAGGATGCGTCCTGAAGAATATAAGATACTTCTTTCGCCTTTAAGCGGAAATTAATCGGGTTAAAGATCGCTCCGATTTTCGCACAGGCTAAGTAAACGTTTACAAATTCACGGCAATTATATAAGTAAACAGATACCGTATCTCCCTTTCTTACTCCGTCTTCTAATAGAGCGTGCGCTGTTTTATTTATTTGTTCATCCCACTGTTTATACGTCCAGCGAATATTCTTTTCAGGTTCCACTAACGCCTCTTTATTCGGATACTTACCAACTGATAAATCAAAAATTCTCCCTATCGTCATGTACATGCCAACAATTTCCCCCTTTTCTCTTTCATAAATCTATCATTTCGTCCATAAGTAGACATTGTCCTTTAATGATTTGACTAATTTTTCTGATTATTATCGACATAGTTTTACATACGGTACCACTAGACGGTAAATGAAATTATATCAGCGATTTTCCAGATATATCGACCGTAACTTGAAATATATCGGCGATTTTCAAAATATATCAGCGCAACTCGAATTATATCAGCGATTTTTCGAATATATCGACTTACCGACAAAAACTGACAAGATATAATCGGACCGCCCGTTACTGCAGGATAAAAAAGAGGTTGTTCCGACTCGGAACAACCTCTTTCTTCTTATGCAAATAGCTCTTCTAAAATTTTCAGTTTATCTTCTGTATATTTCACAAAGCCATCGTTATATGATTTTGGATCTTTCGGATTTGCGAAGTGCGTAATTGCTCCTGTCTTCGGATGAACAAATTTACTTGATGCACCACAACCAAGTCCGATAATTGATTGTACTTCTTCCATAATGACAATGTTGTAAATACTTTCTTGCGTCGGCATTGCATAACCAACGTTCTCTAAGTTACCTAAAATATTCTTTTGACGATATAGGTAATATGGTACGTAATTATGCTTTTGCGTCCACTCTTCTGCTTCGTGCATCATCGCTGTAATTTCTTCGCGACCTGCTACTTTATATTTACGTTTGTTTTGCGTCATTTCAGAAGCACGTTTGAATGATAACGTATGAACTGTTAATGATTCTGGCATTAACTTTTCTGTTTCATCTAACGTATGTTTGAAGATATCTAACCCTTCACCAGGAAGACCAATAATTAAGTCCATATTAATATTGTTCATTCCCATTTCACGAGCTAAATGGTATTTCTCAATTGTTTCTTCTACAGTATGATGACGTCCAATTGCTTTTAGTGTCTCTTGATGGTATGACTGCGGATTAATACTAATACGGTCAATATTCCATTTATTTAAAACTTCTAGCTTTGCTGGCGTGATCGTATCTGGGCGACCTGCCTCAACTGTTACTTCACGCACATTTTTCACATCTGGGAACGCTTCATACATTTCTTCATACAGCATATCCATCTCTTCTGCTGTAATACTTGTAGGTGTACCGCCGCCGTAATAAATCGTCGTAACTTTTACACCTTTTTCTTTTAAAAACTTACCAATTTCACGAACTTCATAATGTAAACCACCCAAGAACGAATCAACAGAGCCTTGGCGTCCATTAATCGCATAAGCCGGGAATGTACAATATGCACATTTCGTTGGGCAGAACGGAATACCGATATAAATACTTACTTCTTCTTTCAAACGGTATAAATCCGGAACAACTGCTAATTGGCAATCAACAATGCGCTGAAGAAGTTCAATTTTCTCTTCATGAATTAAATAACTTTCACGAAGCTCTTGATGCGCTTCTTCTTTTGACATACCATTTTGAAGCATTTTATGAAGAAGTTTCGTCGGACGTACTCCCGTTAAAATACCCCAGCTTTGTTCAATACCAGTTAACTGCTGAAGAACAGAAAGATATACATAAGAAACAACATGCTTCACTTGCTTCATACGCTCTTTTTCATCTGTGAAAGCAGATAAATCTTTCGAGAATGTTTCTTCATACACATTTCCTGTGCTAACATCCGTTAATCGAGCGGATGCTTTCACATTATCCTCAATGTGTATATCAACGATAAGATTTGCTTCCTCTTGTTCAAATCCAATCGTACTATCTTCAAAAAATAAGCCGCCAATATTTTGTAGCGGACGTAAAAAACGATCATCTTGTAACGTTTTAATTGAAATTAACAACATTATCACCTTTTCATTTGCAAACTCTCTTTAGTTTACTTGAAGGGCGTTTACAGGTCAATACAGAAGGTTTTACCTGTTTCTCTTACATTTTTTCAAATAATTCTTTTTATGAATATCGCTCCTGTATATAGACATCATCATTTTCTCTTGTTAAAATTTATTAGTACTAAAATCGATACATAGTGAAAATACAATATAAAAAGGAGGAATGTTAACACTAGATTCCATAATCTAATGTGTTAAAAAAAATATGAAAAAGAAATTTTATAGTATTTTAACTCTCTCTCTTGCATTACAAACTGTTCTTGCACCTACTTATTCATTTGCAGAGAGTGCTGAAAAATCCGCTGAAGTATATACGGAAGATCAAGTTTTTAAAAGTATTAAAGAGCATGTTAATGAGCATAGTACTCATGAAGAAGATATCGAGGTTACTAGCCAATTCCTACTATACACTTCAAAAAAACATTCATTATATACCGCGAATGATTTAAAAAACAAATCGAATATCGAGATTACAGAACAAGTCGTAACGGCGACAAAGAAAAAAGGAAATGCTTATTACATAACGACGCCAACTGGCGCTGGATGGATAGATAACAATGATAATAGCTTAGAAGTTCAAGAGATTCATAAACTATCTAATCAAAAATTAATCGTAAAAGAAGAAGCTTCCATACATGCCCTTCCGTTCCAATCATTTAAAGAAGAAGGGAAACTACAGCCACAAGTCATAACTCCTACTGAACAAGCTGGAAATTGGTTTAAAGTCCAAATAAATGAAACAGCAAAATGGATTTATGCACCTTCTGCTACATTTGAAGGTACAAAAGCTTCATTATTAAAAAACAGTCGTACTGCTAAAAATAGTTTATTGAGATCGCCAGAAGCTCTACAAACAAACAATATTTATGGCGTTACATTTAAAGAAATGATTGTCCCAAAAGGAAATGACGATATTCGCCCTGGCTACCCGATGGTACCTAAATATATTACGATTCACGAAACAGCTAATACAGCGAAGGGTGCCAATGCTCTAAATCATGCAAAATTCTTAGATAATCAAGCACGCGGAACAGCTGATCGCGCCGCATCTTGGCATTTCACAGTAGATGATAAAGAGATTTACCAACATCTTCCAGTAAATGAAGTTGGATGGCATGCTGGAAATAAAACTGGAAACTATGAATCTATCGGAATTGAAATTGCCGTTAATCAAGATGGAAACTATGAAAAAGCGGTAGAAAATGCCCGTAAATTGGCAGCTTATTTAATGAACGACTTAAATATTTCTCTAGATAAGGTCCAAAAACACCAATTTTGGTCAGGAAAAAACTGCCCTGCGTTTATGATTCAACGCGGACAATGGGATGCTTTCTTAAAAGGAACTGAAACATACTATAAGGAAAATCAAAAAAATCCCGTAACTGATGACATTACAGGTGGATGGTATGAACAAGACATTCGTCAATTAGCAGCTAGAGGCATTATGCAAGGAGAAGGGAACGGCAAGTACTTCCCAGAACGTCTTGTAACGCGTGCTGAATTTGCTACACTAATTACTCGTGCTTTACAATTACCAAGTGGAAATGCTAATTTCACAGACTTAGAACAAGTACACCCATCGTTAAGAGACGGTATTAATCGTGCAGCAAGCGCAGGTATAATCCGCGGACGTGGTGATAATACATTTGATCCAAATACTACAATTACACGCGAAGAAGCTGTTATTATGATCGATCGTTCTCTAAAACACGCTGGTATTTTTGCAAAACAAGTTGAACTACCATTCGTAGACCAAAACTTAATTTACGCTAAAGAAGAAGTACAAAGAGTGTATGGATACGGAATTGTAAAAGGTAATGAATTTAATCAATTCGTACCAAAAGGACCATCACAACGTGCACACGCAGCTGCATTTATAAACAGAATGCTTAGCGTAATTGAAGCTTAACATATTTATCATTCCATATAGATATTTTCATTTTATCTGTATTCACTTAAAAGGCATCAGAGATTATATATCTCTGATGCCTTTTATACATCTTTTAGCTATTTTTAGCCATGAATCTTAAACGTATTCCTAATAGCAGAAGCATAAAACCGATGAATGGAACGTAATTCGTATTGTGTCCTGTAGCTGGAAGTTGTTGATTATTAGAAGAACCTTGTCCTTTTTCTGGTAAATTAGGTTTTTCTACTCCCTCACCTGGTTTTTCTGTTCCTTCACCCGGCTTTTCTGTTCCTTCACCTGGCTTCTCTGTTCCTTCACCTGGCTTTTCTGTTCCTTCACCTGGTTTTTCTGTTCCTTCACCTGGTTTTTCTGTTCCTTCACCTGGCTTTTCTGTTCCTTCACCTGGCTTTTCTGTTCCTTCACCTGGCTTTTCTGTTCCTTCACCCGGCTTCTCTGTTCCTTCACCCGGCTTCTCTGTTCCTTCACCCGGCTTCTCTGTTCCTTCACCTGGTTTTTCCGGACCTTTTTCTGTATCTTTTTCATTTGTAATTTGAAGCTTTACAACTTCAATTTTTTCATTAGAAATCGTAAATTTCATTTCCTTATCGGATAAAGTATATCCTTCTGGCGCTTGGATTTCTTTTAAAGTGTAATCTCCTGGTTCTAACTTCTTAGAAGTCGCTTTACCGCTCTTGTTTGTTGTTAATGTGTCGATTTTTGTTCCGTCTTTCCAAATTTCAAACACTGCGCCTGCTAATATTTTATTTGTATTATTAGCGTCTACCTTTGTAATTTCTAATTGACCTGTAATTTCTTCTTTCACTTTTTCATTCATAACTTCTTGTTTTACTACTTCATTTGCTACAACGTTTACTTCTACTGTTACTTCTAACGCCTTATAACCTTCTGGCGCTTTTGTTTCCTCTAACGTGTACTTTCCTGGCACTAAGTTTTCGAATTTCACAACACCTTCTTTATTCGTTGTTTTCGCTTCTCCAACTACTTGACCAGCTTCGTTCTTTAATTTAAATTCTGCACCTGCTAGAACTGTTTCACTCTCTGCATCCTTTTTGATTACTTGTAAGCTTCCTAGTTCTTTCGCATTTTCTATTTGTACTTCTACTACTTTGTTTGCTTCCACAACGACTTCAATTTCTTCTTTTAACAATTTATATCCTTGTGGTGCTTTCGTTTCTTTTAATGTATACTTTCCTGGTTCTAATTTCTGTGAAACTACTTTACCAGTTTTATCTGTTCGTAACGTATCTACTTTTTTACCATCTTTATACACTTCGAATTCTGCATCTGATAATACTTTCGTTTTATCTTCCGCATCTACTTTCACGATTTCAAATTGACCTGTTACTTTTTCGGGGATCTTTTTATTCACCACATCTACAGTCACTACTTTATTAGCCTCTACATCAACAGAAACTGAACTAGATGATAATTCATATCCTTTCGGTGCTTCTACTTCTTTTAATGTATAGCTTCCAACTGGAAGTTGTTTCGATAAGGCTTCACCTTTATCATCTGTAACAATTGTTTCCACAACTTTCCCATCTTTATCGATAACATCAAATTTTGCACCTGGTAGAAGTTGACCAGATTCACTATCTTTTTTCAATAATTTAAATTGGCCATTCTCTACTTTTCTCGTATTCTTCATAACAAGTTCAATTACGTTTGTATTATCAATTGTTACTTTGACTGGTGTATCAACTTTTATATATCCTTCTGGTGCATTTATTTCTTTTACAAAATAGTCACCAAGTGGTAAATCTTTAACTTCCGCAATACCCTTTTCGTTTGTTGTAACAGTAGCCACAACGTTATTATCTTTGTCTATAACATCAAATTTTGCGTCTTTTAAAACAATGTTTTCATCGTTTTCATCAACTTTTTTAATTTGTAAATGTCCTTTTTCAGTTGCTGGCTTATTCCACTTTGGCCAGTTAAATTTAAAGTTATGAACCTCAAAACCATCTCTTTGGTGTAATCCTCCAACATAGGCTTGTCCATTAATAGAACCACCTTTTGTTTCTACAACTGCATTAGGTGCAAACACACTACCTACTACACCATAACCTTTAGTTGTTATCTTTGTAGCATTAGGGAACACCCAAATGACTTTACTAGCTAACTCAGTGAAGAAGGAATTAGGGTCATATGCTTGAGAGGTATTAACTAATGTGAACCCGCCCTTATCTGTCGTATCATACAGGATTGCACCGCCACCAAAATTAACTTCTTCTGCATCTGAGTGAATAACAATAAAATCTTTGTTACTTACATTTGGAAGATAAACATCCTTTACATTGAATGGTTCTTGCCCTTCTAATCCTGAAGAGACATAAATATTAGGATTCTTTACATCTTCACCGATTCCAAAGGTCATACCCGATTTTGGTTTATCAGTATGTAATTGGCCCGCATCCTCAATTACGCTATCAACGCCTTTTCTAAATTCTTTAAACTTAGCATCAATCTCCGCTTGCTCTTTATAAGAGATACGGTCATATGATGTTTTCATTGCGCCATCTGGGTCACCGTCTTTTGTCATCGCCACTGTTCCATCTTGAATAATTACTTGTCCTGCTCCCGCTTTCGTAAATTGACCGCCTAGTAATAATGATGGATATCCTTCATCTACCCAAGTTGCTCCAGCTAAGTTATTTGCTCCAGTTGCAGCCGCTACGACTGTATAACTTGATGCGTTCATATTTTTCTGAACAGCCATCGCACCTTCAATATCCGCACTCGTTGCACTATGATCTCCAAAAATGATGGCGTTGTAATAAGATACATCACCTAAACCTTTTAATTCTGTTGTAGCTGCCTCTGCTTTAAATGGTAAATGGATTAAAAAATTCATACATATTAGTAATACAACTATTAAACTACTACTTAACTTTTTAATTTTTTGATTAAATGATTTCCTCAAGAAATTCATTCCCCCTTTTAAACTTCCTAAAACCACAAAAAGAAGTACATATCATATGTACCAAACCTTACTCACATTAACTTAAAATAATCCATTTAAATAAAACAAAGAAACACTACAACTACTTAATAAGATTGCTACAATTCATTTTTGAAATAATACGTGAACTAAACTGTCATGCGGAAATACTTTTACGTATGGGAGCCCAATAAAATTAATCTGAAGAATATTTCATGTGGTGTAACTGTTTTGGCAACATCATCCACTTTACATTAGTTTTCTAAAGGATTCAAGTGAATTGTATAGATTTCATACACAATTCATATTTTAAAACGCTTTCACTGTTTTTAATAAGATAAACAAAAAAACGTAGCCAAAAAGCTACGTTTTTCTGTCATCGTTTCGGTGTATTTTTATGATTCTTCAAAAACGGAAGCGGGAATTGCTTACGGAAATGCTCTTTAATCATATACTCTACACCGTTTTCGCTATTTGAACGTGTAATCCAATCTGCTGCTTGCTTTAATTCTACAGGCGAGTTCCCCATCGCTACCCCAAGTCCCACGTTTTCAATAACCTCTAAATCTTCCATACTATCTCCAATCGCAACCATTTCATTTAGCGAAATATTTAAATGCTCTCCAAGCAATTGTAATCCACGTAATTTTGATACATTTTGCGGTAAAATTTCTATTCGTTTTGAATCACATTCAACATACTCTACATCTTGGAACGCTTTTCTTAATGTATTTAGCCCGCGTTCTTTTTCACCTTTAGTTTGGAAAAGAACATCAATTTTTGGCGCCGCTACCGGATGGTCACGAAGCGCGTCACCTAACGAATCTACAAATTGAACTGGATAAAATAACGGATCTGCGCTTGATAATACAGTGCGCGCAATTAAGTTTGGTGTATTTCTCTCACGATTTCCTATTGAAAACCGTTCATGAGAAATACGTACGTTACAATCAAAGTGCTCTAACACTTGCACAATGTTAAAAGTCTTCTCTTCAGATAATCTTCTTTGAACGTACGGCTTATCTAACGTTGCTGAAACGAAAGCACCACCATGTGTCACTAATATGGAATCTAATTTTAACGCCTTTGCTACTTTATGAGCGGATTGAAAATTACGACTCGTAAATAACGTAACGTATACATCTTTTCTTTTCACAAATTCAATTGTTTCTCTTAATCCTTTTGCAATTTTTCCATTGTTGTATAGTAGTGTCCCATCTATATTAAGAGCTAGTAAGCGATAAATCATGTCGCACTCCCCCTCTTCGCTGTTGTACTCTATCCATAATTTATGAAATACACCCGATAAATAGAACGAGTTAGAATTACTACTGAAAATTTGGTTTACTATATACATATACACTTAGTAAAGGAGATAGTACAATGCAGGCACCTCCTTCTTTTTATGAAGGCGATACGTTAGAAGTCGCAAAAAAATTACTCGGACAAAAACTTGTTCATATTGTAGACGGAATAAAGCGAAGCGGAATCATTGTAGAAGTAGAAGCATATAAAGGCCCCGATGATAAGGCCGCACATAGTTACGGAGGCAGACGAACGGACCGCACAGAAGTTATGTTTGGTGCACCAGGGCATGCTTACGTATATTTAATTTACGGTATGTATCATTGCTTTAACGTTATTACAGCACCAGCGGGCACCCCGCAAGGTGTTCTCATTCGAGCCCTTGAGCCGGTAGATGGAATAGAAGAAATAAAACTAGCGCGCTACAATAAGACCGAAATTACAAAAGCGCAGTACAAAAATTTAACGAACGGTCCTGGCAAACTATGCCGTGCCCTCGGAATTACTTTAGAAGAACGCGGTGTATCGTTACAAAGTGATACGTTACATATTGAATTAGTTCCAAAAGAAGAACACATATCATCACAATATAAAATAACAGCAGGACCTCGTATTAATATCGACTATGCAGAAGAAGCTGTACATTATCCGTGGCGTTTTTATTATGAGGGACATCCGTTTGTTTCAAAGAAGTAAGCATATGTTAAAGGGAGAGATTATGAGAGGCAAACCTGAACTAAAAATAGAATCAGAAAAAGTATATAAAACGAAGAAAAACCCAAATGGAATGTTTGTAGCAAGAATACTACAAATTCCGAAAGAAGAAGATAAACTAGACTTTGTCCTTATTTTACAAAATAAAAAAACGAAAAATATTATTTATAACAAAGTTTTAGTAACAACAGATAACGACTATTATTCTTTCCGACTCGCTCGTGGGAATATTAAATGGTCATCCTTATATACTGTTACAGTATGGGATGGGCTTGGACATCAATTAGTAGAAGTATCAGCCTTAACTGGTAAAGAGAACTATTCTATTTCTGATGAGCATTGTTCCGCATATCGGGAGTAACTCAAAATAAAAGAGAAGCCGAATCGGCTTCCCTTTTACTCTGCACCTTCCGCAGTTGCAATATTATCCTCTAAGTTTTCTCTTGATAATTCAGCCGCCATAAAATCTGCTGTTTCTGGAAGTGCTAAATGCATATGAGCTTTTTGACAAATTTGGATCGTGCAGTTTTCTACAACATAGTCGAAAACATGTCCGCCTCCGCTTCTTTCATCATCAATGTAATGTAAGTGGAATCCAGCTACCCCAATACCTTGTGCGTAATCTGGTGTCCAAAATCCAGCAAGCGTACCTTCTGTATTTTCAAACGAAAAGATTGGTTGCGATTTCGTCACTTCAACGAGTGGTGTATACGGTTTTTCTTGTCTTGGAACAGTTCTCGTTCTTACTTCACGGAACGTACCGTCCATTCGAATAGCGTAAAATAAGTTTTTACTTGGCATTAATTCATGTAATAACGCTTCAACTTCTTCACGATTCATCGGACGCTCTACCGTATAACTCATTTCTTTTTCAAAAAACGTTACAGTCGCAAACGGTGTTGTTTCTTCTGGCTCTACTTTTTCTGCTGAACCGTCTGAACGTAAATGATAAAATTCGTTATCAAATGCAATCATTTCACCATCTAATTGATCAAATGTGCCGATGCCGAAATCACCACGTTCTTTCAATTCCTCAAAGCTAATCACACCATCATATATACCATCTAATAGCGCAAGCATTGTAGATGTTTGATATACTTCATTACTCGTTTTCGTTCTTTTTGCATCAATATCGATTAATTGCGCAACAGTCATCTCAAATCTGCCTCCATTAGTTTAATTGGTTTGGTAATAATTTTTCGCTTAATTTAATGTTATCACGGTAGTCAATTGGAATATCAATAATGACAGGACCGTCTGCTGCTAATGCTTCTTTTAATACACCTTCTAATTCATCAGGCGTGTTAACACGAAGACCTAACGCCCCGAAACTTTCCGCATATTTAACAAGATCAACATCGCCAAACTCTGTAGCTGATGTTCTGCCGTATTTCATCATTTGTTGGAATGCAACCATATCATATGTGCCGTCTCTCCAAACAAGATGGACGATTGGAGAATTTAAACGTACCGCCGTTTCTAACTCCATCGCTGAGAATAAGAAACCACCGTCACCTGATACGGAAACTACTTTTTTACCTGGTTCTACTAAAGTCGCTGCGATTGCCCAAGGAAGTGCAACACCTAACGTTTGCATGCCGTTACTAAATAATAATCTACGTGGTTCATAAGAACGGAAACATCTCGCCATCCAAATAGAATGGGAACCGATGTCACATGTAACAGTTGTATCGTCACTAATTAAAGAACGAAGTGTACGAATCACTTGAAGTGGATGCGTAACACCTTCTGCAGGACGATTTGGAACTTCTGCTTGTTCTGATAATTTTGCGCGTAATCGTTCTAATACCGCTTCTGATTTCGTACTTAACACAAGTTTCGGTAACTTTTCTGCGATGCTATTTACCGTTAAGGCAATATCACCAATTAATTCACGCTCTGGTTGGTAATCATGATCGATATCTGCTTGATGGTCGTCAAGATGAATAATCGTTCTGTCGCCAAGTTTATTCCAGAACTTTGGATCATACTCGATTGGATCATAACCGATAGAAATAACAAGGTCTGCTTCTTCTAGTAAAATATCACCTGGTTGGTTACGGAATAATCCAACGCGGCCGAAGAAATGATCTTCTAACTCACGTGAAATCGCACCAGCTGCTTGATATGTTTCAACGACAGGAAGTTCTGTATCCGCAATTAATTTACGAACAGCTTTCGTCACTTCATTTGTGCTCGCTCTCATACCGAGTAAAATAACTGGTAATTTCGCTGATTTTATTTTTTCTACTACATATGTAATATCATTTGTGGGAGCGATTCCAAGCTGTGGCTTAGAAAGCGCACCGATAGACTCTACAGTTGTTTCCGCAGTCATAACGTCTTGCGGAAGACTTACTAAAGTAGCTCCCGGATTTGTGGAAGTCGCACTTCGAAATGCATTACTAAGTGCTTCTGGCACATTATCAGGATGCTCTACTTCTACGCTATATTTTGTGATTGGTTCGAATAGTGCAGCATTATCCATAGATTGATGCGTACGTTTTAATCGATCCGTACGCGGTACTGCACCAGCTAAAGCAACAACGGGATCACTCTCCGCATTCGCAGTAACAAGACCTGTCGCTAAATTTGATGTCCCTGGTCCTGAAGTTACAAGACATACGCCCGGTTTCCCTGTTAATCTACCAATAGCAGCTGCCATAAATGCTGCATTTTGTTCATGACGACAAACGATTAACTCTGGTCCTCTTTCTTGCAATACATCAAATACAGAGTCAATCTTTGCTCCTGGAATACCGAAAACATGTGTAACACCTTGTTTAATTAAACAATCAACAACAAGATCTGCTCCTTTTGTTTTTGTCTTCACGTCGTTTACTTTTACACCTGTACTCAAACTAATCATTCCTTTGTTTCATAATTTGTGTAATAAAGATTTTTAATTTCACCTAGTTAATTAATGTGGTGAAGTATCATTTATCATTATATTACAAATGCATTATTTTTCCAACAATATGAATTCGATATTATTTTGACAAGATTTAAAGAATGCGCTTACAACCTTTTGTTTATCTTAAAATAACATTTTTATATCTCTTCTAAAAATGTACAAAAATACTTCCACCTATTCACATTATTAACAAATTTATAGTACCTTGCAAAGAATAATAGCAAGTGATATATTTGTAAATAATGGAATAACCATTATTTGGAATGTTATTTACAATTAGTATATCGCCTTTCAAAAAGTAAATATAGATTGTGTGTGCTGTTTAGAAAAAAGATAGGATTTTCAGCCATAATTCATCATTTTATAAAGGAAAGTGATTGTTATGAACAAAAGTGAATTTTTAGAGCAACTTAGTTCTTCCCTACAGAATATGCCTAATTTAGAAAAGGAGGATATTATCTCGGAGTACGAAACTCATTTTATTAGTGGTAAACAAGATGGAATATCTGAAGAGGAAATTTCTAAAAAACTAGGAAACCCTAAAACTATCGCTAAAGAACTTAATATTTCATATGTAATCAGTAAAGCTGACAAGAAACGCAGCCTAAAAAACATTATGACAGCACTGTTTTCTGTTATGAGCTTAAGTCTTTTAAACTTTATATTTATCATTATCGCCTTTTTCGTATTACTCTTTCTATTACCGCTTCTTCTAGCACTTATAATTGCTACACCGTTATTAATTATTTCACCTATATTATTAATAGGGTTAGGATTCTTTAAAGGGTTTCATCAAATCAGTTATTCCGATGTTTACAATGTATTCATAGCCTTTTGCATCGGCTTACTAATATCCGTCATATGTTATCAAATGATAAAACATCTATACGTAGCTTTAGTTAGGTATTTGAAATGGAATGTAGCTATTTTGCAACGACACTAATGCAAAAGGAGATTAAGATGAAAAATTATATTTTATACCCATTCATGTTACTTACAATGTTATTTCTATCAGCTTGTTCAAACAGTGTACAGCCTAAGGAAAAAAATGATGTACAATCTATCAAAGATGTTGCTATTAAAGTTCCAGAAAATATATTTAGTTCCTCAAAGAAAAATGAAACTATTAGTGAAGACGAAATGAAACAAAATATAAAAAATTATATAGATTATAGTTGGGAGTTAGCTGAAAATATAATTCCTCTCGCTTCAACAAATTCTGATAAGAATTTCACTGAATCTGACCGAGAAAAATTACAAAAACTAATAGAGTTAGCGAAGCAAAATGATGCAAACTTCCATAATTTTATTAGTAACAATACAATCCCTGATGATTACAAAAAGCCTTCAAAAGAAATATATGAATTTATTTCATCGTCTACAGCACTTTCAGTAGAACTAGATCAAGAGTTAGACAAACTCGCCCAAGATGGTAACTTATTCAAGGCGAATTTTTCTTTTACGAAACGCCTTGAGAAAATAAATGGGAGGAAACAAAAAGAGATTGAAAAGTTTTTGAACGAAAAAAATATTAAAATTTCAATTAACAGCAATAAAAAAAATTAACCGATGTGTTACATATCCCTTTCAAAATAATCAATAAGAAATGGCTATTTTGAAAGAGAGTTTTTGTGATATAACTATTAAATTCCCTAAACAAAAAAGACGCTCCCCTAGGAGCGTCTTCCACTATTACGCTTGTTGTTGCGCGCTATATAATTCTTCAAGTGGCTTCATGATAATTTTGTTAACGTCACCGATTACAACGTTTAGGCGTTGCTCAGTTTCCATTAATTTTGTAATTTTAGCATCTTGTTGAATGCGAGCTACAACTTCTTGTGCTTGTTGGTTGTCTTCTTCAGTGATTTCTTGGCCTTGCATCATTTTTTGTTGTAGGCTAAGTTGCATTGTACGGAACTCATCGAATAAGTTCTTTGAAGCTGTGTCAGCTTGAACTGCTGCGTAGCTCTCTTTTAAAGTTTTGAAGTCATCGTTTTCAGCGATTGCTTTTTGTAATTCATATGCAACATCATGAATGTTCTTTGTCATTTTATTTTTCCTCCTTTAGAAGGCTAGCGCTTTTCATACGCACTGCCTTTTCAGTGCATTTACATACGCACCTCTTCTTACCATATCAAACTATGCAAGAGATGTGAAGAAATTTCACTTTTATTTCTATGTACTCACCTTATTATCTAAGAAACAATAGTAACAATCCTTGTACGAGCCCGATCATTCCGCCTAATAACGCTCCTAAATACGTAATCATTTTTAATTCGTTTTTCGTAATAGACAGAACTAAGTCTTCTAATCTTTCTGTTGAGAATGTAGACACTTCTTGCTGGACAATTTCCGCAAGGTGTAGATTGTTTAGTATACTCTCTACGTTTTCTGTTCCCCACTTTAAGCCTTTCGTTACTACACTTGGAACCACTTTTTCAATAATTGTTTCTCGAACTGGTTCACATACTTGCTGAACAGATTGATTTAAAAACTTACTCACTGTTTCCTCTACTTTAACTGCTGACAGCACGGAGCTTACAATCATTTCTTTCTCTACAAATGCTTCTAATTCTTTTACATCTCTTCCTTTTAACTTTTCCCACTCTTTTTGCAGTACGTCAGTTAAAAGCTGCTTTGTAGCATCTTGCCCTAAAAACTTAATAACTTCTGGCTGCACACGATCCACAACACTTACATTTCCTAAAAACATCCCAACTAAGTTAAGTAGCGTTCCACGAGAAGCAAAGAAATCATCAATCATTTTTGAAAGACGCGCTTTCCCTTCTTCACTTTCAAAAAAGCTAATTCCTCGCTCTAAAATAAACGCCGAGGCATTCGGAATCGCATTCTCTATCTTTTCATGTACAGAATGAGGTAAAGCCTGTTCCCATGTATATGTATAATACTCTGCTAAAAATGCATGAATTTTTTCTGTAATCACATGTTCGATTTTTCGAGTCGCTTCTTCTTCTACATGTGCTACATTCCATTTTTCTAACATATATCGCAGTGATTGTTCATTCGTAATTACTTTATCCACTTCCACTTGCGCCCAGTGAATTAAACCTTTTTGAAACTCTTCATTTGTTAGCTTTTTTCCGATTCCTTCTGGTGTTAACAAATGTTCTACAACCATTTTTCCTAATTGAACAGCAAGTTCATCACGCCGCTTCGGAATTAACCCTGGTGTAAATGGAACTTGAAACTTTCCGATATAAATAGGACGATGAGGACGAAATAACATTTTTATCGCTAAATGATTCGTATATCCTCCAATAATTGCTCCGAGTCCTGTCGTCGTTAACATATTTAACCATATATTCATTACAATCAACCTTTCACTTCTCCAAAACTATAGCATATCATCATACGGACAAAAGTATAATGGTATAAAAACGTATTTGCAATATATAGCTTCGCCTATTATGCAAATAGTAGTAAAGGAGTGATTTCGTTGGTTCTCGGCCTTTTAACTTCTAAACTTCATTATGAGCAAACGTATTACACCGAAATCGCTAAACGCGCTCGGCTTTATCATAATGTCGTTGCCCAGTTTACGCCATTTTGTATTGATCCTAAAACAGACCTTGTTTCTGGTCTTATTTACGATACAGATACAGGAAAATGGAAAAAGCAAACATTCCCTATTCCTTCTTATATATATGATCGTTATTCTTTTCAAGAGGAAACAGACTTTGAAAAAGTAAAATCAATTATTCACTCTTTGCACAATCGTCCTTCCACTACCTTTTTAAATAACACACTTATTAATTCAAGTGAACTACATGATTTATTTCTCACTAATAAAAAACTGTCTCCTTATATACCAAAATTTGAAATTGCGACGATACAAAACATTTTCAAACTGTTGTTAAAAACTAAAGATATTATTATACGCCCCACTAATATACATTCTAAAGATAACTTATATCGAGTCGCTTACAAAAATAAAACGTTTCAGATCGATACAGTAAATGAAAAATACCATACTTCTATTCCACTCAAACGCACAGACGAATTTATATCTTGGTGTAAATCTAACATACGTTCATCACGTTACATAGCGCACACTATGCTACAACCACCAAATCAATTAACATATCCACTGCACATTCGAACCATTTTGCAAAAAAACAAAGAACAAACTTGGAATGTTATCGGTCAATTTATACAAAAAAGCTCATTTCCTAATCAGCTTTTACCCTCAACAACGGACGATGATTCATTACATTCATTTTCAAAAATTAAATACGTACTATCTAGTACAGGTGTGCAACTATTACACGACGCTTTACACGACATTATAAATGAAGTATTCCAAACACTAGATCAGTCTTATTCTTCGTTATTTGAACTAGAACTTTCCACAATTATGGATCAAAAAGGTGCAATCTGGCTTATGTATGTCAACACGATCCCTCCTTACGAACAATACATTCGTCATAGTGATTCATTAGCTGAAAAGATATTTCACGGACCACTTAAATTCAGTCGCTTTACACCATAATGAAAGGAGGTAAACCTATTTTGAAAGAACATATATATACATTAAACATTTCAGATGAACATCCAAATAGTATTACTTTACCTTACGTTTTTTCTATTACGCCACCTATTACATCCCTCTCCTTCGGCATACGTCATATAGCAAGTGAAGAAGTAAAAATTCATTATTCCTTTACTCGCGAAATTATTATTGGAAAACATATTGCCGATAAACTTTTACTACCTCAATCAACTACTATTCATGCATTCACACAAAACCAAACAATTATTTTCGGACCATTAATCGGCATTTTCACAACTGGCTTTAACGATGATTCTTCTAATCCTTTAGGAAATCGTTCAATTGCTCTCAGTGAGTTGTTAACACCACCATTCTCATTACGACCGTTCGTATTCGTCTTTGGCGTTCAACATATAAACTGGGAAGAAGAAACGATTGAAGGATATTTCTTTCGAGAGAAACAATGGATAAAGAAAAAGGTCCCTTTACCAAACGTCATTTACGATCGATTACCGAATCGACAAGCGGAAAATTATAAACCAATTGTCAGAGCAAAAAGAAAGTTAGAACAAGACTACTCCATTCCATGGTTTAACCCAGGTTTTTTCAACAAATGGGAAGTTCATCAACTTCTTATGAAAGACGAATCAATTAGACCCTTATTACCAAACACAGAAGCATTTCAGCATTTTGAACAAGTAGAACGGTTTCTTGGCACGTATAAATCTGTGTACATGAAACCAATACACGGGAGCTTCGGTAGAAATATTCATCAAATATTTTATTCTCAAACAGAGAATTGCTACTACTGTCGTTATCGCGAAAATGAAGAAAATAAACTAAGAAAGTATCAATCATTAGAAACTCTTCTAAACCACGTATTAAAAGGACATGATTTAAAAAAGTTTATCGTACAGCAAGGTATTTCGTTACTTCGCTTTGATGGTCAACCTGTTGATTTCCGCATTCATACAAATAAAAATCATTTCGGTAATTGGATAGTTAGTGCAATCGTCGCCAAAATCGCCGGCAAAGGCAGTTTAACAACTCATGTAAATAGCGGCGGTGATACAAAGTTGCTACAAGAGCTTTTTCCAGATTCAACGAAGCAAGTTCAAATTGAAAATAAATTAAAACAAACAGCTCTGCAAATAAGTTATGCACTCGACGAGCAAGTAACTGGAAACATCGGTGAGATTGGTTTCGATATCGGTTTAGACACAAAGGAAAATCCGTGGTTATTTGAAGCCAACTCTAAACCTGGGCGAACTGTATTCCAAGATGCCAAATTAAAAGAACAAAGTGAACTGACACGCCAGTTATTTTACGAATATGCCATCTACTTAACTGAACATTCTTTACGTGATACAAAAGAAAAAATGTCCCAAATAAAATCCGGGACTTCATCAAACACCGAATGTATCCCTTCTCCTATGATTCACTCACAAATGCAAAAACAAAAACTTCCACCTAGATAATAAGGTGGAAGTTTTCTATTTACACAAGTTTTACTACAACCTCAGTTTCCACATTACATACTCCGCAATAAAAAATATGATTGCAATATTCATTTGAATTATTATGCGTTAAACCATCTACTGCACTTAATAATTCTTGATCCATATAGGCACTATAATCGTCTATATAATCTACAGACTTCCCATAATCTTGGAGTATACTTTGGCAATTTTGACAAGAATATGTTTGTGATTCTAATGCGTTGCAAAGCGGGCAAATCCCCATCATGATTCCTCCATACTTTATCGTTTAAAGCCTCTCTTTTTTAGAGTGAAGAGAGCAACCTATCCAGACATAGGAGTGCCCACTCCATCCCTACTTAAAAATAGAACTATAAAGTTGCTACCGATTTCATTTTTATTTCAATAAATCATAAATAAGAAGCTAATAATTAGCCTACAAGTAGCAGGCTACAATGAGAAAATTATATTTAATATCCTCCTTAGTTTGGCCTGTTTTCTTAAAAATACAACGATTACTCTTATTTCATAATTTACGAAATCAATAAGTTTTTTTGACAAAATTTACAAATTATTATTTTGTATATCTTTCTAGGTAACATCCATACTATGAGTACAAACTTAATTACCGATGGATTAGCGCCAATCGGGGCGATAATCTGGTTCAACTCCAGCTAGTCCAACCAAAAAAACTTTTATAACTCTAAGGAGGATATATTCCTATGGCAAACCAAAATTCTTCAAATCAATTAGTAGTACCAGGTGCAACAGCTGCAATCGATCAAATGAAGTACGAAATCGCTCAAGAATTTGGTGTACAATTAGGAGCAGATTCTACGGCTCGCGCTAACGGTTCAGTTGGTGGAGAAATCACAAAACGTCTAGTTGCAATGGCTGAGCAAAGCCTTGGCGGATTCCACAAATAAATATATATGGCAAAAAGGTCTCAAGGCATATGCCTTGAGACCTTCCTTAATTTATTGCAACATTTGTAAAAACTTCTTCGTACGTTCTTCTTTTGGATTTGTAAATACTTCTTCTGGTGTACCTTGTTCGACAACGACACCGCCATCCATGAAAATAACGCGGTTTGCAATTTGATGTGCAAAGCGCATTTCGTGCGTTACAATTACCATCGTCATGCCTTCTTTAGCAAGTTCTTTCATTACTTTCAGAACTTCTTGAACGAGTTCAGGATCAAGCGCTGATGTCGGCTCATCAAATAGTAACACTTCCGGCTCCATCGCAAGCGCACGCGCAATTCCAACGCGCTGTTGTTGTCCGCCTGATAATTGGAACGGATATAAATCCACTTTATCTGCTAAACCAACTTTTTCAAGGAAATAGTGTGCTTTTTTCTTTGCTTCTTCTTTCCCCATCTTTTTCACTGTAACGAGCCCTTCCATTACATTTTGAAGTGCTGTTAAATGCGGGAATAAATTATGGTGCTGGAATACCATACCTGTTTGCGTACGAAGATTAACAATATCTTTCTTCGTTACTTTTTGAGAGAAGTTAAGCTCTTTATTACCGATACGAATATTACCAGCGTTTGGCGTTTCTAATACATTGAGACAACGTAAGAATGTCGTTTTACCAGATCCAGACGGCCCAATAATAACAACAACCTCGCCCTTCTCAACTGTTAAATCTATATGCTTTAGTACGGTATTATCTCCGAAACTTTTTTGTAAGTGCTGAATTGAAATCATAAAAACAAAAACTCCTTTTGTAAAAGGATTATTTTAATGTGTAGCGTTCTGAACGCTTTTCTAACATCTGTTGTACGATTGATAATAAGAAACAAATAACCCAATAAATAAGACCTGCTTCAAAATAAACAATTAAAAACTCGTAGTTCATCGCCGCAATTTCCTGCGCTTTTCGGAACATTTCTGTTACTAAAATTAACGATGCTAACGAAGTATCTTTCACTAAGCTAATAAATGTATTCGAAAGCGGCGGGATTGATACGCGCGTTGCTTGTGGTAAAATAACACGTTTTAATGCTTGTGGATATGTCATCCCAATTGTATAAGCTGCTTCCCACTGCCCTTTCGGAATGGAAAGGATAGAAGCACGAATAATTTCAGATGCATATGCACCGACATTTAATGAAAATCCAACAACTGCTGCTGTATATGGCTCAACTTCAATATTAAGAGTTGGAAGTCCATAGAAAATAATAAATAATTGTACAAGAAGTGGCGTTCCGCGAATGATAGATACATAGATACGAGCAATCCATTGTAAAATACGACTACCAGAAATACGTGCGAGCGCTGTTAACGTTGCCAGTATAATCCCGATAATAAATGTAATAAGCGTTAATGGAATTGTTGTAAAAACAGCTTCCTTCAGCATAGGCATGAAGGAAGTCTGCATAATATCTATCCAAGTAGACAATCGATCTGAAACTAATGCACTACTTAGATACATTTTCACCGAACCATTTTTTCGTTATTTTGTCATACGTACCGTCTTTTTTCATATCTTCTAACGCTTTATCTACTTCTTGTACAAGCTTAGTGCTACCTTTACGGAATAAGAATCCACTTTCTGAAGCTTCTTTTTCAGTATCTACAATTTTAATTTTTGCATCTTTTTTCGTTTCTAAATAATTTAATACTGATAACTTATCATTAATTGTAAAATCAACGCGTCCTGAAGCTAATAATTCTGCCGCTTGGCTAAATCCTTCTACACCAATAATTTCCGCACCGTTTTTCTTAGCAATATCTGCATAGTTACTCGTTAAAGATTGTGCTCCTTTTAAACCTTTTACATCAGCAAATGTAGCAGGCTTATCTTTATCTTTTGCAATAACTAATGCCGCTGAAGATGAAACGTACGGT
The DNA here is from genome assembly GCF_004634455.1 of Bacillus sp. 007/AIA-02/001. Taxonomy (NCBI): domain Bacteria; kingdom Bacillati; phylum Bacillota; class Bacilli; order Caryophanales; family Bacillaceae; genus Bacillus; species Bacillus sp. 007/AIA-02/001. The sequence continues at coordinate 45,656 of NZ_SEIY01000012.1, forward strand.
TTAGAGAAATCATATTTCTTTTGACGGTCTTCACGAATACCAACTTCGTTTGCAACCATATCGAAACGTTTTGCATCTAAACCAGCAAGTAAGCTATCCCATTGTGTTTCTTTAAATACAGGTTTTACACCTAAACGTTTTGCAACTTCTTCTGATAGTTCAACGTCAAATCCAGTTAATTTATTGCTTGAATCATGGAATGTGAACGGTGCGTATGTACCTTCTGTTCCAATTACAAGTTCACCGCTTTGTTTTATCTTTTGTAACGCGTCTTGACTAGCTGTATCTTTTTTCTCTTCTTTACCGCAGCCGGCTACAATCCCGATCGCTAATGTAGTTACTGCAAGCACTGAAAATAATTTCTTCATGATAGTAATCCTCCAAGTATTCTGATAGGAATTTAAAAACTATATTGATTGTATGCAATCTTGAACAATTTTTCAATGAAAATGTTCTTATTTAGTTTATCCTTTTTCTTCATAATCAAACAAAAGGGAAAAATAATGCTACATACAAAAAATAAGTAACATTTTTTAATATAGCATTTATTGTACGAAAGGTAAAATAATACTTCTTATTTAACTGCCCTGATTCACTAAAAAAAGAACTTGTGAAAATCACAAGTTCTCCACCTTACCTATTAAGCGCTCTGGTTCCCTTCCATTTGCGTTTTGTACATATCATAATAACGCCCGCGCTTTTTCATTAGCTCATCATGAGACCCTTTTTCTAAAATGGTTCCTCTATCAAGCACAATAATTTGATCTGCGCTTTTAATTGTTGAAAGTCGGTGAGCGATAATAAATGTCGTTCTTCCTTTTTTCACAACTTCTAGCGCTTGTTGAATCATCGCCTCTGTTTCTGTATCGATACTAGATGTCGCTTCATCTAAAATTAAAATGGCTGGGTCAAAAGCGAGCGCCCTAGCAAACGATATAAGCTGACGTTCTCCGGTTGAAAGAGTACTTCCTTTCTCCGTAATTTCTTCATTTATATTGTTCGCAAATCTTTCAGCACCAACATCACGCAATGCTTTTACGATGCGCTCTTTTGAAATTTTTTCATTTTCTAAACTTACATTAGATGCTACTGTTCCGCTAAATAAAAACGGATCTTGCAGTACAATTCCCATATGTTCACGAGTTGCTTGTTTCGGCATCTCTTTTACATCATGACCATCAATCGTAAGCTTTCCTTTTTCAAACTCGTAAAACTGAAAGAGTACGTTCATAATAGAACTTTTTCCTGATCCAGTATGACCGACAAGTGCCACGGTCTCCCCTTGTTTCGCTTCAAAAGAAATATTTTTTAACACTTCATCTTTCCCATTATAAGAAAACGATACATTATCAAACTTCACATTTCCTTGTAAGCGAGGCATACGCTCTTCTTCTACTGCTTCTCCTTTTTCCTCTAACAATTCAAAAACACGCTCTGAGGCAACACGCGATTGTTCTAAGTTAGCAAGCTGATTCACCATATTTGTAATCGGTGAGAACAATCGTGTTAAATAATCAACGAACGCATACAGTATCCCTAGAGAAATGACGCCTGTAGCACTTAATGAAGCGCCACCGAAATACCAAATCACACCTGTGAAAGCGATATTTCTTAATACGGATACTAAATTATGAGAAGTTGCTGCATTTAAATTCAAAATTTTATTTTGATACTTAAAATAATCGCCATTTAATTCTTCAAACTCTTTTTTCGTTTCACGCTCTTGACGGAACGCTTGAATAATTGGCATCCCTTGAATGGATTCATTTACTGTTCCGTTAATATCAGATAAACGAGAGCGCATTTTATGATTGTATACAGACGCGTATTTTCTATAAAGAATTGCCCAAACGATTAATATCGGGATAATGAGTAAACATATCGTTGCCAATTTTACATCGAGTAAAAATAATGCCGCAAATATCCCTATAATATAGATGATACTAGAGACGAATGTCGCAAGTACCGTTACATATAAATCACGAATGGCTTCCGTATCATTCGTGACACGCGATACAATTTTCCCTGCTGGTAAATGATCGAAATAACGAATCGGCAACGTTTGAATATGAGAAAACACATCTTCCCTCATAATTTGAATAATTTTGTTCGCTGCCTTTTGCAAGAAGAACTGCTTTCCGTATGCAAATAATGATACGACTACTAATAAAGCAAAATAGCCACCACCAAGTAATAATAGACGGTTTATTTCTGGCTTATAAAATGCAAATACTTCTTCCTTTGTTAATGCTTTCGCTTTATAAACTTGCACCGCCTTACCATTTTGAACGGTAATCATATCCCCTTTTACAGTACGTGATCCTTCTACATTTACTTTATTCGGTACAAAATAATATTGAAAACCGACTTGCATCACGCGTACTTCTTTTCCTTTTTTCTCGCCTTGTTCAAAGCGATCACTTCGCTTATAAAAAGCCCCATTATACGAAACAGCATCTTCACTCTGTTCTGTTTCATACCAAGGTTTCTCTATCCCGACGATATGATCGTCAATCATCGTTTTAGCGACGAAAGGACCAGCAAGCTCTGCGATGACGAAAATAAATAACATTAACATCGCAGCAAAAATCGTCCCTTTCACTTTCATCGCGTATTGAAACAATCGTTTTGAAACGCTCATATTTTCACCCCACTATCCGCACTTTCACTTTCACCTTGTTGTCTTTCAAACTGTTCGGCATACCAGCCTCCCTTTTGGATAAGCTGAGCATGCGTACCTTCTTCTATAACTGCGCCTTCATCCATAACGAGAATCCAATCCGCATGTTGCACTGCTGATAAACGATGCGTCGTAATAATCGTCGTCTTTCCGCTTCTTTCCGTTCTTATATTTTCAATGATCGCTGCTTCCGTACGAGCATCTACAGCTGATAAAGAATCGTCCAAAATTAAAATTTCTGGATTTTGAATAACAGCTCTTGCAATCGAGATCCTTTGTTTTTGCCCTCCTGATAAAGAAACACCTTTCTCTCCAACGAGCGTTTCTAACCCTTCTGGTAAAAACTCTAAATCCTTTTTAAACGCAGCAATTTCAATTGCTTTCTCTAGTTCTTCTTCAGTCGCTTCCCTATTTCCGAATAAAATATTTTCTCGCGCTGTTTTTGAGAACAAAATATGCTCCTGCGGTACATAACCAATCCAGCCGAGTACATTTTCATTCGTCATTTTATCTAATGTCACATCAGAAACTGCAATATCTCCATCTCCAAGTGGATATTGACGAAGAAGCTGACGTACAAGCGTCGTTTTCCCGCTTCCTGTTTTTCCGACAACCCCAAGCGTCTCCCCTTGTTTTAAGGTAAACGAAACCTTTTTTAAATTTGTTTCAGTTGATGAAGGATATGAAAAGGTAACGTCATCAAACTGAATATAATCCGGCTCTTGCACAAGCTTTGGATGTTTCGGATCCTTTACATCTGGTTCATACGCTAACGTTTCATTCACACGGTCAAGCGAAGCATTTCCTCTTTGCATAACATTAATTAATTCACCAATTGCAAACATCGGCCAAATCATCATCCCTAAATACACGTTAAATGAAACAAGTTCACCAAGTGTTACCTTTGATTGAAATACAAGATATGCCCCGTACACTAAACCGATTAAATAACTAAGGCCAACAAGCATTTTCACAGTTGGTTGGAATAATGCGTCAATTCTCGCTACTTTCATATTTTTTTCGTAGACGTCATCTCCTAAGTGATGAAATCTTTCCTCATCTGCATTCTCTTGTACGTATGCACGAATAACACGCACACCAGCGATTGATTCAAGCACTTTATCGTTCATATCACCAAACGCATCTTGCGCAACGGTAAATCTTTCATGCAATTTCTTTCCATATATATTCATCGCATACGCCATAATTGGAAGCGGAATAAGCGCTGCAAATGTAAGCTCCCAACTAATTGTAAATCCCATCATAAAAACGATCGTAAGCATGTATAAACTAGAATCCACAAGCGTTAATATACCAAAACCAGCTGTCATAGCGATTGCTTTTAAATCATTCGTTGCCCTCGCCATTAAGTCGCCAGTACGATTTTTTTGATAAAAAGTCGGCGTCATCTTAAGTAAATGCCCCATAAATTTAGAGCGCATCGTTTTCTCAAGTACAAATGCACCTCCAAACAATTGATGTTGCCATACGAAAGTAAGACCATACCCAACGATTGTAACCCCTATTAAAATAAGAATAGATTGCATAATTGCTTCGTTCGATAACGTTCCTGTTTTTATATTATCTATCGTAACCCCTAACACTTTCGGGGGAATAACTTCAACTATATTCACAATTAAAAGAGCTCCAATGGCAATACTATATCTCTTCCAGTGCTCCCTAAAAAACCATTTTAACTTTAGTAATACTGATAACAATGTAACCTCTCCCTTCTCGTTCTCGTTTACCTCTCATTTCTTTATCCACTATCCAGACCCATCACATTTACATTTCGTAACCCATACAATCTCATCACATTTTTCCACCTTCCAAAGTTTTTTATCGGAACTAAACAAGGGAAAATAAACAAAAAAAAGCATACCGCCGCTTGACGATATGCACAGGAATGCATAAAAAGCGTACGTTACGATATACGCAACGTACGCTTTTTATAAGACAAAGATGCCCTATATATCCGTACGGGTTGCGTAATGATATGAATGTTTTCTGCCATTTAACAGAGCTAAGCCCATTACATTTACGATTACAATCATTACGCACACCCCCTTCATTTATTTTCCATTTATAATCTTACAACTTTATTGAGTATTCTGTCAATTATTTTTTCACAAACCGCATGAAAATATACGCTACATCATTCTGAAATAAAGGAATGTTCTGTAAGAAAGGGTATACAAAATAAAAAAAGAATAAGAAATCGTTTTCACAAACATTTCATTTGAAAAATGTTATCAAACCCCCTACAATCACCTTATACTCACTCTTACAAGTTGCTATTTTAGGAGGACTAATCATGACAACTAGCAATACGTACAAATTTTATTTAAATGGAGAATGGAGAGAAAGCTCTTCAGGAGAAACAATCGAAATTCCATCTCCATACTTACACGAAGTAATTGGACAAGTACAAGCAATTACTCGCGGAGAAGTGGATGAAGCAATTGCATCTGCAAAAGAAGCTCAAAAATCATGGGCTGAAGCTTCCCTACAAGATCGCGCAAAATACTTATATAAATGGGCTGATGAGCTCGTAAATATGCAGGATGAAATTGCCGATATCATTATGAAAGAAGTCGGTAAAGGATATAAAGATGCGAAGAAAGAAGTTGTTCGTACAGCTGACTTCATTCGTTACACGATCGAAGAAGCTTTACATATGCACGGAGAAAGCATGATGGGCGATAGCTTCCCGGGCGGTACAAAATCTAAACTTGCGATTATCCAACGCGCACCACTTGGTGTTGTATTAGCAATCGCACCATTTAACTACCCAGTAAACTTATCTGCTGCAAAACTTGCACCAGCATTAATTATGGGTAACGCTGTTATTTTCAAACCAGCAACTCAAGGTGCAATTAGTGGTATTAAAATGGTTGAAGCACTTCACAAAGCTGGCCTTCCAAAAGGTCTTGTAAACGTAGCTACAGGACGCGGTTCTGTAATTGGTGACTACTTAGTAGAGCACGAAGGCATCAATATGGTATCGTTCACAGGTGGTACAAACACAGGTAAACATTTAGCGAAAAAAGCTTCAATGATTCCACTTGTATTAGAACTTGGTGGTAAAGATCCTGGTATCGTTCGTGAAGATGCTGACTTACAAGATGCTGCAAACCATATCGTAAGCGGTGCATTCTCTTACTCTGGTCAACGTTGTACAGCTATTAAACGTGTACTTGTACACGAAAACGTAGCGGACGAGCTTGTTAGCTTATTAAAAGCGCAAGTAGCTGAACTATCAGTTGGATCTCCAGAACAAGACAGCACAATCGTTCCATTAATTGACGACAAGTCTGCTGACTTCGTTCAAGGTTTAGTTGACGACGCTGTAGAAAAAGGTGCTACAATCGTTATCGGTAACAAACGTGAGCGTAACTTAATTTACCCAACATTAATCGATCACGTAACAGAAGAGATGAAAGTTGCTTGGGAAGAGCCATTCGGCCCAATCCTTCCAATCATCCGTGTTTCTTCAGATGAACAAGCAATTGAAATTGCTAACAAATCAGAGTTCGGTCTGCAAGCAAGTGTCTTCACTAAAGACATTAACAAAGCATTTGCAATTGCTAACAAAATCGAAACTGGTTCTGTACAAATTAACGGACGCACAGAGCGCGGCCCTGACCACTTCCCATTCATCGGTGTAAAAGGTTCAGGTATGGGCGCACAAGGTATTCGTAAGAGCCTTGAGTCTATGACACGTGAAAAAGTAACTGTATTAAACTTAGTTTAATCTTATAAAAAGAAGCTGATCTATTTTTAGATCAGCTTCTTTTCTATATAAATACTTCCGAAAAACGGAGTATTTCGTTCTACTTCCGATTTGGTTTTCCAAATCGAACTAAAACATGCCATAATAATTTTAATTCCTGAAGCACTTCTTCATAAGTTCCACGATCACTCCAAGATAATGGATTGCGTTTCAAATCCACTACAGCAGAGCCAATTATATTTGCATCGATGCAATGATTCCGTGCAATGCGTCTTGCTAAAGATGGCATTTTTGAACCTCTAAAATCCATCGGAACTTCGTCTACCGCAAGTACAAAACCGATGTGCCAATACAAATCAATCGCATACTTCAGGCAAATTTCTTCTAAAACTCTTCCTACATCCGTACCCTTAAATGAAGGATCTGCAACAAGCACCTCTACGTCTTCTTTAAGAGAAATCTCTCCATGAATTTGCGCTTCGATATAATGATTAAGATTACGGGCTGGCTCTTTGCTTACTAAATCTATAAACGGCCTTTTCAGGTTAGCCAGTAAATGATTAATTAATATTGTTGGAGTCAAATTCCCTTCACCAATTGCAAAATCTCTTACAAATGTCTCTTCCAAAAGAGCAGCTAAAATCATATCAAACTCCTCATAAGTCCCCTTTTCTTTCGGATCTTGATGCGAATCTAAATACGTATATGTAGAGCGCGAAGAAACTTTTGGAGATAAGAGAAAATAACATGAACCAAAACGCGGAGCCGGCCCATCTGGATGTAACATTAAATTTAGCGCTCCATATTTTGGCCGTTGATCATTCGTTACGCCTTCTAATTGATATGCTCCTCCAAATATTCTCTTTTCCCAAAGGTCACGTTCACCACCAGGGTAAGCAGATACGCTTCCATTAGATAGCAATGTTTCAAACTGACTTTTATATACTCCTTGCTCAAACAGTGCTTCAGCAACACTTTTCATATTCGAATCTAGTCTGTCTGGATGAAAGTGTAAAGCAATCCTTGCATGAGATTTTAAATTAGCGACAGCTTCTTCAAATATTTCATCTGTAATATTAGACATTTTAAGTATATGATTAATCGTTGCTTTAGCCCCACGTTTTTCGTTCTCTGCATATTTTGAAATATACTCTAAAGCAAATAATTGAGATCTTAATAATTCCATAATCCAATCTCCCCTTTAATTGAACTGCCCTTAAACACTTCAATTAAAAGCTTATTCTTTCCTTCTTATGAAACGAACCTCATTTATTTAAAAAAGTAATTCACTAAATCTTAATTATGTATACACGCATTTTTCATAGGCAAATGTACACATTCTACAGAAATTTGATACCCTAGCCATCGCTCAGCAATATGTTCAAATGATAAAACAGATCCCGTTGTAAAAAAGCGATGCTTCAGATTCAGATTGTCAGACAAAATTCCTTTATGCTGTAAAATGGTACTTAACTCTATCGCTGTTTCTTCTGCAGAACTAATAATCGTTATGTCTTCTCCTAGTTCCTTTTTTATATAGGACTCTAAAAGTGGATAATGCGTACATCCAAGAATTAACGTATCTATATCTTCTTTCGTTAATGGAAGTAAAGCTTGTTTCACTTGCTGCGTGACATATGCTGTATCTTCTAATTGATTTTCTACAACTGTGGCTAAAGTCGGGCAAGCATAGCTATGCACTTCCAAATATGTATCCAGCTCGTGTAATGCTTTTTCATACATATTAGATTTTATCGTACCTACAGTTCCAATTACCCCGATTTCCCCTTTCTTTGTAACTTTAATTGCCGCTCTTGCTCCTGGATGTATAACGCCAATAACTGGAATGGAAAGTGCTTCTTGTAGCGCATTCAATGCAGCAGCTGCAGCAGTATTACATGCTACGACTAGCGCTTTTAATGGAAACTGTTTGAGGAACTCAACCATTTCAAATACGAAAGATTGCACCTCCTCTACACTTCTTGGCCCATACGGACAACGCTTATTATCACCAATATAATAAATGCTTTCTTTAGGCAATTGTCTTATAATTTCGCTCGCAACTGTTAATCCCCCAACACCCGAATCTAGCACACCTATTACTGAATGTTTATGACATACAGACATATACTTCATCCCCTTTTCAATCATCTAGCGCTAATAACATGTATTATATTACGAAAATTCAAATATCACATAACAATCCCTCTTACTTTTAATCACAAACTGTTCTCTATAATCTGATTATTACTATATCCATTGACGTATAAAAATTCATTTGTTACTCTTAAATACGTTAATTTAATATTTAAATCCTCATTCGTATCTCGGTGAGGTAGAGGTTGCAGTCATTAAGAGTATCATTTCAGGAGATGTAGTGGCATTGATGAAGGAATGAGAAAGGAATGGTTGCCGAAGTAAGTCGTGTCCACCATGCACGCTTGCTGGGTCTGCATTTAATAAGTGCAGAACTGTCACAAACGTTTCGTTTGTGGAGAGCTATCGAGAGGTATGTCGTGGGTTTCTTATAAGATAGAAAGCATGTAGCGGCAGATTACGTGCTTTTTTTGTTTTGTTTGGGACTTCTCTTCCTGACTCAGGAAGACATACATATCTCCTCGCTTGACTTGGTTATACTAACTTTGGAGGTATTTTTCTATGCAACAAAAAAAATGGGGCTTTTGGGTACTAACAGCTTTCGTTGTCGGTAACATGGTTGGCGCTGGTATTTTCATGGTACCAAGTACGTTGGCACAAACAGCAAGCCCACTCGGTGTCACTTTAGCTTGGTTAACTACAGGGTTTGGTGTTTTAATGCTAGCTCTTGTTTTCGGTAATTTAGCAATTCGTCGTCCTGATTTAACGACAGGGCCACAAAGTCATGCATATGCTTTATTCTCAACACCAAAAAAGAAAAAAATGGCTGGCTTCAGTATGGTATGGGGATATTGGGTTGCAAACTGGGCAAGTAACGTTGCCATCATTACATCATTTGCGGGATATTTATCACTCTTCTTCCCAATTATGAAAGATACGCGACTACTATTTTCAATCGGCTCGTTTAACGTAGAAGTCGGAAAACTAATTACATTTACGATTTGTTCCATCTTACTTTGGGGAACTCATATTATATTAACAAACGGTGTAAGCGGAGCTGGAAAACTAAACTTCTTAGCAACAACAACGAAAGTAACTGGATTCCTTTTATTCATCGTCGTTACGTTATTTGCATTCGAAGCTTCTAAGTTTGGACAATGGTACACACCGATGATTGATAAATCAGGTGCATCACATGGTCTTCTTTCACAAGTAAATTTAGCTGCTCTTACAACGCTTTGGGCGTTTATCGGAATTGAATCAGCCGTTCTTTTATCAAACCGTGCTGTTTCTCCAAAAACGGTAAAACGTGCAACAGTTGCGGGATTACTTATTACAGTTGCGATTTACTTAGGAATTACAATTTTAACAATGGGTGTACTTCACGTTGATAAATTACAAGCTTCTGAACGTCCATTAGCAGATGCACTAAACGCTGCAATGGGTCACGGCGGCGGGAAACTGATGGCATTACTTGCTCTTACTTCCCTGTTCGGTTCTATCTTAGGCTGGATTTTATTAAGCTCAGAAGTACCATATCAAGCAGCAAAAGAAGGTTTCTTCCCTTCCTTCTTCACGAAAACAAATAAAAAAGGAAGTCCAATTTACTCATTACGATTAACAAACATTATGTCGCAAGTATTCCTATTCTCAACATTATCAGGAACCATTGCGGAAGCTTATACATTCGTTATTACCGTATCAACACTGGCCTACCTCATTCCATATCTCGTTTCACCAATCTTCCAGTTAAAACTAGTCGCAACTGGTGAAACATATAAAAATGAAATGCGGGCAAGAATTACAGATGGCATAGTCGCAGTTATCGCACTTTGCTACGCACTATGGGTTATTAAAACTGGCGCATCCGATATAAAAACGTTCCTTCTCGGAATTGGTTTATTCGTAATTGGATTTGCTTTCTATCCATTAATGAATCGTGATCAGAAAAAAAATAACAAAAAGAAAAACGGGCAAGTTGCATAACGCAATTTGCTCGTTTTTTCTTTTGTAAAACATATATAATAGAACAAAGAGGTGAAAAACATGTCAATCGAATCGCTATGGAGCAGTCGCTTCCAACAACATATTCAAAATATCATTACATACTTTGCACGTATGATTAACGGTTTACTATATAGCTTTATCTTTATTTCATGCGTTGGTGCATATTATTATGCTCAGTTTCTAAAAGCATCTCCTTCTAAAGGAATATCTTTAATAATTATAACGATTGTACTTACATTCATTATAACGAGATGCCCTATCCGTACATTTATTCAAAAACCTGATGCTGTCTATTTACTAGCACTAGAAGAGAAACTAACATCTTATTTCAAAAAATCTCTTCTATACAATTACATCATTCAGCTTTTCCCATTGTTATTTACGTTCCTTATTCTCGTTCCACTTGCTATGCAATCATTACAATTAACTGTACCTTTTTTATGTACAATCTTTATCGTGTTAATGATTACGAAAGCCTGGAACATGTACATACATTGGATATGGCGTGATAGTCACGAAAAAAATATATGGCTGATCATTCGTATTACTTGTAACGCCCTAATCATTTACATGCTGTTTTATTCCGCAAATGTTCTCATATTGGGCGGACTACTCTTACTACTTGCTTTCCTACTTCTATATACGAAAAAACAGCCTACAAAACGAATACCGTGGGATTACATAATTGAGCAAGAAGAAAAAATGAACGTTCGTTTTTATCAATTTGCTAGCATTTTCACCGATGTTCCGCAACTGAATAAACAAGTAAATAAAAGAAAATGGCTTACAAATTGGATTGAACCTTTATTACATAAAAAACGAGCAACTTTCTTCTACTTACATACACTAGCATTTTTACGTGGAAATGATTATTTCGGTATATATATTCGCTTAGGATTGATCGGTGCTTTCGCCTTATATTTCATACCAAATATATACGTAAAAGGTGCTATCACTTACATCGTTCTATATATGATCTCTATGCAGCTTCGTTCACTATGGAAATATTTTTCGGGAAATATTATTGCAGCATTATATCCAATCCATACTGAAGAAAGAATGAAACAATTTCTTAGCTTAATCTTTATATTGCTAAGTATTCAACTCATTGTATTTTCGAGTGTTATACTCATTGCTACAGGTCAATTTTTACATAGCCTTATCATTATGATTGTCGGGTTACTCTGGATCAAATTTATTATTGTACCAAAAACGAAGCAACGCGTTTCTTCGTTTTAACGAAAAGAAATATCTTAAACGCCAAGGAGAAAATAAATTATCCTTGGCTTTTTTATTTTGCTTCCTCAAACAAGAATCACTGAAACAACCGATATTTATGATTTTTACATACAAAAACGATAATACATGTTTACGACCTAATAAAAAGGGTATCTATTAATTAACAGAGTAAAGGAGGGGCCTATATTGTGAATAAAAAAACGGAACAATTGAAGCATCACGTTACTGACAATCAATGCAAACATGCTTTAACAACAAATCAAGGGGTAAAAATAGCTGAAGATGAATTTTCTTTAAAGATGGGCTTAAGAGGCCCAACCTTAATGGAGGATTTTCACTTTCGTGAGAAAATGACCCATTTTGATCACGAACGAATTCCCGAAAGGATTGTTCATGCACGCGGGGTTGGCGCTCATGGTTATTTTCAGCTTTATGAATCTTTAGAAACATATACGAAAGCAGATTTTCTTACTAATCCTTCAAAGAAAACACCTGTATTTGTACGGTTCTCAACCGTTCAAGGTTCTAAAGGATCCAACGACACAGTAAGAGATGTACGCGGATTCGCCACAAAATTTTATACAGATGAAGGAAACTATGATTTAGTGGGTAATAATATGCCGGTATTCTTTATCCAAGATGCTATTAAATTTCCTGATTTTGTCCATGCAGTTAAACCAGAACCACATAATGATATTCCTCAAGGAGCTAGCGCTCATGATACCTTTTGGGACTTTGTTGCGCATAATCCTGAGTCCACTCATATGGTCATGTGGCAAATGAGCGATCGAGCTATTCCGCGTAGTTTACGAATGATGGAAGGTTTTGGAGTTCACACATTTCGACTCATTAACGCAGAAGGAAAAGCCCATTTCGTAAAGTTTCACTGGAAACCTACCCTCGGGGTTCATTCATTAGTATGGGATGAAGCTCAAAAGATTGCCGGGAAAAATCCTGATTTTCATCGTCAAGATTTATACGAAGCAATTGAAAAAGGGGATTATCCTGAATGGGAGCTTGGATTACAGCTAATTCCAGAAGAAGATGAACATAAATTTGATTTTGATATTTTAGATCCAACGAAATTATGGCCAGAAGAAGAAGTTCCCGTAAAATTAGTTGGTAAAATGACACTGAACAAAAATGTTGATAACTTCTTTGCTGAAACAGAGCAGGTAGCTTTTCACCCTGGTCATGTCGTACCAGGTATTGATTTTTCAAATGACCCTCTTCTGCAAGGAAGATTATTCTCCTATACAGATACACAATTATCTCGTTTAGGGGGCCCTAATTTCCATCAAATTCCTATTAATCAGCCTGTATGTCCTTTTCATAATAATCAACGTGATGGTATGCATCAAATGCAGATTCATCGCGGTCAAACAAGCTATCATCCTAATGGATTAAATAACAATCAACCTGCAACCGTCCAAGCCGAACAAGGAGGATATGAACATTATCAAGAAAAGATTGATGGGCATAAAATTAGAGGTCGCAGTAAAAGCTTTCTTAACTTTTATTCTCAGGCTAAACTTTTCTACAATAGTATGAGCCCTATTGAAAAGCAGCACATAAAAGCAGCTTTTTGCTTTGAAGTTGGGAAGTGTAAATCAGACATGGTGAAGGCAAATGTAATTGCTCTCTTAAACCACGTCGATCGTCAATTAGCACAAGAAGTCGCTAACATTATTGGAGCTCCTTTACCTAAGGAAAATCACGAAGTAAATTCAGATGCAAAATCACCTGCACTAAGTATGTCCAATACTATTTTTAAATCTGATTCCAAAAATGTTGCAATTCTATTAAATGGTGACCCAAGCGTCTCACTTCTGTCCGAATGGATTCAAGCTTTTGTACAACACCGAATTAACTATAGTATCATAGATAATAAAATTTATCAGTTCAATGATTCCATTAAAGTAACTGACACTTATACAACAACAGACTCCTCCCTTTTTGATGCAGTATTAGTGTTTAGTAGTGAGTCTGTCATTCAACCCCCTGTTTTAGAATTTGCAGAAACTACTTTTAAACATTTTAAACCGATAGCTCATGTCCTTAGTAATCCTCATGCTTTGGACCATAGTAAGATTAAACTGGATGGAGCAGGAGTTTACAACTTAACAAATACTTCAATTGAATCATTTATAGAAGGCATTGCCCAAGGAAGATTCTGGAGCCGATAATATAATATAAGGAGCGGATTAGAATGAGTAAAAAAATTGCTATTTTAATAACGGATTATTTCGAGGATACAGAATACACAGAGCCAGTAGAAGCTTTTAAACAAAAGGGATATGAATTCACAACTATTGAAATGGAAAAAGGGAAAACGGTACACGGTAAGCAAGGAAAAAGTGAAGTCGTGATTGATAAAAGTATTGATGATGTTTCTCCAGAGAACTTTGATGCCCTCTTCATACCGGGTGGATTTTCTCCAGATATACTTCGTGCCGATGAACGTTTTGTTCGCTTTAGTAAAGCATTTATGGATGCGGAAAAACCTGTTTTTGCTATTTGTCACGGACCTCAGCTACTCATCACTGCACAAACACTTGAAGGACGCGATGTAACTGGATATAAATCTATTGAAGTCGATTTGAAAAATGCCGGCGGGAACTTTCATGACAAAGAGGTTGTCGTATGTCAAAATCAGCTAGTAACAAGTAGACAGCCAGAGGACATCCCAGCGTTTATTGAAGAATCGTTGCGTATATTAGGATAACTAATTTGGTTAACTAACCTTGTATTTACATGAAAATAATGAATCAGTGGGGTTTTATTCATCCCCCACTGATTCATTAGCCCTCATCAACTGGTCGTTTACAGGAAATCCGACCACCACAAATAGCAAGATAAATAAAAAGAGGGGAATCCAAAAGTTCAGTTTTAATAATCTTTTGGATTCCCCCCTTTTCTCGCCCAAAAATTCCTTATCACTTTTCATAGGCATTTCTCATATAGTGAAAATGACTATATAATTCCTATCCATAAGTTAAATAATGATTTCGCACATATATAAATACAAAAGATGGGAGCCCTATTTATGAATAACAATCCACCTTCAACGCCCCCAAATCCAACGGAAACGAATAATAATGAAGTGAGCTTACAAACGTTACGCATCATTGGGCTTATTGTACTGATTAGTGGCTACATATTAGTAGCGCTTTCTGAAGTAGGCACATTAAAAAATCTTTTACTACAGCCTAGTACTACTCCAAATTTAGCTGAAGTTGATCCGTTCTAAAAATTATATAAAAAGCGAGTCCCAGTATAACTGGTTCGCTTTTATATAGTTTCATCCAATTTGAGAAACATTTCTCTCATCCTCATACTGCTCTTTCCCTATCGCCTTCATAAATAGTAAAATACTGCTCATACCAACGATAAAGTACAGAGCACTCATGCCCCAAGATGCAATAAATGAACCTAGCATAACACCTAATGCCCCGTTCATTTTTGCAACTTGAAAGACCATTCCGTTAATCGCCATATATGAACCTCTCGCCTCATTTGGCACCATATCTGCCATAATAGATTGACGCACTGGCACATACATCATCTCGCCTACCGTTTGGAAAAGCCCTGCAATTAATAAAATCCATAAGCTATTGCTCGTTCCGAGTATTGCAAATCCAATCGTGTAAATAAATAAGCCTACATATAAGATTTTCAAATCGTTGAAGCTTTTCAGCATTTTAATAAGAAGTGCTGAACATAACACAACTAAAATTGTATTCTCTGCAGAAATCCAGCTCAACATGCGAATCCCTGTTAAATCAAACGTAAAACCATTCCCGAATAAAAAGTGCACCGTTTCAAATTCCTTCTGCAAGCGAACACCTAAATAATTATTAATTTGAAACTCTAAAGACAATGTACATATACTTGCTGCACAAAAAATTAAAAAAGCTCTATCTTTCATTACAACTTTATAACTATCCGCCATATCTTTTAATACATTTTTCTTCTCTACTGTTTTTCTAGCCACATACACCTCTTCCATATATACTGCCATTACATATAGAGTAATAATCGCAACAAGAGTTAATACGATAAACAATTGTAATCTATAGTTTTCAAATAGTAATCCACCAAATATCGCTCCAATTGCAATGGATAAGTTAATAGCCCAGTAATTAATGCTGTACATCACTTTTCGATTTTCAGATGTACTCACATCAATTAACATCGCCTCTGTCGCAGGATTCATAAGTCCAGACCCTAAACTATTCACTAACATAAACACAAATGTTAGCCATGGTGAGTCAACGTAATCCGAATTCGCAACTCCCATACAAGCAATGGAAATGACTTGTATACTTTGACCGATAATCATAACCTTTTTACGCCCAAGCCGGTCTCCAACATATCCACCGTATAAACCAATTACTAATGAAGCTATGACATTAATAAGTAGTAACGCACCAGCAATCGCACTACCTAACTTTATGGAAAAATAAATCGCCATAAATGGAAAAATCATCGTAGACACAGTACGTGTTAAAAACGATGTTATAATTCTAATTTTTATATTTCGATGCATACTCCAAAATCCCATTGTTTCCCCTCCTTATGCTTACTTATTTTACTTTGAAAAAAAGGAAGAAAAAGGTTAGAATATTCTAAAGAGTTTCCCCTTTTATGATAGAAGGAAGTGTATATATGAAAATTATGGACTATTACATTAGACTAAGACTACATGCACAAGATCAACAACATATGCGAAATAGCTTACAAGAATTAGCGGATGTTTTATATTGCAGTACGAAAAACGTAAAGATTTTATTAAAGAAAATGAGCGAGGAGCAATTAATTAGCTGGACTCCAGGGCGAGGCCGCGGAAATAAAACGGAAATTCTATTTATACATAATTTCGTAGAAGCGATTGAGTCCTATACAGATGAACTGTTAGCGCAAGAAAAATTAAAAGATATCTTTCTTCTTTTAAAAGAACCCCTCCCCCTCGCACTTCAAAAAAAGATAGAAAATAAACTACATCATCATTTTGGATACGAACCTTCAAATGATATGTACGACGTATTAAAGATTCCTATATCGAGAAAGATATTCCCATTAGATCCGGCTTTTGTGGCTGTAACTACAGAGAGTCATCTTACGAGTCAAATTTTTGATACATTAGTTGTCTATAACGATGTTACTGAAAAAATGGAGCCTCACATTGCGCATACGTGGGAATTAAGTGAAGATGGACTTACGTGGACTTTTTATTTACGAAAGGATGTATATTTTCATAACGAAACAGTTTTAACTTCTAAAGATGTACAATTTTCATTTGAAAGACTAAAGCAAGTTCAATCCCCTTTCGAATGGTTAACAGAAGAAATTGTTGAAATTGAAACACCATCACCACTGCAAATTCGATTCCATTTAGCAAAACCAAATTTATTTTTCTTACACTATGTAAGTTCAATGCAGCTCGCAATTTTACCGCGTGATACGAGTATTCAAAATCATCATTATATAGGTACTGGACCTTTCAAACTTGCTCATTACTCTGAAGATAATATCGTACTCGAAGCGTTCACCCATTATTTTAAAGAGCGCGCGTTATTAGACCGTATTGAATTTTGGGGTATTCCTGACCATGTGCAAATAGATGCTGATTATGAACTACCAAACGAAGAGGAAAATGAAAGGCATGATATACAAATAGAAGAAATAGGTTGTATTTATGCTAGCTTCAACTTTACAAAACCTGGTCCTCATCACGACATTTACTTTCGAAAAGCTTGGAGAGAACTATATGATGTTGAAATGATACTTCGTAACATAGAGGGTAGACGGACAATTGCTGCATCAAGCTTTTTCCCTGATAGAAGCCGCCTTGCAACAAGAAGATCCTACTCTTTAGAAAAGGCAAAAGAGTATTTGAAAAAGAGTACATATAATGGAGAAACGATACATATTTACTTCTTCGCATTTAAAGATAGTGCAAATGATGCATATTTCTTAAAAGAACGATGTGAAAGTTTAGGTATACAAGTAGAGCTTCACCCATTTCCCGTTTCAGATTATATGAATCGCTCTATTGATAAACATGCTGATATTATTTTCATGGGAGAAGTATTTGCTGCCAATCATGAAATTGCATTCTTAAATGTATTTAAAAATAAAAGTTGCTTCGTAAATCGGTTCATGGACCCGCACTACGAAAAACAAATTAACTGTTTACTAGATACATTTTTACTAGAAGAAAATAAAGAAAAGCGCTATGAACTCATGTATGAGATTGAAGAGTTTTTACAAGCAGAACACATCATTTTATTTAACTATCACGTTCTAAAAAGAAAAACATACCCTTCTTCTTTAAAAAACGTAACAATTGATTCATTCGGTTGGGCAAATTTTGCGAAGTTATGGATACAGCCATCCATGTCTTAAAATATGAGTCATTATAAAAGGAGAAGGTACTACATCCTTAGTAGTACCTTCTTCACATACTATTATTTAATTACTCCATCTAAGTGATCTTTCAATTTCCCTAAATACTTCTCTATATCCGGATTCTTCACCACATCATAACAAGCAAAACTCTTTAACGGACTCATACCGAGAAACTTCTGCACGCGGTGTAAATGACTAAGCGCTGATTCTAAACTTTCTCCTTCAAAGAACTTCGTCTTATCTCCAAATGCTTTTTTAGGTGCATTCCAAGTTGTAGAGAACATATACTCTTTCTCTTTTAATAAACCACCTGTTCCATATTCATCTGCACCTTTAAAGAACAAACCGTATTCATATACTTCATCCATATACGTTTTAAATAAGCCTGGTACACTAAACCAGTAAATTGGCGTTTGATAAATCACAACATCGGCCCATAAAAACTTATCTTGTTCTTCTTTAATATTGTAACCATCTTGAATCGTTGTTGTTTTCACATGATGATTCTCGCCTAATACAGTAACCATATAATCTACTAACGTTTTATTTAATCGTCCTTCCTTTGTACCGTATTTTTCATGTCCATTTATAATAAATATATTTTTCATCGCTTTCCTCTCCCCTATATGATCTACTCTTCAGCTATTAAGCCGAGTTGCTGCTGTAGTGTAAGATTATCTTCTAAATGCCAATCTTCTGTTATCTTTCCGTCTTTCACATGTAAAATATCAATTGCAAAAAAATTAATTTTCTTACCATTATGCGTTCCTGTAAAAGAAAGACGGGCTGTTACTTTATCACCAACAACTAATAAGTCTTCAATCTCACAATGTATATCAGGCACAACTTTACGAAAATTTTGCGCTGCAAACTTTAATCCTTCAATGCCTTGTGGTCGCCCTTTCGGCAATGTATTATCGAAGAAATCTTTAGTAACAGTCTGCGGAATAAGTTCCTCCTTACCTGTATCCCAAAATGCATAAAAACGCTGCGCCGCATGAACCATTTCTGTCGCTTCTTTTTTACTTAGTGAGGGATCAATTGTCATTGCTTTTGGCTTTGGCATTTCTTTTAATAACTGAACTTCAGTTTTTTGTTCCACACCACATGCTACAAGCACAATACAAATAACAAACAAACTAAGAAATCCAAATAACTTTTTTATCCCCATGGAAATCACCACCTCCTTATATAAATCCTTTTTGTTTCGTATTGCTATTGTATACGCACTAACTTCCTTTATGGAAGTAGTGATATTTTTTTCATATAGTTACCAAAAGTATAGTTTTGTGATACTATAAAGCAAATTCATCCAAAAAAAATTTTATGGAGGCTAGTTCCATGAACGATATAAATCCAGTTGAATTAACGAAAGGTTTACCGGGCATACCTTGTCCTATCGCTAAAACGCTTGATGTAATTAGTACAAAATGGACGTTTTTAATCATTCGTGATCTTCTTATCGAAGGAACATTACGCTTTAGTGATTTACAAAAATCAATGGATGGTATTAGTCCAAAAACATTATCGCTTCGACTAAAAGAATTAGAGTCTCAAGGCATTATAACGAGAAAAGTATATCCAGAAGTTCCGCCTCGTGTAGAGTACACATTAACGGATAAAGGAAAGCAATTAGAGGGGATTTTTATTGAATTAAAACGGTTTGGGTTAAGTTTATAAAATGAAACTTTAATCAGGATAAAACAAAAACCCCTTACCGTCGTAAGGGGTTTTATTACTTCGCAAAACTTTCAGCCAACTGTTTCTCTCTCCACATAAATGTAATGCCGAGACCAACTATTAAAACAACGCCTGAAAATGCATATGGATAATGAATATTCATATCAAATAATATTCCGCCCATCGCTGGTCCTGCGATATTTCCTAAACTCGTATAAGTCGAGTTCATACCAGCGACGAATCCTTGCTCTTTTCCGGCTGCTTTTGATAAAAATGTCGTTAAAGCTGGACGAAGTAAATCAAATGCTAAGAAAATGAAGCAAGTAACGAGAAGTACAATCCAATAATTAAAGACTACAGTTGAGACGAATGCTAATACTGCACCTACAATTAAACATATTTGAATTAACACTTTCTCACCGAACATGTCTACCAATTTGCCAAACATAAATACTTGCACAACTACCCCAAAGATTGAACTAATTGTAATAATTGCTGCGATATCTTTCGGCGAGAAGCCAAATTTATGATCAGAGAATAAGCTAAACACTGTTTCATACGCTGATAATCCGAATGCGAGTACAAATACGATAATAAATGCAATTGCATACATTGGATGTAATGATTTCTTTAAATCACCAATAAAACTTGATTCCTTCGTATTAGAAGAAATCTCTGCAAGTTCTTCTTTCGTTAACGGTTCTTTTAAAATAAAGATCGAAATCACACATGCTATAAAAGCAATTACTGCTGCAACGAAAAACGGCACACGTATACCGTATTCTGCAATAAATCCGCCGATTCCAGGACCTATAATGAATCCAGTACTAATAGCCGCAGATAAGTATCCCATCGCCTTTGGACGTTCCTGAATAGATGTAATATCCGCAACATACGCCGTAACACCAGGCATAATAAAAGCAGCACTAATTCCGCCTAATACCCTTGCTACATAAAGCATCCATACATCTTTTCCTAATCCAAAAAGAAGCTCTGAAACACCAAAAATAAATAATCCAATGATTATCATTTTCTTTCTACCGTAAAGATCAACCCACCGGCCTGTAATAGGTGAAGTAATGAGCTGTGCCATTGCAAACACTGCAACGAGATATCCCATCGTCTTCCCTGTTAAATGCATATCATTCATAAAGGACGGCATAACCGGAATGATTAATCCAATCCCTAAAAAAGCGATAAATATATTACTCAAAAGAATGACCAATACCATCTTTTGTTCTTTTATCGGTTTCTTCACTTTTTAACACCTCTTCCCGTAAGTTCCTCTCAAAAAATAATGCCCAAGAAGCTTTTTCTTTATCCTTCTATTTGTGGGCTAGTCATGAGTAGAGATGCCCCCCTACTCGTTAGAATTTCACACTATCCTTCCACACATACATACGCATTAGATGAATGACTATCATTCAGTTTTCCTCAAAAATGAACCTACCTTTTCAGACAGGTTCATCTCACTATTTCTTTATATGTAGTGCATGTGTTAAAAAATCTAGTACTTCTGCCTTTTGCAAATCGACTTGCTCATCATCTTTATGATCATATAAATACACTTGTTCCGCTGCTGATTCAACTAGAGCGATAAATAACTTCGCTGTTCGCTCTGCGTGAACCGAATCACGAATTTCACCAGCTTCTTTTGCCTCATTTAAAAATTCACTTAGCCACATATAAAGGGGCTCATACACAGCTTCCCATTCTTTTATATGTTCTGTAGATGCAAGACCAGCATACATTAAAGCCTGTATTTCACGATATTCAGCTATAAAGTGAAACACCGCATCTATTACTTGCGTCACTTTACTTGAGAAAGGCGCATCGTTTTGCACTTTTTCTTTCACTGCAAGTATCATCTTTTCAACCATCACTTCTGCTATTGCAGGCATAACAGATAACTTAGAAGGAAAATATAAATAGAAAGTTCCTTGCGCAATGCCAGCTAATTTCACGATATCAGAAATCTTCGTTTTTTCGACGCCCTTTTCCTGAAACACTTCAATAGCTGCATAGACAATTTTCTCTTTTTTATTCATCATCTAAACCCTTTCACACGCATATTGAATGACTGTCACTCATTTTATAAGATAATCGATTGTACTGTCAATGATAGTGAACTCTAAGAGGAAATCATTTTTTTATAATAAAATCTCCTAATAAACAATTAGGAGATAAAAATACAATATATCTTTAAGAAAGTGCCTTTAATCCTGTCACTCCACATACAATAAGAAACACACTAATGATACGCGCTTTACTTTTCGACTCACCAAACAAGAACATGTTTAACAAAACTGCACCTGCTGTTCCGATACCAATCCAAACCGCATAGGCGACACTTACTTGTAAAAATAAGAAGGAAGTATACAAAAATGCGAAGGATGTAGCAAACCCACCTATATAAATCGCACCATTGGCTAATGTCTTATCTTTACTATACATTTTAAGTCCTATCACACCGACTATTTCACTAATTGCAGCACAACATACGAAAAACCAACCCATTTTTTAAGCAGCTCCTTCCACAGTTTCTTCTTTATTGTCAGCTAACTTTAAACCGATAACGCCGGCTACTACCATAAGAATGAAGAATAGTTTGCCTGCGCTGAAACTTCCACCGAAAAGAAATACATCCATTAAGAAAGTACCTACCGTACCAGCTCCAGCGAAAATAGCATATACAGTTCCTGTTGCAAGATGTTCACACGCTTTAGAAAGGAAGTGAAAATCAACAGCGATAACTCCTAAAATAATAATCCAATGCCACCAAGTATTAGCCGTATTAAAACCAAACACCCAAAAAATTTCAAAGATACATGTTAATATGACATATAACCAAGCTCTATTTTTCATACCTCTCACCTCTTATGACTGACTATCAGTCATTTTTGTTTTAAAAAAATATACTCTTTCATCAATACTATATAAAAACAACTATCATCCTCATTTACCATTGTATTTGTTCCATTTCTAAGCTAAATGCATCCTGTCACATAAAAAATGACTGAATGTCATTCATATGTATTGTACATGAACATTTTAAAAATTGTCAATGCCGAAAGTTTATTTAAAATTTCTTTCATCCGATTTGTATATTTCTCAATAATCTGTCAATACTGCTAGTAACATAATATTTTCTCCACTCCCCCTTGGAGAGATCCCTTGAATGGAGCAGTTAGCTTTTGCTAGCTGCTCTTTTTTATTTGCCAACACACTATGAGATCAAATCCATGTTTATCCTATAACTAAGGAGCGGATTTTGTTTTCTATTTATTTTCCAAAGAGGCCTTGTATGCAATAATTTTATTCTCAAGCATCTCCTCTGTAACCTCTAAGTTTTCTCTTTGAATCTGAATAGATTTCCTATGATCTTCTAGGAGCTGTAAACGAGCTTCTGTTGTATGCGCCCCTTCTGTATATAATCTAGCGTATTCTCTTATTTTCGCTATTGGCATTTGCGTTTGTTTTAATTTCATTACAAACTGCAACCACTTTATATGTGACTCTTCGTAAAGTCGATTTCCATTTGTATCACGATTTGCAATCAATATATTTTCCTTTTCATAATAACGTAGTGTATGTGTGCTCAATCCTAATAATTTTGCTACCTCACTAATTGTATACATACTAAACTCCCTCCACATGCTTATCCTTATATATTTTATGAACGTATCAAATTTATAAAAAACATTTGACTTAGAGTATACTCTAACAAATACAATCTAACCATAAATAAATTTGAATTTAGGGGGATTTTATATGAAATACACTGTTATTACTGGTGCAAGTTCCGGAATTGGTTATGAAGCAGCTTTAGCATTTGCATCTCGCGGGAAAAATTTAGTACTTGTAGCTCGAAGACAAGAAGAATTAGATGGATTAAAATTGAAAATTAACGAAATGCATCCAGAGTTAGATGTTGTCATTCGACGAACTGATTTATCTGTTATTGAAGATGTTTATAAACTTTATGAAAGCCTACAAGCTTTTCAAATTGAAACGTGGATTAATAACGCAGGTTTTGGTAATTTCGCCTCAATTGCCGAACAAAATTTAAATAAAATCGAGACGATGTTGCATGTCAATATAGAAGCACTAACAATACTCTCTTCTCTTTTCGTTCGAGATTATTCAATGGTTGACGGAACACAGCTTATTAACGTTTCATCGGGCGGCGGATACACGATTGTTGCTGATGCTGTTACGTATTGCGCTACAAAATTTTATGTAAGTGCCTTTACAGAAGGGCTGTCTCACGAACTGAAAGAACAAGGCGCAAAACTGCAAGCAAAGGTTTTAGCACCTGGGGCAACTGAAACAGAATTTGCAAAACGTTCATTTGGTATTGATGAGTTCGAATACGATAATGTTGTACCGAAATTCCACACTGCAAAACAAATGGCACAATTTATGCTCGACCTTTATGATAATGATAAAGTTGTAGGAATTGTCGACGGTTTAACGTATAACTATGAACTTAAAGATCCACTTTATAATTTTGCCGTAAGACAAACGAATTCAAATTCTTAATAACCTGTCCATTTCTTATGTAAATATATGTTCCCACTATATCTGTAAATAATAGTGGGAACTTTTTCTCTATAAATTTTTTATCCAACATACCGAACCATCGCCACTTCATCACAATAATCCATCTTTGGACAATGTCTACAATCAATCCATACTTTCTCTGGCAACGCTTCTTTATTTATAAAATCAAATCCACACTTTTGAAAAAATACTGTTTCATATGTTAAGGAAATTACTCTTCTTACATTTATTTTCGTAGCTTCCTCCATTACATGATTTACGAGCATACGTCCTATCCCTTTCCCTGCATATGTATGCGAAACTACTAACGATCGTATTTCTGCAAGATCTTCTCCTAACACATGCAATCCAGCAACTCCAACAATTCTCTCGTCTTCTTTCATAACATATAAACATTGCAAATATTGATAAAGAGACAAAAGAGAACGTGGTAAAACAACTCCCTCTTTTGCATAAACCTCAATAAGACTATAAATTTCTTTCACATCACTGGTCACCGCATTACAGATTTTCATATTACATCCCCTTGCCCCTCAATATTAATATTTATAACTTTAAATGAATTTTAATTCATAATTTCATATAATAATACAGCTCTCTTTTCTCCTCGTCAATCACTTTATACAAACAAAAAACCAAGCAATCTAATCGATGCTCGGTTCCTCATCTCGTATCGGCAATACCGTCGAATATTTAATTTCACGAAGTGCTAAACTTGTCTGTATCCTTGTAATACCAAGCTTATTCAGTTTTCTAATAAACTGCTCTAGTTCTTTACGATCACGATTTGCAACCTTTAATAAATAATCGTACTCTCCTGTTAAACAGTGACATTCTAACACTTCCGGCATCGATTCTAATTCTTTCTCCAACACTTCTAACTTGTCAAATTGATGAATATTCGTACTCATAAAAATAAAGCATAATAAATCAAACCCAAGCTTTTCTTGATTTAAAATCGCAACTTGCTTATCGATGAAACCTTCCCCATCTAACCTTTTTATTCTGGCATGCATCGCAGCCGGTGATAAATTAACGCGACGTGCCAGCTCTGCATTACTTACTTGTGAATCCTTCTGCAATATATCTAAAATTTGTACATCCAAATCATCCAACACTTTAATAACAGACGACTCCATTACAATTCCTCCTTTTTTCTTACCGATGATTATTCGAAAAAACAACTTATAATTTATATAAAACTGAATATCTTTCTGTAAATATCATTTTAAACTAAAGATTTTATCGAGTTTTCACCATTATACAAAATAATATATTACACAATAAAGAAAAATGCTAAAATTATTTACAATTCGTATTGATTACAAAAAAGGGGATTTTATCATGCCTTATTTTTACGTCTTTTTACTATTACTAACGAGCTTATTATGGGGAGGAAATTTCGTCGTTGGAAAATCACTCGTCGATCATGCATCACCGATGACACTGACAAGTTTAAGGTGGCTGATTGCGATTGTTTGTTTATTACCAATGGTATGGCTTAAAGAAAAGAAAATCCTTCCACCACGTACCGCAATAATTCCGTTAATATTAATGGGAATTTCAGGAGTCGCTCTTTTTAACATCTTTCAATTTTTAGCATTAGAAAAAACATCCGCTACGAATGTAGGGCTTATTTCTACATTGAATGCAATTTCAATCGCATTATTTTCAGTATTATTTCTAAAAGAAAAAGTAAATACACTTCAAATCCTATCCATGATTCTTTCATTCTTCGGGGTCATCCTCGTCCTATTAAAAGGTGATTTCTCGCTTTTATTTTCACTACATTTTAATAGCGGTGATTTATGGATGATTGCAGCAGTTTGTATTTGGGGAATCTATTCTGTTTGTAGTAAATGGGCAACAAAAACAACTACACCACTTATGGCAACGTTGTACTCTGGTATTTTCGGCGTTATTTTATTACTACCGTTTAACATAGGTAGCTTCACTGTTTCAAATATAAATACTTCTTTCATCACATCACTTTTATATACTGGGCTTATTTCGACAGTTCTTTGTATGGTATTTTGGAATATTGGCGTACAAAAATTAGGCGCAACTACATCAGGTATTTTTCTAAACTTCAATCCAATTTTCACAGCCATTTTAGCATTCATATTTCTCGGAGAAGAATTAACGTGGATACAAATTTTAGGGACAGTTGTCGTTGTAACAGGATGTTATTTATTTTCTCATTTCAAAACTGTTGCCGTTCAGCCAACTAGACCTTTAATACGAAAACATTCTTAATGAAAAAACATCGTCATCTGGGTTGGCGATGTTTTTATTTACTCTTCATTTCTCTTATATACTGCTTTTCCTCTTCTGGCGATAAACGTTCCGTCGCCTTGCCAGTATCTCCACCTTGAAGGCTCCATAAAAAGTTATGCTCCTCAACAGTTTGAGAAAAATCTCCTTTTTCCCACCTATTTATAATAGAAAATAACTTCATTTTATATTGAAAACCTGTACTATTTTCAATATCTCTTTTTACATTAGAAATTTCCTTTTTTGCCATCTCTACAAATCCCCATTTTTCAGAGGATTTTACCTTTTGGTGCACCATTTTATGCATAGTAGAAATAATTTCACCTTCACTAATTTGCGGAGCTTCTTCTGCAGCTTTTTTCTCTTTTTCGTTTGCCGCTCGCTCGGTTTGAATATTTTTATTTTCTTTTTCCACATATGCAAGCAATTTCTTTCCGCCAACTATAGACGAGAAAATTACTATAATTGTAATGCATATACCTACGATCCATTTAAAAAGCATTATCTCTTCATCGCTTCCCTAACAATATGACTATCTACATATTGCTTAAACTTCACGATTTTTCCGTTCTCAAGTTGCCATACATGAACAAATTCTGCTTCAAATGATTTTCCTGTTTCTTTATAAACTCCAGAATACATACCTTCAGCAATAATTACATCTTTTCCGTTTACTTCATGATATGTATTTACACTTGCTTTATAATCATCCCATTCTGATCCTAAACGGCTAAATACATTTTCCATTATAGCTTCTATGCCTTTATATGTTCCGCCGTACGGAAAACCTTCTGCCTCTGTCCATTCCACTTTTTCAGAGAGGGCTTCTGCTAAATGCTTTGCATTCGAAGAAGCTGATCCTTCATACGTGCTTTTAATAATTTCTAAATTTGATTTAGGCATATTACTTCCTCCCGTTTATTTATTTTTACACAAAACGTAACCATTACAGTTACATCTTGTGTAAAAAAACACTTAAATTGTTTTACTCTTAATCTATTAGATGTAATCATTATAGTTACAATGATTCTTCAAGTCAACATTTATAAATAAAATTTACTTCGTTTTCATTACTTTCTCTTTTAAGAAACGATCTACATATCCTTCTGCTTTTACTACGAATAAATACACACCCATTGATAATAATGCAAGATCTAATTCATATCCTGGATTCTTTCCATCTCCTAATAAACCTGCTGCTCCATTTACCTTTACGATAGCTCCAGCTAAAATAAGAGCGAATAACAATCCTACATATCGTACACCTAAACCGATAATTAATAATATACCACCAACTAATTCAACTGTTGCTACGCCGTATGCAAGGCCACCTGGTAAACCGATGCTTGTAAACCACCCTGCTACATTATCGATACCTGATTGAAACTTTGCTAAACCATGTGCAAAGAACGTAACTCCTAACACGATACGAATAATTAAATTCCCAATATATTGATTCATTTTGAACTCTCCTTTTTGTTTTGTTATGGTGAACTTTTATTTACAAGTCAAAACAATACGGTATTTTATTTCATTCGTCAAATACTTTTTTAAATAAAACAAAAAACATTATCCGTTTTACGGATAATGTTTTCTTACAAAATAGCGCTAATTCAAGCTTTTATTCTATCGCATAGAAAAAGTTGAAACATTTTTCCAGCGCCAATATAAGGCAGCAAAGAAACGTCCTCTTCCACAACCATTCCAACAACATTCACTTTCTCATCTACAGGTAAATCATATGTGGCAACTTGTATCTCCCCTGCATATCTACCGTACAATTCATTATCAATTGTAATGCTCCCTTTCTTTCTTACAATTGTATGCATCGGCTTTATCACCACTCTATTTCCTTCCCTTGATTCTACAGATCGAATAACATCACGAGACGGATCTAGTCTATTTGTATGCACTTGCTCTACCACTTTTAATACTTCTTTATCAGTTATAAATGATTTGTAACGCAATGGAATAATCCCTCTACTTGCACTAGCTACTTCTTGCATACTTTCTAAACTTGCGCTTATATCTCCAATCAATACTTTATCAACACCACAATCTTGTACAAGTTCTAAGTACGCTTCAAGCGGGCGCATATTGCGATGTTTTTCTAACGTTGGTAACCCTTCATATAACGGACCACGTTTTTCCGCATCTCCTGGAATAAATGCCATTGTCTTTATTCCGCACTTCTGTAAATATTGATTTTGTTTTTGTAAGAAGGACTTTGCTAGTCCTGTCTCTGGACGTGGGTAAAAATTATGCCATGCTTCTACATTCTCTACTCTTATATGTTCTGCAAGTAATTCTTTCCAAAATGAATTTGTAATCGTACTCGCATTTAAAGCTACTTTCATCTTATGAGATACGCTTGCAATTTCTTTTGGCGTAATGCCGTAATCCATTCTTAAACCGGTAATGCCCCAGTCCAATAGCTCTTCCACATTTTCATATGTTAGCCCTAAATGTTGTAAAGATTTTGGAGAAACATCAACCATTAGCTCCATTTCATGTGCAAAAGCTTGTTTCCCTAATATTTGAATTAACTCTTTATACGTATTTGGATCATCTTCTGGAATGTGCAGTGATGTAAAAATAGATGTAAACCCATGTTCCTTCGCTACTTTTAGCCACTCTTCTTGTTTCTCTACTCGTTCTTTTGAAAGATAAATGGAAACTCCGATCATATAAATCTCCCTCTCTATTAATAGAAAAAGAGAAAGGAATCCCTTTCTCTATATGTTTTCTGCCATTTCTTCTTTAAATCCGAAGAAGTACGTAAAGATAAATCCGAAAGCATATGCAATTACTAAACCTAAGAAATATAGTAAATATTTATTGTCAGCAATTAACGGAATTAAAGATAGCCCTGATACGCCAATTCCAAGAGAAGCTGTTTGCATAACTGCTTGGAATGCACCACCGACAGCCGCTCCTAAACAAGCAGTAATAAACGGTTTCCCAAGTGGTAATGTAACCCCGTATAATAGCGGCTCACCAATTCCTAAAAAGCCAACTGGCAATCCACCTTTAATTACATTTCGAAGTCGTTTGTTTTTTGTTTTCACATAAATCGCAATTGCTGCGCCCACTTGGCCAGCACCAGCCATTGCTAGTACTGGTAATAAAGGTGTTACGTGTGTTTGATTAATAAATTCCATATGAATTGGTGTTAAACCGTGATGCAATCCGACCATAACGAGAGGTAAAAATGTTCCCGCAAGTACTGCGCCAGCAAATGCTCCGCCAATATTTAAAATCGCATTAATTCCGCTCGTAATACCATCTGATAAGAAACCTGCTAATGGCTGAATGGCTAACATTGTTACAATACTTACAACTAATACAGTAATGAGTGGTGTCACGATAATATCAACTGCATTCGGCACTGCTTTTCGAACTTGTCTTTCCACTACAACCATAAGCCATGCTGCAAAAATAACTGCGAATAATCCGCCCCGTCCGGGCACCAATGCTTCACCAAACAATTTTACGTTTGCCATCGCCGGGTTGAAAATTAAAATGCCAGCAATTGCCCCAAGAACCGGTGTCCCGCCGAACTCTTTCGCTGTATTCCAACCAACTAAAATTCCTAAGAATGTAAAGATACCGCCGCCAATGAGTAGTAACATTTGTAACCACGTTGCATTTGGATCAGCACCAGCGTTTTTCGCAAAGTTAGCAACCCCGTTTATAATTCCTGACGCAACAAGTCCTGGAATTAACGGAATGAAAATACTTCCTATTTTTCGTAAAAAGTTTTTCACCGGTGTATTATTTTTCTTCTTAATCTCTGATTTCATCTCTTGCCCAATATCTTCAAGGTGATGATCTGCTATCTCACCAATTCGTAGTCCTGTTAAGCCTTCCATTTCAGCTGCTACTTTATTTACTGTTCCTGGACCAACGACAACTTGAAGCGTCTCATCTTCTATAACACCCATAACGCCTTCAACTTTTTTCAAAAGTTCCATATTTACTTTACTTTCATCATGAAGCGTTAATCGTAGTCTCGTCATACAATGAGCAATACTACGAATATTTTTTATTCCTCCAAGTTGCTCCGAAATTTCCTTGGCCATTCTCTCTTCTTTCTTCATAATAGAATCCCCTCCCTATTATTTTATAGTGCTTTCTTCACAAACCCTTTAGCGTATTTTAGTTTCTCCAGTGCTTCCCCATATTCACACTGCAACAACACCATAACAATGGCAGCTTTTACGTTACGTTCTGCCTTTTCATAATACTCTGCCGCTACTTCATAACTAGCGCCTGTTGCTTCCACAATAATTCGTTTTGACCGTTCTACTAACTTTTCATTTGTGGATTGAACATCTACCATTAAGTTTTTATATACTTTTCCTACACCAATCATCGAAGCTGTTGAAATCATATTCAACACTAATTTTTGTGCTGTACCAGCTTTTAAACGCGTTGATCCTGTTAATATTTCTGCACCTGTCTCTACTTCCACATTTAACTTTGCATATTTACTTATTTCAGCATTTTTATTACAAGAAATACTCGCTGTACTCGCTCCTACACTCTGTGCGTATTTCAAGCCGCCAATTACGTAAGGAGTTCTGCCACTTGCAGCAATTCCAATCACTGTATCTTTCTCATTTAATCCAATACTTTTTAAATCTTCTTCTGCTAACTCTTCGCGATCTTCGGCACCTTCCACCGCTTTAGTAAACGCTTTCAATCCACCTGCTATAAATCCTTGCACCATTTTATCATCCGTGCCAAATGTCGGCGGACATTCCACTGCATCTAGAATACCTAAACGACCACTCGTACCAGCACCAATGTAAATTAAACGTCCCTCTTCTTCAAAAGATTTAATAACAGTCTGTACAACCTTTTCAATTTGTTCTATCTCTTTTTCAACTGCTAACGCAACAGTTCGATCTTCTTCATTCATACTTTGCAACACTTCTTTTATGCTCATCTCATCCAAATTCATTGTTTTCTCATTACGATGTTCTGTCGATAAATTTTCTAACATATTGCCACCCTCTTTGAAATTATATTTCACACTTTTATTATAACTTTAAGAAACTAAAAATCAATTACTCTTTCTTATTTTATGAAATAAAATTTCACGACATGACATATTTTTGTCAAAGATCATAAAGTGAAACTTTAATCATTGTGGGTTTTGTTCATCCCCACTGATTATTAGCCCGCACCAATCGGGCATTTACGGGCAGTTGATCCCCACCTAACTTTCTTTGCTTCCGCTGAATTTTGAAGTGAGGGTCTTACTGCACGGCAAATAGGGGGATAAAAAAAGATGAGTCTCCTCATCTTTTCTTCTACTTTAACTTCCGTAACCGCAACGCTTCTTCTCGCGTCTCCATAAATTGATTCAATACTTTATTACCAATTCGATTGAAAGTAATCACATATAAAGCATCGATCATATTCAATTGCGTCATTCTCGAAGCAATACTCGCAATACGATGATCTTGTTCTACATCTGGCATACAAAGGCGAATATCCGCTTCTTTATATAACGGTGATGATTGATCTAGTTTCGTAATTCCAATAACAGTTGCACCTTGTCTCTTTGCATACTGCGCCATTTCAAGCACATCTTTCGTTCGACCAGATGTTGAAATCGCAACAAATATATCGCCTTCTTTTAAATTCGTCACAAGCGGCAACATCATATGAAAATCAGATAGCATCATCGCTGTAAATCCGAGCCTTGTAAATTTATAAGCTCCGTCCATCGCCGGAGTAGCTGATCCGCCTACTCCATAAAAGATAATTTTATCGGCATTTACAATACGATCTGCAGCTTTTTCAAGTTCTTTTTTATCTATCGCCGTCACGCTCGCCTCAATTGCAGCTTTATTCACATAAGTAACTTTATTAAATAAATCATACGGTCCATCTTCTGTATTCATCACTGAAAAATCGTTAATATTATAATCAGCAATCGTTAATTCACGAACGAGTGCTATCTTAAATGCTTTAAAACTTCCGATTCCAATCGATTTACAAAAGCGAACGACACTCGCTTCACTTGCGCCTGCATTCGTTGACACTTCTTTCGTCGTTAAATTCGGTACAATCTCTGCATTCTCCATTATGTACATGGCAACCTTCTTCTCAGCTGGTGAAAATTGATCCATATTACTTTCAATTTTAAATAGTAATGTTGAAGCTTTCACTATTTAACCTCCACTTCTTACGGTTGCGTTCACTTATTTTCTCTTGCTTCAATAAGGTAAAAACCATCATCGCCAGGAGGATGAAACACATTTACAATGCGATTCCCTTTTTGATAAACAGTTCTTTCCCCTTCTGTCCACTTCTTTTCCCAACCGTTCATCCAAATCGCAACATCAGGTAAAAAAGCAGTATATTTCAGCTTCTGACCGTACTCACCATCTGCTTCTTCCGAAAAAATAGAAACCGGAAAATCTTTCACTTTTGATTCTTTCCATGCAGTAAATGGTATACATACTGCAATAAGTACGATTACACCAATAACCTTCTCCTTCGTAATCTTCACACTTCCCTCTCCTTGTCATATCACATACATAGATTTTACCATAATTACAAACCCTTCATGCTATATGATCATTGCTTTTGGGAATAAAAAAAGAGCTTACCTACATCAGATAAGCCCTTCCTCTCTATACAAAATATTTCTTCAAAAGTGGCGGTGTAATAATCGTCGTCAATATAACAACAATAACAATCGCTGTGAAATTTTCTTTCGCTAATAAATTCGCCGTAAGTCCATTTGCAGCGATGATAAGCGCTACTTCACCACGTGATACCATCCCCGCGCCAATACTAATAGAAGATTGGAGATTAAATCCTGTCAGTCTCGCTCCTAAACCTGATCCGATTAACTTTGTGAAAATTGCAATGAGAGTCATAATAATAATGAACCAAAGCTGGCTTCCAATGCCTTGAAATGTAATTTCCATTCCGATACTTACGAAGAATACTGGAACAAATATTGCATAAGCAATCGGTTCAATTTTATGTTCCACCTCATGCTTATACTCTGTTTGAGAAATAGCAATTCCTGCTGCAAATGCTCCAATAATGCCTGCAATTCCCATCATTTCACTGTAATAAGAAAAAGAGAAGCAAATAATAAGAGCCGCGCTAATTAACGCTTCTGTTACACGAAGCGGTACAAGCATTTTCATAATCCAAGGAACGACTTTCCAAGCAATAAAAACAATACTTACAAAGAAAATAATTTTCTTTACAATGACAAGTGTTATATTCACATCTTGTGTTCCTAAAAAACTCATTACAAATGCCAATAAAATAACGACAATGACATCATCAAATACGGCAGCACCTAAAATTGTTGTACTTTCTCTCGTATTCATTTTTCCTAGATCACGTAGCGTCTGGACCGTAATACTAACCGATGTTGCGCAAAGTAATAACCCTAAAAAAATGGCATGGGACTGTATTAATCCAAACAGCAATCCTGTTACATAACCACCGATGAAAGGAAAAATAATTCCACCAGCCGCTACTGCAAATGACGATTTCAAATTCCGATTTAACTCTTCTAAATCCGTTTCAAGTCCCGCCATAAACATAAGCAACAAAACACCAATCTCACTCAGTTCATCAATCAGTTCAGAACTATTAATAATACCGAGTACAGCCGGACCGATAATAATACCGACAATTAACTTACCAAGTACAGAAGGCTGACCAAGTCTTACACTAATGTCACCAGCTAATTTCGTACAAAGTAAAATGACGACAAGTTCAAAATAAAATAACATAGCATCTGCTCCTACTTTAACTTTAATCAGTGGGTCGTTAACCCCCGTCCATTTCTGCAAGTAGTTTCCCCTATTGATCCGCATTTTATTTGTCATATTTTTATTTGACAAAATATTCTGAATTATATTAAGATTAATCCAGCAATTTTAAAAACTATATACCATAACTGCACCTCCACTTCCTTACTTACTCTTTTTTAATGGGCTCATACTATAGTCGCAGTTATGGAAATGAAAAAACGGGGGGAGAGTCCAAAGTGAAGTCATTATTACGAAAAAAAGCGCTTAGTACTGAATCACCAAAGCAGCTAGCTAGAACATTAACTGCACTCGATTTAACGTTTTTAGGAATCGGCGCCGTAATTGGGACAGGGATCTTTGTATTAACAGGTATTGTTGCAGCAAAACATTCTGGTCCTGGTATTATGCTATCATTCCTTATTGCTGCATTTACTTGTGCTTGTGTAGCCTTTTGTTACGCTGAATTTGCTTCTTCTATTCCTGTCTCAGGAAGTGTGTATACTTACGCATATATGACAGTCGGAGAAGTCGTCGCCTTCATCGTCGGATGGTGTTTAATGCTCGAATATTTACTTGCCGTTGCAGCAGTAGCTGTCGGTTGGTCTGGTTATTTACAATCATTACTACAAGGTTTCAATATACACCTGCCCGCCATAATCGCCTCGGCCCCTGGCGTAGGAAAAGGTGGCCTCATCGATTTACCCGCTGTCTGTATTTTACTTCTTATTACTGGTCTTTTAAGTTTCGGTATACGCGAAAGCGCTCGCATTAATAATATTATGGTTCTTATCAAGCTAGCAGTTATTATCGCTTTTATCGTAGCAGGCGCAAAATATGTAAAACCTGAAAACTGGACACCGTTCATTCCATTCGGATACGACGGTATTATTACTGGCGCTGCCACTGTGTTTTTCGCCTTTTTAGGTTTTGATGCAATCGCAACCGCTGCAGAAGAAACGAAAAAACCGCAGCGTGATTTACCAATTGGTATTATCGGTTCTCTTCTTATTTGTACTGTTTTATATATGATTGTATCTTTCGTTTTAACAGGTATGGTTCCTTATACGCAATTAGACGTTTCTGATCCAGTTGCATTTGCATTGCATTTCGTTGGTGAGGATACAATTGCAGGACTACTCGCTGTTGGAGCGATGACTGGAATGACAACCGTCCTCTTAGTCGTTATGTATGGACAAGTTCGCGTTTCGTATGCAATGAGCCGTGACGGTCTACTTCCAAAAGCGTTAGCACGTGTAAATAAAAGAGTAAAAATCCCTTTATTAAATACGTGGATTACTGGCGTTGTTGCTGCTTTATTAGCAGGCCTTTTAGACTTACATTTGCTAGCGAATTTAGTAAACATCGGCACGTTAACAGCCTTTACATTCGTTTGCTGCGCAGTACTTATTTTACGAAAAACACACCCTGACTTAAAACGCGGATTCCGCACACCTTTCGTACCTGTACTACCAGTTGTCGCGATTCTTTGCTGCTTATATTTAATGATCAATTTGTCTAAAACAACATGGATTAGCTTTGCAGTTTGGCTTATAGTCGGCTTATGCTTCTATTTCTTCTACTCTAGAAAGCATAGTCATTTAGCTATTGAAAAAACAAATGATGAACAGAAAAAAGCATAACAAAATAGCTCGCCGATAAAACGGCGAGCTATCTTTCTGTACTATTATATTTTTTCGTTAACGATTGTAAAATGAAAAATATGCCGATGCAAGCTGTAAACCATGCCCAATTTCCTATTGTTGTCGAGTATTTGATCATTCCAATACCCACAAGCACTAAGAAAATAATCACCTGATATATGAGCTTCCACTTTTGCATATATTCCCTCCTTTACTTCGTCCCCTTCTTTTTCTTCTTCCAGGCATTCAAACTATCAAAGAAGAAGTTAATAAATAACGTTCCTAATCCTGCTAATAAAAACGTCATTAAGAATAAAACCCAAATACTTTTATCTTTTAATAAATAATATCCTACAAGGAGCACAACCGCGATCCATACATATTCAAGAATTCTTTTTAGCTTTTTCTGTTCCAAATTATTCGCTCCTTCTTTCTATGCTACTTTTAGTATAACAAAAAAGAAGCCTATCATGATCAGCTTCTTTTCTTCTCTCTTATTTGTTCATACTTTTTTCAACAAGTGAAATCGCATACTCTAATGTACGATTCATCGTTTCTACCTGTTCATCTTTTACTTGCACATCTTGTAATACAGCTTCTGCAACTGTAATTTTTTGTTGTAATGATTTCACTGAACCATCTGTTACATTTACAGCTTGCGCTTTCTTCACTACTGCTTTTGCAGATTCAATATTGATTTGTAATTTTTCTTTCGTTGTTTTTGGTTGTTCTTCTGCCACTTTTGATTGTACGAATGTTACATTAGCTGATTTTAATTCGTTATATGTTTGAATAATTTGTTCCCCAGTACTTCCTACATTTTCAAATGCTTGCTTTGCAATGTTATAGCTTTTTTCTAGTTCTTGAAATGCTTCCTTTGAATATTGACCTGGCTTATTACCAAATTCATACGTACCCGCTAACACTTCTTTTACTTTTCCAAGCTCTTCAAATAACGCAGTTACTTGCTCTAACTTCGTACGGTTAAAAAACTCATTGTACGCTGCTAATACTTCTGAAGAACTTAACGCTTTACTATATAATTTCGCAAGCGCGATTTGTCCATTTAACGGAATACCACCATTTCCGTTACTATCAGGATCCGCTCCAAATGCAAATGGTACGTTCGGATGATACACTTTCCCAGTAGCTGGCTGACTATTTACTTTTTTACCATCTACGTAAATTGCCACTTCGCTTCCGTTATACGTTCCTGTTAAATGATACGTTTTGTTCGCTTCTAATTGAACTCCAACACGTTTATAGCTACCTCCAATGTGAGCCCATAATTCAACATATCCACTTCCTGTAGACTCAAATCCAATTCCGCCGCTCTCTGTATTTTGCAAGATGCCTTGTCCGCGAATTTCATTCATTGAAAATACAGTTTCTAACGTAAACGTATTTGCTACTTTTTCTTTTTGTGCTGCTGAAAATGGAAGATATCCAAATGTATTTGCTTTTCCGTTTAACTTCATAACATTCTTCTTCAATGCTTTATCATATTCAATAGTCACATTGCCCTTCACATCACCTTTTGTACCAAATGGTGAATTGTCTTTAAATGTACCATCTGCAAAGTTTACATCGAAAACATCAGCTTTTGGTACTTTCACATTCGGGTCAATATTATCTTTTTTCGTAGTAATTTCCGCAGTTAACGGCTGCGCGGTTTCATTGCCAAATGAATCAATCGCAACTACTTCAAGTGTATATGCTTTCCCGCCATCTAATCCCGCAAGTGTAAATGTAAGATCTTTTGGCACTGGATCACGATAAAACTCTGAGAATGCTAACAATTTATTCTTTATTTCTCCAGTCTGCTTATCTTTAGCTTGTACACGATAAGAATGAACAAGAAGATTGTCCAATGCTTGCGGGAATGTTACTGTTGCCGCATTTTCTGTTACATTTGATATAGCAAGCTTTGCATCTTTAGCAAAGTAAGGCTTTTCTTTATCACGATCTTCTACATGTGTAAATGTTTCTTTCTTTGCTGGTAATTTAATTTTCCAAGGCTCGCCTGTCCAAGAATTCGTATGGAAATCACGGCGATTAATCGTCACTTCTTCTTCATCTACTTCTACTAATAAACCTTGGCTTAACGTACTAGCTCCTGGCGGGATATTCCCTTGTACTTTACCACCTTCAACTTCCATATAACTTACTGAAGATGTACCAACTGATGTAAAGTCTTTTTGATGTATCGATCTCGGATCATCTAACGGATAATGTGAATGACCTGAAAACGTAATAACTTGTGGGTATTCTTTTAATACTGCATTAATTTTCGTGCTATCTTGTGTTCCCCATTCCTGACTACCGTACACTGTATCTTTAATATGTTGATGTAAAAATACAAAAATCGGTTTTTCTGGATCATCTTTTTGTGCTTTTGCCATTTCTTCTTTTAACCAATTAATTTGCTTGTCCGAATAATAACCATGTGTTGTTCCATTCTCTGGAGACATAACAAGGAAGTGATAACCTTTGACCACTTTATGATAATAAATTGATTCCATACCTGTTTTTTCTAAAAATCTCTTTTGCGCTCCAGCTTCTGATAAGCCATTCCAATAATCATGATTCCCTAGAGAATTCATTCGTACCGCATCTTTATTTGCATTTTCATTATATACTTGCATGAAACGATCATACTGTTGTACCGATCCTGAATCAGTAAAGTCTCCCACAATTACGAACGCATCTTGCTTCGGTGCTAATGCATTAAACTGTTCAATCGCTCTTTTCCAGCGAAACGTATCATCCGTTCCACTATTTTTAATATGTACATCACTTACAACTGGAAAAACTATCTTCTTCTCACTTGATGCCTTTTCTTGCTTTTTCTCTTCTGCTTTAACTGATGTGCTCCATGGAAATGATACGAATGCTAATACAAAAACCATTAATAATCCAATAAGGCCTTTTACTTTTCGTAAATCAGTTCTGTCCACGTAAATCCTCCTCATATAATGAATTAATTACAATGGTTATTGTATCGAACACATATTAACTTCGTTTAAAGTGAAAATGAAATTTATTTAACTTTTGTAAATATACAGTCATTTTTCTGTAACATCCAACATTACTTGTATTATCTTATACAAGTACCTTGTGTCTAACAGACTCTTATTCATTATTATGATTTGGAAGCCTATTAAACAAACTTTCCTGAAATTTTTCGCCCCTTTATTAACACAACTATCGTTTTCCAACATTTAATAGTAATAAAAAGAAAGTATGAAGGGAGGAGCTACTAATGGCTTGTAAAAAAAATATCGGCTGTTATGCCCCTTTATCTATCATCTGCCCTCCCTATGATCCACCTAATCCACCAGAACCACCAGGCTGTGAATTAATTACAAATGAATTTGCCGGTAATTTTCTTATAACAAAAGAAATTCCACCACCTTCTGAAAATCCTACATTAATCTTATGGGAAGGAGATGGTGTAGTTAAAATATCTGGTACCATTTCTGTGTATAATAGTACTAGTAGTACTGCAGGAATTACCGTTCAAATTATCGGAAAGGTGACAAATACTTTTACAGTCTATCCTGGCAACACAATGTCATATACAGGTCAATCCTTACAATCTGTGGCTATCATTGATATTCCAAATAACCCAACCCGATATATGGAAGGAAAATATTGTTGTCAATTCTCATTTTGCTTATAAATTTCTTCACCCCCTTAACTTACAAACTATATAAAAAAGCATACCACTTGGTATGCTTTTGCTTATGAAATTGGATAACGTACTGTCAGACATAATTGTCCTTGGCTTACTCCCGTTCCTGTTGTTACAATTTGAATTGTAGTAAAGTATCTTACTGTAAATGATCCACTGCTTTGTGGTTGTACAGTAATTGTATTCACCACTGTCGCTCCTACTAAAAAATTCACCGTAATTGGAGCTGTACCTACATCATATTTCACATAACCTGATGCATATAAATCTTGCGTAATATTATTCGTATACACTGTTTCAGTTACCGCACCAGTAGCAGCCCAATCTATACATACCTGATCTTGAACAAGTGTTTTACTGGAACAGCATGATAAGTTAGAATTGTACATCTTAGCCCTCTCCTTTTCTATTATGAAAGTGGATAACGTGTAGTTATACAAAACTCCCCTTGATATGTTCCAGCTGTTGCAGCAGGTAAAGTTACTTCAATTGTTACGAAACGACGGTACGTAAAAGCTATACTTGTTCCTGGGTTTAATGTTTGTGTATCAATTGTAGCGCCTGCTGCATCTAAAACTGTCAGTGTGATCGGAGCCGGTCCGACGTCATATCGAACAAACCCTGTTCCAATCATATTTTGATTAATATTATTGTTGTACAGTACATTCGTAATAGCAGTCGCCACTACAGTTCCTGACCACGGACTACACACTTTATCTTGCACATAATTTTTATCTGGACAACAAGTTAACGCTGACCCTGAGCACTCACAAGACATAGTTGTTTCCCCTCTCTCTTTTATATTCCCTATATGTGTATGTCCCCCAGAGTCTTTTGCCTGTACTATTCATCTATTTTCAAAAAATATTCAAATGACTAGATAGATTCCGTTTTGTTTCTTTTTTTCATATATTTATAGACAAAGATACTAGCAACAATAAGAATAACGCCTCCTAATATCGGTAGCATATATTGTCCAACAACATCCGCTGCTTTTTCCCAATGTGGACCTAATTTCATTCCAAAATAAACATACAAAGTCGTTAACGGGAACATTGCTACAAATGTATAAATACTAAATTTCCATATGTTCATTTTTGCCATACCACATGGAACAGAAATAAGCGTTCGAACCCCTGGTACAAAGCGTCCAACAAATGCTACAACTGGTCCATATTTCTCAAAGAAATCATCTGCTTTTTGAATTTGTTCTTCTTTAATAAAGAAGTATTTTCCGTATTTTATTAATAGCGGACGACCACCGTAATAACCGAGTGCATATAACGTTAAAGGTCCTGTCGTTCCACCAAGTGTCCCTGCTAATACAGCCAACCAAAAATTCATATCTCCCTCGTATACCCAATACCCAACCATAGGCAACACTACTTCTGCCGGAATAAATTCAAACGTTAATGCTAACACAACTCCAAAATAAGAAAACTGCTTTAAAAACTCGATTATATCTAAAATAATTTGCTCCATATTTTTAACTCCTATCCTACGTTTACGTTATGCTTTTCTTGTAATTGAACTGGCGCCATTTTTACAATTCGGTTCAAAATAAATAACACAACTCCAATATCATCTAAAATACCGATAAACGGTAGGAAGTCTGGAATTAAATCGAGCGGCATCGCTACATACCCAACTAAAAAAGCAACAGATAAAATTTTCTTCTTTATTGAAACCTCTTTTGAAGTAAAAAAGTCAAATAGGAATGGAACGAAACGACGGACATGAAATACAACTCTTAATCTACTAATAAGTTTTTTCATTTTTATTTCTCCTCTCTTTGTATACGAAAAGGACCCTACCAAATATGGTAAGGGTCCTCAAAAAGACAGAAAGGGGCCTTTACCATTGCTGGTAAAGGTCTCACTAACAACGAAACGTTGCCAATAAAGCCGAGGGTTTCTCCCTGTAATGACGACTTTATTGTAATAAGTTACTCCCCTTTATACACAATTTTATACACTCACATTAAAATATTTCAGAGGGCTTGTCAATATATTTTATATCCCAATCCCTTCCGTAAAAAACAAAAACGTATAGGAAATTTCTTACTATCTCATAATATACATAACCATTTTTGAACGAAAGGAGATGTTTCATTTGCATACCGTCTGGAAAGGTGCACTTTCACTTGGACTATTAAATATAGGAATTAAACTATACAGTGCCGTAGAAGAAAACGATATAAAATTTTTAAGCCTCCATAAAGAATGTTTAACACCTATTAAATATAAAAAATTTGCT
The DNA here is from genome assembly GCF_004634455.1 of Bacillus sp. 007/AIA-02/001. Classification (NCBI taxonomy): domain Bacteria; kingdom Bacillati; phylum Bacillota; class Bacilli; order Caryophanales; family Bacillaceae; genus Bacillus; species Bacillus sp. 007/AIA-02/001. Next base: position 87,729 of record NZ_SEIY01000012.1, read on the forward strand.
CCTGATTGTACGGATGAAGAAATTGATGATACAGATATTGTAAAAGCCTATGAATATGCACCTCATAAATATATTATTATGGATGAAAAAGAATTAGCTGAATTACAACAAGCTCATGAACCACGATCCATTCGTATTATATCTTTTGTCCAAAATAACGAAATCGATTCTGTTCTTTATGATCGCTCTTATTTTATAGGACCTACCCCAGGACATGAAAAATCGTATTTATTATTAAAAGAAGCTCTTGAACGTACAAATAAACTTGGGCTTATTCATATTTCTATTAGAAAAAAACAACATTTAGCTATTATCCGTAACTTTGAAGATGGACTAATGTTACAAACCATCCACTACCCTAATGAAATTCGCGCTATAACAAATACACCTAACTTACCAAGTAACGAAAATTATCCTATACAAAAACAAGAACTCACCGCAGCAATTAATTTAATCCACCACCTTACAAATCCTTTTGAACAAGAAATGTATACAGATGAATATAAAGAAGCCCTTACCGAATTAATCGAGAATAAAATTGAACAACAGGAAAAAACTGAAACAATCTCTCCAACTCCGAACATCATTAATATTATGGAGACATTACAGGCAAGCATTGAACAAGCAAAAATAAAAAGAGACAATAAAACAGAAAAAGAGGCCAAATAAAATTGACCTCTTTTTCTTTAAAGCGGATTACATTTCGGCATTTCAAGTCCAGACGATTGAGCTAGTTTTAATAAGTAGTAACATTCCTCTCTTGCCATATGATCTGCCATTCTAGCCGATAATACACTTAATACTTCATTCGATAACTCGAGCTCTTCCACTTCATGTAAAAAATGCGAAAATAATTTCAATTCAAGTGAAACATCTTTCGTAAACTTCTTTAATGCTGGAAAATGATGAAGCTCCGTTCGTAAATACCCTGTCATTTCAACTGCCTTTAAGTAAAATTGTTCAAAATGCTTCGTAAATTCTTCGCTTTTCTCTTTTAATCTTTTTTCAACAAGATCTAATCCACCAGAAATAGAGCCTGCGTGACCAGCCGCATCCGTTAACCAAACGAGATGATAATGTAATTCATGAAAAACAGGCGGAACTTCCCCTTTCTTCAAAAACTCTAAAACTGCTATATACTCTTCCACTTCGTTTACCATATGATTAATAAAAGTTGGCGTAAAATGAATCGTAATTTTCCCTTCCAACTGCTTCTGTATAATATTTAATTTAAACGCCCGAATCTCCTTAGCGGCTTGTTCTGCCTCTTTTGAAAATGCCATCAGATTCACATTCCGAACTTTATTTAACAAATTCGTAAATGTTTCAACAAAGTAAGTAGCTTTTTTTATATCCTCTTTTTCCTTCGGAGCTAATGCATCCAGTAAAAATTGTGCATGATCAGTAAGTACTTTTAACCAAAATTGATGCTCAAACAACGCACTTTCTTCATAATTTCTCTCCACTAAATCCCCTCCGTCTATTCATCCTTCTCTATCACTTGAAGTTTATATCCATCCGGGTCTTGTACCACAATACTCTTCTCACTTTTGTTTTCTGTGTATGCGATTTTATAAAATACTAACCTCTTCTTTACATTCTCTATGTTAGAAATTGAAAACGTTAGAACATCAACTGAGTCCGTAACACTCTTCTCACGCCCGCCCAAACTGCGCTTCATAATAAAACTAATTCTCGTTGAGTCAGCATCATACCAAACCCCTGTTACATCTAATTGAGGTCTTTCTAAACTAGGTTTAATTCCTAAAATCCCTTCGTAAAAATACAAAGTTTCCTTTAAGTTTTTCACTTCCAATACAATGAATTGTTTCACATTCTCCACATTCATTCCCCCCGTACCTATTACTTTTTTATATGTGTCATAAATGCCTATTATGTCTGAATACAATACGTAGTAATGAACACTTAAGGAGGTTTATTCGTGAATAAATATATGAGATCATTCGTGCCCTATCATAGTCCTCTCGATCCCTGTCCTCCTATTGGAAAAAAATATTATTCTACTCCTCCTAATTTATTTTTAGGCTTTCAACCGCCAAACTTACCACAATTCACACCAAAAGAAGCACTACAAAAAGGGACTTTATGGCCTGTTTTTTATGACTATTATGAAAATCCTTATAAAAAAGGGCGGTGACTACTGTCGTGAATCAATCGCTACCAGAAGAATACTATAAACTTTTACTGGAGCTTCAAGAACTGGACTTTGTACTAGTTGAACTCACTCTTTATTTAGATACACATCCAGATGACACCGCTGCGATTAATCAATTTAATGACTTTTCCTATAAACGGAGAGTATTAAAACAAAAGATGGAAGAAAAATACGGACCACTCCAACAGTTTGGAAACAGCTATTCTAATGCCCCTTGGGAATGGAGCAAAGGTCCTTGGCCATGGCAAATATAAAGGAGAGAAACTATGTGGATTTATGAAAAGAAATTACAATACCCAGTTAAAGTGGGAACTTGCAATCCCGCACTTGCAAAATTATTAATCGAGCAATACGGTGGTGCAGATGGAGAATTAGCTGCTGCGCTACGTTACTTAAATCAACGTTATACAATTCCTGATAAAGTCATTGGCCTACTTACTGATATTGGTACAGAAGAATTTGCTCACCTTGAAATGATTGCTACGATGGTTTATAAGCTGACGAAAGATGCGACCCCTGAACAAATGAAAGCTGCTGGTCTTGACCCTCATTACGCTGATCATGACAGTGCTCTTCATTACCATAACGCTGCTGGTGTTCCATTTACTGCAACCTATATACAGGCTAAAGGTGATCCAATTGCCGATCTATACGAGGATATTGCAGCTGAAGAAAAAGCACGAGCAACATATCAATGGCTCATTAACTTATCCGATGATCCAGATATAAATGATAGTCTACGCTTCTTACGTGAACGTGAAATCGTTCATTCACAACGTTTCCGAGAAGCGGTTGAAATTTTAAAAGAAGAACGCGATAGAAAAATATATTTTTAATACACGTATCCTAGCGATATGTGTTTTTTTACGTTAAAAGTTAAATCCTTCCTATTAAACATATAAATAGTATATTTATTCGATTTAATGCATTATTTTTTAATATTTTCAAAATTCCCTATTGCTTTCTAGTCATCAGACCTTTAAAATAATAACAGTTACTCGACAAATTGTTTGAATTTTCGACAAAAACACTCATTAGGAGGATTTTCTTTATATGCATACAACTTTAAAACCAGCGCAAATACTTTCGATTAGTTTATTACTATTCGCAGTTTTCTTCGGTGCTGGTAATATGATTTTCCCGCCCCTTCTCGGTCTTTCTTCCGGAGAAAATATGTGGGTTTCCATTACAGGTTTTATTATTACAGACGTCGGTTTATCTTTACTTGCTATCGTTGCTGTTGCCCTTGCTGGTGGTAGTTTTAACACTTTAGCGAGCCGTGTTCATCCAAAATTCGCAGCAGTATTCGCTATCATTATTTATCTTTCAATCGGCCCACTATTTGTTATTCCACGAACTGGATCTGTATCTTATGAAATCGGGATTGCACCACTTTTCCCAGATCAATGGTATTCTATGTTAGTTTTTAGTGCGATTTTCTTTACATTCGTTTACTTCTTATCATTAAATCCATCCAAGCTAGTAGATCATATCGGTAAAATATTAACGCCAATTTTACTTGTAATTATTGCAATTATGGCAACAAAAGCGATTCTTTCACCAGGGACGTTTGCAGAACCTATCGGTGACTATAAAGACATCCCGTTTTTCAAAGGATTTCTTGAAGGATTTTTAACGTTAGATGCAATTGGGGCTCTCGTACTATCAACAATTGTTGTAAATGCAATTCGTCAAAACGGTATACAAGAGAAGAAATCTATCGCGAAATATACAATCATTTGCGGAAGTATCGCTGCTCTATTCTTAACAATTGTTTACTTCTTACTCGGTTATATCGGAGCTTCAAACGGAAACTTAGGACAATTCGAAAATGGTGGGCAGCTATTAGCTACTGTTATGTATCAATTTTTTGGGACAAGCGGTAATATTTTATTAAGTATCGCCATTATCTTCGCTTGTTTAACAACGGCAATTGGTGTTGTAAGTGCATTTGCAAATTACTTCACAACAGTGCTAACAAATGTTTCATACAAAAAGCTTGTACTATACGTTTGTATCTTTAGTTTCGTTATTTCAAACTTAGGATTAAGCTTATTAATTAAAATTACTTTACCTGTATTAATTATTTTGTACCCAATTACGATCATTTTAGTTTTCGTATCATTTATCGATAAATATACGAAACGTAAACCTTCTGTCTACATTGGAGCGATGATCGCAGCGTTTATTATTAGCTGTATTCATGCACTTGATAATGTGGAAATGATACCAGATTTTATCGCTAATATCGTACACACCATTCCTTTTTATAACTTAGGAATTGGCTGGATCATTCCAGCAATAATCGGTGGTATAATTGGATACTTTATTCCGCAAACAGAAGCTGCAGGTGAAGTTTCTACAAAATAAAGAAAAGAAGCAAGCATGAAATCCATGCTTGCTTCTTCTTTCTCTTCACATCGTATGTTTAAAAGTAAATAACTCTTCTTTCGACTGCACAACAGATTGTTCCTCTTCTACATCTTTCCTCTTTCTCTCCCCTCCTAATCTTACTTTCAACATTGCCTCTTCTATACTTTTCACAATCATATTTCCTGAAAAAATAGTTAGCCCGAAAAATGTAATTGGGACGAGAGGAATCCATGGATGCACTGTTAATGATCTAAAGTATACTCCAATTAAACCTGACCATTCATTCGTATAAGATTCCACCTCTTTTATAGGTCCACCAAACGTAACAGTCCCACCAAAGAACACTTCAAGTAATCCTAAGTGCAGTAAAATAGTAAGAGTCTGCGTAAACTGCTGAAGAAATACGAGTATAAAAGTCATATAGAGATGCGGAAAAATATGTTTTATAACAATACGTCTTCTCGATCCGCCTAATATGCGCGCGGCATCAACAAATTCTTCCGTTCGCAATTTACTAACTTCCTTCGCAACATACAGTGCAATAACTGGCATTACAAGCAGTACAAGTAATACCACTTGAAACGAAGCCCTTTCAAAAAAGGTTGTTGTCTCCTCTCCGCTTCCAAATGCATTTGCAGATTGAAGAAAAAAATACGCAATCATAACTGTCGGAATAACTGTAAAACTATCAAAGAAAGCCTCAATTTTTGAAAATCCTCTTTTTATATACGTTCCGAGTACGACACCGAAAAACACACCTATTACCATTCTAAGTGCCGCAATTAAAATAGATATACCAATCGTCCACTTCGCGCCCTCAATGACTAAATGTAACAGGTCATACCCTTTCCGGTCTGTCCCGAGTAAAAATTGGAATGAAGGTGGAAACGGTGGCACTTGTGGATTTTCATCCACATCATATTGCAATGTAATTTGTCTAATATGTCCATCATTCCATAACGTATTTCCGATGCTCAAAAGAACTAATAGGAGAAGAAACCCAATGCTTATCCAAAATCTTTTATCACGTTTTATATACGTCCACATATTATAATCTCTCCTTCATCGCAGCCGGAATGAGATAATGAAACAATTTAAATAAAATAAAAATCGGAATATATATAAGAAGCACACTAACGATGAAAACCTCAACTCTAATACCGAAATACGATTTCAAAAACATAAAAATACCACCCGTATTAAAAATCCATTCTATAATATATAAATTAGATAACATAAAAAAGATATTCGTTTTCGCAAAGAATAATGTACTAAGCAACACATTTCGTAAAATATGACGATTTAAAATATGAAAGCGCCCCAGCCCTTTCGCCTTAGCAAATAGTACATAATCTTTTTCTAGTTCATTTTCAAAACGAAGCACGACCATTTTTACAAACATAATCGTAGTCGGGATGCTCAAACACAATATTGGTAACCCTCTAATCGACTCGCCTCCAATTGACGCAATTTGAAAAGGTAAAAAACCTGTTTGTTTAAAAAACCATACAACTAAAATTTGTGATACTAAAATAAGAAGGATATCTGGAATGGATTCTAGGAAGATAAGAAATGATTTAATTCGATGTTGTATACGCGTTGAACTACTCATAATGACATAAACAATGCAAAATGCTATAAATAATGAAATGAAAAAAGCAGCTAAAAAAATAATAATCGTTTCTTTATAATGGACGAACAGCTGTGGAAATAAAAATTTACCTTTCACATATTGCAAATTGGAAATATCCATTAAGTTCACAAACACTTCTTTTAAACTCTGTATGTACTCTGATGCATGCAGCTCAAATCCATAAAATAATTTCGGCAGTGCTCCTAAACAAATAATCCCCAAAATCGAAATAAGAAATTGAATCGTCACTTCCATCCCATTCAAAAATACCTTTTTGACCATTTTCGCCCTTCTCTCTCTATAATTTACCTCTTGATTTTATTCTTAATTTTGTGAATTGTAAATATTTTAAAACCAAAAAATCACTAGGCTATGATCCTAGTGATTCTTTATGCGCATGCCTTTCTCTTTTCGCAAACGGCATATACAAAATGAAACATCCAATAAGCGCAGCTATTTCTAATGAAATAATATAGTAAGGATGCGGCCCTAACATATCGAGTAATGAAGCTGTTTCTGGCTTATGAGCTAAAAACATATAATTACCACCTGTTTTGTAATTCACAAACGAAACAAGCGGAATCAATATGTTTAAAAGTATCATCGTACGCTTAATAGATTGCAAGGTCGGTCTATAGCCTTCCACCCAAGTCATAAAGAGTGGTGCCCAAATGAGCAATACATGCGCGCTAAAATATTCAATGAAACGAAAATGCGGAAAAGCATATTGCAAATTTGGTGTTAAAATGGCTTGTGATGCACCAATAATTCCCGTAAAAAATACAATCTCATATATTCGATAACTTTTCGTTACAATCATAATCGACGCTAACAATAAACTAATTGTACATAACTCAAACGGTAATGAAGTAGCTAGCTCAAAAATCCCCGCTTTCCACTCCCACATATGAAGCCCAATTTCACTACCTATAAATAAAAATGCAATCGCATATCGAACCGTTATATTCCACTCATTTTGACGTAATAAATCTTGGTATTGATACAGAAAAAATATCCCCACCAACATAATAAATAATATAATGGCATGTTGCCTTGAGTATGGAATAAACGGTTTTAATGGGTGCGCACTAAAATAAGCTTCCATCTTCCTTCCTCCTCTCCTTCATACAATATTATTGTAAGAAAGAAACAACGAGTCAATTCATTTGCTTACAATAGGACAACCTCTACCTTACATTTACATATTCATACCTTACAAAACTGTAAGGTTATTGTAAGCTAAAACGATTTGTCAGATTCTTCACCTCTTCTATACTTAATGTAGATACTAAAACGAACGAAAAGGTGATAAATAGATGAAAAAGAAAAATAAGGTGTTAATTACTAGTGTAGTAGCAATCGGAATTGCAGCTGGATCATACTTTGCATTTGCTGGGGGCGGTTCAGAAGTAGCAATGGCATATAGCGGATATAAAGTAACTGAAAAACAAATCCAAAACGCGCAAAAATTTGGTGGCGAAGTTATTCCAAATGGAATTGAAACTATTTCATTCGATCCAACAAAAGGAACATATGAATTAGCTGTTAAAAAAGGCGATGAAGTGAAAAAAGGTCAGCTTCTATTTAAATACAATGATCCGACTGCGAAACAAGGTATAACAGAAGCAGAAATGCAAAAGAAAATCGCACAAAAAGAAGTAACGTTGTTCCAAAAACAAATTGATGCGGCGAAACAAAAATTACAAAAAGATAAAAATGCAGGCCTTCCTGCTGAAGCATTAAAAGCATCAGAAGTTGAAGTTGGGCAATTAGAATCACAACTTGAAATGAAAAAGTTTGAAGTTGAAAAAGCTGATGAAATGATTAAAGCAGCAAAAGAGAAAGTAAACACTCTTTCTGTAACAAGTCCTGCTGATGGCGTAATTGATGATATCGTAAAAACTGCTGACGAAAAAACAGGTATGAGCGGAATTACTCTTCGTCACGCTGGTCAATTTAAAGTAAAAGGTCAACTTTCTGAATATGAGCTTGCTAGTATGAAAGTTGGGCAAGAAGTAACTGTTTCATCAAAAACTGTCGCTGGTAAGACTTGGACAGGAAAAGTAACAGAAATCGGTTCTACACCATTAAAGAGCATGGATGAAAATAAAACTGTTTCTAACTATCAATTCACTGTCACATTAGATAATAGTGACGAATTACAAAACGGCTTCCACGTTTACGTAACAAGTAAATCTGGCGAAGCAACTGGTACAATTGTTCCGAAAAGCAGTATCGTGAAAAAAGGTGACAAAAATGTTGTCTTCGTTGTAAAAGACGGTAAGGCGAAAGAACAAGCAGTTACTGTTGAATTCGAGACTGATAGCGAAGCAAAAGTTTCTGGAGTGAAAAAAGGAGAGGAAATTATCTCTAAACCTGAAAAAGACTTAAAAGATGGTATGGAGGTTGTCGCCCAGTGATTAACTTAAAAGGCATCACAAAATCCTTCCAAAATGGTGCAGAATCCGTTCAAATATTACACGGAATTGACGTAACACTGAACCAAGGAGAATTCACTTCTATTATGGGACCTTCTGGTTCTGGTAAATCAACATTAATGAACATTATCGGTTGCTTAGATAAACCGACGACAGGTACGTACGAACTAGCCGGTCAAAATATTTCAAACATGACTGAAACAGAACTTGCACACGTACGTAATAAAGAGATCGGATTCGTATTCCAAAACTTCATGTTATTACCGAGACTTACAGCGCTTCAAAATGTAGAACTACCTCTTATTTACGCTGGAGTCGATAAAAAAGAAAGACGCGAGCGCTCATTAGCTGCTTTAACAAAAGTCGGTTTAGCTGATCGCGCTACTCACTTACCGAACGAATTATCAGGTGGACAAAAGCAGCGTGTCGCTGTTGCACGTGCAATCGTAAATAACCCAAAATTCATTTTAGCCGATGAACCGACGGGAGCACTTGATACAAAAACAAGCACACAAATTATGGACCTCTTTTACGAATTAAATAAACAAGGCTCAACAATCATTATGATTACCCATGACCGTGAAATCGGGGAAGCTGCAGCACGTCAAATTGTAATTCGTGACGGAAATATCGTCCAAGATTGGAGAGGTTAATTTTGAATACGAGTGAAAATATACGCATGGCCCTTTCCTCTATCTTTGCTCATAAAATGCGTTCTATTTTAACGATGTTAGGTATTATTATCGGTATTAGTGCCATTATTACTATCATTTCAATGGGTGATGGTACAAACGCAAAGTTTAAAAAAGAATTAGGCCAAGGAAAAGATAACGAAGTAACGATTTACTACAACAATCCTGATTACGGAACAGATAGTGCCAAAATCACACCTGATATGCTAAACCGTCTGCAAACTGTACCAGGCGTTAAAGATGTGTATCCAGACGTAAGTATGAAAGTAAAAGCATCTGCTGGTTCAAAAGATGTAAATCTTGATTTAAAAGGTGGAACAGGCGCCTTTATGACAGATTCGAAAATAAAATTAGTTCACGGTCGTGAATTAAATGACAGTGAACTAAACCAAGCAATCCCTGCTGTTATATTAAATGAAGAAGCTTTCAACAAATTATTTAGTAGTGGTTGGGAATCAAATCAATACACAGATATAAAAGGAAAGCCGTATAAAATAGTTGGTGTATACGAAACGAAAAACGACTTTGGAATGCCTATGCCTGAAGGTTATACATCACTTGAAAATGCGCCTGTCATTTCAGGAGTAAATGAGTATGACTCTGTAAGATTAACAATGACCTCTCCGACAGAACGTAAAAGTGTAGAAAAACAAGCCGTTTCTGTCTTAAACGAAATGAAAGCTCCTAAATTTGAGCACAAATTCGAAGCACAAGACTTAGGTGAATTTACGAAACAACTAGACGAATCAATTGGTATGATGAAAATGGTATTTGGTGGTATTGCTGCTATCTCCTTACTTGTTGGTGGTATCGGTGTAATGAACATCATGCTCGTATCTGTAACAGAACGTACACGGGAGATTGGTATTCGTAAAGCACTTGGTGCAACACGTGGTAAAGTATTAACACAATTCTTAATCGAATCTTGTATTTTAACAGGACTTGGTGGTTTCATCGGATTCATGCTGGGTATTTTCTTCGCTTGGATTGTCTCAATCTTTGCTGGATGGCCACTCGTTGTCTCAAAAGAACTTGGACTTCTTGCAGTAGGTATCTCAATGTTAATCGGTATTATATTCGGTTTACTACCAGCTAACAAAGCTGCCAAACTGGATCCAATTGAATGTTTACGATATGAATAAACAAAAACGTAGGAGTTTACACTCCTACGTTTTTTATTTATCTACTAAATTGAGTTTCTTCTATTATATATGTTTCACGTTACAACTATCATTCTAATACTCTTCATTATTTATAGGTACTAAGGCTATTATCTAATTCTATTATTGCAAAAATACTATGTAATAGACGAAAATCAAGGCGTAATTTTTTCCATACTTCGACTGATTTTGTAACAATTATATCGATATTTTATTAAATTTCACCTCATTTATATATTTTCACGCCTAAAAATATTATCGTTTTATAACTAAATTTCCATTCAAACAGTAAAATACGCTACTTTCGTAACGCTATAGATATCACTCAGAAATATTACTGTAACATTATTAACGTTAAAGTAATTGAAATACTACTCATTTTGTGTTTCATATGCCCTGATACGCCAAAAAACAACAAGGAAGCGCTATCAGGATATTTATGGAATTGTTACAGAATATTAATGCCCCGTTACGAAAGCTTTGTAATTTTATGTTTTTCGCAAATAAGAAAATAATGGTTGCTATAATGAGGTCAACGAAAACAAATGCAATGGAGGCTATTATGAAAAAATTTATGGGTATAGCAACAGCAGCGGTTTTTGGTCTTGGGATTTTCACAACATCTGCTAAAGCAGAAACAATCGTAACGACTGACGTACTAAACGTACGAGAAAACCCAACTACTGAATCAAAAGTTGTAGGAAAATTATTAGATGGATATAAAGTAAATGTTTTACATACAGAAAATGGTTGGTCAAAAGTTCAATTGAATAGCGGTAAAGAAGCTTTCATAAGCGCTGACTATACAAAAGACACTTACTACGTAACAGCAAACGTATTAAACGTACGTGCTGGAGCAAACACAGACTCAGAGATTCTTGGTAAGTTGAAAAAAGATGATGTAATTGAAACCACACACCAAGTACAAAATGATTGGATTCAATTTGAATATAACGGAAAAACAGCTTATGTTCATGTTCCTTACTTAACAGGTAAAGCACCAGTTAAAGTTCAACCAGTAGCTAAAGTTGAAAAAACGACTACAGTTCAAGATACAGCTAAAGCTCAGGAAGTAGCTAAAACTCAAGCTAAAGCTCAAGAAGCAACTAAAGCTCGCGAAGCAGCTGAAGCTCAAGCAGAAGTTAAAGCTCAAGAAGCAGCTAAAGCTCGTGAAGCAGCTAAGGCTCAAGAAGAAGCTTCAGCTCAGGCAGACGCTGAAGCTCAAGCAGAAACTAAAGCTCAAGAAGCGGCTAAAGCTCGTGAAGCAGCTAAAGCTCAGGAAGCAGCTGAAGCTCAAGCAGCGGCTAAAGCTCAAGAAGCAGCTAAGGCTCAAGCAGAAGCTAAAGCTCAGGCAGATGCTGAAGCTCGTGAAGCAGCTAAAGCTCAAGAGGCAGCAGTTGAAGCTCGTAAAGCAGCTAAGGCTCAAGAGGCAGCTGATCGTGAAGCAGCTAATAAAGTTCAAAAACCAGCTACACAACAACCTGTTGCAAAAGAAACTGAGAAAAACACACAATCTTCTTCTCGTGAATTCCAAGTTGTAGCAACAGCTTACACAGCAGATCCACTTGAAAATGGTTATAAAGCAGGCGACCAAGTAAAATCAGCTTTAGGTCATAACTTAACAGCTAATCCAAACATGAAACTTATTGCAGTTGATCCAAGTGTAATTCCATTAGGTTCAAAAGTATGGGTTGAAGGTTACGGAGTAGCAATCGCTGGTGATACTGGTGGAGCTATTAAAGGTAATAAAATCGACGTTTTAATGCCAGATAAAGGTACATCAAGTAGCTGGGGACGTAAAACAGTTACAGTTAAAGTATTAAACTAGTTAGTAAAAAAGAGTCAGTCTCATCCTTGAGGCTGGCTCTTTTTTATGATTCTTACATTCTTTCTTTCTCTTGAAAGTAAGTAATGTTATCTCGAAGCCACTTCCTCTCCGACATAAACAAGTTTCCACGTTTTTTGTACACTTTATCAAATATCTTTAAAACTTCTTCATGATTAGCAAACTTATGTAAGAAACGAAGAGCAATGATAATCTCTGCTTCATCCGTAGGCTCTACTTCATTTTTACGTCTTCTAGCAACAATTTTATTCACACGTTCGCAAATTGGTCTCATTGCCATTTCGTCGCCATACGTATAAATAGCTCGAACAGCTTCATATTTCACCATCACATTTCTATCCTGTAAAGCTTCAATATAAACTATTTGCAAGTCCGATCCCCCTATTTTTGCTAACACCTCAATAACAGTTGAACGAACATAGGCACTATTACTATATAAAAGCTTTGTTAACGGCAGAATCGATTGATTTGTTCCAATCTCAAGCAAGGTATAACAAATATTTGTAATCTCATCTTTATTTTCTTGAGTATCCAGCAACTTTAGTAAAGCACTCTCCGCTTCTAATGATTTACATAACTTTAAGGAAGAAACTGCCCAAAAACGAACACTATCGTTTTTATGGTAAATATACGGAATAATTTTATTTGTATCACTTACTTCTGGCAATGTATAAATATTACTAAGCAGTTCACTTAACAAAGTCGGGTTTTGTTCACATTCCAAACAATCTATAAGATAATCAGCAATACTGATCTCTTTCGTATTAATAGCAAGTTTCGTCATTACATAATACATATCTTTCTTCATTGCTATTTTTTTTGCTTTGGTTACCTTCTGCTGTAAATAAGGAAACGTTAATAGGTCATCTAGCTCTTTTGCTTCATCATAAGCACGATGCCTAACCTCTGTATCTTCATCAGCCATCCGCCTTAATAAACTATCTATATACCCTTCCATCTCATTCTCTCCCGTCCAAATTAAGCCTATCTCTTTGCATTCTATATACGATAGACTACTATATCAACAGAAAAAAGAGAATGCCCCAGCATCCTCTCCTTCTCTTCTCTATTCCACACAAGTAAACTGCGTCCAAGCTCCTACATAATCTAGTAAGAATAACTCCTCTTCCGCAATTGTACCGACGATATTTTTCCGTTCATCTATCGGCATTTCTTTCAAGATGATTTGCAGTTCACCTTTATACTTTCCGAATGAGTTATTACCAATTACAACTTGCCCTCTTTCCTGTAGCACACTTTCGCGCACTGGGAAGTCATAGTCTTTGTACTTTTTACGCACTTCTGTAGAACGTACCATATATTCTGTTATGTCACCGCGCCTTACATGTAATTCTTGCAGCGTGGCTCTCTTTTCTACTTCAGTCGCTTCGTCTACAAAGTGTACCTTTAGCTGTAACATGTAGCGATTTAAGTTTCCTAGTTTCTCTAACTCTTCCTCACTCGCATAAGCATTTCCGATAATGACATCATCGATTAGCCCTGTTGCCCATAAATGCTTCGCTTGTACTTCAATTGGTAAATTACGATGCTCTTCTAACGTACATAATCCGTCGTTAATATCCCATGGACCGATGTTTGCGGCATGTGATGTAATAAAAGCTGCACTGCGAATACCATGCTTTTTAAAGCGTTCACTACAGCGAATGAAATAATCGTACGGAAGACCAGTGAATTTTTGCGGATAAAAATTATGGCAACCAATTAAAGCTGATTTATTCGCTTGATGCGAAAGAATATTTTCTAAGTACGCAATATCGTTACTTACATTTAACTCAATTTTTAAACCGTACGGATTATTCGTCATTTTCGCTTCCGTTAATCCGTCAAAACCTACATCTAAACGAATACCGTCTGCGCCTAACTCTGCGAAAAATGATAGATCGCTATAACTAATACCAAGCTGATCAAACACAGCCGGAGCTACATCTAAAATAACTTCCATATCGTTATCTTTCGCATGATTAATAATTTCTTTAAATTCAGCTACAATTTCTTCTTTCGGACGATTCACAGATAACAAACAAGTAAATATTCTTGAAAAACCGTGTCGTGCCGCTGCGGAAATATAAGCCATATCTTTTTCTTTCGTTGAATGTTCTGGATAAAGTGAAATTCCTAATTTACGCTCCATGCTTTTGCATCTCCTTCACACGTTGTATTAATGCCATGCTCGTAAATCTATATTTTGCAGATAAACACGTTGCACATAAAATTGTCGGTACAATAATTACGTACGGTGATTGCAATCCTAACATTACATATGCACCCATTGAACAACCGATAAATAAAACTGATACTAATAGTAACACTAATAAAGATTTACTTTGTACCCATTTCGAATAATGAGCAATACACTGTCCGACCACGAATGTAATTAAGATGATAATTGCTCCGAGCATTCTGTTTTCTCCTCTCCTGCTAATTGTTGTTTCTCATACATTTTGAAGAATGGATAGTAAATAACGAACGAGATAACAAAGTTAACAAGTACAAGTACACCAGCCATAATTGTCCAGTCCGTACTAATCACCGCTGCAATTGGTGCTAACATCGTAAATGGCAGTTTCGCCATCATAAGTGGAATCATACCTGAAACAACTGCGAAATATGATACCGTCGTTGTCACTAACGGTGTAATAACGAACGGAATAATTAAGATTGGGTTCATTACAATTGGTGCACCGAAAATAATTGGTTCGTTAATATTGAATAAGCCTGGCACGAATGATAATCTACCTAACTCTTTTAAGAACTTAGATTTAGAGAACATAAACATAATAACTAAAGCTAACGTTGATCCTGATCCACCAATCCATACGAACCATTGAATGAACTGCTCTGTAAATAAGTTTGGTAACTGATGTGCATTTCCTGTAGCCGTGAATACTTCCATATTTTCAAGAATTGCTGAATCCCACATCGGACGAATAATTGGTCCTAAAATCGCTGGTCCATGTATACCGAATGACCAGAAAAACACGATTAAGAATACTGTTAATAAACCACCGAATAAATTATTTCCTACTAATACTGATTTTAATGGTGCGATTAAATATGTGATTGTTGTATTCACATCAAATTTCAAACCGTAGCGAATGCCCCAGAATAAAAGAATAACTGCTAATGTTGGAATTAATGCTGCAAACGAATTTGAAACTGCTGGTGGTACACTATCTGGTAATTTAATCGAGATATTATGCTTAATCATAAAATGATAAATTTCTACTGCAATTAATGCTGTAACAATTGCGCCGAATAAAGACGTTGCACTTAATGTTCCTACTGAAATATATCTCCCTGCATCAATAACACCTGGTACAGCTTTCGTAATTTGAATTGGTTCAACTGATGCTAGTAAAAAGGCGAGTACAGATAATAACCCTGCACTTAACTGATTGAGCTGATAAAAGTTCGCGAGCGAAGCCCCTACTCCAAATGCTGCGTATAATGCCATTAGTCCTACTGTAAATCGAAATGGAATATCTAAAATATGGCGAAACGGTGCAATCCATTCCATATATGCATCAATTGGTAAATTTAAAAAGATAACGAAAAATGATCCGACGATCGTTAACGGTAATGTAGAAATAACTCCGTTTCGAATTGCTAATAAATGTCGTTGTCCTGCAATTTTTTGCGTTGTTGGCATAATCTTTTGTTCCATAAAACTCATAAACCCATTCATCAATAGCCCTCCTCTTTCTCTCTACTATAAAAGAACGAAATAAACTTTATAACATTATAATGTTTATATTTAAAAAGATATAATTATGCTAAAACTAATTGTTCTGCTTGCTTAAGCACTTTCAAACCATCACACATACCATAATCTCGTTGGTCTATAATCGCAACTGGTATGTTGTATGAATTTGCAAGAAACTCTACAGCTGGAAATAAATATTTCACCTGTGGGCCAATTAAAACGACATCGGCTTCCTTAATTTCAAGCTTCACTAGTTCTGAATCAACCGCCTTAATTTTATAATTCTTCCCCTGTTTCTTTGCCTCTTCTTGCATTTTTCTTACGACCATACTCGTTGACATACCTGCTGCACAACATAATAAAATGTACATCTTATACGGTCACTTTCTCTTCTACTCGTTTATGAAGAGCAATAAACTCTTCAGCCAGTTCTTTCACTGTAATTGCATTCATTAAATGATCTTGTGCGTGCACTAACAGTAAACTAATTTCTGCATGATTTCCTCTTGCCTCTTCTTGAATTAAATCCGTTTGAATACGGTGCGCTGCTGAAATTTCCTCACTAGCAAGTTTCATCTTTTCACCGGCATTCCCGAAATCTCCTTGTCTTGCAAAAGCAATTGCTTCAAGCGCCGCGCTTCTCGCATTGCCACCATGTAAAATTAACGCAAATGGAGTTTGCATATCAGCCATTTTAAATTCCCCCAAGCTATATGTTTTCTATATTTTTATCTTATTATGAAAACGCATACAATTAAACATAAAAAACTTCCGTTATGTAACGGAAGTTTTTATATACTTTTTCAAAATGATAATAAAATTTCTTGAAAATCTTCAATTACCTCAGTCTGAGTAAGTTTCTCTATCGTAGTTTGACTAGACATAATATCATATAAAAAATCATAAAGCCTTTGCAAATCTTCATTATTATTGCGCTTTACACTAAATAAAATAATTACTTGTACTTTTTTATCTCCCCAATCAACAGCCTTTTCAAGTGTGCAAAACATCAAAAAAGTTTCCTCACTTAATAACTGCATCGGATGCGGAATCGCAACTGAATTCCCAACCGCTGTCGGAGACGTATTTTCTCTCTCCATAACAGAAGCATAAAAGTTTTTTGGTACATAGCGTTTCTCAGCAGCTTTTTCACATAAAAACTGAATAACATCCTCTTTCGTAGAAGCATTATGATTTAAAAAGATTAAATCTTCCTTAATATAAGGCTGCACACTAGTATTGACATGCGTAAACAACCGCTGACCAATCGATTTAATCTCTTTATCATCAAATATTGAATTCACTTTTATAACTGGAACAGGCAAGCCACTCGGTATATGAATCGTACTAATAATACAATCTATTTTTTCTTTATAAAGATCTTCTACTTTCAATTGATAATAGCCTGTAATACCTACAATCTCTAATTTATCTCGGAACTGTGATAAAATTTTATATTTTAATAGTTGTGCACTTCCTTGACCAGTCGCACAAACTAATAAGCATCTTTTCTTTTGATTCTGCTCCTGCAAACGGCTCATCGCTCCGCCGAAGTGAATTGCAATATAACCAATTTCACTTTCAGGTATCGATTCACCCGTATATTCACCAATGATATCTCCAACGAGAACCGCAATTTCAAAAGCATACGGATAATTCTTTTTCACTTCTGCCAAAAGAGGATTTCTCGTATTTAGCTTATACTTCAAACGATTTAATAACGTTTTTAAATGAATACCAAATCCAAATAATAATTCTTCATCATAATAAAAAATAAGATTCCGTTCTTCCGCTAC
The DNA here is from genome assembly GCF_004634455.1 of Bacillus sp. 007/AIA-02/001. Taxonomy (NCBI): domain Bacteria; kingdom Bacillati; phylum Bacillota; class Bacilli; order Caryophanales; family Bacillaceae; genus Bacillus; species Bacillus sp. 007/AIA-02/001. The sequence goes on from NZ_SEIY01000012.1 coordinate 105,567, forward strand.
TTTAAAAAGAATATGTTGCATAAATGCATATATATCTTTCCCTAATAGCTCTTCTACATTTTCATAGCGATCTCTCGTTGTAACAGCAGTACTTAATAAATGCATCGTCACATATAATACTTCTTCTTCTGGAAATGAAAATTTCAACTCTTTCTCTAAATCTCCTAAAATCTGCTTCGCAATTGTATATTCTTTCTTTAGTATAAGTTCTGATTGCTCCGCATGCAGTCCTTTCATATAATGTTGACTTTGACAACGCTTTAATGCGATTGCAATATGAATGACTAAATTATCAATTTCTATATCAGATAAATATATTGTTCCGCCTTCAATATACTTTAATATAATTGAACGAATGAGTGATATATGAGGTAGCGATAAATATGTCTCCGTCTGCTCAAATTGCTCATGAAACGGAGTATGATCATAACGCGGTAAACCATATTGTGATAAACAAGAACGAATATTAAATTCCTCTCCAACAATACGTATACCATAATACGGTCTCTTCTCAATTTGTAATTCATAGCAACCACATATATCTGTAACATCTTTCATAATTAAATTGACCGTTGATTTGCTCACATACATCTCTTCCGCTAATTCTGAAAGCTTCACATATCCCTCTATCATTAAAACACGCTGCAGAATGTACGCTATTCTTTCTTCATAAGAAGTTGGGATCTTTTCCATCTGTTTTTGAAATAGACTCACACAAAAGTCTTCAAATTTCTTCTTTTGTATAATTTCTAATTCGTACCCATTCCCTCTTTGCGATTCGATTTTCGCTCCGTTTTCTTCCAATATATCATTTAATAATTTTATATCCTTTTGAATCGTCTTCGTTGATACATGTAAACGGCCCGCTAAAAAAGCTCGATTTAACATCGATTTCTCTTCTAAAAATTCCTCTAAAATAGAAATTAATCGCTGATGCACCTTTGTCATAGCTCTTCCTCTCGCTCTTTATATATAAAGGGGGAAAAGCTGCTGAAATCAGTAGTTTTTCCCCTTTATATTCTCTCTATTTCTTTAATGTAAATCCGAATTTATCCCATGCTTGTAAATAGTCTAGTAAGAAAATCTCTTCTTCTACAATTCGACCAACTACATTTGTTTTTCCTGTATTCACCATATCTTTTAATGCAATTTGTAATTCGCCTTTATACTGGCCATATTGTTCATTATCAATTAATAAATCTCCACGCTTAATTTCACGCGTATTATGAGGTTTAAACTCTTCTTTTTTATATTTCACACGACTTTGTGTAGAACGAATCATATATTCAGATACATCTCCGCGATAAAAATGTGGTTCGTTTAATACGATAATTCTTTCTAGTTCTGTCGTTGTATCATATATTTCTATATCAAATGTTTGTTTCTCTTTATTTAATGCACCTAGTGCTTGTAATTCTTCTTCTGACGCATATGCGTTTGCAATAATAACATCATCAATTAATTCCGTCGCGAATAAATGTTTCGCCTGTGTTGTCATCGGTAATTCACGATGCTGCTCTAATGTACATAACCCTTCTGTTACTGGCCAAGGTCCGTATGTTGCATCAAATGATGAAATAAAAGCTGCCGTTCTCATACCGTAATCTTTAAATTGTTTCGAGCATTTAATGAAATGATCGTATGATAATCCTGAATAACGATGCGGATAAAAATTATGACAACCAATTAAATTTTCACGATTTGGTCTATGACTCATAATGTTATCTACATACTTCGTACCATTGCTCATATTAATCTCAATTTTCAAACCATACGGATTATAAGTCATAATTGATTCTTCTAATCCTGAGAAACCGACATCTAAACGAATACCGTACGCACCTAATTCATGGAAGAATGATAAATCATTATACGAAATACCTAATTGTTCAAAAACAGATGGACTAATATCAACTAATACTTGGAACCCTAATGCATTCGCATGAGAGATCGTTTCTTTAAATTCTTCTATAATTTTCTCTTTTTCTCCATCCACAGATAATAAACATGTGAACACACGTGTAAATCCATATTTACTTGCTAATGTTAAATACTCCTTATCTTTCTCTACTGTTGAATGTTCTGGATAAATAGAAATACCTAATCGTCTCATATGTACACGCCTCTTTCTTCATCATATTGTAAACCTTTTCAAATATATGTAGTGAAAAAGTATATATCCCCTTCTTGTTCACTACTCTTTTGAATCCGCTTTCTTTAAAGAAAAAACAATTTCTATCATTCTTAACACCTACAAGTCTATACATCTATACTTTACATCTTTTTTTCATAGTTGTGTAGCTTTTACACAAATTTGTCAGTTTTTCATCTTAAAAATTGTTATCCGTTTTCAAGACACCTTCCTTGACTGTTGCATTGGCCAATACATATACTCGAAAGAAAAGAGAAAATTTTATATAGGGGATGAATATATGGGAGAAGCAATACTCGTAAAACGAGAACCGTTATGGACGAAAGAGTTTGTTGCTTTAATTTTTGCAAACTTATGTATGTTTTTAGGGTTTCAAATGTTAATTCCAACCTTACCTGTTTATGTGAAAGAAATTGGTGGCACAAGTTCCAATATCGGATTTGTTGTCGGCATGTTTACCGTTGCGGCACTTTTTGTTAGACCGCTAACTGGGAACGCCTTGCAAAAATTCAATAAAAAAATCATTTTAATGATCGGCACTGCTATCTGTTTACTCGCTATGGGCAGTTACCTTTTCGCCTCAACTATCTTTCTCTTGCTTGCTGTTCGTATTTTACACGGAGCTGGTTTCGGTATTACAACGACTACATATGGAACTGTCGTTTCTGATTTAATTCCCTCAGCTCGCCGCGGAGAAGGCATGGGATATTTTGGCCTTTCTGGAACAATTGCAATGGCCCTCGGTCCACTTATCGGACTATGGCTTATGCAAACATATAACTTCACAATTCTTTTTTTATGTGCATTATCGTGCACAGTTGTTTCATTAATATTAACGAAACTACTTCAAATCCAAAAATCGAAACAGCCTCCACAACAATCATCTAGTACTTTTCTCGATGGATTTATTGAGCGTAAAGCTTTACTTCCTTCATTATTAATATTATGTATTACATTAATGTACGGAGGAATCGGAAGTTTTATCACTCTATTTGCTACAGAAGTCGGCATAGCTGATATTAGTCTCTTCTTTTTATGTAACGCACTAGCAATCGCTGTAACTCGTCCATTCTCTGGAAAGCTATATGATGCGAAAGGCCATACATTCGTCATCATTCCGGGAGTTATTATAACTTTTACAGGCATTATTTTATTGTCGTATACGACGACAATTCCGAGCTTAATTATTGCTGCAGCATGTTACGGAAGTGGTTTTGGAGCGATCCAACCTGCACTACAAGCATGGATGATTGACCGCGTAGCACCGCATCGACGCGGCGTAGCAACGGCTACATTCTTCTCCGCATTTGACCTTGGAATCGGCGCTGGAGCGATTATATTTGGATTTATTGCTCATTTTACAAACTATGCAACTGTATATCGTTACTCCTCTCTATTACTTATTGCTTTTCTCTTCATTTACATTACAAGCATAAGAAAACAAAAGCATGGCGATAAAAACACGGAAAAAGCTGCTGGATAATTCAGTGGCTTTTTTATCGTGTTAAAAGAATTATTTCCCCTCGTTTTGCTGTTATAAAACTACATGCATTTTCCTACATATTTTTTTAACTTTCATCAAAAAATATACGATGAACTCGCAGACGCTTTCCTTAATATTCGACTGAACAATATTATTCTAAAAAGTGTGATTTCTTTACAAAATTAAGATTTATACAAGATGAAAACCAATAGAACACAGCTGTTTCTTTAAGGGATTGTAAACTTTTCTTCTCTTTGTAAATTTAGTGTAAATTTTACTAGCAAACCGTTTACAGTGCCTCAAGGTTCAGTTAATAATTACATCGTACATGAAATTTAAGGAGTGGAATGCGTGGAATATAATGTTCAAGATATGATCTTCCAGTTCATTGGTGGATTAGGTATTTTCTTATTCGGGATTAAATACATGGGCGATGGACTGCAACAAGCAGCTGGAGATCGTCTTCGCGATATTCTAGATCGTTTTACAACAAACCCACTTATGGGTGTACTAGCAGGTATGTTAGTTACGGTATTAATCCAATCCAGTTCAGGAACAACTGCTTTAACAGTCGGACTTGTAAGTGCCGGATTTATGACATTAAGACAAGCAATCGGTGTTATTATGGGTGCAAACATCGGTACGACAGTTACTGCATTTATTATCGGAATTAAAATCGGAGAATATGCTCTCCCAGTTATGGCAATTGGAGCAATCTTACTATTCTTCTTTAAAAATAAAAAAGTACATTCTGTAGGTCAAGTTGTATTCGGTTTTGGTATGTTATTCTTCGGTTTAGAATTAATGAGTGCAGGTATGAAACCTCTTCGTTCTTTAGAATCATTCCAAGAATTAACAGTTAGCATGAGTGATAATCCAATTTTAGGAATTGTTGTCGGTACAGTCTTTACTTTAATTGTACAAAGCTCAAGTGCAACTATCGGTATTTTACAAGAACTATTTGGTCAAGGTGCAATCGATTTACAAGCAGCTCTTCCTGTATTATTCGGTGATAACATCGGTACAACAATTACAGCTGTATTAGCAGCAATCGGTACTTCTATTGCCGCAAGACGTGCAGCATTAGTTCATGTTATCTTTAATATTATCGGTACAATTATCTTTACAATTTTATTAGTACCATTTACAAGTTTAATTCAATATTTCCAAACATCATTAAACTTGAATCCAGAAATGACTATTGCATTTGCACACGGAACATTTAACGTAACAAATACAATCATTCAATTCCCGTTCATTGCAGTGTTAGCATGGATCGTAACAAAAATTATTCGTGGTGAAGATGCAGCGATTGACTTCAAACCACAACATTTAAATCCAATCTTTATTGAACAATCTCCAGCCATCGCTTTAACTGAAGCTCAAAAAGAGATTATCCGTATGGCTGAGTTCTCATTACATGGATTAAAAGAAGCAAATCAATTTTTAAATACACAAGACAAAAAACACGCAAACATGGCTACTCAATTAGAAGGAGCTATTAACAATTTAGATAAAAAAATTACCGAGTATTTAGTTTTACTATCAGAAAAGCCACTTTCACCTACGGATTCTGAAAAACATTCTGTTTTAGCAGGTGTTGTTGGAGATATTGAACGTGTCGGTGATCATGTAGAAAACCTTGTAGAACTTGTAGATTTCCAAATTTCAAACCGTGTTTCACTATCAGACGAAGCATTAGCTGAATTAAACGAAATGCTTGAGTTAACAATTTCAACACTGCAAGACTCAGTTGAAGCTTTAACAAACTTCGATACTGAACTAGCTCAAACTGTTATTGCCAAAGAACGCAAAATCGACCAAATGGAACGTGTTCTTCGTAAACGTCACGTATTACGTCTAAACGAACGCAGCTGTTCAGGTGATGCAAGTATCATCTTCGTCGATATGGTAAGTAACTTAGAGCGCATTGGCGATCACGCTGTAAATATCGCTGACGGTGTTTTAGGTGAACAAGGAAAAATCAATTTAAAACAATCATTATAATAAGAAAGAGACGCTAACGTAAGCGTCTCTTTCTTATTATATTTTAACAACTGTTCTTCCTTTTAACTTTCCTTGCAATATAAGTGTAAACTTCTCCTCTAATTCTTCTAATGTACATTCTCCTGTATAAGATCTTAACTCTTTATTACTCCATTCATTTGCTAAGAGCGTCCACACATCACTTCTCACATCTGCTGGACATTGCACAGAATCTATCCCTAAAAGGCTTATGCCTCGTAAAATAAACGGATATACCGTTGTTTGTAATTCCTGGCCTGCCACATTACCGCATGTCGTTACACAACCACCATACTTTACTGTTTTTAAAGCTGTTTCTAACATACGTCCACCTACAGTATCAATAACTCCGGCGTATATCCCTTTTAACATCGGTCTTCCTGATTCATCATTCAATTCCGCGCGATGAATCACTTTTTTCGCTCCTAGACGTAGTAGCATATCTTTCTCTTCCATTTTTCCTGTCGCTCCTACTACGTTAAACCCTAACTTACTTAATATACTAACAGCTACACTGCCTACGCCGCCTGTAGCACCCGTTACTAAAACATCTCCCATATTAGGCTTGATTCCTGCCCCAATAAGCTTATATACCGACAACGCCGCAGTAAAACCTGCTGTCCCGTACATCATACTTTCCTTTAATGACATTCCTTCTGGTAAAGGCACGACCCAAGATGATGGCACGCGAATATATTCTCCGAAACCACCAGAGGTATTCATACCTAAGTCATATCCCGTTACAATAACTTGATCTCCTGCTTTAATGGTAGCATCTTCACTACTCACAACTACTCCTGCAGCATCAATTCCTGGCGTATGAGGATATGTTCTCGTAACACCTTTATTACCAGTAGCTGAAAGAGCATCTTTATAATTTAATGAAGAATAATGAACTTGTATGAATACGTCTCCCTCAGGTAAACTACTTACTTCTCTCTCAACAACTTTTCTTACAAACTGATGATTTTCCTTTTCGTTCACAACGATTGCTCGGAATGATGTATGATTCATTATGCTCTCTCCTTTATCCGTCAAATTCTTCTTTATTATATAGAAGAAATAAGTAAGCTTACTCATTTCTTCTTGGCTATATTTCAACAAATCTTACTTCCCTATCACTTTCTCATAATATATATTTTCATTTCTACTAAAAGCCCTTATACTTATTCTACATCTGACAAATAATATATAGAAAATCTGACTTTTTATAAATATATTGAATTTTTACGAAATGTAAATGTTTTGTAATGTTTTTTTTCGCTAAATTTCATTATAATAAGTGGATATGAGTGTCGTATTTCAATCCAAATGAAGGAGTACAGGAAATGGAGCAAAACCCATCTTTGCAAGAAAATACACGCAATAAACCGAAAAAAAATAAGAAAAAAATAAAAATTATTATAAGCGCTATACTATTCGTTTTATTAATAGGCGGCGGTTATACTTGGTTTTTAGTAAATAAAGCATCTTCTGCTGTTCGAAATGCCGCACACGATTTAGCACGCGGTGATAAATCTGATTTACGTGATAAGGCTGTAAAACCTATTACAAACAATGTCTCTGTTTTAATAATGGGTGTCGATGAAAGCGATGTCCGTGGAAAAGAATATGGTGAAGCTATAAGAACAGACGCGCTTTTACTTGCAACATTTAATAAAGATAGCAAAACTGTTAAACTATTAAGTATCCCACGTGACACATATACTTATATTCCAATAGAAAAGAAAAAAGATAAAATTACACACGCTCATGCATTCGGTTCTGCTAAAAACGGAAAAAATGGTGGACCACAAGCAAGCATTGATGCAGTTGAAAAATTAATGAATGTTCCTGTCGATTATTTTGTAAAATTCAACTTTAAATCATTTATAAAAATCGTCGATGACTTGGGCGGTGTTGAAGTTGATGTACCAGTTGAATTTACTGAGCAAGATAGCAATGATAATGCTGAGGCTATTCATCTAGAAAAAGGTGTTCAAAAGCTAAATGGCGAAGAAGCTCTTGCTCTTGCTAGAACAAGGCACATCGATAGTGATGCAATGCGTGGACAACGTCAACAACTCGTTATCGAGGCTATTTTAAAGAAACTAACAAGTGTTGGTTCTGTAACAAAAGTTGGCAACATCATTGATGATATTAACGGACAATTCGTTACAAACTTAACATTTGATGATATGCTTTCATTCTATAAATATGGATCGGATTCGGAAATTGAGAAATTACAAATCCAAGGTGATGATTGCTACATGGCAAAAGGTGACGATACTTGTAGCAAATCTGCTGGTGGTGGTCGAACTTACTACTACAATCCAGATAAAAAAGAATTAGCTAATGTTACAAATGAACTTCGTACTCATCTTGGGCTACCTGCATATACAAAGTCTGACTCAAACTCTGATTCGAAAAAGACAAAAGAATCTAAGTCTGAAAATTCAAGTGAACGCGAATCAAATAACAATGAAGTGAAAAATAAGAACAAAAATAGCAGTGAAGATACAGAAACATCGTCTAATGACAATGAATAATATAGAAGCGGTTCTCTATGGAGGTAGAGAACCGCTTCTTTTTATTCTTCCAAATATAAAAATCAGAACTTTCTAACTATCTTTTTTAATATTTTTAAATTATAATAAATAGTAGCAATCTATTCCAATTATCAGGGGGCTCATACATATGAAAGCTGCAGTAAAACATAACATCTCAGATTTTAAAGACTACTTAAAATCTAACGATATATACATGGAAGAAAATATAGATGAAAATGATGGCTCTGTTCATTTTTCAGTAGGATTAGAGACTGAAGCTGGCGCAAAGATTCAACTTATCGCTGCTTTCCAAAACGAACATCCTACGGTGGATATATACTGCTTCAATGTTGCTCACGTGCCTGATGCAACATCAACAAATGATATTTTACATGTCATCAATGAATTAAATACATCTTATCGCTTTGCAAAATTCACATTAAATAAGCAAAATGCAATTGATATTTCAACATCTCTTGCATTCTCAGAACCAAACTTTAATCCAGCACTTGTCTTTGAACATACGAGAATGCTATATAAATTAGCAAATGACGAATATAAAAACTTAATGAAAGTTATTTGGGCATAAAGTAAAACTATAATCCGTTAGGTTTACGGGCAATAAATAAAAGGATGGGCTGTAAGCAGCACCATCCTTTTATTTTGATATCATATCGATCCACATTTTAACAGCAGTGCCTACAATTAAAGTGGACAATACATATTGCAGTACTTTTTGATTTAGCCTCTTCCCGACTCGTGCTCCAAGTGGCGCAGCAAATATACTGGCAACCGCAATAATTAGAGCTGGAATGATAACTACTTGCCCAGTAACCATTTTTCCTGTAGTAATCCCTATTGAGGAAATAAACGTAATAGCGATAGATGTTGCGATCGTCATGCGCAGTGGTAATTTTAAAATAACTAGCATAATGGGAACTAAAAGGAACGAACCTCCAGCTCCTATAATGCCTGAAGCTCCCCCTACAACGAACGCTAACAAGCTTGCTAACCATTTATTATACTTCACATCTCCACTATTATTTTGTTTCGGTACAAACATCATAATAGCTGCAATTGTAGCTAATGCTGCATAAACAACATTGACTGTATGTTCCTCTAATATGTTAGCACCGAAACTCCCTATGAAGCTTCCTATTAATATACTAGCTCCCATATACATAACTAACGTTTTATTCATGTCATTACTTTTCCGGTATGCCCAAGCGCCTGCAAAAGTTGCAAAGAATACTTGTACCGCTGTAATACCGCTCACTTCATGTGATGTATAGCCAGAAAATCCCAGCAATACCGGAATGTATAAGATCATCGGATAATTAATAATCGCACCGCCAATTCCAACCATTCCTGATATAAACGATCCTATAAATCCAATTATAAAAAGTAATACGACTAAGCTCATCTTACATCCCCTCCCTTCTAGAAAGAAGATGAATTAAATGAATAAGTTTACATTCCCATCCGAAGCATCTGCTAAATAAGCTCCTACTCCTGCAAACTCTACCCCTTCCATAATCTCTTCCTCTTTTAACCCTAATAAATCTACTGTCATTTGACAAGCGACAAGTTTAATCCCCTGTTCTTTCGCCAAATCGATTAAATCTGGTAAAGGCATCGCATTATGTTTTTTCATAATACCTTTAATCATCTTTGGTCCCATACCTGCAAAATTCATTTTTGATAATCCCATCTTATCCGCACCGCGTGGCATCATTTTTCCAAACACTTTTTCTATAAAAGTTTTCTTTACCTTCACATGCTCATCTTTCCTTAAAGCATTTAATCCCCAAAAAGTATGAAAAATAGTTACCTCTTGATCATACGCCGCTGCACCATTTGCAATAATATAAGCAGCCATTGCTTTATCATAATCTCCGCTAAATAAAACGATTGTTGTTTTCTTCTGTTGTTCCATGTTGTTCTCCCTCCGATTACCTATAGGGGTATTTTATCATTTATAAAAAGGCTCAAATCATGTATCTCTGTACTATACGACTTTACCTTCCCATGCTAACATACCACCTACCATATTAATTGCTTGAAAACCGTAGCTCTCTAAAAACTGAACTGCTCGTGCACTTCTTCCGCCAGAACGACAAACGATAATATACTCTTTCTTTTTATCCAACTCATGCATACGAAACTCTAATAGTCCTAGTGGAATATTACACGCTTCTGGAATTTTCCCTTCGGCTACTTCTTCTACTTCACGTACGTCCACGATATTTACTGCTTCTTTACGTAACAATTTTTCTTCCAATTCTTTTACTGTCATTTCTTTCATTTTAAATCCCCTCCTCACAAACCATTCATACCGCCTGAAACATTGATAACGTGCTGAAATCCTAATTTCTTTAATACCTTTGCTGCTTGCTTACTTCTCATTCCACTTTGGCAAATAACGATTACTTCCTTATTCTTATCTAATTGATTCGCCTTACTTGCTAGATCATTTAGGGGGATATTTTGAAAGCCTTTCATATGATTCCCTCTATATTCACCTACTGTACGGACATCAATAAAATACTTCCCCTTTTTCCCCACTATACTTTTCAATTCTTTGCCATTTATATTTTGAACACCTTTCACTGGTAAAAATCGTGAAATAACAAACCATGCAGCAAGTACAATGAAAAGCGTACTTAATATTGTATTCATATAACCAACCTCTCTATATTTACAAAACTATTGCTTCACTACGCCTTCCTAATCCAAAACTTCAGCACATCGCCTTCTTCTTCAAGCTTTACGATGTCATGGCCACATTTATTTGCCCACGCTGGAATATCCTTAACTGACCCTTTATCCGTTACATGTATTTCTAACACTTCTCCAGTTTGTAGAGCATCCATTGCTCTCTTTGTTCTTACAATCGGCATTGGACATGCTAAACCTTTCGCATCTAACACTTGTTTTATATTCATCATCAATTCCTCCATTTTTTATTTATTTCATTATTCGTGCACTGCACAACGATTTGGACCAATCTCCATTTCACGCTCTTTATCCACACTTGGGTGAATTTTACCCATATTGGTTTGACGAATTTCTTCATATGCATTTGGCTGAGGTGGTAAGTTTTCTGTTACAACTTTACGGAACTCTCCCTCATCCTCAATATTTAATCCTGCATTATGCTCAAATAAATCTTTTAATTTTGCACTAACGATACCACTTTCGTTCATTTCACTTATTTTTGAATAATGAGCCGGTAACACAACTAAATTTTGAGATAGCTCTTTATATCGGCTATACAAAGTATTACGTAAATCACTCACCCAATCTTCAGCCTTACCAGCAAGATCAGGACGCCCAATTGAATCTACAAATAAAATATCGCCTGATAATAAATAAGAATCATCTACAATGAATGACGTACTTCCAATCGTATGCCCTGGTGAGTATAATGCGTCAATTACAATTTTAGTACCCCCCACCGTAATAACAGATCCTTCAACAAGCGGTTCGTATGAGAAAACAACTTCCTCTGCATCTTTTGGTGGTAACCAATACGTACCACCTATCTTTTCCGCTAACTTACGTCCTCCGGAAATATGGTCTGCATGTAAATGTGTATCCATTACATTCGTAATCGTAACGCCATGCTCTTTCGCAAATTCTTCATATGCTTCAACTGTTCTTACTGCATCAATAACTGCTGCTTCACCATTTGAAACGACCATATAAGATAAACAGCCTTTTCCAAGACGGTTAAACTGATACATACTTCCACCATTTTTTAAATCTCCAACTTTTATAGGCTTTACATATTCACTCCAAGCCTTCATGCCACCAGCTAAATAATAAATATTTTCTAATCCAGCCTCTGTTAATTGCTCTGCCACAAATATAGAAGACCCTTCTTTTGCACATACTACTAAAACATCTTTATCTTTAGGTAATTCACTTACAATATGATCTACACCATCTAACAAGTCAAAGTAAGGTCTATTAATAGAAGAAACTTGTTTCCCTTCAATTTTCCAATCTTCATAATCCGCCTCATTACGAACATCTAAAATGAATAACTCTCCGAATAACACTTTCTCTGCCACATCTTTTGCTTGTAACGGTTTAACACTCACTCTATTACCCCCATAGGTATATTTTTATTCAAAAAAATTTATTTCTCTATATTCCCTTGCCACTCTAACATACCTGGAATGACATTTTTCACATTTGAATAACCTTTCTCTTTCAACATTTGGCAAGCTATATCACTGCGATTACCAGTTCGGCAAATAACATAAATTTGCTTCGTCTTATCTAATACTGCGCTGTCTAATTCACCTAATGGTACCGAAATGGCGGATGGAATATGACCAAAAGCAAATTCCGCTGCTTCGCGAACATCTAATACAATGCTCTCTTCTCCATGAGACAATATAGACTGTAATTCTGCATTCGTAATTGTATGTGGATATTTCACAATTTCATTCACTTCATGCTCGTTTGCTTTCCTAACATAATGCACCAATACATTATCCTCGTGTTTCGTCCCGATATATTGATGTCCTACTTTACCCGCCCAACTTTTTATATCTACCGTAGATCCTTTATCTGTTGCCTGAACTTCAATTACTTGCCCTGGTGCTAATCCTTCTATCGCCTTCTTCGTTTTCACAATCGGCATCGGACAAGCCAACCCTTTACAATCTAAACTCATATCCACTTTTATACTCATAATTGATTCCTCCACAACTTATATACATATACCTGTAGGGGTATATTAAAATGTTTTTGAAAATCTGTCAACAATTATGTCTGACAGATTATCGGCTTTTTACAAGTAATTGAACAGCTTCTTTAATTAACTCTTCATTTGAAGCATTACCGCTTTCAAACTGCTCACGCAAACATTGCTCTAAATTTGTCCCAACAACAAGTCCAATTGTACGATCAAGTGCAGAACGAGATGCCGTTAACTGTGTAATAACCTCTCGGCAATCTTTTCCTTCTTCCATCATACGAAGTACACCACGAACTTGACCTTCAATACGTTTCAATCTATTTTTCATATCTTGATTATATTCCATTCTATAATCACCTCATTACCATTATGTCACTATTTATAACCTATGACAATATATTATACCCTATAGGGTATTTTGTAAACCCCTATTTTTAATATTTATCTTATATGTTCACAAAACAAGAAGTGAAACCTTACTATATAGGCTTTCATCTTCCACCAAATTTTGAAGTGGAAGATGAAAAAATATTAATATACAACACGTTCTGGTACTACTGTTCCGTATAATTTAAAGCCACCATCTAAGTTCTTTACCTTATATCCTTTTTCCATTAACATGCGCGCTGCAACATACCCTCTCATACCAAGTTGGCAAGTGATATATATTTCTTTGTCCATTGGCACTTCATCCAATCGATCACGTAATTCATCTAACGGAATATTAATAGAGTCTTTAATCATTCCCTGTTTTAGTTCATTAGGCTCTCGAACATCAATAAGATATCCACCATTTTTAACAATGTGATCTATTTCATGCCATTGCACTGTGCCCACAAAACCATCTACTATATTACTTGCCGCATACCCCACCATGTTTACTGGGTCTTTTGCAGAAGAATAGGGCGGGGCATATGATAATTCTAAATCCGGCAAATCGATTACAGTTAAGTTTGCCTTCATTGCCGTTGCAATAACATCAATACGCTTATCTACACCATCACGCCCTAACGCCTGCGCTCCATAAATTTTTCCGCTTTCTTTATTAAAAATTAATTTTATTAGCACAGGCGTAGCATTCGGATAATATCCCGCATGAGAATTTGCCTGTACATGTACTACCTCATAGGGTATATTTAGTCGTTTTAATATTTTCTCATTCACTCCAGTCGAAGCAACTGTTAAATCAAAAACTTTAGCCACAGAAGTTCCCATCGTACCTTTATATAAAGAATCCGTATGACCATGAATAATATCTGCTAACATGCGACCTTGACGATTAGCTGGCCACGCTAAAGGAATCATCGTTTCTATTTCTGTAACAAAATCTTTCACTTCAATCGCATCACCAATTGCATATACATATGGGTCAGATGTTTGAAATTTCTCATTTACCTTTATCGTTCCTCTAACTCCCAATGCTAATCCTGCCTCTTTCGCTAAACTACTCTCTGGTTGTACACCAATTGCTAAAATAATCATATCTGTTTTTATAACTGAGCCACTTTTTAAACGTACAATAGCCCCGTCTTCTTCTAACGCATCTACACCATCTTCTAAAACAAGCTCAACATTGTGATTTCTCATATGTTCATGTACGTATGCTGCCATTTCATAATCGATTGGTGGCATTACTTGATTCGCCATCTCTACAAGAGTAACATCAATCCCGCGTTCTCTTAAATTCTCAACCATTTCTACTCCAATAAATCCTCCACCAATAACCGTCGCATGACGTGGTTTCTTCTCATCAATATACGCTTTTATACGATCTGTATCAGGTACATTTCGTAACGTAAACAACGCCTTCGCTTCTTCAATGCCCGGAATAGGTGGAACAATTGGTTTCGCCCCTGGTGAAAGAATCAAAACATCATATTCCTCGTTATATGTTTCATCTGTAGTTACATTCTTTATCGTAATTGTTTTCTCTTCTTTATTAATCTTTACAACTTCACTCAATACACGTATATCTAAATTAAAACGTTTTGACATCCTTTCAACAGTTTGTACTAATAACTTTTGTCTTTCTGTAATGACACCGCCAATATAATATGGCAATCCACAGTTTGCGAACGAAATGTATTCACCGCGTTCAACCATAATAATTTCATCTTCCTCACTTAAACGACGAAGCCTTGCAGCTACTGATGCCCCGCCAGCAACTCCGCCTACTACAACAATTTTTCTAGACATATTTCAAACCTCCATGTTATTTATTATTTAATTTTTTCATGAATCACACAAAAACCTATACCTGTATGGGTATATAATAGGGTATAAAAAATTTAATTTCAATCAATATGTCTTTCTTTCACAAATTTGAAACAAATAAAAAAGAACTTAGATACCTCCAAGTTCTTTTGCGTATAGTTCTATAACTTTCTGCACGATTAAACCAATGTATAAATACGTGTTTTGAAAATTTAAATACACCTGTATTTAAATTTTCAAAATCAATAGCTTCTTCACATAAGGTTAAATCCATTCCACGTAAAATTCTTTAATGCCACAACCTGAGAAAACGAATCCCAATGGACTCTTTTTCTACAATGATATATTTATTTTTTTCGTTGCATCTCTATCATTAATCATAACCATCTGCGTCTCGTTATTTGGCAAAAATACGATATATTTTCCCGTTCTCACATTCCTCCAAATAACTTTTCCTTCTTCGTCTGTTTTCCCTATTGAGATCCCAATTTCTTTACTGGGTTCAGGTGATTCGTCTTTCATAAGTATAATTTCAAAATCTTTTATTGGCTGTTTTTCTTTATTTTTCACGTGAAAAGTTACAGAATTAACAACCTTATTAAACTTCTTTTCATTATTTACTATATAACTAGTCATTACGATTATGACCAATACACAAAATAAAATCCATAAAAGCTTATTATATTTATTCAGACCATTTTTTAAGATTATTAAAAACATCGTCTGTCACCCGGTTTCCAGAATTCCAAGAATTACTTCCTACTGCATGGGTAGCTATTATTGTTACACCCGTACGAGAATAGTCATGATATACAGGTGCTCCACTTTGACATCCATAAGTGTCCATCCTATATGTTAAAATTCTAGGACTAGTGCCTTCAATTGGTCCATAATCTGTCCACATAGTATATTTTTCATTTCCTACTTTATCACATGGATACCCTGGAACTACTGCGAGTAATCCCTTTGGAGACTCTACATTAGTAGTTCTATATCCTAACCAACCTGTATAATCTCCAGGAGATCCATTTAATTTAATGGCTCCATAATCAAATTCCGAATCTCCATCATCAGTCCATCCACTTACTGAATAAAGCTTTGTCCAACTATAAGGCAAATACGGTGCTTGGTCTCCATTTCTACCAGGAGTCACAATAACATTTTTTGCCCATCCACCAAGCTTTTTATTGTAAACACAGTGCCCAGCTGTAAATACTGTATCTTTACTAATTAGCGCTCCTGTACCCCCATAAACCTCTTGTCCATTAAATTGAATTACTAAGTGTACTATAGCCCTATAAGGATACAAAGTTGTATTAGTAACTCTAATTCGATCATCTCTTCCTATTACAGAATGTGTAAGGATATTAGATGGATAATTAAAATTACTGTCTCTTAATAAGTATCCCCAATCTTCCCCACCATGTTTACGCCCTTCAAATGAAGGTGAAACAAGATCTTCTCCCCTTCGATCATTACTATACAAAGATTGTTCTTGAAAAAGTACACGTTCTCCCTCATTTGAAACTGATGTCCACGGTACATCTTCTGCATACACCTTCTGATTCACCAAAAATACTGTACAAAAAAAGATAAAAAGAACACCAAAACTATAAAGAGCCAACCTACATCTTATAGAAATAAAGCTATCCAACATAACTTACCTCCTATACAAATGATAGCGAACAATTGAAGATCCCTTTATAAATTCTAGTTTTTCTTTTTTTAGAAGTCAATGTAATTAATAATGATTATCATTATTAATTACATTGACTTAACAAAATCAAACAATGAGTCATATTCTTTACTCTGCGTTCAAAAACCTGTCTCATTAAAGTTTCACCATATTACATAAATCCATAACCTTTTTCACAATCAACTCCGCAGTATTCTCTCCCGGTGGCATTAACAAATTTGTAACTGTTCCATACACAATAGGACTTAATTCTACTTCATATCCGCCATATGCATATTCGTCTTTTGTCGGTAAATAACCAAGATATCCGTTCATATATCCACCAAAGAAAGCCAATTCATTTTGAAGGCTCTCTTTCATTGCTAAGGCAGTTTCTGAAAAAGGTTCCATCGGTATACCTGAAAACATACCATCATTAACTTGAAACAGTTGAACTTCTAAATCTATACGTAACTTCCGAATACCTTGCCTATATTTCTCTAATACGATAGCAACCCATTCATCCGTATTCACGCCCCACTGCTTCTCGGCTAATCGAGCCATGCTTCGTATCTCATCAATTTCAGGAATATCATTCAACTTCATTTGCATCATACTTGAAACTGTCCTTAAATTTAAAATTGGGCTATATGTAACTGCTGGCAACATCGTTAATATATGTCCACTAAGTATGTAAGCCATTTGTTTTAACGCTTCACTTGAACCGCGATACTTCGCATTCACATTTCCAGCGGCACCTTGAACGATAATAACAGGGCAGTTCACTATCTGCTCTAGAATCTCTCTCGTTATTCCAGGATAATCTGCTGATAATTCATCGCTATCACCTTTTAAAACATTCGGATGCGCCGTACAAAATACTATAATCCCAGATAGCTCCTTCGTTTCAGCATCTCTTATTGCCAACATGCCAATTCGCTTATCTACAACACCTTCTATATTTGTTCCCATCTTTGCTTTTCCATCAGATGTTCTCTCTCGTCGGTTTACACCAATATCACCTGTCGTAACACCCCATCCAACTTCGCATCGCTTTAAATTGTTATTTGCAGTAACAGCACCGTGCACTACATTATTTACTAAAATCGTTTTATACGACTTTACTAAAGGATGATCACCGACTGTTTCCGGTCCAGAGTGTGTATGTGTATAAACAACAGTTATTCGCTCAACTGGCACATGAACCTCACTCGCTACTCGTTCACGAATCATATTCGTATCTTCTACTAACATACCGATATTATCAATGCTTATAAACACAGTCTTCATTTCATCTTTTTCAAATACAAAAACTGTCCCATAAATACGCTCTTCAATATTATTTATTCCGTTCTCTCTATGATATCCAACAAAATCAATACCTAAAGGCGGCGTAATATCCACCTTACATACCCCTATTTTGCTCATTTAAATCACTCCATTTCTCTATATAACTCCCTTTTTTCAAGAATAGCATATTTAACTTGGTTCCAAATAAAAAGAACGGACACAGTATCCTATGTCCGTTCTTCCCCTCACACATACTTCCGATGCACCATCTTACCATCATAAGAAAACACAACGCCCTTACTCTCCACAATGGACTCCATATGCACCGTTCTTCCCCATAGTTGATGAAGATATGGTAATACTTTTTCTAAATATTTTAAATCGAGCTCGATTCCTTCGTAACTATGTTTAATGTATAACTCTCCGTTTTTTAAGTAGTCTCCGTCTTCTACTACTAAGTATGGGAAGCCACCATTTGTACGCATATTTACGAGCTGATCACGTACATTTTCCCATTCTTTATCTATTACCTTATATTCTTTTCCTTGGCGCTGGAATAAATACATATCTTCTCTCATTACGAGATCTTTATTTAAGTAGTTTCTTAAGAAGGATACATCCCATTCGATTTCGCGTACTTCAAACATTTTGTCACGGCCAGATCCTGGTTTTACGCCTCGTCGTTTCATTTCTTCAGTCGGATTGTTGTACCGTTCTTCAATATCTTCAAAGATTTTAATACCGAGGTAGTATGGATTAATACTTGTTTTTGATGGCTGAACGACACCTGCATTTAGTTTCGCAAATTCAATTGCTTCATCAGAGGTTAAGTCCATTTCACGAAGTATGCGTTGATGCCAGTAGGATGCCCAGCCTTCGTTCATGATTTTCGTTTCAAGCTGCGGCCAAAAATATAACATTTCTTCGCGCATCATCGTTAATATATCACGCTGCCAATCTTCTAACTCACGGCTATATTCTTCAATAAAGAGAAGTAAATCCTTCTCTGGTTGCGGTGGGATTTTCTTCTTTTTACGTATATTAGAGCGCTCTTGTTTTTTATTTCGGTTATCTAAATTCCATAAATCATCGTATTGCGATACCTTTTTCTTTTCTACTTCTTCCTCTTCTAAATCATCAATACTCCATGCGAGCTTCGGACGCATAAGCGACGGATCAATATGCTCTTGAATGGCAAGTACGGCATCTAAAAATGTTTCTACCTCTGCTTTTCCATACTTATGCTCATAAGCTTTCACACGGTCCGCTGTTGCGGCCATACTCTCTACCATATCTCGCTTCGTATTTGAAAAACGAATATTATTTTTGAAGAAGTCACAGTGTGCTAAAACGTGCGCTACAATTAATTTGTTTTGAATTAAAGAGTTCGTATCTAATAAAAAGGCGTAACATGGATCAGAGTTAATAACGAGTTCGTATATTTTACTAAGTCCTAAATCGTATTGTAATTTCATTCTGAAAAATTGTTTTCCAAAACTCCAATGTGAAAACCTTGTCGGCATCCCATATGCACCAAATGTATAAATAATTTCCGCTGGACATATTTCATAACGCATCGGATAAAAATCAAGCCCAAATCCAGTCGCAATTTCCGTAATTTCCGCAATCGCATATTGCAGTGCTTTATCGTCACTTGCTCTCATTATTTTCCCTCCTTACACTTTCCCTTAAGAAAGTGTATGATGAAGAACAAGCTTTCATGAGGATTGATTGCATAATAAAAAGACACCCCCGCAAAAACGAGAATGTCTCATCTATTAACCTTCAATAATCTCCATCTTCTCCGTAATCGGAGTACGTGCTTTTCCTTCTGGCGCTTTATCGAAATAGCCGATATGAAGAATTCCAACGATACGTTGGCCTCTTGTTAAACCGATTCCTTCTATAAATAATGGATTGTAGTTTAATCCGCCTGATTTCCAAACGCAACCTAATCCGCGTTCCCAAGCAAGAAGTTGGAAGTTTTGCATGAATGCACATGTTGCAGCATAATCTTCATCACGTTGAATTTGACGCGGATCTTCATTTATATATACAACGATTTGTGCAGGCGTGCTTAAAAAACGATCTGATAAAATTTTACCGCGTTTCGCTCTTTCTTCTTCCGTGAAAGAGTTTAATACTGCATCTACTAATTTCTTGCGGCCTTCTCCGATGTATAGTTTACAATTCCATGGTTCACGGTGCTTATGATTTGGTGCCCATGTTGCATCGTTTAATAGTTCAATTAATAAATCTTTTTCTACTGCTTTGTCTGTAAATGTACGAACAGAGCGTCTTTCTTTAATCACATTAGCGATGGAAGTATATGTAGTCATATTTACCTCTCCCTTATTTTTATCTATATGTATAAGTTTATCGTCATCATTGATATTGATTTTCAATTTCGATTATACCTTAGTTTTTTACTATTAATCAATGTTTTATGTTGGAAAACTTCTAAAAACGTCATTTCATACTGTGAATAAAAAAACTTGATTTGTTCACAAGTATTTCACATTTTATGGAAATGATATGTGTACAGTTTTCTACATTATCCATCTAGGAGGAGTTTACATGTACAAAAAAATCGCTGTTTGTATGACTATGGCAGCATTATTATGCGGGATATCCACCTTCCCTACATCCGCTGCCACACCAAAAGAAGTAACAATGCATCACCATAAACCAATTCCAGAAGAAGAAGTGCAATCGCTAGAAAAACTCGGCTATAACAAACATGAAATTTGGAAAGCTGCTCATATTGCAAGAATTAGTAATAAAGAAATAAAAGATGTTTTAGCTTACTATAAGCAAAATAAATCTTGGGAGAAAACAGCCGAGCATTTCGGTGTAGATCCAAGTAAGCTGAAAAAGCATCATATGAATAAAGAAACAAAGCAAGCACTGCTACAACAGTTAGCAACTATGCAAAAATCCACACCTGATCAGCTAAAGCAAAAAATGAAAGAATATAACATCAAATTGCGTCATCTTACTGTGTTAACAATCATCTCTCAAAAAAGCAATACCCCTCTTGATGATGTATTAAAAATGAAAAAAGATGGAATGGACATTAAACAAATTGCCGAAAAATTAAATGTAAAAAGAGAAGATATACGAGCGGAAATGATGAAATTAGTGAAGTCTATTAAAGAACAAAAAACAAATTAAAATGCTAAAAAGGAAGAGGCTTTCACTACTCTTCCTTTTCTTTATGAACTTTCAATTTTTAAGTATAAATTCCCGTCTTTCCCAAAAACTAACACAAGTAAATGATGTAAGTTAGGGGTGAGAAAATGTTCGGTTTATCATCTAAGAAATCAAAAAAGACTAATACAAAAACACTTTGTTCTATCCCAGAATTTATACAAACCATGAAAGAATCAAGCGATTTTGTCTCTTATAACATACTTAAAGATGAAACGTTGTGCTTGTTTTATTATAAATCTGTCGTGGAAGCACTTATTATTAAACAATTCATTTTAACTCCTATAAAAAAGGAATCGGAACAAATCCAAAACATCTCTGATTTATGTAATATTATCTCTATTGAAGACATTATTACCTCCCCTTCTATTGATGATATTCGTGAAAAACTATTAGGTGGATATATTTTAATACGCTTAAAAAACAATTCGAATCCTGATCAATATGCTTTAATTCGTGCCGAAAGTACTGTTTTAGGAAAACGATTATATAACGATACAGAAAATGAGTATAGCGTAATCGGGCCTAAAATCGGTTTCGTTGAAAACCTTGATACAAATATCCACTTATTACGCCGAAATATCGTAACGGAGCAACTCATTTTTAAAGAAGTTACCGTCGGATCTATATCAAAAACGAAAGTAGCAGTTGCTTATATAGAAGGAATTACAAATGAACAATTTGTCAACACCGCAATTCAACGGCTAGAAGACATTGACTTTGATGTCCCATTTGATTCAACTATGATTGAGCAATTTATTAGTGATAATAGCAATTCACCTTTTCCTGTTCTATTACCTACAGAACGATTAGATCGAGCTGTATTTGCATTAATTAACGGGGAAGTTTTAATTTTAACAGATGGCTCTCCATATGCTTTATCAGGACCAACAACGTTACTGGATTTTTTCATTTCACCAGAAGATTATTATTTACCGTGGATGATTGGATCGTTCTTTCGTATTATTCGTTTTTTCGGAGCTATATTTTCTCTTTTTTCCTCCGCTATTTATACAGCGGCTTTAACATATCATTATCAAATGATTCCTGCCGATTTACTAGGTCCTATTATTTTCTCGAGAGCTAACGTACCTTTCCCTCCTATTCTAGAAGCACTCTTTTTAGAAATTACAATTGAATTGCTTCGTGAAGCTGGAGCGCGTTTACCGACAAAAGTCGGACAAACGATTGGGATTGTTGGGGGAATTGTAATTGGCCAAGCATCCGTGGAGGCAGCTTTGACAAGTACAATTTTATTAATTGCAGTTGCTTTATCCGCCCTTGCATCTTTCACAACACCGACTGTAAAGATGTCTTCTACTATCCGGTTGTTACGCTTTCCGCTTATTCTCTTAGCCGGTGCATTCGGAGGATTAGGCCTCGCTGTCGGATTTGTATTTATTTTAGCTCATTTAATTAAATTAAAATCGCTTGGATCACCTTATTTGTTACCTTTATATCCATTTCGTGGTTTAGGTACAGCAGAAGGTTTTCTTCGATTACCATTTAGTCAAACGGCACAAAGACCTTCTTTTCTTAGACCAAAATCAAAATGGCGCTACAATCCAAACAAATCGAAGCAAAAACGTGATGGTGAGAATGAATGAAAAAAATTTTATTGCACCTTATCATTATCTTCTTCGTTTTACAAACTGGCTGTACACAAACGTATATAGTGGATGCACAGCGTATTATTCATATTGCTGGATTTGACATCACAAAAAACAAAAAATTCCAAGGAACTATTCTATTCCCAGAGTACACACATGGTGTAAAGTCTAAACCAGAGACGCAAACAACATCTGCCCGTTCACTTGAAACAATTGCTTCACGATTAAATGCGAAATCTCCTCACAATGTTGTTGTAGGTCAAATGCGTGTCGTCCTATTTGGAAAGGCTCTAGGGGAACGCGGAATGGGAGAGATTATTACTAACTTACAACGTGACCCAAATATCGGGCGTGATGTACAACTAGCAATTGTAGATGGATCGGCTGAAGAGCTTTTAAATTACGGGAAAAAAAATGGGTCTTTATATATTGCTGATTTACTCGAGCAAAATATAAGAAATGAGAACATTCCACAAACTGAATTAAACATTTTTTTATATAATTATTACTCTTCTGTATGTGATGCCTATGTTCCTTATATTAAAATGGACGATAATCATTCTGTCGCTGTCAAAGGACTTGCCTTTTTAAAAGGCGATAAAGTCGTCATGTATACGGATAAAAGACATTCTGTTTTAGCAAAATTACTTATTAATCCTACGAAAAATGGACGTTACGAAGCAGCAATAAAAAAGGATAAACATAAAGGTATGGTTGTGATACAAAACTTAGCTGGGAAAAACAAATATGATATAGATCAAACTGGCGACATACCAAAAGTAAAAATCCATTTAAAATTAAATGGATTAATTAAAAACTCTCCTAATTGGATTGATTTAAGAAAAGAAACAAATATCAACTATATAAAAAAACAAATTGAACGAAATGTCGAAAAAGACTGTGAAGATTTAATAAAACAATTTCAAGAAAAGGAAATTGATCCGTTAGGAATACGAGATGAAATTAGAAGCCATACGAGAAAATGGAATATAAAACAAATTCGAAATATGTATAAAAATGTAGCGGTAGATATAAATTTAGATCTTAATATTGTACAATCTGGAATCGGAGAATAGTGAGGTGAAATAAGCAATGAATACAATGAATAAAACAAAGACAGTATCTCCATATTTTGCATTTATTTTATTGCATTCTCTCCAGATTGGTATAGGAATTCTCGGATATCAACGTGTAATTTTGAAAAATGCAGGTTATGATGCTTGGATTTCTCTTATTATTGCAGGTATTGCAACTCATATTGTACTGTTTTGTATGTTAAAAATGCTTGAAAAAGACGGAGATTTAATTAGTATTCATACAACAACCTTTGGAAAATGGGTTGGCTCTATATTTTCTGTAATTTTCACTCTTTATTGCTTATTATTTTGCCTTACTGTTCTTCGTACATATATGGAAGTGATACAAGTTTGGATTTTCCCTACCATTAAGTTATGGAAACTTACGCTTATGTTTTTATTAGTCACTTACTACATTATAAAAGGTGGCTTCCGTTCTGTGACAGGGATATGTTTTTGGGGTATTGTTCTTCCTATGTTCGTTGTATTTTTTTTAGTCTATCCGATGAAGTATGCACATTTTCGTAATATTTTACCTATTTTTACACATTCACCTTTTGACATGCTTATATCTGCAAAACACTCTGCATTGGAATTTCTAGGGTTTGAAACAATTCTTATCTTTTATCCCTTTATTGAAAAAGGAAAATCTTTAAAAAGATGGGCCCATGCTGGAATTGCTTTTAGCACCTTAATTTATGTAGTTTTAGCTATCGTATCTTTTATGTATTACAGCGAGGGACAATTAAACCGTACTATTTGGCCTACTTTAACGATGTTAAAAATAATTAAAGTTCCTTTTATTCAGCGCTTTGAATATATTATTATTTTCGTTTGGTTTTTAATTATTTTACCAAACCTTTGCTTAACCATTTGGTCATCATGTCAAACGATGAAGCGTTCCTTTCATATTTCATTTAAATTTACATTACCGTTTTTTATTTTCATCATATTTTCAGCTTCTCTACTTTTCACAAACCGTGAAAGTATCAACACATTAAATACCGTACTATCTCAAGCGGGTTTATATATTGTATACGCTTATATCCCAATTTTATTTCTATTCCATTCGCTAAGATGGCGCTTCAAAAATCAGTCAAAAAAATCTTCAACCGATACACCGTAATCTCTGATACAATTTGATTAATACATTTGTAAAGGGGGACAAGCGAATGAAAAAGTATGTATTTTCTTTACTTGCAGTACTAAGCTTAATTCTTGCTGGATGCGGAAGTACTGGTACAAATGACCAAAAATCTTCTGAATCAAAACAAGAAGAACATGACCACGCATCGCACACTCAGCAAGCTGACATTCAAGAGAAAACAAAAGGAGTCGACACACTTCCAACCTTCCTAGATAAGCTTGATCCACAAATGAAAGATATCTACACCGTCGCTGGACAAAATGCAGAGCTATTAGATTGGATTCCATGCTATTGTGGTTGCGGTGAAAGTGTAGGACATAAAAATAATAAAAACTGCTTTATTCGTGAAATTAAAAAGAATGGTGAAGTTGTTTGGGACTCCCATGCAACGACTTGCGTCAATTGCCTAGAAATTGCAGTTGAATCTGCTTCCATGAAACAAAAAGGAAAATCAACGCTTCAAATTCGTAACTATATCGATAATAAATACAAAGAAGGCTATGGCAAACCAACACCTACGCCAATGCCAAAAGCTTAAAAAACGAGGGAATTCCTCGTTTTTTCTTTTCATTCTCATTTTTTCTTAACAAATTCTTTCAAGTGTATTTCTCCTTACTTATCACACACTATATATAACTCTCGGTAAGGAGGGTACACAGTGCAAACATATAACGACTATGATAAAGCTCTCTATTACACGTATTGCTGTAATTGGGATAAATTACTCGTTCTCATGGTTCAAACGAACGATCAATTATTTTCTAAGCGTATTGAGCATTTTTTACACGCTTATCAATACAGCAAGGAACTGCCAGAAGTTGATAAACAATTGCAGCTCCTATTTCAATATATTGACCACGCATCCCAAAAGTCGCATGTAGAAGAAGTAGAACAAATTCAAATGTAAACTATAGCGCTATTCTCTTCCGGAGAATGGCGCTTTTTTTAAATTTTTATATCAATAAAAGTTTCTCCTCATAAAACTTTTATTGATAAACATATTTTTTCTTTCTTTTCCATACCACTTCATACTATAATTTAGTATGTAACTATTATAAGAGAGGTATAAAATATGGGACGAGAAAAAAAGCAAGAATATGCTTTACTTACCGCATGGGGAGCTTCTTTTATCGCTACACTGGGAAGTCTTTATTTTTCCGAAATCATGAAATTTGAGCCTTGTGTACTTTGTTGGTATCAACGTATTTTTATGTATCCATTCGTTTTATGGCTCGGTATCGCTGTAGCAAAAAAAGATTATCGCATCGCAAGTTATTCTTTACCAATTGCAAGTATTGGTGCTTGTATTTCTTTATATCACTATGCAATTCAAAAAGTCCCAGCGTTTTCAGCTGCTGGAGCAGCTTGCGGTCGTGTACCCTGCACCGGAGAATTTATAAACTGGTTTGGTTTTATTACAATCCCGTTTTTAGCACTTATCGGCTTTATTACAATCGCTGTTTGTAGCTTTATTGTCATCAAAAACAAATAAGGAGATGAAAGAATGAAAAAAATGCTTATATTTGGTGGTATTATTATCGCCTTGTTCGTAGCAATTTTCGCTGTCACACAAATGGAAGAAAAAAATGCTACTAGCCAAAAGATTGATAATCCTACTGAAAGTAAGACAAACGGTCCTGACTACTACACAAATAAAATCTCTCTTTCAGATCTTCAAAAGAACTTAAAAGAGAAAAAAGAAGAAACAGTATACTTTTATCAAACATCTTGCGTTCATTGCCAAAAATTATCTCCTGTCCTAGTGCCAATGGCTAAAGACTTAAACGTTGATATGAAAGTTATGGATATTGAAAAATTAGATGCTCCTTGGGATGAATATAAAATTCAAGGAACACCAACAATCATTCATTTTAAAGATGGCAAAGAAGTGAGCCGTATTAGCGGTGAACAGCCGAAAGATAAATTAAAAGAATGGCTTGAGCAAACGAAAAAGTAACTAGAAAAGGAAACTCCTTCTACACATGAAATGGGTGTAAAATCCCACACTAATGTATAAGGAGGGGGTTTTATGCCAGAAGTAAGATGTTCTGTTTCCAACTGTTCTTTTTGGGGACAAGGTAACTTTTGTCAAGCAAGTGCGATCATCGTTCAGCCTGATGCAGATGAAACTGGTCAAACTGAAAATGATTCATATACAGCTGCTGTTTTAACAAACGAGACGCTAGAAAGTCCTGTAGCAACGAGTGTAGAAACTTGTTGTCATACATTTAAGCCTAAATATTAAACAAAAAAAGCATGCGATTAATCGTATGCTTTTTACATTCCCCTCCAAAAATCATGCATAATAAAAAAGTACAAAATAACGAGAACGGCCGTCCCGCATAAGGTAATGCGCCGATATATACTCTTCTCTCCTTCCCTCGCTTTCACAAACGCCCAAATAAATCCGAAGAACAATATTAAATCAACATATGGAACATAAAAAGAAAAGACGAGAAACGCATATAAATACACGATAAATAAACAGGTCGTTACTAAAAAAACTTTAAACGCAAATTCACTTTTCATAATATAACCGCCCCCTATCTGTACTGTATTATATTCAGCAAAATATAATAGTTGCAGTTAAACTCCAAGTATAAATAAGCTACCGTCTATAAAACGGTAGCCATTACGGAACATTGTATTTCCGTTTATATATATTACTTAAAATTGAAGAAGGAATTTGCTCGTAACGAATTTTCTCTCCTGTTTCATCTATAATATACAAATTGTTTCCTATATAATATATTCCATCTTTTCGTTTTGAGTACACTGGATATCTTTCATTTGGCAATACCGTTTTCACTTTTGTTAACTGTCCATTTGGTTCTTGCCAATATATATCCGCGCGGTCTACTAGCGTAAGTACTCCAATTTGTTCTTCTTCTATTTTCCGACTATTCCAGCTCACAACGCGATAACCAAGCTTATTCGCTTCATATTCGGGGCTCGTATGAAAACGAGAAATGATTACTTTTGTTTGTAATTGTACTCTGTCATATAACCATTGTATATCCCTGTCATGCATGCGAATACAACCATTTGATTCCCTACTTCCAATCGTCCATTCCCGATTTGTCCCGTGAATCGCATATTCATTCTTATCTAGTCCAAGCCACCTCGTACCGAGAGGATTATTCGGTGCACCCCCAGGTATTTTTTTTCGATGGTATTCTTTATTTTTAAATTTAGTTATAATACAAAAGTTACCTTCAGGCGTAGGTGTACGATCTCTTCCAGTCGTTACTGGAAATGTTTTTGTATAATTTCCATTCTCAAAAAAAGACAACTGATTTGTCGTAAGATTCACTAATATTAAATGATCTGTATTAGCAAAAGCACTAACCGGTAGGATGAAAAATAATAGTATGACGAAACATAACTTTTTCAGCTATATCCCCCCTAGCGCTCACTATAATAAGTGGAATTAACATTACTTTGCTCTTATAAATGAAAACTATCCATTTACAATAACGCCCCCATTTACATGTATCATTTGTCCAGTAACATAAGAAGAATCACCAGACGCTAAATATACGTATGCCGGCGCTAACTCATATGGTTGACCAGGCCTTTGCATTGGGACATTGCTCCCAAACTGAGAGACTTTCTTCTCATCAAAGCTCGATGGAATAAGCGGTGTCCAAATCGGTCCTGGTGCAACACCATTTACCCGAATCCCTTTTTGCACTAACGATTGAGAAAGTGATCTTGTAAAAGCTACGATTGCTCCTTTCGTCGCGGAATAATCAATTAACGTTTCATTTCCTTCATATGCAACGATAGATGCCGTATTTATAATGACATCCCCTTTCTTCAAATGAGAAAGGGCTGCTTTCGCAACGTGAAAATAAGAAAAAATATTAATACGAAAAGTCTTTTCTAGCTGTTCTGCTGTAATATACTCTAGTCCTTGCTGCGGATATTGCTGCGCGACATTATTTACTAAAACCTGTAAACTACCTAGCTGCTGGACGGTCTCTTGAACAACATCTTTACAATGCTGTTCATCACTTAAATCACCCGGCAACAATACACACTTTACACCTTCTTTCTCAACATATTGCTTCGTCTCATTAGCATCTTCTTCCTCATCTAAATAAGCAATCGCAACATTTGCTCCTTCTTTTGCAAAAGCGATGGAAACTGCTCGTCCAATTCCGCTATCTCCCCCTGTAATTAATACATTCTTTCCTTTTAACTTTTCGCTACCTTTATAATTGGGATCTTCAAACTGTGGTAGAGGATTCATTAATGATTCAATACCAGGCTGCTTATTTTGATGTTGCGCAGGCATTGTTATAAAGTTTTTTTGCTGTGGCATAGCTGCTTTCAACTCCTTTTCCTTAGCATGTGCACAATAAAAAGCTGAAATTCACACATCGGTTTACGATTAATATTCGAATTTAAGACACAAAATATGAATTGTTATAAACTTTTTATGCAAAACTATTGCAAAATAGATAAAAAACGAATATTATATATAACTGTTGTGAAAATTATTCGTAAACAGAAAGGATGTTTATATGTTTAACCTTTCAAAACATAAAACTTCTATTAAAACTGAAATTATGGCAGGTATTATTACCTTCTTAACAATGGCATATATCATTGTCGTAAACCCTGTTATCCTTGGAGATGCAGGTGTTCCATTTGAACAAGCATTTACAGCAACAATTATTGCTGCTGTTGTCGGAACATTATTTATGGCAATCTTTACAAACTTACCAATCGCAATCGCGCCAGGTATGGGATTAAATGCTTACTTCTCTTACTCTGTTGTAAAAGCGCATGAAGGCATGACTTTCGCAATTGCATTCTCTGCTGTATTCGTAGCAGGTATGATTTTAATTTTGCTATCATTTACATCTTTCCGTACAAAATTAATGGAAGCAATTCCTGAAAACTTAAAACATGCAATTACTGCTGGTATCGGGTTATTTATCGCCTTTATCGGTTTACGATTAACTGGTATCGTTACAAAAAATGATGCAAACTTAGTTGGACTTGGTGATCTTCACTCTGCTCCAGTTCTACTAGCATTAGCTGGACTTGGAATTACTATTATCCTTATGTCTTTAAATGTAAATGGCGCACTATTTATCGGTATGCTATTAACTGGTATTATCGCTTTCTTCACAGGACAATTAACATTCTCAAACGGTGTTACATCAATGCCTGGATTACCAGAAGGAATTATCGTTTCAAATCCAATTACTGCTGTATCTGACGTAATTAACTACGGATTATACGGCGTTGTATTTTCATTCTTCCTTGTTACATTATTTGATACAACAGGTACATTACTTGGGGTAGCTCAACAAGGTGGATTTATGAAAGACGGAAAACTCCCAAAAGCTGGACGAGCTCTTCTATCTGACTCATTCTCAGCAACTATTGGTTCTATGTTCGGAACGACACCATCAACAGCTTACATTGAATCATCTGCTGGTGTTGCAGCTGGTGGTCGTACTGGTTTAACAACTGTTACAGTAGCTGTTCTATTCGCACTAGCAGCATTCTTCGGACCATTAGTAAGTGCTGTCTCTGGTGTATCAGCTATTACTGCTCCATCATTAATTATCGTTGGTAGTCTTATGATGGGTTCAGTTCGCCACATCGATTGGGACGCATTTGATGAAGCATTCCCAGCATTTTTAGTAATCTTAAGCATGCCTCTTACATCAAGTATCGCAACAGGTATCGCACTTGGATTTATTTCATATCCACTTATGAAAGTGGCAAAAGGTAAATTCCGTGCTGTTCACCCACTTGTATATGTATTTGGAATTTTGTTTGCTTATCAATTGATATTCTTACCACATTAAAAAAGTAGAGCATCGAAATCCGATGCTCTACTTTTCTTTTACAACAATCATTCAAACTATAAAGGCACCTCCAAAATATGAAGAAGGTTATAACCTTTTAATACTTCTCTTCTACCTTTAATTCTTTACTATACTTTTGAATGAAAACTGATGAAATAACCATTACTATGCCCACACTAAAACCAATAAGTTGATCTATTAACATTTCATCATGAATAAACCAGCGAAGTAAAAATACGCTACCAAAAATAAACATCATAATAAACCCAGTATGCCTAAGTCCTTTATAGACATTTTCCATATGTATCACCTCTTCACATAATATTATCCATATTACACCATACAACCATCGAGTAACCGTATCGTCCTCTGACAATATGCAGCTACCTTTTGATCATGTGTAACAACTAGCACTGTTTTTCCTTCTTTATTAATCTCTTGTAAAATACTCATAATTTTCTCCCCATTTTCTTGATCAAGAGCACCAGTCGGTTCATCAGCAAGTATAATTTTTGTATCTTGTGCTAAAGCCCTTGCTATTGCTGTTCTTTGCTGTTCTCCTCCTGATAACTCGTAAGGATATTTGTTAATATGCCTCTCAAGCCCTACCATTTTCAGCATTTCTTTTGATATTTGCATACGTTTCTTATGAGAAATTCTTCTATATATAAGCGGAAGCATTACATTTTCAACAACTGTATAATCATCTAATAGCGAAAAGTTCTGAAACACAAATCCAACTTCCGTGTTTCTATACTTATGATAATTTGACTTGAATGTACTCGTATCCATTCCATCTAAAAAATACTTTCCAGTAGAGGGGCTATCAATTAAGCCAATAATGTTAAGCAAGGTTGATTTCCCAGAACCAGATGGTCCCATAATGGCTATCATTTCGCCTTTTTCTATTGTAAGATTAATATCTTGTAAAGCACTAAAATTACTCTTTCCGTATCCCTTAGCCACATTTGCGAGCTGAATCATCTATAACACCTCTTTCATATATGTATTTTTTATTTTTAGTACATTGAAATAAATGATTGCATATATAACGAGGATCATTACAATTGATAAAGCACCTATAACAACCAATGATTCTATAGAGACTTTTAACGTTCCAAAGAAAGATACTATACTATTTTCTAGCCCTTTCTGAATTTCAATTACTCCGCTATTCTCCCATTGAAAATACATTATGCCTATACATATCGCTAAAACGAATAGCAACATATACTCAATAATAAATGGAAGACATATTTGAAAAGTGCTTGCACCTAACGCTGACCTAATAGAAATATTTTTACGCTCCATATAAAGTGCTGCCATTGATGTTAATACAATAGATAGAAATGAAAAAAAAAAGATTGTACCGCTTAATAATAAGGGGTATGACATATTATCAATACCTTGTTTTTCGTTTTCTAACAATTTATTCGGATTTGTAACATAATACGAATAACCCTTACCTTCTGTTACCTTTAATACTTTCTTTTGAAGTTCATTTATATTTATCTTCTCATTTGTTTCTATAATTAACCCATTGTATAAAAGTTCTACACTATAGAACTCTATTTCTTCTGTTCCAATTGGTAAAATCGCCATGTCATCTAATAATGTAATACGATTATCCGATATTTCACCACTTCGAGGATATGTAAATGGTGAATTTTTTTCTAAAAAACCAATTACTTTTAGCTTCATTTTTCCAGATGGTATAACATCACCAATAGATACCTTTTCTATATAATTAGCCCCTAATATAACAGGTCTAATATCAAATACTGATTTATGAAATTCCGATTCCTCAAAATATCTTCCTTGTGAAATTCGTATACGAAAGTACTTATTAATATCTTTATCAACAATAAGAGTCTTTATCGTTCCATTTTCTTTTTTTAAACTAAGTGAATAGTTACGGAACAGATAATTAGTTTTATTTGTTATTGGTATCATATTAGATAACCCTTGCATGAAATGTTGATAATCATTTTTCGCTTTTTCTTCGCTAAACAAGGTTATATCTTGCGTCGCATAAAGTTCATAGAAATTTTTATGAGTCGATAAATTATTTGCTACCGTCATCATTTTTCGATATCCCGAAAGATTACTAACAAATTCTATTGCTGAAGAAAATGCAATAATTAAAGAAATTACTATAATCAAACTTGGTAACAACCGTTTTTTCACAGACCGTATAGAATCAAATATAAAAAACATGACGACCTCCTACGTTCTTAAATGTTTTCCGGGATATATATTTATAATGTGCTTGATTGGAATTACAGTAACAAAAATTGTAAGAAAAATTATAAAAATAACATTGCATATCAATACATATAGTGTTAACGGTTTTACTAAGTATGTCTGAAAATAAGTATGAATTGTTCCCGAAAATATTTCTAACGTAATAAAAACTAAGAACATCGCTGCTAGAGAAATAAACAAAATTTGAATATATAGTTCGCAGTAGATAGATATATTAGAAGCACCTACTGCTTTTTTTAATGAAATCTCTCTTTCTTTTTTATAAATCCAAAATAAAACCGCAGAAATGCCAGAAACAATTGCAACAAGAATAAATTTATAATAATACTTATTTGCTGGAACTATATGTGTCACATGTAGTTCCTGAAGATCTCGTTCATTCAGTATTTGAACATCTCCCGAAAGCACTTCTTTACTCCTACCCATAAACTTTTTTATTTCGTTATGAATAGATGATGTAGGATTAACAACTGTTAATTGTAATTGTTTACTCGCGATAATACCTTTTTTAGATATAGTAGGTAAGTTTTGAAGTGGAACGTATATGCCTGCTACACCGACGTCACTGTCTTTTCTTGATATAGTTCCTATTTTTTTATATGTATCATCAAATTCATATAACTCCTCTACATTCGTTTGATCGCCAACAACCATATCGTTTACATTTTCACGATGAAAATATTGTCCTTCAGAAATATATGGCTTCCAATAATAATCATCTTTTAAATTCACAGCTATGATCTTTGTTGCCCCTGAACTATTTAATGCTTTTAAATGCTCTACATAAATATCACTTTTAACAAAAGTATCTTGTATGAAAGGAATTATCTCTTCCAATTCAGTTGCATTCGCTATCGGAACAGTTAAAACTTGGTTCTTCTCTGGAAAACCGATTTGAAAAGCAGATATAAAGTTTCGTTTAGACTCTGTTAAAAGTGCGGCTATTGATATAGAAAGAAAAGAAATAAAAAATGACATAAGGAGAATTAAGAAAAACAGTTTATTGCTTTTTATATTTTTAAAAGCTAGGTACATGTCTGTGCTCCTTTTAAATAAGAAGGAGATGATGAACATCCCCTTCTCCTTATCTAAATATTTATAAAGACAACTGTTTAATGCTTTTTACCACTGCAATCGTAAGTTACCATTACTATCAAAAGTACCTTTGTGTGTATCTTCTTGATAGTCATTATTCTCATTTGCATAATGCTCCGAGTATAGTCCTTTTGCACCAAAGGCGTTATATGCACCATTACTCACAGTTGCGTTTAATGCTCTTCCAGATTCATGGGATCCTAATTTGTCTGAAGCGCTTTCAATATATGAATTATTTCCATTTGATTTAATAAAAGAAATTGCTACTGAACAACGAGATGCATTTTGATTCGTAGTAGTTTGAGCTCTGTAAGATAGTAGGTTACCGCTTTTGTGACCGCTTAGAGTTGGATAGAATGCACTTGTTGGATGTTGCTAATAATACTAAAGTCGTAATTGAAAAAACTTTTCCTTTCATTAACAATCACCTCATAAATTTAATAGTTTAGTAGCGCTACATCATCATAATATCCTTCAAATAAATTCTCCTCAACAAGAAACCCCGGTGTTTTACAAACTCTTTAAACACTTAAACATTCATACATTTTTAAAAAGTAACGGATAAGCAAGCAATACAAAAAAGGCTGCAGAGAATTTCTTCTCCGCAGCCTAATACTTATTTTTGCAAGAACGCCTTTAAATCTGCAAACTGTCTCTTTGCATCTTCATAGCCTTGCTCGTATAAATTTTGTAGTTTTGCTGTATCTTTTTCCATACGATCTACTTGAAGCGGCACTTCTGGGCGAATAACAAATAAATTACCAGCTTGCTCTTCTTTTTCAATATAGTGAAGTGTTTCATTATACACTTCATAACGATTGAGCATCGTGTTAACAAGATTCGGATATTTTTTATAAGCTTTCGCAGCAACCCACCCAAATCTTGATTTTTTCTTTGCGTAACCGTGATTTCTTGTTAAAATTACGACTGATTTTTTAAATCCATCTTCCTGTGCTTTACGAACTGGAATCGGATCTGAAATCCCACCATCTAATAATTGCTTACCACGGTAATTTACTACCGGTGCAATGAAAGGCAATGAACTAGACGCTTGTAATAAATTTAGCGCATCATCATTCGTTCCTTCTTTTTCAAAATAAACAGATTGCCCAGTTTCACAATCCGTCGTTCCTACAAGGAAACGTTCTGGGCTATTAAAGTATGTTTCAAAATCAAACGGAACATGCTTTTCTGGGATTTCATGAAAAATGAAATCCATATCAAATAGTTGACGTTTTCTCCATAAGTTTTTATACGATAAATATTTCGGATGTGATGCATAATCAATATTGACCGTTTTATTTCTATTTCTTTGTCTGGAAAGATACGACGCTGCATGACAAGCACCAGCTGATACACCGATTACATATGGAAAATATAAATCTTGTTCCATAAAGTATTCTAATATCCCGCCCGTGTACACACCACGCATACCGCCGCCTTCTAATACTAACCCCGTATTTTCAAGCATGTTACTCTCTCCTCTATATATATTGACTCTTTAATTATTCACCATGTTAAGTATCTTTTTCTATTATATATGAGTTCTTTCAGAAATTATATTTAAAAGACTTGAGAAAAAGGAGTTTTTTCTTCCAATTATATTTCCAAATGATCGGAGACATCCTTTATAAACCTTTGGATAAAGTCTTGCTCTTCTTTCCTATATCCATCTAAAAGTAACAACCACTTTTCTTCAGCTTGCTTATGCAATTTTTCATGAGCTTTATATATTTCATTCCCACTTTCCGTTAAGCGGAAGAAGATTTCTTTTTGATTATCTAACATTTGCATCTTCTCAACGAATTGCTTTTGAAACAACTTTGTACAAATTTTAGAGATTGCTCCCTTCGTCATGCCCATTTCTGTCGTAATTGCCGTTACATTCATCAAACCATTTTTTCCGATACATTCGATTACATGTAACTCAGATAAAGACATACTACTTACGCCTGTCTCACGAAGAAACTTCTCATTTTGTCGTTTTAAATATTCTTCTTTTTTATGCAAAAGTGTACGAATGTCCGAAAGTATTTCCATTTGCTTCGTTGCATGCTTCAATCCGTTCGCCTCCTAAGTTTCCGAAGAAACAATTTAACTATATACCATTTTAAAATTTTTTTTTCATCTTTACAAGTGAGAAAATCATGTTAAAATAAATTTAGTTTCCTAGGAAACTAAATTACAAGGGGGTTAACAAGATGAAAAAATCTAAACTAAATTTCATTTTATATGTTATCTGTATTAGTGCCTTATTCGGTTCCTTCGCTCAAAATATTTACACACCTATCTTACCGATGATTCAAAATTCTTTTCATACTTCTCTTTATCTTGTAAATGTAACAGTTTCACTTTTTACATTCGTTCTTGCGATTATGCAGCTCATATATGGCCCTTTAATTGATACAAAAGGGAGAAAATCTGTCCTTATTCCTAGTTTAATTATTAGTACGATTGCTTCAATCGGATGTGCTTTTTCGGCAAACATTTATTTATTTCTCTTTTTTAGAGCTGTTCAAGCTATAGGAATAGCGGCTATACCTGTAGTTTCAGCAACGATTATCGGCGATTTATTTGAAGGAAAAGAACGCGGAGAAGCGATGAGCCTATACCAAATGTTACTTGCCCTCGCACCTGCAATGGCTCCTCTCATAGGTGGTTATCTTGGCAGTATAAATGGTCACTTATCTGTATTTCTCTTTTTATCTACACTTGGCATTATCTTATTAATGATAAACATTTCACTACTTCCAGAAACAAAGCCAAATGTAATTAAGCGGTCTAAAGCACAAAAGAATTACTCTCTTATCTTAAAAAATAAAACTGGATTTTCTATTACTCTTATTGGCTTCATTCAATTTTGTATTTACTTTTGCTTTCTCGTTTTTTTACCGAGTATTTTAACAAATTCATTTCATTTAGCTGCAAATGAAATTGGTCTTATGTTTGTGCCAATGTCTCTTTCTATCATGCTAGGAAGTTTTTGCTACAAGTTTTTGCAAAAACGCCTCACAACAAAGCCAACTTTATTTATTACGAGTTTCTTCAATATTATATGTGTCTTTTTATTCTCTTTCACATATAACATCAATATCCCATTCATCATTATCGTTACATCTTTGTACGGTTGTAGTATGGGACTTTCTATGCCAACTCACACTACTTTATTAACAGAAGAATTCGTGCAAGAACGTGCAACAGCTATCGGTATGTACAACTTCATCCGCTATCTTGGTATGGGTACAGGGCCACTTATAGGTGGATTTCTTTTATTTAACCAAAATTACTTTTGGATTTTCTTCCTAGGCGCAATTATGTTTTTACTTGTAATCTTATATGCAATGAAAATG
This sequence comes from Bacillus sp. 007/AIA-02/001, assembly GCF_004634455.1. Classification (NCBI taxonomy): domain Bacteria; kingdom Bacillati; phylum Bacillota; class Bacilli; order Caryophanales; family Bacillaceae; genus Bacillus; species Bacillus sp. 007/AIA-02/001. The sequence continues at coordinate 143,229 of NZ_SEIY01000012.1, forward strand.
CTAAGTTTTCATGCTGTACAAAAATTAAAATAGAGCCCCAAAATGTCGGCTCTATTTTACCCTCTTTGATCCGCAACAATATGAATATCAATATACTTTGTTTGTCTCATAATTTCATTTACAATAGAGCCTTTTCGTATTTCTTCCCACCTTGTTCTTGCAGATTGTCCAAGTAAAATTTGCGTCACTTGTAATCTTCTTGCGACTTCAATAATAACATCCGCTGGTTTTCTCCCTTTCGCCTCTTCTAATACAAAACTCGCATCAAATTGATTGGTTAACGATTTCCACTCTTCAATCGTCTGCTTTTTTCCAGCTGAAATAGAATCTATATTTTCCCTCTCAACGTTTAATACGTACAATTCAGCATTTAATCGATCAGCCATGCGCCATCCCCGTCTTATTAATTTCTCCGCTGTTGAACTGTATTGTACACAAACGAGAATTTTTTCTTTTACGCCAATTGGTTCTATTACTGTTTGGCTAATTTTCTCGTCCATATCATCGGCAACTTCTCGAAGTGATAATTCCCTAAGTGCTCCTAAATTATTAAGTGTAAAGAAGTTTTGTAAGCTTTGCTGAATTTTTTCTTCTTTATATATCTTTCCGTCTATTAGTCTCTTCCTTAATACCTCAGGCGTTGCATCAACGAGCTGAATTTCATTTGCTTTTTGTAAAATAAAATCTGGAATTCGTTCTCTTACTTTTACATTCGTAATTTGAGCTACAATATCATGAACACTTTCTAAATGTTGAATATTAAAAGCTGATAATACCGATATACCAGCCTCTAACAATTCCTGCACATCCATATAACGTTTCTTATGTTTAGAACCAGGAACATTACTATGAGCAAGTTCATCCACTACGACTACTTGCGGCGCGCGTTTTTTTATTCCTTCCACATCAAGCTCATAAAATACCTTTCCTTTATACTGTATTTCTTTCAAAGGAACTTTTTCTAAATTAGCAATTGCTTCTTCCGTCTCTTTTCTTCCATGCGTTTCAATTAAACCAATTACAATATCAATTCCATCTTTTTTCATTTCCCTTGCATCAAAGAGCATTTTATAACTTTTTCCTACGCCTGGAGCTGCTCCTACATATAGCTTTAACTTTCCCCGATTTTGCTGACGAATATATTCTAAATATTCCTCTGGCGTTCGCCTTTGAAACTTCGGTTCATAATCATCTGCATACAAAATAAACACTACCTTTCATTCGAAACAACGCTACCTCAATCCTTTAGATTGAGGTAGCACTGTTGCTATTTTATTAATTTCTGTAACTCTAAATTTAATTTTAAGACGTTCACACGATCTTCTCCAAACAAGCCGAGTGCAGCGCCTTCCGTTTGATCCTTAATCAATTGATTAAGTTTTTCTTTCGGAATATTCGTTAATTTTGAGATGCGATCCACCTGCACCGAGGCCGCCTTTGGACTAATATCAGGATCAAGCCCTGAACCTGAATTTGTCACTAAGTCTATCGGTACTTCTGTGACTGGAACAGTGGGATTTTGTTTCTTCCACTCTTCAATACTTTTCTCTACTCGCTTTGCTAAATCTGGATTAGATGGTGCATAGTTATTTGAACCAGATGCTTCAGCCTTATATTCAATACTAGAAACACGCCCTTGAAAATAACGTGGATCCGTGAAGTTTTGACCAATTAATTTAGAACCAATCACTTCATTTTTATCATTATATATTAGACTTCCATCCGCATTATCCTTCATCACTGCTTGTGCAATACCAGTAACAATAAGTGGGTATACAAGTCCACACAACACTAGAAATGTAAAAGTAATACGGATAATTGGTGATAGTATACTTTGTTTCTTCTCCATCTTTTTCCCCTCTTCCTTATATAAACAAGCCGACAATCATATCAATTACCTTAATTCCAATGAACGGAACGATAACTCCGCCAAGCCCATAAATAAGTAAGTTTCGGCTAAGCAATGCATTAGAACTCATCGGTTTATATGCAATACCTTTCATCGCTAACGGAATGAGTAATGGAATAATAACAGCGTTAAATATTAATGCTGATAAAATCGCTGACAGTGGTGATGTTAATTTCATAATGTTCAATGCTTCCATTTGCGGAATCGCAAGTGTAAACATTGCTGGAATGATTGCAAAATATTTCGCTATATCATTCGCAATACTAAACGTCGTTAAAGCACCTCGCGTCATTAACAATTGCTTACCGATTCCTACAACCTCAATAATTTTCGTTGGATTCGAGTCTAGATCAATCATGTTCGCCGCTTCTTTCGCTGCTGTCGTACCACTGTTCATCGCTAATCCAACGTCCGCCTGTGCTAATGCTGGAGCATCATTTGTACCATCACCTGTCATTGCTACAAGTTTCCCTTTATCTTGCTCTGCTTTAATAACAGCAATTTTATCTTCCGGTTTACACTCGGCAACGAATTCATCTACTCCAGCTTCTTTTGCAATCGTTGCTGCCGTTAACGGATTATCACCTGTACACATAACCGTTTTAATCCCCATTTGGCGTAACTGTTCAAAACGCTCACGCATACCCGGTTTTACTGTATCCTTTAAATAAATTAAACCATAAATACGATTATCTACTGCAACTACAAGTGGTGTTCCACCCTCTTTTGAAATTAAGTCTGCTTTTTGATTTACATCTTTCGGAATTATTCCGCCTTGTGACTCAACCCATTCAATAACGGCACCTACAGCACCTTTTCTCACTTTCGTTCCGTCTTGTAAATCAACACCACTCATTCTCGTTTCTGCTTTAAACGGAACAAACTCACCTTGTTCTGCAAGTTCTCTATTGTATGATATAGATTTTCCCTGCACATACTCGATAACAGATCGACCTTCTGGTGTTTCATCTAAAACAGAACTAATAGCGGCCCACTTTCCAACTTGCTCAATCGTTTCATTTCCTACAGGCAATAATGTATGAGCCATCCGGTTCCCAAAAGTAATTGTACCTGTTTTATCTAAAATAATTGTATTAATATCGCCAGCAGCTTCTACTGCTTTCCCCGACATCGCTAACACGTTAAACTTTGTCACACGGTCCATCCCAGCAATACCAATTGCCGATAATAGCCCACCAATTGTCGTTGGAATTAAACAAACTAATAATGCAACTAGCACAGCAGTATCAATTTGAAACCCTAAATAATTTGTAAAAATCGGCAACGTCACAACGACGATCAAGAAAATAAGAGTTAAGCTCGTTAATACTGTATTTAAAGCAATCTCATTCGGCGTTTTTTGACGAGCAGCTCCTTCTACTAAAGAAATCATTTTGTCTATAAATGATTCACCAGGATTACTCGTAATGACAATTGTAATTTCATCACTTACGACCATCGTTCCACCTGTTACGGAACAAAAATCACCGCCTGCTTCTTTTATAACAGGAGCTGATTCCCCTGTAATTGCAGATTCATCTACAGATGCTAATCCTTTGATTACTTCGCCATCATTCGGAATCATTTCTCCTTGTTTTACGATAACAACGTCACCTTTTGTAAGATCAGTTGCTGAAACTTGGACAATGTCTCCATTTTCTTTTACAACATTTGCAAACACATCTTTCTTCGACTGCTTTAAAGAATCGGCTTGCGCTTTACCACGACCTTCTGCTAATGCTTCTGCAAAATTCGCAAATAAAACTGTAAATAATAGAATGAGAGAAACTGTTATATTAAACCAACCTGGTATACTACTAGAACTACTTGGAAGAAAAGATAAAATGAACGTAATGATAAATCCAATTTCCACAACGAACATAATCGGATTCTTTATCATGACTTTCGGATTCAATTTCGCAATGGATTGCTTCATCGCATGTGTTACGATATCACGATCCATCGTTTTCGCTTGTCTAACTTCATCTTCTACAGCATGTATTTGTGACTCATTTAATTGTTTTTCTTTTACTACTACCGGTCTCATCATTTACCCTCCATTACTTCAATGTAAGAAATTCTGCAATTGGTCCAAGTACTAACATCGGGAAGAATGTTAATGCACCAACAATTACAATTGTTCCGATGAAGATGCCACCAAATAAACTATTATCTGTACGGAACGTTCCGACTGTTTCTGGCACTACCGTTTTTTCTTTCAACGAAGCTGCCACAGCTAGCATCGTAATTAAACTGAAGTAACGTCCTAAAAACATAACTAAACCAGTCGTAATATTCCAAAACGGTGTATTATCTCCTAATCCTTCAAATCCAGATCCGTTATTCGCAGCTGACGATGTATACTCATATACAACTTGCGTTAAACCGTGGAAACCGGAATGAGAAATAGCATCCGTCCCTAAATTTGTTGAAAGAGCTAATGCCGAAAAGCCTAAAATGAGCAATGGATGAAATAAAATCGTGACCGCGATTAATTTCATTTCCTTACCTTCAATCTTTTTACCTAAAAACTCTGGTGTCCGTCCAACCATTAACCCAGATATAAACACCGCGATAATTGCATACATAATAATGTTCACAAAGCCTGCTCCAACGCCGCCATATACTGTATTTAACATCATATTTACGAGTGGTACTAAACCACCAATTGGTGTTAACGTATCATGCATCGTATTAACAGCACCTGTTTCCGCAGCAGTCGTTACTGTCGCATAAAGGGAAGAAAATACTGTTCCGAACCTCACTTCTTTTCCTTCTGCACTTCCTTGTACATGCTGGATACCCATTTCATTTAATACTGGATTTCCATGTAATTCAGATGTCGTAATTGTGATAAATCCTAGTAAAAACATCATGAATAGTGATACGAAAAGGATACGACCTTGCTTTTTATTTCCTACCATTCGTCCGTACGTAAACGGAAGTGCAGTTGGTAATAACATCATAAGCATCATTTGCAAAATATTACTCATTTGCCCTGGATTTTCAAAAGGATGCGTAGAGTTTGCTCCGAAAAATCCACCACCGTTATTTCCAAGTTCCTTAATGGACACGAATGATGCAACTGGTCCGCGTAATATACTTTGCTTTGCACCTTCAATCGTATGTGCTGTAACAGCCCCATCTAACGTTTGCGGTACACCAAGAGCGACAAAGATTAACGCCGTAATAAAAGCGATAGGAAGAAATACTCTCGTTAACGCTCTCGTAAAATCAACGAAAAAGTTACCGAGTTCTTTTCCAGCGAGCCCTCTTATAAATGCCATAACGAGCGCTAATGTCGTTGCTGGTGCTGCGAACATTAAAAATGTAATCCCGATTAATTGTGATAAATAAGATAAGCCATTTTCACCGCTATAATGCTGTAAGTTTGTATCAGCCATAAAACTAATTGCTGTATTAAAAGCGAGCGTAGGCTCCATTCCTTCAATATGCGCTGAGTTTAGCGGCAATACACCTTGTAATCTGAAAATGAAATATACAATAACAATCATAAATCCGTTGAGTAAAACTAATGATAATGCGTACTGTTTCCACGTTTGATTGTATTCTTTTACACCCGTAATTTTAAAAATAATTTTTTCAAAAGGCCCGAATACTTTATCTAGCTTTTTGCTACCTTGAAAAGCTTTTTCTAAATAAATCCCCGTTGGCTTTGCTACTAAAATAAACAAGAGCATTGTAATAATGACTGCAACCCAAATCATAATGAATGATTCCCCCTAATTAAAACTTCTCTGGATTTAATAATGCATACACTAAATACACTGTAATTGCTGCGACAATAACCGATAAGACAATCATCATGATTGCTTTCCTTCTTTCACAACTTTATCTGACCAACTTGCAAGACTTGCCATTGATGCAACTAATAAAATAAAAATCCCGACCATTACAACATCTAACATAGCTATCCCTCGCTTTGTTTTTGTTAAAATTTACCATTTAAATGTTAAAAAAGAACACTGAGCTCTACTCAGTGTTCAAAAAATGAACAACAAAAAGTAAACCTCCTCTCTAAACGCTTACGAGGTTAGCTGTCGGATTCGGGCCTAAAGAGTAGCCCTACTTTCAAAACTGAAAGATTCACCCCAAGTGACGATGCACAAAATTGGTTCCCCCGCTCCATTTCTGGAACTCAGCGATTTTAGGTTTTTTTGGAAATTTTATGAATGATTTATGAGAGTAAATATACTCCTCTATATTTCACTTGTAAAGGGGTAAATTACTGAAAATAATAATATTTACATCCATTTAAACGCTTACATTAAAGGTTATTACTATTATTTCATCTATTTTCTTTATTTCTCTTCTCTTTTCTTAAAAATGACCTGTTAAATATGAAATAAAAAGAGCGAATGAGATGAAGTGCATAGCTTGTTGCACTCAGCATTCGCTCTTTTTATTCAACCTTTATTCTCCTCGTAAAAATGCACGTAAATTTCTCCCGCGAATATAAACTTGTGTCAATTCTGCATGTAGCTGCTCATACTCGGTAATATCCACCTCTAAATACAAAGCATCTTTTGATGGTAATATAATATACGGCCCTGGAAAAAGGGGATCGATCTGAACCAATTCTTGAACTCGCTCTACCGATACTGCCCAACGATTTGCTATATCTCCAAGTAATAGTACCTTCATCATTTCTTCCCCCGCCCTATTCAAAAAATAAAAAAGAAATATTATCACAATTTGTAAACACGACAAACTTAGCTCCAATTGTTTCATAGAGCCTCGCTGGATATCGTTTATTCCTTGTAACAATAGTAATAGGTGCTTGAAAAGAAAAGCGAATGTGTTCTGTGAAAAAACTAACGATTGAAAGCTCATCCCCTAGTAAAATCACCTTCTTAATACACTCACAAATACTAGTAAAGTCCTGCTCCTTACTGCAGCTATAAGTCCAATCAAACCCACAATTCCTAACTTCAGCCGCTATCTCTTCATTTGCTGTAAAAATAATTAACTCATGTTGAAATGATACTAGATCTCTTAAACTATCTACCTTACTTTCTTCTCCAACACAAATAAGTGTTAGTTCCATGTACCTCATCCTCCTTAGTATAAAAGAAATCAAACATAGATTGATATTCTCCTATACTAATCAGATCGATGAAGTGATGTATCCATCATGGCACCGTCCTCTCTCAAGACGCTTACGAAGTTAGCTGTCGGATTCGGACTTTGAGAGTAGCCCTACTTTCAAACTTGAAAGATTCACCCCTAGTGCCTACGCACAAATTGGTTCCTCCGCTCCATATAATTGGACTCAGCGTTTACAAAAAAATGTATTCTGGCTGATATATTACTCCTGTATTTTGAAAAAGTAAACAGAAAAAAAGCCAGTTATAAAACTGGCTTTTCACTTACCTATGCACGCATTCTATTCACTTTATATGCAAAATGATTCGTCGGCCCATGGCCACTACCAATATTCAATGGCTCTTCAATTGCTATACTAATAAATCGTTTTGCTTCTTGAACAGCATCTTCAATCGAGTATCCTTTCGCAAGTCCTGCTGTAACCGCTGAAGCAAATGTACACCCACTTCCATGCGTTTGCTTTGAAGGAATTCGCTCGCTTCTAAACTCAATAAATTTTTCTCCATCAAAGAGGAAATCAATTACTTCATTCCCTTGATATTCTGCATGTCCGCCCTTCATAAGCACATATTTAGCACCTAATTCATACAATACTTTTGCAGCTTCCTTACTATCTTCAACATTATGAATCTCCATCCCAGTTAACACTTCTGCTTCTGGGACATTCGGTGTTATAACAGTTGCTACTGGTAATAAATATTCTTTTAATGCTTGAACTGCTTCTTGCTGTAATAATGATGCACCGCCTTTTGCAATCATAACGGGATCTAGCACAATATTATTCCAGCCAAACTTTTTAATTTGTTCTGCAACAATTTGAATTATTTCACTACTAAATAACATTCCTAGTTTCACTGCATCTGGTGTTAAATCCGTACCAATTGAATTCAACTGTTCTGTAATACCTTCTAACGGAACAGGATATACCCCTTGAACGCCAAGCGTGTTTTGAGCAGTAATCGCCGTAATAGCCGTCATTCCGTATACACCAAGCTCTTGGAATGTTTTTAAATCTGCCTGAATTCCAGCACCGCCGCCGCTATCAGACCCTGCAATTGTTAAAGCTTTATTCACTTTCATCCCACTCATCCTTTTCTATCCAAAATAGCGATGATAAATCGTTTTTGCTTCGCTTATATCTTTCGTTCCATGTACGAGCACACGGCCATCTTTAAAGGCGACTAACCTCTTGTCTTCAATAGAAAATGATAGTAAATATGGATTTATATTTAAATCATTCACACGACCTTCCAACAACTCTTTATATTGTTCAAAATTTATTTCATCTTTATGAGGTGGTCTAATTTGAACTGTATTTCGCCCGCATAAAACTGCTGTTTTTGATGTGTTCTCTTTATTTAAATACGGATATAATGCATTCTCTCCGCATGAAGGACAATTATGCTGGCGAAGCTTTTGCACATTCATACATGAATACTCATTCTTCCACATATCAAACGATACAAGCCCATCTCGAAGTGATTCGTAATCTTCTACTAACAGTTTAAGAGCTTCTGTTACTTGATGAGAAACGACAAGAGATACAGCAGGTGATATAATACCCGCTGTATCACATGTTGCCCCGCCAAGCGGAATCGACTGTAATAAACATGATAAACATGGTGTTTTACTAGGAAGGATTGTGTAAGAAAGACCGTAACTACCTACACATGCACCGTAAATCCATGGAATAGAATATTTTTGTGCTATATCATTTACAATAAAGCGTGTTTCAAAATTATCAGTCGCATCAATAATTACATCAACATTTATAACAAGTTCTTCTAGCTCTTCAGCTGTTACATCTTGAACGAGAGCTTCTATTGTTACATCGCTATTAATCTCATCTAAACGTTTTTTAGCCGCTATAGCTTTTGGAAGATTATTCTTTACGTCGCTCTCTGCATACAATTGTTGTCTTTGTAAATTACTCCAATCTACATAATCACGGTCAACAATTGTTATCTTGCCAACACCTGCTCTTACAAACATCTCTGCATTTGCACTACCTAATGCACCTGCACCGATAATAAGCACATGCTTTTCTCTTATCTTTTGCTGTCCTTCTTCTCCAATTGGAGAAAATAGTTCTTGGCGAGAATATCGATTATTCAACTACGCTCATTCCTTCTAAAGGACTACTTGCAGTTGCACAACGCTTACGTGCAATACGACCTGCTTCAAATCCTAAACGGCCTGCTTCAATACTTAATTTCATTGCTTGTGCCATTTTAATAGGATCTTTTGCACCTGATACAGCTGTATTTAATAACACGCCATCTGCTCCTAATTCCATTGCAAATGCCGCATCAGCTGGGCTACCAATACCGGCATCAACGATAACTGGTACTGTCGCTTGTTCAATAATGAAGCTCAAATTTAATGGATTTACAATACCAAGTCCTGATCCGATTGGAGATGCTCCTGGCATAATCGCATGCACGCCAAGCTCTTGTAATTTACGTGCTAATACAACATCATCAGATGTATACGGAAGTACGATAAATCCTTCTTCCAGTAACATTTCAGAGGCCTTTAACGTTTCTACCGGATCAGGTAATAACGTTCTATCATCACCAATAACTTCTACCTTTATCATGTCACAAAGCCCAGAGGCTTTTGCTAATTTTGCAATACGAACAGCCTCTTCAGCGTTTTTTGCCCCTGCTGTATTTGGTAATAACGTATATTTTTTCACATCAAGTTTCTCTAATAAATTAGGTTGCTTTGCATCAAAGATATCCATACGACGTACTGCAAACGTTAAAATTTCAGCTTCAGAAACGTCAATTGCCTTTTGCTGTACGTCAAAATCAGGGAATTTACCTGTTCCTAATAAAAGTCTAGAATGAAATGAAAATGGTCCAATGTTTAACATAATCAACCGCCTCCTACGAAAGTTACAATCTCAATTTGGTCTCCATCAAAAACAGATGTATCTGTATGATCATCTTTTTGTAAAATATCTTTATTACGCTCTACTACAACAATTCTGTTATCTAACTCTAAATGTGTAAGTAGCTCAGCTACTGTTTTTACACTCGCTGGCACTTCAATTTGGTTACCATTAATTTTTAAATTCAAACTTCCATCCCCTTTCTAAACGCTTCTAGAAAGCAATGAATCTAGCAAATGATTCTCTTGCTTTCCTTCTATTAAATCAGCCATATATTGACCAGAAATAGGACTTAATAAAATACCGTTTCGATAATGGCCCGTGCAAGCATATAAACCTTTTATTTCTTCATGCTCTCCCATATAAGGAGCTTCATGATTCGATTGTGGTCGTAATCCTGCCCACGTGCTTTCCCATTCTGCTTCTTTTAAAGCTGGCAATATTGTATAAGCACGCTCTAATATAGAAGTTATACTTTCTGGCTGCACAGTTTTATTGAACGTATGTTGCTTCATTGTTGCCCCAATTACGTAACGTCCACCGCGCTTTGGAGTAATGTAAAATCTTTCTTGAAAAATAGGTGCTTTTAAAAGTTTTTTTCTACTTCTTACCGCAACCACTTCTCCTTTAACTGGATATGTACCCCAATCACGGTGAAAATAACCTAGTAACTTCGTGCTCCATGAACCTCCTGCAATAACGACTTTCTCACATGTGACAATACCTTCACTTGTAATAACTCCAGTCACTTTATTATTTTCAATACGGATATCAAATACTTCTGTCTGTTCATATATATCAGCACCGGAAATTGCCGCAGAATGTGCGAATGCTTTCGTAAGCTCTGGTGCAATAACATGACCGTCTTTCGGATAATATACTGCTCCTATAATAGATTCGGATAGATATGGCTCTTTTTCCCGCACATGGTCTCCCGTTAGAAAATAAGAATCTTCACCTGTTTTCTGCTGCCAATCCATAATGTGAAGTATTCTTTCCTTCTCATCTTCATTTTGAGCAATACGATAAATTCCTTTTTCTTCATATCCAATATCAATACCCGTCTTTTCACGTAAAACTGCTGCAAGGTGTGGAAATATAGCTCGGCTTTCTCTAGCAAGTTCAAATAGCGGATCATACGCATCCCATTCTGCCTGAACACCAAGTAAACCAGCAGCTGCTTTGGAAGCTTCCGATGCAATACTTTGCTTCTCCACAATCGCTACTTTATGTCCTCTTTCTGCTAGAAAATGTGCAACTGAACTGCCAATTACACCACCACCAATAATCGCTACATCATACTTCTCACACATGTTTTTCCGCCCACTTTCTTATTGATTCCTTATAAGATTTCGCTTTGCTATACGGGTTACTACTACTTACAATTCCAGACATAACTGCTATACCACTTACACCGTTAGTAAGAACATCCACTGTGTTTTGTGGGGTAATTCCTCCAATTGCTGTAATCGGTATAGATAAACACCTTGCAATGTCTGAAATTTCTTCAAGCCCTCTCGCTGGCACACCTTTTTTACAATCTGTCGGAAATACATGGCCATAAACGAGTGAATCCGCTCCATTTTTAAAAGCTACTATTGCTTCATCTAGCGAATGCACAGAATAACCGACATGCAAATACGAAAACTTTTCTTTCACTGACTTTACATCTGTACTTCGATATCCTAGTTGAACACGAGGAATATTTAATAAAATTGCAATATCAATTCGATCGTTTATGACAATTTTAGAAGCCGGAAAGCCCTCCATTAATAGACTTTCCACACCTTCATATAATTCCTTCGTACTCTTCTCACGCTCACGAATATGCAAATAATCAATCTCACTCTCAATTTGCATCGCTACATTCACTAACTCTTCGAATGGCATATGGCCATTTGAGATTACGTGGAGCTCATTTTTCATATTCATTCGCCTACTTTAAAATATTTTCGAATAGTTCATCGGCTGGGACGGTTTCTTTCGTCATTCCTTTGTCCTTCAGCCACTTATTTTGTTTCTCCCAAGATTCTTTTGAATCTGATAAAAATGGCTCATCTTTCGTTTCCATCTTCTCTAATAAAATTTTCATACTTTCCTTTTCAACTTCTGGCACAAGTGGGAAGTTTTCTTTTTCTTGATGATTTAATAAAATATTCAATGCTTCATCTGGGTTTTTCTTCATGAAATCATAGCCTTTTTTCGTACCGCGTAAGAAAGCTTGCAACGCTTCTTTATCTTTTTTCAACGTTTTATCACCTGTTACAAACACAAGCTCATGATAGTTTGGTACTCCGTAATCAGCTGGATTAAAGTACGCTGGTTCATGGCCTTCATGACGCATAACAGGTACTTCATGGTTAATGTATGCCCCTGTTACCGCATCTACTTTCTTCGTAATTAATGCTGGTACTAAATCAAAGCCAACATCAACTACTTTCACTGTATCAGGATTACCACCAGCTTCTTTTACCATCGTTTTTAAATACATCTCACTTAAAGGTGTTCCAGAGTATCCTACTGTTTTTCCTTCTAAATCTTTCGGTGATTGAATGCCTGCTGATTTCAGTGATACAACATGATTTAATGGTGAACGTACGACAGCTCCAATTGATTTCACTGGAATTTGCTCATTCGCTCTCGCCATAACAACATCTGGCTGATAATACAAGCCAACTGTTACCTTCCCTGCTGCTGCCAGCGTTAATGGATCAGTCGGATTAGAAGGGAATTTAATATTTACCTTTACACCTTCTTCTTTAAAGTATCCTTTTTCAATTGCTGCATAGATAAAGCTATGTACCGCATTTGGATACCAATCTAACATGACTGTTATTTCTTTCTCTTTTTTACTTTTGTCTGATGCTGAATTACTCGAACATCCTGCAATTATTGCAATTAATAATGTAACCACAAAGATGCGCTTTAAAAATTTCATGAATACTTCCTCCAACTAATGAATTTCTTTTCTAATATGGAAATAATTACGACGAAGAAAATAGCTAATAATGATAACAATACAATAGGTGCAAATACGCCAGCTCCATCTAACTGCGTCATCATTCTCTTACTGAAATATCCAAGCCCAGCTTGTGCACCGAGCCATTCTCCAATTGCTGCTCCGATAACACTAAGCGGAACTGCAATTTTTAAAGCTGAGAAAAAATAAGGAAGAGCAGACGGCAACTTTAATTTAAGAAAAATATCTCTTTTTGTTGCTCCATATGTAACTAAGAGCTCCTCCCATTCTTTTTTCGTACTACGCAGTCCATCATACGTATTGACCGCAATTGGGAAAAACGTAATTAAAACTGTGACAACAACCTTACTCCAAATTGTGTATCCAAACCATAAAACAAATAGCGGAGCAAGCGCAGTAATCGGAATCGTTTGTGAAGCAACTAATAATGGATAAAATGCTCTCTCCATCCATGTACTCGCATTCATTAACATCGCTAGCCCTACACCTAATACGATAGAGATAACAACACCTATTAAAACGACGTATAAAGTTGCAGGTAAATGAACTGTAAATAATATGTCTTTTAGTTTCCATATCTTCATTACAATCGCAGAAGGTGACGGTAAAATGTACATCTCATCTACAATTCTTGCTCCTATTTCCCACACAGCTAGTAAAATACTAGAAAGTGTAATAGCAGGAACTAATTCTTTCAATCGGTTCATCACACAAGTACCTGCCTTTGTAACATACTAAGAAGCTCATCTTTCAGCGCTAATACTTCCGGTTTATATAAATCTTTTCGTGTTCTGTTATGATCAAGCGGTACAGTCCGCTCAGTCAAAGTCGTTATCGGCTGCTGTTCCACTACTAAAACTCGGTTTGAAAGAAATAACGCTTCTTCAACATCATGAGTAATGAATAAAATTGTTTTTTCCCACTCTTGCCATTGTTCAAACAACCATTCTTGCAAAGAGGTCTTCGTTAAAGCATCCAACGCACTAAATGGTTCATCTAACAGCAATATTTCCCCGCCTGTTAATAAAGTTCGAATAAAAGATACACGTTGTCTCATACCACCAGATAAATCTTTCGGATATTTTTTCTCATACCCTTGCAAACCAAATTTATGTAACAGTTCCTTTGCCTTTACTTGTGCTTCTTTCTTCTGTACACCTTGGCACTCTAGCGGCAGGGCAGCATTCTCAATAATTGTTCTCCACGGCAAAAGCATATCTTTTTGCGGCATATATCCTACAGGATGGTGCTTTGTTTCTGTCAGTTCTATCTGTCCAGTACTTACCTTTTCTAGACCTGTAATAAGGCGAAATAAAGTACTTTTCCCACATCCACTCGGTCCGATAATACTGACAAACTCTTTCTCATGTATAGAAGCATTTAATTCATGGATGATTGGTTTCTCATCGTAATGAAAAGAAACATTATGAAACTGTAGTATGTTCTTGCTCCTCAAATCCCCACATCTCCTTACGATAGGACATATCCCAGAATAAATATTCAAATCGACTGGAATATAAGAAAATCTCCTCTAATCTTTCTAGTTCTGTCTCAGACTTTCCCACTGCCATTTCATTTAATAAATCTATTAACCAAATACACAGATTACCGTATTCTTCCGAACTATATCCTTGAATCCACTCACCAAAAAACTCATGATCTCTTGCTCCAGGAATATCATTTAAACGCTTTCCAATTTCCCAATAGCTCCACATACATGGAAGAAGCGCTGCTATTAATTCCGCAAGTGTGCCATTTTGAGATACAGACATCATGTAATTTGTATAAGCTAAATTTTTAGCAGATGGTTTCGCAGACTCTATCTCCTCTATAGAAATTCCAAGTCTTTTTGCATATTGTTTATGGATTGTCATTTCGCCATTTAATATTCCATCAATTTGTTCAGCGAACTTTCCCATTACTTGTGGATTCGTTGCTTTTACAACACCAATCGCATATAACTTTGCATAATCTAGCAGATATAAATAATCTTGAATAATATAATACTGGAATTTATCTTTTTCTAACGTGCCATCTCCCATACCTACTACAAACGGATGATTATGACTCATCTCCCAAACCGGTTGCATAGTTTCTAATAATCTATCGCAAAATTTCATTTCTCTATCCCCTTTCAATATATGTATCTAAATAAAAAACCACTTCTATATATAAGAAGTGGTTACAGCAAATAAAGTTATACATTTATTCGATGTTCCACTTCCCTTCGCTAGTATTACCTAGATCAGGTGTTGTAAGGGTTAAGGATTATTCCTCTCTCAGCAAATCAAGCACCCCTAGTGGTTTCAATATGAAATTTTCAAATAAAAAAGCCCCGTTTCTATACGCAAAGAAACGGGGACTCATTGTTAGTGTCCGAATTGCTTCCCTACGCTAGCATAATCTAGATCAGGTAATAAAAAGGATCAAAGGCTTACGGCCTACTCTCAGCTGGCAACACCAGCTCTCCTAGCAAACTATAAAATTATCACTGTCAGTATAACACCCTAATAAGACATCATCAACTTTTTTAATTTTCTTAATTATTAACAGAATATCAAATTTATACAATACATACATTCTATTTTAGAAAATAAAACCCCAATTAATTGCATAAGAAGGAATCATTATCCTCAAAAAATTTATTTTTATATTGATTTCATATTACATTTATGTGAATACACCCACTATATTATATCTTTATACTATAATAAAATTACAACTATACAACTAGAGGAGGTCTCTATTCCATGAATATGAAAGCTACTGCTTTAACAGCAACTACTGTAGCGATTGCTTCTTTACTTCCTTCTATGGGTGAAACAAATGTACAAAAAGCAAACGCTGAACAATTATCTAATATTAAAACTGGGTATGTCAAAGTCGATCAAGTAGCATTACATACAGAAGATAACGTAAAAAGCACATCAATTGATACAATTCGCTTTAATACAAAAGTGAACATCCTTGAAACAACTAATGAGTGGTATAAAGTATCTGTTCATAATAAAGTAGGTTATGTACAAAAAGATGCTATTTTACTAAAAAACAAACTTCATTCTAATGATCAATACATCGTTAATGCTAATGCATTAAACGTTCGCTCTGAACCTAATTTAGAATCTTCCATTTTAGATGTATTACCAAATGGCAAGTTTATTACCGTTCAAGAAGATCAAGGCGAATGGTATAAAATATCGCATAATGGCCAAACAGGTTACGTACAAAAAGCATTCATCTCTAATGGTTCACAACCCTTAGTAAAAGGAATCACCGTTCAAAATAATACAAAATATACTGTTGCAACACCTAATCTAAATGTACGTAGCAACGCTAGTACAAGTAGCGCTCTACTCGGTTCATTACAAAACGGTACACAAGTACAAGTAGTAGAAACTGTAGGAACTTGGTATAAAATTCGTTTTGGCACAGGATACGGATATGTAGCAAAACACTATGTAGTACAAAATCAACCACAAGCTAAAACAGATCAACCTTCATCAATTCCAGCTGCTTTCAAATTCCCTGCTCAAGGAAGAATTAGCTCAACCTTTGATATACGCTGGGAACAAATGCATTATGGTATAGATATTGCCGCTCCAGGAAACGTCTCTATCCAAGCTGCTGCTGCAGGTAAAGTTGTGAAATCTTATTATTCAGCTAGCTATGGCAATGTTGTTTTCATTGCACATCAAATCAATGGGAAATTATATACAACTGTTTATGCTCATATGAAGGATCGCACTGTACAAGCTGGTGATCAAGTACAAACTGGACAATTAATAGGTCATATGGGAAACACAGGTCATTCATACGGGCAGCATCTTCATTTTGAATTACATAATGGAGAATGGAATTTTGAAAAAACAAATGCAGTAAATCCACTGCCATATTTAGTTAGGTAAATTGTATGCCACGCAATATACCTCTTATAATTGAATACGTAGCCTTTTTAGGTTTAATCTGTTGTTTAATCATTTACAATACAAACATTGTATTTTTATCTATTATTATTGCTTTTGTTGCATTAGAAATTATGATGGAATCATTTCAAGTGCAACTAAAACAAAAAATTGCCCATATTTATAATGCTATTTTTCTTTTGAGTGCTCTCATAACAAATATAATTAGTAATGGCTTTTATTTATCTACTGTATTTCCAGTATTCTTTATGGCTGTTTTATTATTTGTAGCTAGATATATTAATGTCCCTTATAACCAAAAACAAAAACAAGAACAAGAAGCTTAGAAAGAGGAGACACTGTGTACCAATCTTTCAAAGATACTCCAATAAAATACATATTGAATTTGTATAAGAAAGCCAATACTTTTTTTGGTATACAAGGAAGTTATACTGAACAACTTCTCCTATATGGAATGTTTTTTCTTGTCTTAATCACTTTCTCCTTGTTTTACTAACAAAAAAGGATCTCACATAAACTGGAGATCCTTTTTAATTTATATTAATTTTTCATATCGAAAATATTGTTTATCCACAAGCATATTTTTCATAAATAAAGCTCAGATTATATTTTTTCTCTAAGCTCATTCGTTGTTCGTCATCGCACCAATAGAAAAGAATATCATGAATCGTTGCGTAACGCTTATTTTTAAGAAATAGCCTAAAGAATGATGGTAAACAATCATGTAATTGTATAAATATATAATTGCGTAGTGTTTCTTCTTTATATTCAATGCCCTTACAAATATACAGTAATTCTTCACAATAATATGCATGCTGTGGAACTTGTATCATTTCGAAAAATGGCACATAAGATAGTAGCTTTCCAATAAAATGACCATATCGATCCATTACTCCTATCGTCATATGCTCCATCATTTCTTTCATCACATATAAATAATCATCTACATGTGTTGTCTTTAATGGGTCTAAGCGATCGGAAATTTGAGATAATACAGCTCTTTGACATGCTAAAACTGCCTGACTAGGTCCATAATATGATAGGAAATCTGTACACTTACGATATTTCCGTAATAAATCATGTGTATACAAATCATATACAAAAGTATTACAATACATTGCTAAACTCATCATATCACTATTTAATTGCTCTTTTGATAATGATTTCGCTCTCTTGCACATATAAAAGAATGTAAATTCCAATACTTCTTTATGAGATAATAAATGTTTACAATCGGTTATACACTTCTCATTAAATTTAACTCTATCCCAAATTTCAATATCCCTATCTGTCAATTCACCTATACGATATTTAATAATTAAATAATTTAAAGCAACTGATTGCGTCAAAAGATCCCATGTTTCATATTCCAATGAAGTATGAACAAACTCAGCTAATCCTTGCGCTATCATAAAATCATTTGCCTCTTCATACCAACCAATCTCTTGGCATAAGCGAAGAATACGCACTAAAGTTGGAATTTCATCTTTATGAAACTGCGGTAATTTCTTTGCTTTATTCATGCCATATACGATAAATGCCGCTAAATTTTCTTCTTTATAAAATTCTTTCTCTTTCCATACTAATATAGTTCGTTCTTTCCCCTCACCTTTTGGGTGACAAGGTACAAGCAAAGAAAATAATTCAGCGAAATTATTTGGTTCTATATATGTATCTGTAACCAAATTCCAATTTGGATCGCCCTGTACAGCCTTCATATAATTCCCCTTCCCTTTTCATCTATGTAGGAAATATTAATTTATTATCGCACCACTAAAAATTAATATTGTTATATTCAAAATCTATCATAATACTTATATCTATCAGTATATCATCTTTTCTCTTATTAAAAATTAAGAATAACAAATTTTAAAAAAATGTCGAAATTATTAACCGTATCCTTATTATATAATGTCTCAGATACATCACGCTAACATATTAGTTTAATCCATATATGCTAGAATAATGTATCTGAAATTTATATATAATTTAGCTCTTTATGAGTGACCATTAAACTCTCGGTTAATTAAAGTTTCAATTTACTCTGTACGCTCTGAGATTTCACTCAAGGCAAATCCAGCTTGATCATCTGCTGATTCCCTTATAGCTAAATCTCCTAGTGCTAACATGCCAATAAGTTGACCACTATCAACTACTGGTAATCGTCTAATTTGATGCTGTGCCATTAGCTCTGTAGCTTTTTCAATAGAATCATTTGGAGAAACTGAGATAATATTTGTTGTCATTACATTTGTAATTTTATTAGATCCAGGATGTTTTTCAGCAATCCCTCGAACGACTAAATCACGATCAGTAACAAGCCCAACAACTTGCTCATTTTCAACAACAGGAATTAATCCAACTGATTCTTCCTTCATTTTAACAGCTGCCTCATATACATTGTCTAGCGGTGTACAATGTACAATATGGGTACTCATTAAGTCTCTAACTCGTGTCATTATTTATTTCCTCCTTTTTATACATACCATAGCTTTTCCAAAATTCCTTTATTTATTTCTGGAAAGTAACGTAATAAAAAGGATTAACAAAATAAAAAAGAGCCAGCATAATGCTGACTCTTTTTTGTATGACCCGTACGGGATTCGAACCCGTGTTACCGCCGTGAAAGGGCGGTGTCTTAACCACTTGACCAACGGGCCATGGCTCCGCAGGTAGGACTCGAACCTACGACCGATCGGTTAACAGCCGATAGCTCTACCACTGAGCTACTGCGGAATAATATATGGTGGGCCTAAATGGACTCGAACCATCGACCTCACGCTTATCAGGCGTGCGCTCTAACCAGCTGAGCTATAGGCCCATATACTTTACAGGGGCAGTAGGAATCGAACCCACACTGGAGGTTTTGGAGACCTCAGTTCTACCTTTAAACTATGCCCCTAAATGATGCCGGCTAGAGGACTTGAACCCCCAACCTACTGATTACAAGTCAGTTGCTCTACCAATTGAGCTAAGCCGGCATAAAAAAATGGTGGCTCGGGACGGAATCGAACCGCCGACACGAGGATTTTCAGTCCTCTGCTCTACCGACTGAGCTACCGAGCCTT
>NZ_SEIY01000013.1:0-150133 GCF_004634455.1 Bacillus sp. 007/AIA-02/001
TCTTTTGAAGAAAATTTAGCCATAAAAAATGCACCTCCAATTGTTAATTATGTGTCTAACAATTGGGGTGCACTTCAGTAAGACTGGTCTTTCTATTTAGATACTAAATTATCAAGCTTCCAATATGTATCTGTTAACGGCGCTGCTTTGCTATCTATGTATAAATACATATTATTTAAATCTTTTGGTGAAGTTTTCAGTTCAAACACAACGTCAGTAGTTAAAGAGAATTCGTGTGGAACATTTTTATAGTGCTCGTCATCTATCGGATGAGCTTCACCTTCATATTTCTGACCAGTTTTTTCATCTTGTATGAAATATTTTATTTCCGAAAGATCAATAGTTTGTCCATCGTCCCGAACATTATTAATCATAACACGAGTAGTAAGGCGTCGCTCTTTGTCTATTTTTTCAAACTTTGCATTTTCAACTGTCGCTCTATAGTATTCGTTTTTAACTATTTCTCCATAGTGCATTGCATTCTTTTCGAGAGCGCTCTTTTCTTGTTTTGATGTAGTATTGCTATTACATCCTGTTAATATTCCAGTAAATAATAATGCTGTACATGTCGTTTTGATTAATGATTTCATAGTAATCCCTTTCTGTATTAAAAAGTAAAACATAGGAATAATTTTACATCAACAGGAAGGTAAAAGAAAGTATTTTTGCGTAATATACAGATATACATTTATTCGGTTGGCAAATTAATGGGATAGAAAGCGGGAGAAGACTGTATAAAACGGAATAAATAAGAACTGAAAATATTGTAAAACAGAAGAGGCATACATATAATTAAAATAAAGTTTAAGTTTCTGAATCTTCAATAACGGTGGTGATAACATGTTTACTGAAGAACGTCGAGAGAGAATCTTAGAACTACTTAATACAGATGGAAGAGTAATCGCAAAGGAACTTGCGGAAAGATTTGAAATGTCTATTGATTCTATAAGAAGAGATTTGTCTATTATGGAAAAGGATGGTTTATTAAAAAGAACGCACGGAGGTGCAATTGAACTTACGCGAGTGAGGAACTTAGCTGCGGAACCAGCTAAACGTTATAGTGATAGCTCAATATATGAGAACACAATTGCAAAAGTTGCGGCATCTTATATACAAGAAGATGATTCTATTTTTATTGGCGGGGCTTCCATTCATAATGCGATGCTGAAATATTTACCGGAAGTATCATTTACGGTTATTACGAATTCTATAGAAATAGCTGGTCATCTAAGAGAATATAAGAACATCGATACATATTTAATTGGTGGAAAAGTAAAGCCTTCAGGAAATATTACTGATACATTTGCCTCTGAATTGATAAGTAGATTTTCTATTGATCTTTATTTCTCTACAGGTGGAGGCATTTCATTACAAGGTATTAGTACTGCAACACCTGAAGTTGCTTATTTTAGTAAAAGAGTAAGTGAAATTGCTAGAAGAAATATTTGTTTAGCTCCGCATAATAAACTTGGAATAGATTGTTTTATAAGAGGAGAGTCTCTAAAAGAAGTTGACCTTATTATAACTGACGAAGAGGCTAGTAAAGAAACTGTTCAGGAATTTGAGAAACAAGGTAAACAAGTTGTAATAGCGCCATTATATTGATTTGAAAGGAGTTTGACATGATTGTAAAAGAGCAAGAGTATCATATAAATGGATTAACTTATACAATTCGTTCTGCAGCTGAAAAAGATGCTGAGCAGTTATCGAAAATTAGAGTTCAGATTGATGGAGAAACTGAAAATATGGATAGAGATGCTGGAGAGGGATTTATAGATGACCTAGGGTTTCAAAAAATAATAAAAACAGATAGTGAAGAAACGAAGAATCTCTTTTTAGTTGTAGAAGTGCACAATCGAATTGTTGGATTTTCAAGATGTGAAGGATCAAATTTTAAGAGATTATCTCATAAAGTGGAGTTTGGCGTTTGTATTTTAAAAGAGTTTTGGGGATATAGAATGGGGAAGAGCCTATTACAACAATCTATTAAATGGGCTGACGAAAATGCAGTAAATAAAATATCTTTACAAGTATTAGAGACAAACGAGAAAGCTATTCATCTTTATAAAAAATTAGGTTTTGAAGTAGAAGGCATTTTGAAAAATGACAAAAGACTATCGGATGGAAAGTATTATAATACGGTAGTGATGGGAAGATTTACTAATACTTTTCATGAAAGAGGTGAAGAAGTATGTTTTACAGAAGGAAGTACTATGTAGTGAAAAATGAATTCATAGAAGTATTTAATGATCATTTCAATCACACGAACTTACCTAATCAATTAAAGCATGGTTCTAGGCTAATAGGACGCTGGATGAAAGATAATAAGAATGGTACGTCTGAAGTATTTGCCATATGGGAATATGATAGTTATGAACAGTATAATGAAATAGAATCGAAAATTAGAAGTGACGAGAGGCATATTAAAGGAATACATGAATGGTATGAAAACCATGGAGGGAAAGAATATGTTTTACAGGAGTACATAGTAGAGATGAAAAATGAAGAGTTAGTATGTACTGTAAAGTAACAGAGGGGTGAGGGATAAGAGAAATTAAAACAAAATTATATTTTAGTTTAGCATCCACTATTTTATTTGCAATAGCCGTGATTGTTTTCTTTATAAATGGTAATCCACAAAAGTGGTTTTGGTTATGTATTTTCTTTGCGTCCATTATACAAAATATAGTGCTACTAAAAAAGAATAAAGAAGTGCATTAAGATATTCAAATTATTAACATATTTGTGTCGTCTTGCTAGTTGTATTGAAAACGCTTTTATTCAGTTTTATAATAAAAGTATGTTTTATAAATCTCCAAAACAATTAAAAGGGAGATGATACAATGTTAGCTTCACCGTTTTACTTACATACATGGAAAAAGTTTGTTAATGAAGGTGTTCTTGATTCAAATCGCATAAATCAAAGAATTTCAGAATCGTGGCATCGATGTAAACAGGCTAATGTTAATCCTCATATGAATAAAGGTCAGAAAATTTTGTCTTCTAACATTTTTCAAGAACAAAAGAAAAAGAGTGAAATTTTCCTTGATATCGCATTACCTCAAATACAAAATATGAGAAAAACCATTGATGAACTACAAATGATGGCATTATTAATCGATCCAGATGGTTATGTTCTATCGTTAAGTGGAAATAAACAAACGTTAAAGCGAGCGAAACATATTAATTTTATTGAAGGTGTAAAATGGACGGAATCAGCTGTTGGCACAAATGCAATTGGAACAGCGCTAGAAATTGAAGAAGCTATTATGATAAGTGGTACTGAACATTACACCGTGGCATCTCATAGCTGGAGTTGTGCGGCTGCTCCCATTCATAATGATGATGGGAAATTAATTGGTGTTCTAGATTTCTCGTGTCCGATTGAATTTTCGCATCCATATATGCTCGGTATGGTAACTTCAATTGCACATGCGATAGAACGTGAATGTAGCATAAGAGTTCATCAAAATGAATTACACTTAATCCATCGTTTTTTAGATGTCATTGATAGTGATGAACAAGTAGTTATTTGTAATCATCGTGATGTTATCGTTTCTGCGAGTAAGAGCGTTCGTGAACGAATAAATAATTGGTCAAGAATGAAACTTGAAGAGTTAATGCACCATGGATTGGAAACTAAATTAGAGATACCAGTATATAGTAATGAAAGAATGATTGGGAAATGTATGTATTTAAAGGAAAATAAACAAATGAATACATATTCTGCTCTCACATTTATAAAAGGGATTACTTTTTCAGGAGTTACCGGGACAAGCAGAGCATTTCAACACACACTAGAAGAAATTAAGCTTGTTTCACCGACTGATGCTAGTGTGTATGTATGTGGTGAGACAGGAGTAGGAAAGGAATATGTCGCGAGAGCGATTCATGAAAATAGTCCAAGAAAAGACGGGCCCTTTATAGCTGTTAACTGCGGTTCTTTGCCTAAAGAATTAATGGAAAGTGAATTGTTCGGTTATGCTGAAGGTGCATTTACAGGTGCGCGACGTCAAGGATATAAAGGGAAATTTGAACAAGCAAACGGAGGAACATTATTTTTAGATGAAATTGGTGAAGTACCACCAGAGATGCAAGTAGCATTATTGCGTGTTTTACAAGAACGCACAATAACTCCAATTGGGAGTTCAAAATTGGTACCAGTAAATATTCGTATTATTACTGCCACACATAAAGATTTACTACGGTTAGTAGAAGAAGGGAAATTCCGTCAAGATTTATATTATCGTTTGCACGTTTATCCGTTATATGTTCCATCGTTAATAGAAAGAAAAGAGGATATCCCATATTTTATACAACACTTTTGCGAACGGAAGAATTGGAATGTTGTATTTCCAAAGAGTATATACAATCAATTTTTACAACATACATGGCCCGGAAATATTCGGGAACTAGTAAATGTATTAGAACGCATTTACATTTTGTCGCAAGGACGGGAAATATGCGAAAAACAAGTCGCTTTTTTGCTGCAAACAATGAGGGGAAATCAACAACAACTTGAGTTACAAGTTGAAAATAAAACAGAACATACATTGAATTTTCGTAAAAAAATACAGCGTGATAGCATGATTGAAGCATTACAAAAGACAAATGGAAATGTTTCGTTAGCTGCAAAACTATTAAATGTACCCCGTAGTACATTTTATAAACGAATGCAAAAATATAAGTTATAAAGTAGATTTTTGCAATCTACTTTTTCTTTGTGGGCTCATGTTCTGTCGGAATGTGCGCTTACCGGGGAAATAATAGAACAGTTAGAAATTAATTTCCGAAAGGGGGACTTATGTGAAGTATATTGAAATTGGCTTCGGAAATAGGTGGTTCGTTCGAACAGAAACTGAAAATAAAGATGGAACTGAATTTGAGGAACGAGGAATTATAAAACCTATTTATTTTGAGTCTTTATATGTACGAATTTGGTTTCGGAAAACGTGTTTTATTTTTGATACGAAAGAAGGGTTTAAAAAAACTAAGAAGAGGAGGATTGAATATAAATTTATAGTTGGAATTGTAAGTAGACTGAATAAAGAAAAAGTGTGCTGATATACGTTATTATATTGACCAGGAAATTCTTTGGACTTATATTAAATTCATAAAAAGCAATTTTACTAAATATAAATTGTTAATAAAACCACTAAAAATTATTATCAAGACCTAAAAGCTAAAAATCCTAAAAAAATAAAGGTGAGCGCATATTAGTCATGTATAATATGTACTCACCTTTATTTTCTTGTTCAAAGCACCCGTTAGTCACTCATGGAACATGGAATAAAGTGTGGTATTGATTTAAAATAAAGTTTGATAATTTATAAAAAAGATTGATAAAACCCTGTATTAATATAAGATTTTTCTTTTGCCCCTTAAATTTCAGTTGTATTGTTCAATTAAAGGGCCAGATTGTTGAGGAAACAGGAATAATAAGAATACTCAATAGATTGTTTGTGAAGTGTTACACTTAAACTAACGGGCAGTTTAGCTTAAGTACATTTTTTCACAAATTTAAAGGGGGATATTTCCCCATTTTTTATACTAGCTTAACGTTGATTCGGGAATGTTGAACTTAGCTACCTGCTAATTGAATTCTACTTCATCTGGAGACCTTTAAATTAAAATGTTTCCTTTCTTCTGACAGACTTATTAAATTTCGAAAACAATCAATTCAATCATCTTTTCGTATAGAAAAACTTATTAAGAAACATGCACTAGAAAAAATATAAATCATATATAGGAGATATCCCATTTGAATGCTTGAGGAGGATATTATGAAACCTATGTTACCTAGTGAAAAATATTTCGGTAATTTAGAACTAGTTTATGCATTTTATGGGGCTATGCCTACAGGTGTTACTGTTTCAGAAACCGGTCGTATTTTCATTTGCTTTCCGAAATGGGGAGACGATGTTAAATTTACGGTGGCGGAAATTTTTGAGGATAAATTGCAGCCTTATCCTAATTTACAAACCAATTTGGTTAATCCCGAGAATATCCCAATGACTTTCATCAGTGTCCAAAGTGTAGTTGCTGATGGAAGGGGAACGCTTTGGATATTAGATACAGCGGCACCCAATTTTTCTGAACCTATTAAAGGGGGGGCAAAATTAGTCGCTGTTGATTTAGAAACCAATACAATAAGAAAAGTATATACCTTTACAGAAGATGTTGTCCTGCCTACAACTTATCTGAATGATGTCCGTTTTGATTTTCGTGTTGGAAAAGCAGGTTATGCCTATATAACGGATTCTTCTTCAAGAGGACCAGGAGCTATTATCGTCGTAGATTTATCAAATGGAAACGCGTTTAGACGGTTAAATGGAGCAAATTCAACTTCACCCGATCCCTATTTTTTACCGAAAGTAGAAGGTCAAATTTTAATGAATCGAAACAAAGACGGTTCAACTTCTCCATTTAGGTTGGCGTCTGATAGTCTTGCGATTTCTCCCGATGGAAAGATATTATTTTTTGCTCCACTAACCAGTCGGCATTTGTTCTCGATCTCAACAGAAGCCTTGAGAGACAGAACGATACCGGACATGAATTTACCTTATCATGTGGAGTATTGGGGAGAAAAAGGTGCGTCTGATGGAATGATCACCGATGCAAAGGGAGCTGTTTATGCTGGAGATTATGAAAACAACAGTATCCGTAAGATATTGCCAAATGGCATAATGGAAGCTATCGCACATGATCCGAGAATTTTGTGGCCGGATACTTTTTCAATTGGTCCGGATCAATATTTGTATGTCATTGTGAACCAATTACATCGTCAGCCTAGATTTCATTATGGAAAAGACTTACGACAGAAACCTTATAGTTTACTTCGTATCAAAATTGATGAATTTCCTGCTCCGACCTCTTCATAATAAAAATAGTCAATTAATTGTTTTCATTGATAGAAAATGATCAAACTTTTTTATAAAACCAAAACATAAACCTGCTGGATAAGAATCCATTTTGATCAATCTTTTTCAAAATGGATTCTTTTTATTGACCATAGAATACGGGTTAACACGATATTTTTAATCAAACTTTATTTTAAAATTACGAAGGAACTCATGAATGTTTTAAAAAATATGGTGAAGTAGTAATACCCCAACTTATGAGTGAAATTAATGAAAAGTTAAAATGGGATGTTATTTCAAATGTATAAATAAAGGTAAAGAAATAGGCGCTGAAGAAATTGAAAAACTATTAGCGGATTTATCACCAGAACAAGTAAAGATTGCTTTTTATCAAGAAAGTAAGGAATATGTAAAAATACTAAATCAAACTGATTATGATCAAAGAAGTAAATTAGAAGAAAGTGAATTAAAAGCAATTCTAAGTGAAATGAAAGAGGAGGAAATAATAGAGTTTTTAAAATTTGGAAAGAATTCATTGATGAGATGGACTTCAATTAATATTGCTTGGGATATTATTGGAAATCGTGGTGAGATTTCTAAGGACATTGCTGAAGAATTTACTGAAATTATTTTAAGTAGATTAGAGAGTTATTCTTGGGAAAATTCGGGGGGATAAGCATTGTTGAAAAAATTAAAAATATATTAAAAGAAGATTTTTTATGGGATTTGGCGGAATATAATATAAAAAATCTTGATGACGATGACAATTATTATACTTGTAGCTCGAATATGGAGTTTCTGTTGCAATACGCAGGAGATTTATTATTTATAGATATTGTGAAATATATGTTCGATGAAGAGTTGAAATGTCACTATATGTGGCTAACTGGATGTGGACATATAAGCTTTAATTTTGAAATTGCTCCTTCAACTAGCTATTTACCTCAGCCTAAAGATATTAAAGAACTTGTTTGTAATATTCTATTTGAAGATTTTTCATTGAAAATCTCAATAGCTCTTTCATATATTTCTTTATCAACACAAAATCTTTCTGTTATCCAATAATTAAGTTCAGAAGATGTAATGATTTGTTCTCTTTTCTTTTCTTACCTTGGAAATATCGTTTTAAAACATTATCATTAATAGAAGTTGGAATACCATCGATATAACCGAAAATCTGAATTTTCTTTAATACAGGAGATGTATGCCAATCGTTAGACCTTGAAATAAGTTCTTTCATATTTGATAAGTGTATTGGTTCTTTTACTTTTTCTTGATGAGCTTTAATAAGCTCATTTAAAAACTTTAAGCTAGTAGGCTGTTTTGTCGTTCCTAAAAATGATAGAAAGCTATTTACTAGTTGTACTTGGGTCATTTTCTTATCCTTTCTATATAGAAATTGTTATTGGTATTATTATAGAATATATGTCAGAAAATACAGTTATTCATTAATGGAGTGGGAGAGAATTATATGTCGATGTCGCTATATTATAAAAAAATCCGGGAGCAATTAGGACATGAACTAATATTTATGCCAAGTGTAGCTGCAGTTATTAAAAACGAGCAGGGAGAACTCTTATTTCAATATCCTGGCGGAGAATATTGGAGTTTGCCGGCTGGAGCAATTGAGCCTGGAGAAACTCCAGAAGAAGCGGTAGTTCGTGAAGTGTGGGAAGAAACGGGTTTGAAAGTGCAAGTAAAAAAACAAAAAGGGGTATTTGGAGGGGAAAGGTTCCGTCATATATATCCGAATGGCGATCAAGTAGAATATATTGTTGTTGTGTTTGAATGTGAAATTACTAGTGGAAAACTGAAATCGATAGATGGTGAATCTTTAAAACTACAATATTTCTCATTTTCTGAAAAGCCTCCTTTAGCACTACCATACCCGGATAATATATTTTTATAGATGTAAAATAGCACACCTTATTTATTGAAGGTGTGCTATTTATATAACCCGGTCGTATACATCTCCGTTAACGTATACACAATTTCCTCTAAGTTAATCTTTTTGTCATTTTGCATAATAGTCCAAAGAAACGATTCATTCATCGCGAACCAACCGCGTGCTACAATCTCTTTATTTAAATTAGGTTGTGCTAATCCACTTTCTTGAGAGTAAGTAATATCCTGTTTAATGCTTGTTATAAAACGTTCCCGAATCTCATCCCATTTTTGCCGTATTTCTCTTGATAATCCTATCGCTTCCTCTACAACTTGCAAAATAGCGCGTTCTTCATCTGCTAATTGCAGGAATGCTCTAACTTGATTTTGGATCATTATACGTGCTTCCTCTTTTGTTTGTGGAGAAAAAGAGCGTTCAGCGATATTATAAAAACGATTCATAACATCTTCCATTAAACTAATTAGGAGATCATCTTTGTTTTTGAAGTATACATATGCTGTACCATATCCGGTTTCTGCATGTTTAATAATTTGTGTAATTGTCGTTTTTTGAAATCCGTTACGTATAAAAATAGTGTAACCAGAGTGTAATAGTTTCTTCTTCGTTTCTAAGGAGCGGTGTTTTCTTGATGAAAGGGTACTGTTTTTCAAAGAATCACCTCTTTATACTGAAATATCTGAAAATATAATTGTATTGTAAAAGAAGTTCATATATAAAGTCAACTGACATAATATCATTGACGTTGTATCAATTAAGGTGATATATTTCAATTAGTTAGAATAAAAAGAAAATTAAGAGAAGGTGACACCATGTATAAAGAACCATTTCAACCAACTTATGAGTATGCGCTTGAATGTGATAAACATGATGAACTGAAAGATTTTCAAACTGAATTCTATAAAAAAGAAGGTACTATATATTTAGATGGAAACTCATTAGGGCTACTTTCAAAAAGAGCAGAGAAATCATTACTTACGTTGCTAGATTCGTGGAAAGAGTATGGTATTGACGGCTGGACAGAAGGTGAGCATCCGTGGTTTTTCCTTTCAGAGAAATTAGGTAAACTTACAGCCCCTCTTATTGGAGCTTTACTGGAAGAAACTATTGTAACCGGTTCCACAACTGCGAATATACACCAAGTTATTGCGACGTTTTATGAGCCGAAAGGAATACGTACAAAAATACTTGCGGATGAATTGACTTTCCCATCAGATATTTATGCACTTCAAAGTCAAATTCGTTTAAAAGGATTAGACCCAGAGGAGCATTTAGTAAGAGTGAAAAGCCGAGATGGTAGAACACTTTCTGAAGAAGATATTATCCATGCGATGGAAGATGATATCGCTTTAATTTTATTACCTTCTGTTTTATATAGAAGTGGTCAAATTCTTGATATGAAAAGTTTAACAACGGAAGCTCATAAACGCGGCATTCACATTGGATTTGATTTATGCCATTCAATAGGATCTATTCCGCATCATTTCAAAGATTGGGATGTCGATTTTGCTGTTTGGTGCAATTATAAATATTTAAATGCAGGACCGGGTAGTGTTGCAGGCCTTTATGTAAATAGTAAACATTTTAATAGACTGCCAGGATTGTCTGGATGGTTTAGTTCTAGAAAAGATAAACAGTTTGATATGGAGCATACATTAACAGCTGCCGATCATGCAGGTGCTTATCAAATTGGTACACCGCACGTATTAAGTACAGCACCTTTAATTGGTTCTCTTGAAATGTTTAAAGATGCTGGTATTGAACGTTTACGCGAAAAATCTTTACATATTACAAGATATATGCTGAATTTAATTGATCACGAATTAAAAGATTTCGGATTTACAATTGGAAATCCATTAGAGGATGAAAAACGTGGCGGGCACATATATTTAGAACATGCAGAAGCAGCACGTATTTGTAAAGCGCTAAAAGCAAATGGAGTTATCCCTGATTTCCGAGCACCTAATGGAGTAAGACTTGCGCCGGTCGCTTTATATAACACATATGAAGAAGTGTGGAAATCTGTACAAATATTAAAGAAAATTATGAAAGAAGAAGAGTATAAACAGTTTGAAAATAAGCGAGAGGTTGTGGCATAAGCATGAAAACATCAGAGTGGATTGATATTTCACAACCGCTAAATAATGATATTGCAACGTGGCCAGGAGACACACCGTTCTCATATGAAGTTTCATGGTCAAAAGAAGAAAGTGGCTCAGTAAATGTTGGAAAGTTAACGATGAGTATTCATACAGGCACTCATATTGATGCACCATTTCATTTTGATAATGATGGAAAGAAAGTATTGGATTTAGATGTTCAAGTTTATGTTGGCCCAGCACGGATTATTGACGTTTCTAATCTTGAAAGCATCGGAAAAAAGGAATTAGAAAGCTTTCATTTAGAAGGTGTAGAACGATTATTATTACGTACATCTTCACATGGAAAAGCTGAAGAATTTCCAGATGTGATCCCTCATTTACGTGCAGACATAGCACCTTTTCTTTCGGAGAAAGGTATTCGTTTAATCGGAGTAGATGTCCCATCAGTTGATCCGCTAGATGATAAAGAATTAGCAGCGCATCATCAATTATTTAAACATGGAATTCATATTTTAGAAAATGTCGTACTAGATCATGTAGCAGACGGTGATTATGAATTGATTGCATTACCACTTGCATTAACTGATGCGGATGGAAGTCCAGTTCGAGCCGTTATTAGACCAATATAAGTAGAATCATATAAAAGGGGCGTTTGGCTAATATGAAAGAAAATGAAAAAGTAATTATGGAAAAAGGGATTCATACGGATTTTAAAGAGAATATGACGTATGGGGAATATTTACAATTAGATAGTTTACTATCTTCTCAAAAAAGATTATCAGACCATCATGATGAAATGTTATTTATCGTTATTCACCAAGCAAGTGAGCTTTGGATGAAGCTCATTTTACATGAGCTAAATGCGGCGATTGAATCTATTAAACAAGATAAATTACAACCAGCTTTTAAAATGTTAGCACGTGTATCAAAAATTCAGTCTCAAATTATTCAATCTTGGGATATTCTTGCGACATTAACACCATCAGAATATATTGAGTTTCGTGATTCACTCGGTCAAGCTTCAGGTTTTCAATCGTATCAATATCGTATGATTGAGTATGCACTTGGCTATAAAACGCCACATGCATTAAAAATTTATGAAAAGGATCCAGAATTACATGCACGACTTCATAAAGCGCTACATGCACCAAGTCTATATGATGTCGCGATTCAAGCATTAGTAAAAGAAGGATTCCCTATTCATAAAGATGTGTTAAACCGTGATATTACGCAGCCTTATGAAGAAGATGCAACAGTAGAAGCAGCATGGTTAGAAGTGTATGCGGATGTGAAAAAATATTGGAATTTATATCAGCTTGCTGAAAAATTGATTGATATTGAAGACTGGCTACAACAATGGCGTTTCCGTCATATGAAAACAGTAGAAAGAATTATTGGACATAAAATGGGTACAGGTGGATCCTCCGGTGTTTCTTATTTAAAGCGAGTACTTGATCAACAATTCTTCCCAGAGCTTTGGAATGTTCGTACAAAATTATAAAAATAAACCTGTCAGTTCATTATGGCTGACAGGTTTATTTTTATTTGAGCACAATTATGTTTAAAATGAAGGAACAAGATATAATAAATGGATTAACTATTTAAATGGAGGTAAAGTTTTTGGATTTCAAGCAACTAGAAAATAAATTCGAAAAGAAAAAAGTGAATACATTTCTTGTTTATCAAAAAGGACAATTAACAACTGAGTATTATAAAACACCCGAATGTGCAAATAACTTATATAAAATAAATTCGATTACAAAAAGTATCGTATCTTTATTAATTGGTATTGCAGTTGATAAGGGCTATATAAATGATATACATACACCGATCACAGAGTGGATTGAAAATGTACCTAGGGGAAAACATAATTTAACACTATATCACTTATTAACAATGACTACTGGTGAGGACTGGAAAGAGTTTGGGAATGGAGTAGTATTCCCAAATGACTTTGTAGAATCAGAGAACTGGGTACAGTACATATTAGAAAAGCCAATAATTGAAGAACCTGCTACAAAAATGAATTATAATTCAGGTTCTTCTCATTTACTGAGCTATATTATTCAAGAAGCTACTGGAATGTCGACAGAGCGGTTTGCAAAGAAATATTTATTTAATCCATTAGAAATTAACGAATACGAGTGGCAACAAGATCCGCAGGGTATATATGTCGGCGGCTTCGGTATGAAAATGAAATCTACCGATTTATTAAAATTAGGAAAATTATGTTTGCAAAATGGATATTGGAATGAAAAAGAAATTGTATCAGCGAAATGGTTAGAAGAGTCAAGTAGGGCGCATTTTGAAACATATGAACATGTCGGCGCATATGGATATCACTGGTGGGTATTACATACCGAAAGATTTCACATACCGTATTGTATATATTTCGCTATGGGATACGGCGGACAATACATCGTTATCATTCCTCAGTTAGAAGTAGTAGCTATTATAAGTAGTCATATGCCAAAACGTGGGCTCGTTCCATTAAAACTATTTATTGAGCATGTACAGGGAAATTCTAATTATATATAAGAAAAGGAGGGAATGTATGAAGGATGAAAAAATTTTATCTTTATTTAGATTCTGTTTAAGTCTTCTAGTATGTAGCGCCATTATTACGCAATTCATAATCAGGGCACAAGTGAAACCGTTCAATCCAGTTAACTTTTTTAGTTTCTTTACTATCGAAAGTAACATTTTAGTTGCATGTATTCTCCTTTTAAGTAGTATCGGAACAGCTACATTTGGTCGCTCAGAGCAGTTTAGTATACTTCGTGGTGCGGCGACGGTATATATACTTACGACAGGACTCGTTTATTTTTTGTTACTAAGAGGATTAGAAGAGTCACTTCAAACGGCAATACCATGGGTAAATACTGTGCTACATTATATCATGCCGATTACAATGCTTTTAGATTGGATTTTAAATCCACCTATTAAGAAAATCACTTGGAAACAAGCTGCAAGTTGGCTTTTATTCCCGTTTTTTTACGTTGTATATAGCTTAATACGTGGTCCAATCGTGAATTGGTATCCATATCCGTTTTTAGATCCGAGAATAGGTGGATATGGTAAAGTACTTTTATACAGTATAGGAATAGCAGTTGTAATTGGTGCTATTTGTATATTGGTAAGATTTTTAGGGAATCGAAACTTTAGAAAAGAATTTTAGAAATGCAAGAACCCCACTGTGTCTGTTTTTAACAGTGGGGGTTTCACTTTATCCAGCTATTTGTCGGGCTGCCCGTAAAAGTCCGATTGGTGAGGGCTGATGATTAGTGGGAGATGAACAAAACCCCCACTGATTAAGGTTTCACTTTATCTACTCGTCTTCTGAAACGACAACTTTATAAATTTCTCCGTCTTCGTTTCAAATTCTACATCAACAAAAACACCGTATTCTTTTCCGTTCTCACGTAACCACAATTTAAATTTTTCAACAGTTATTTGAACTGTTTTTGGTTTTCTACCTATATGAAGATAGTCAATAATTTCTGCTTTTGGGTATTGTTCTTTCGTCTTTTCTACGGCAAGTTTACCCCATTTGGCATACGGCGGCTGCGCATGAACAATTGATGAGCCTGTATATATATTTGAACATGTTGTTAGGAACAGAATGACAAGTGCGACACGTTTTAACAATTTTTTCATGATGAACTCCTTTTATCCTTTTTTATATTGTTTACATATTTTTTCAACGATATTAGTTTGGATTTTTTTGTCTTCTTTACATAAAAGCGAGGCTTTTACAAAACATAACCAAGAAATCATTTCCGTAATTAAGGAGGGAAAATTATGCGCCAAAAAGCTATTTTTAAAATAGCAGTTTTACTTGCGTTCATAGGACTGTCTTTAATGGTCAGTAGTATACAATTAAAGAATGTAGAAGCTTTTTCTAATCAAGTTATTCAAAGAGGAGCATCTGGCGAAGATGTCATTGAACTGCAATCTCGTTTGAAATATAACGGGTTTTATACGGGAAAAGTGGATGGTGTTTTCGGATGGGGTACATATTGGGCACTTCGGAATTTTCAAGAGAAATTCGGATTACCCGTTGATGGTTTAGCTGGAGCTAAAACGAAGCAAATGCTCGTGAAGGCAACGAAGTATGACAAGTCAACTGCTAATAAAGGGACGACAACGAATAAAGGAAATAGCGGTGGCACTGCACAAGAGAATAAACCACCTCAAAATAAAGGGACAAATGTTCCGAACGGTTATTCTCAAAATGATATTCAGCTTATGGCAAACGCAGTATACGGAGAATCACGCGGTGAACCATATTTAGGACAAGTTGCAGTAGCTGCTGTCATTTTGAACCGTGTTACAAGTGCGTCATTCCCAAATACTGTTTCAGGTGTAATCTTTGAGCCTAGAGCATTTACAGCGGTAGCCGATGGGCAAATATATTTAACGCCAAATGAAACAGCAAAAAAAGCAGTTTTAGATGCGATTAACGGATGGGATCCAACAGGAAATGCTTTATATTATTTCAATCCAGATACCGCGACTAGTAAATGGATTTGGACTCGTCCACAAATTAAAAAAATCGGTAAACATATTTTCTGTAAATAGAGCGGAGGTGGGACAATGTTACGAGGTATTATCATTGTATTATTAACAGTCGGTGTAGTAGGAACAGGCTATTGGGGCTATAAAGAGCACCAAGAGAAAAATGCAGTTTTAATTCGAGCGGAAAATAGCTATCAACGTGCATTCCATGATTTAGCATACGAAGTCGATTTATTACACGATAAAATTGGCACAACACTTGCGATGAATTCACGATCATCTTTATCACCTGCATTAGCGGATGTATGGCGTTTAACATCTGAAGCTCGCTCAGATGTAGGGCAACTTCCTTTAACATTAATGCCATTTAATAAAACGGAAGAATTTTTAGCGAATATCGGTGATTTTAGTTACCGTGCAGCCATTCGTGATTTAGAAAAAGAACCGTTAAATGAGCAAGAATATAAAACGTTGCAAACTTTATATTCAAATGCAGGAAATATACAAGATGAACTAAGAAAAGTACAACATCTTGTTTTGAAAAATAATTTACGCTGGATGGATGTAGAAATGGCACTTGCATCAAATCGCGATCCAGCAGATAACACAATTATTGATGGATTGAAAACTGTAGAGAAAAACGTAACATCATATTCTTCTACAAACTTCGGACCGACCTTTACAAGTGCGCAAAAAAATAAAAAAGGCGGATTTGAAGCGGAAGGAAAGGCAATTTCTAAAGATGAAGCGGCGAAAATTGCCAAATCGTTTTTGAATTTAAAAGGAAATGAAAAAGTAGATGTTGAGAAAAGCGGAAAAGGTGCGAAAGAATCCTTCTATAGTGTGAAAATTAAAGATGAAGCAACGAATAATGAGTTCTATATGGATATTACCGGAAAAGGCGGATATCCAATTTGGGTTATGAATAACCGCGAAATTAAAGAACAGAAAGTTAGTTTAAACGATGCAGGTAGTAAAGGTTTGAAATTTTTAAAGGACCATAAGTTTAATAATATGGAGCTTTATGATAGCTCTCAATATGATAATGTTGGTGTATTTACGTATGTAGTAAATGAAAATGGAGTACGAATTTATCCAGAAGCAATCCAAATGAAAATTGCTTTAGATGATGGTTCTATCGTTGGGTTCTCCGCAAAAGAATATTTAGCGTCACATCAAAAGCGAACAGTTCCATCGGCAAAGCTAACTGCAGCAGAAGCAAGAAAGAAAATCAATCCGGATGTAAAAGTCATGGAAGAACGTAAAGCTTTAGTAGTCAATGATTTGCATAATGAAGTGCTTTGCTATGAATTTGTAGGCACTTTAGGAAAAGATACGTACCAAATATTCATTAATGCTAATAGCGGGGCCGAGGAAAAGGTAAAGAAAATGCAAGCTGTTGAAAAAATTTATGATTAAACCTTAATAGTGAAGTGGTGAAAATAATGAAAACTCTAATATATATATTGATGCTTTGCTTCGTTATAACTGGATGCAGTATTGGAAAAAAAGACAATCCAAACGAAAAGCCGGAACAAAAAAATGTTTCAATGAAAAATGTTAATTATACGAATAAATCAAATAAGCCAAATGAAAAAGCAGCAGATCATTTAGCATCTTTAGCAGCAAGTGTGCCAGGTGTGAATGATGCAACAGCGGTCGTTGTTGGAAAATATGCTATTGTAGGTATTGATGTAAAAGCAAAACTTGATCGAACTCGAGTTGAATCAATTAAATACTCTGTTGCAGAAAGTTTAAAAAATGACCCTGACGGTGCTAATGCAGTCGTTGTAGCAGATGTTGATACGTATGAACGGCTCAAACAAATCGGAAAGCAAATTAAAAAAGGAAAAACAGGTGAAGGTATACTAGATGAATTAGCCGCTATTGTGGGCCGAGTAATGCCACAAGTTCCAAATGATATGATAGAAAATAGAGAAACGAATCCAATTAAAGATAATGATAAACAATTACCAAAAGATGAAGAACAAGAGTTAAGAAAAGAACAGGATGATCAATCAAATAATCATTTGAATAAATGAAATTAGCCTCGTACTTAATTGTACGAGGTTTTTAAATATAATATTAAATATTCAGTTTATTTTTAAGGAAAAATATGGTTTAATTATGATGGGAGGGACAACTGTTATGATGAAAAAAAGCGCATGTATATTGTTTAGTTTATGCTTAGGTTTCAGTATGACAGCGTGTGAACAGAGAAAAGAAGTGAAAAATCAAACAGCAACTTCTTCTACTGTGATGGAAAGGCAACAGAAAGAGTCTATCAATATAAATCATTTTTCGAGTATAAATGAAGGGATGACTTATACAGAAGTGAAAGATTTAATTGGTTTTGAAGGAGATTTACTTATAGAAGAAGGGGTAGAACATTCTACACAAATTAAACAAATTTTTGCTTGGAAAGGAAACAATCCAAATTCATTTGTTGAAATTACCTTTTTAGATGGAAGAGTGCATTCAAAAGCACAACAAGGTATAAGTTAATAAGCTAAAAAATGGGAGAGTTTAGCATGAACATACACACAGGGGAAATTCAATTAGTTCCGTATAAGGAGAAATATAAAGAAGTTATACAAACATTTACTTTACCAAGTGAACAAGTTCAGTTTACATCAGATCCAAGCGCATTACTGGAGAAAGCAAAAAGTGATCGTACAAAAAATGTGATTGTTATTTTAGATTACAATGGGGTACCGGTGGGTCTTTTCGCATTGGAAACGGGAGATAGAGTAAAGGAGTTCACAGATAATGAGGATGCTTTACTTTTAACATCATTTTCTATTAATCACAATAGACAAAGAAAAGGATTCGCTAAAAAGTCATTGTTATTATTAGAAGAGTTTGTAAAACGTTATTTTCCAATAAAAAATGAAGTTGTACTTGCTGTGAATGAAAGAAATATTCCTGCACAAAATTTATATGCAAAAGTCGGCTTCCAAGATAAAGGTTTTAGAAGAATGGGACCAATAGGCCAACAAATAATAATGCATTTGTCTATAATGAAATAATGAGATAGAAAACTTACTCTTGAATATTCATGTAGTAGGTTTTTTTATTTTAATAATATACAATATATGTATATAAAATGAAATAGAAATGAAGGATATAAAAAATAAATCAAGATAGAAAATGGAATATCGTTGGGGGAAGAGTGATTAAAACTGGGATTGCAGTTTTTCTTACAGTGTTAGTTTGTGAATTTTTTAATATCTCAACTTGGAGTTATAAAAATGATTTAAAAGATTATAAACCAAATCATTATCATCACCATTTTTCAAGTGAGTATATTATTTTATTTGAGGTATTATCTATTCATGATATGTTAGAAGAATTAAAACAAATATCCGAGAAATATGAGTGGGGAAATCGATTCAATTGATAAGTTCATTTTATTGTGGGGGGAATAGTATGACACTTTATATTGCATTACTAAGAGGAATCAATGTCGGTGGACATAAAGTAATCAAAATGGCTGAGTTAAAACGAGTGTTTGAATCAATAGGGTTAAAACAAGTGAAAACGTATATACAAAGTGGTAATATCGTGTTCGAATCTGAGGAAGATATAAACTTTCTAAAAGACCGAATACAAACGGAAATAAAAAATGAATTTGATTTCGATGTTCCAGTCATGCTAAGAACACATGATGAATTTATAAATATTATTAAGCAATGTCCGTATGAAGTTCATTCATTGTTAGAAGGAGAAAGTGTTCATGTTGCTTTTTTAGCGAATGTACTTTCTGAAGAAGAGAGTAGTCAATTGCTTATATTTAAAAGTGAACTTGAAGATTGCTATATAGATGAGAAAGTCGTTTATTTGTTTTTCAAAAATAGCATTCGAAATTCTAAATTAATGAACCAGTTTCAGAAGTTACATACACCAGCTACAGTTAGGAATTGGCGGACTGTGAACAAATTAAAAGCAATTGTAGAGGGTATGTAAATATAAAAAGATGAGGTTTTCTACATGTAGAAAACCTCATCTTTTTATTTATATTGTTTTGCAACTACGAGTTCGACAATAGGATAAATAAAGAAGGAAGAGCAAATTGCGATGAACAGAGGGAGGTTTTTTACTCCATCTAAATTAGCCCCCATAGAAAATCCTTCAGAGAAGATTAATATAAGGAACATTACAATTACAAGCACAAAATATGCAATTTTAAAGCTTTTATATGTAATTTGTTGTCCCATTTCATCTTGACTTTCTTCTGATACACCGTGGGGATCTCCCCAAGTAATGTAATTAATTAAATTACTAAGTATTAACGAAATAGCAAAAATCGTACCGCCCAAAATAGAACCTTCAGTTATGTATTTATATGTGCCATGTACTAGTATTGCAATTAATGCTAAAACAATGATTATAAAAATAGTTTTTTTAGTATTCAAGAAATAATTGCCCCCTCGATTGTAAAAAACTCTTTACAAATATAAGTATAAAATTGGAAAAGTATCATGTCAAATACTTTTTACACGAAATATGTAAGTATGTAATATTTTAGTTCTATGATAAATAAAAAATTACAATACATTTGAATGTAAAAGAATGGGCTCGCATATATTTGGAAGGGATGTCAGATTAATTTAGGGGGTAGTTATGTCTATACTTTTAAAAGCTGGTGCAGATGCAGGAAACAACGGTTTGAAGTTAATGGTTAAAGGGCAAGACCCTATTTTTATTCCGAGTATTTATTCTTTATATATAGGTGAGCCTACAGGACTCTTAGATGAGGTAGATGTTTCATTATCTGAATTAGAAAACCACATTGATGTGACTATAAGTTCGCCATCGTTAATGCTAAATAATGTACGATACATCGTTGGAGAAAAAGTCATTCAAGATCAATTAAAAGGTACTGAGGTAGAGAAGAAATCAAATAAGTCAACGGATGAGTTAATGGTTATTACAATACTATCAGGTTTGGCGGTAAGCGCTATGCGTCAAAGTCCAACTTCTAGCCATATTAATATTCGTTATGATTTATCTGTCGCTCTTCCTATGCAGCTTATTACACAAGAAATAGCTGCTGAAAATGCAAAACGTTATATGGGAAATCATAAGGTTATTTTCCATTATCCGAACGGACGCGATGTGACAATTAATGTTTCAATTGAGTATTGTAAATGCCTACCTGAGGGTGCTTCTGGGACGTGGGGCATTGTATACGATGAAGAAGGAAATGTTGTGAAACATAAAATAGAATGTGAGCAAAATCAAGTTTCTGAAATTGATTTTGTAGATAAAACTCTACTCTCTTTTGATATTGGCGCAGGGACGACAGAAGAAGTCGTTTCATTAGGGGTGAATTTCCGTCCGCAACTAAGTAAAGGTTTATCTTATGGTGTAAAAGAGACGTTACTACAAATCATTACGAGATGGAACCGGAAGTATCCAACTAAAACGATTGATAGCATTACAGAATTCAATCAAATTTATTTAAATGATAAGCATCCGAGAAATACATTATTAGTTGAGGAATCACAGCCAGCGCTATTAGGTTTAGCAGC
Organism: Bacillus sp. 007/AIA-02/001; assembly: GCF_004634455.1. Taxonomy (NCBI): domain Bacteria; kingdom Bacillati; phylum Bacillota; class Bacilli; order Caryophanales; family Bacillaceae; genus Bacillus; species Bacillus sp. 007/AIA-02/001. Next base: position 20,918 of record NZ_SEIY01000013.1, read on the forward strand.
GCGTGTTGCAACAGATATTATAAATAAAATTGATGATATGAAAGACGATCCATACGTGTTTATTTATGGCGGGGGTGCAGTAATTATTAAAAACAGTTTAAAAATGATTTTAAAGCAAAAAGGACGACTCAAAAATGTAATCTTTGTAGATAATCCGTTATTTACAAATGCACGAGGATTATTAGTCTATACTTGTTCGCCAAAATATAGAGAGCATAAGCAAAAAGAGTTAGGATTTACAAACTTAACGATAAGTTAGTTGGTGGAAGTATGCGATCTAGGCGATATAAACGTGGTGATCGAGTAAAAATCAATATTCATAAATCGGTATCACCTGAAATGCTTGCGTGGCTGAATAAACAATCAAATCCAACTAATTTCTTCTTCTTTGCTGCGCAGCAACTATTTAAACAAGTAGGAGATATTGACGTTTCTAAAGCTTTACCAAGCAGCCATGTTTTCTCATTATATGTGGAGCCTTCATCCTTATTAAAAGTCGAAGTAAACCCTTTTAAAAACATGACACTAGACACAAATACATCCACTGAAAATGCAAAAAAAAAATTATGGGAATCTGTTGATCAATTAGATTGTCCATTTTTTTAAACATAGAAAAATATAAGAAGTCCCCATCACTATACATACGAATACAGTGATGGGGTTTTGTTTGTAAATGGAAGGGGCACAATACAATTTGTGACCCTTCCATTAGTTATTTATCTAAATTTTAGATGTATGTTTAGAAACAGCATTAATTATGCTTTCCCAGTCATCTGGATGGTTTTCATGGCCTGCCCCTTTAAGGGTTAATAGTACTGAGTTTGGAATTTCATTAATTAGTGCGAGGCCATGTTCAAATGGTAGTGCTGTATCGTCTGTTCCGTGAATAACTAATGTAGGTGCTTGTATGGATTGAAGTACACCTTCATATGCATCATCACCTTGAAGTAAAGCGTGATTAAACATACTTAATAAATTGTTTGCGCGTTCTATTTCTTGTTTTACTTGTTTATAAACTCTATTTTCATCAAATATTCGTTCTGATCCACATAATAGACGAGATCCTGAAACTAAATACTCTGCCACATCATTTTTATTTGCCCAATCTATACTTGTGCCATTTACATGATGTGTTAAAATCATTTCATCCATTGGAGGTAAATCGCGAGTATTGTCATCAGATCCTATTACACTAGTCGCTAGTAAAGTTAGCGTCAAAATTCTTTCGGGATGTTTTACAGCGGCAATTTGAGCAATCATACCACCTAATGACATGCCAAATAGGTGAGCTTTATCAATATGATAAGCATCTAGTACTCCAATTGCATCTTCAGCCATATCTGTTACTGTGTAATTGGAAGTTCTAGGTTCATAGGCAACAGAGCGCCCAACATCACGGTTATCAAAGCGAATAACAAACTTCCCCGTACTAGCCAACAGCTCACAAAACTCTTCATCCCAATAAACCATGGAACATGTAGCACCCATAATTAATAAAATAGCAGGGTTCTTAGGGTTTCCAAAGCTTTCTGTACATATATCAATTCCGTTTATTTTAAACATCTTTTCACTCATATAGTTAGCTCCATTTCTTTTGAATTTGATCAATAAAACAGTTTTGGATGATTCTAAGATGTGTGTAAGATTCGTGGTGGAATTCATCCCGCTATTTGCTGGGCAGTAAGAGTCCCATCTTAAAATTCAGGGAAAGTAAAGAAGTTGGGAGGGGACCAACTTCCCGAAAAAACCCGATTGGCGAGGGTTGATTAAAGTTTCACTTTATAATGCTTCTTGCATAATTACCCCCAAAAATAATTATATGTTAATTCAAGGCAAAAAATTTTGAGAAATAATTGTATGTTATTAAAATAAACAGCAAGGAGGAGAGGAAATGAAAGCAATTATTATTGATCAATATGGTATTGTTGAAGAATTAAAAGAAAGACAAGTTTTAAAACCGGTTGTTCAGAATAACGAAAAAGCTCAACAATAAATAATATCCCATACTATACATTTTCATTTTCGAGTATTATTTATTGTTAGCTATTGTGATATTACTTCTAACAAATACTGTTTCGTATTGTATCGTGTAATTTTTCTAATCCAATTTCCATATCTTTCTCGTTTAACATTGAATAGCTAATTCTTAATTGGTTATCATTTGTTTCGTAATTTAATAGACAAGCTGTTCCTGGTAAAAAAGAGACATCTACTTCATTTGCTTTTTGTAATAAGGTAAAGGGATCTATCGAATCAGGTAGTGTCACCCATAAATTAAAACCTCCATTTGGTATTTCAAAGTGTAGTTCTTTTAATGGCGATAATATATCAATTGTTAAATCACGTCTCATTTGTAAAGCTGTACGTAATTTTTCTAAATGGTTTTTCATACGTTCTGCACGTAAAAACGGTAGAAGTGCCTTCTGTGTTAATAAAGGACTACCGATATCCATTGAACCTTTTACTGCATATAGCCATTCAAAAATAGGACCATCGGCAATAAGTGCCGCGATACGCAGTCCTGGTGCTAACGTTTTACTAAATCCTTTTATATATATTACGTGGCCATCCTTATCAAAACTTTTGATTGGGGGCGGGATTATAGCATCCTCAAAATATATTTCTCCGAAAGAATCATCTTCAATAATAAAAAATTGATATAACTCCGATAGTTCTATAAGTTCCATTCTTCGTTCTTTACTCATTACTGTACCTGTCGGATTCTGGAAGGTGGGATTCGTATACAATAAAACGGGATTTTTACTTTGACAAATATCATCAATTAAGTCGGAGCGAACTCCATGATTATCAAGAGAAACGGGAATGATTTGAACACCTTTATTGATGAAAATATCAAGCGCAGCACTGTAACATGGACTTTCTACTAATACAATATCTCCAGGTTTTAATAATGTTTGAGCAATTAAATCAATTCCTTGTTGTGCGCCGCTTGTAATTAATAATTGAGATGGGTCTGTCACTAATTTCTGGTGTTCATTTAAGTAATTTGCTATTTCAACTCGCAATTCATAATCGCCTTGAACTGGCCCATAAGTTGCTAACAACATCGGATTTTTATCCAGCAATTTATGCATTTCATCTGCCAAAAATGGATTTGGTAACAGACGAGGATACAGAATTGCTTGTGAAAAATTATAATATTTACGGTGCTTATTCATTGCATATTGAGAACGCATAACATTAATCGTTTTCATTTGTTGCCATTTATACGGAATTGGTTTGAAATCTTTCTTTACCCGTTTATATATGTAAGCACCTTTTCCTTGTTCGATGCGTATATACCCTTTCGTTTCTAACTGTTTATACGCTTTACGAACTGTTAATACATTGATTTGTAAATCTGTGGCCATACAACGTAAAGAAGGAAGAGATTCACCATGTGAAAGCATACCACTTTGTATTCTGTCAACAATTTGCATATATATTTGCTTGTAATACGGTATGTTTGTTTCTTTACGCAATACAATTTTCATAGGTTCACCTATTTTTCTTTTTAACTTAATTAAAGCGAAAAATATATAGGGAATCAACTACAACTTGAAGTAACTGTTATATGTACCGATACACTGTTATACACCATAGCCTCTATACTCATTCTAAGAGTAAAAAGGAGGAAGCAAAATGGTCATTTTTAATTACATTTTAGTATGTATTATTTTCGGGACAACATTTTTAACGATAAAAATTGGAATTGAAGCAGGGGCGCCACCGTTGTTTTCAGCAGGAATTCGCTTCTTTTTAGCGGGCATAATCCTTATGATTATTTTTAAATTAAAGCGAAAAGAAATTATGCCACATATATTTTCAAAACGCATTATGTATGCTGGATTTTGTTTAACATTTATGACATTCGCAAGTTTATATTGGTCAGAACAATATATTTCTTCGGGATTAGCTGCTGTTCTTTCTGCTACGGGACCAATGATGATTTTATTAATACAAGCAAAGAGGAATAGGGAGAAATTACAAAAGGAACAACTCGTTGCTTTAGTTATTGCACTAGCAGGTGTTATATTTGTTTCTTTACCAGGAATGCATCAACAAGTAAGTTTCATATGGAGTATTGCTTGTATTGTGTTAGTTATAGGGGAGTTATTTTACGGAATAGGCTCTATTCGTTCGAAAGAAATACTGTCAGATTTATCAAATGTATCACCATTTCTTATTAACGGTATTCAAATGTTTTATGGAGGGATTTTACTACTAATCGCATCTATTATTGTAGAACAACCAAATGTAACCGTATTAACTTCATGGAGTGTGCAATGGCCTATTTTATATCTCATATTTATCGGATCGATTGGTGGACACGGATTATATTACTGGCTCTTATCAAAAACAAATCCAGTATTTCCATCGACGTGGTTATATGTATCACCATTAATTGCAATAATTGTGGGATATATCATTTTAGGAGAACCTTTAAATCCTACAATGGGAATGGGGGCTTGTCTTATATTGATTGGTGTATTTTTGGCCAATCGTTCAACACTACGGACTTATTTCAAAAAAGGGCGGTTATTAGAGAAGGAGATGTAGTTTAATAAAGCAATAGCCCTGTATATTACAGGACTGATAAAATCAAAAACACAGTTAGAAAAATAACCAACTGTGTTTTTGATAATTAATTCACTTTTTTAATAAAGCCTTTATAATGACGTTTTACAAGCTGGCTTTCTAACGTCTTCATAGTTTCTAGTGCTACACCGACAATGATAAGTAAGCTTGTACCACCAATTTGAGCAGAAGGTGGTAACGTAGCAATTTTCGTGAATACGAGCGGTAATATAGAAATAGCACCTAAGAAAATTGCACCGATAAATGTTAAACGGTATAGAATTTTAGTTACATATTGTTCAGTTGCTTTACCAGGACGAATACCAGGAACATATCCATTTTGCTTTTTCAAATTCTCAGCCATTTGTTCAGGATTTACTTGAATAAATGCGTAGAAGTATGTGAAAGCAACGATAAGACCGACATAAAGTGTCATTCCAATTGGATGTGCGAAATCAAGATTTGCAACTAACCATTTTGATACGCTTGAATCAGGGAAGAGCTGCGCAATTGTACGCGGCGTCATTAAAAATGCAGAAGCAAAGATAACTGGTATAACACCAGCACTATTTACTTTAAGCGGTAAATGAGTGTTTTTTGCTCCTTGATATTGATTGTTTCCTGAAACAGCTTTTGCATATTGGATCGGTATTTTACGTACAGCTTGTTGAATGTAAATAACACCAACAACTATCGCTAAAATTACGAGTCCAATTAAAACAATTTTTATTATGTGCATAAATAGCTGATCGCCAGCATTTTGGAATTGTTGTAAATAAATTTGATTTGCAACATTTGGAATGGCGGCAACGAGACCTGCGAAGATAATCATCGAAATACCATTACCAACTCCGTTAGCGGTAATTTGTTCGCCTAACCAAAGTAAAAATGCAGTACCTGCAGTTAAAACTGTCGCAATAAATAAGTATGTAGTCCAGCTTTGATCTGTTATTAATTGTCCACCTGCTATATTATTAAAGCCATAAGACATTCCGATGGCCTGTATGAATGCGAGAATGATTGTAAAGTATCGAGTGAATTGAGCTGATTTCTTACGGCCCATTTCTCCTTGCTTTGCCCATTCCGAAAATTTAGGTATAACATCCATTTGTAGTAACTGTACTATGATGGAAGCTGTAATATATGGTGTAATACCTACAGCAAAGATTGAGAAGTGTTGCAATGCTCCTCCGCCAAATACGTTTAACATACCTAGAACGTTAGCTTGATCTTGTACTTTTAATACCTCTGCGTTAGTATGAGGAACTGGAATAAACGTGCCAATTCGAAAAACGATTAACATCGCTAGTGTAAAAAGGATTTTCCTTCTTATCTCAGCTACTCTCATGAAATTTGAAATCGTACGAAACATTATGTCGCCTCCTATATTTTTATCAGTAAAAAACTGATTATTATACCCTATGAAGTAACCACAAACCTCCTTCCGCACTAAATTCATTTGACAAATGGATTTTCATACACTTTGTAGTTTTCACGGATATAAAAATATAAGGTGTTATATAAGCGACCTATACACTTCACGTAATCATTCAATACCCATAATATATCGAATAAATTAACAAATGTACATACATACGCATTAAAAATGAATAAACAGGGTCATTTTTTACATTTATTTAATGATAAATTGATAGGACATTATACTGGTAAATGCGCTTCGTATATTCCTTTAATCAATTAAAATCCTCCACCTTTTTATTTTCTTACAATTAATATATCGATTTAAAAAGAATTTAAAATCAAATAAAAGTATGAAAGTACATACTACTTTAGTAGTAATAGTAATCAATTGTATTTCAATTAAAATTCATGTGATTAGAGGATTCTTTTTATTTAAGAAGGAATAAATATTTAAAGAAAGCTAAATAAACAGTGTACATATTTATAGGGGAGAAGATGTAAATGAAAGTTTTTATAAAAAAATTTCCACCATTAGAAGTAGCATATATAAGACGAACTGGTAGCTACTTTGAACCACAAGATCACTGGGGAAAGTTACTGAATTGGTCAATTGAAAATAAACTTTATCCACCAGAGCAATCATTTATCGGAATATCATTAGATAATCCTGAACTTGTTGCAAGTCATAAGTGCCGGCATGATGCATGTGTTACGATTCCTGAAAACTTCGATAAAGAAAAGTATCATGATGTGCAATTTAAAAGATTAGATGGAGGTACATATGGTCTATACCAGTTCTATGATGAACCTTATAAATTAAGTGAAGCGTATCAATACATGTATGCAGAGTGGCTACCAAATAGTGAGTATGATGCAGATTATGATAGAGATAATTTAGAGTTTTGCTTAAATAATGTTGCTGAAGATCTAGATGGAAAGTTAAAGGTTAATTTATTTGTGCCAATTAAAAAGATATAAAAAACAAATAATTTCATTTGTAGCTTTAAAATGAAATTGGAATAGTAGTGAAAGAAAAACTTTTTTTGAAGATAATATTTCTAGCGTAGGAATTTAAGTATGTAGGTTGCAATGAAAGGAGAATCCACATGGATACATTTGTAAATGACAAGTTTTATGAAACGAGAGATCAATTAGTTGAGGAAATTAATTTGTTGAGTGATGCTCAATTTAATAGGAAACCAGATAAGGATAAATGGAGTATTGCACAAGTTTGTCATCATTTAGTTTTATTAGATGAGAGAGTTATAACAGTTATTTCATCAGGATTAAAAAAGTTAGATAGTACCCAAAATGAGCGTAAAGAAATTCACACTATTTTATTAGATAGAACGAAAAAGTTTATAGCTCCAGAAATGATTGAACCAAGTAAAGAACCATTTGAAGTGGAGCAAATGCTCAATATGCTAAACGAATCAAGAAAAGAATTGATGCGTTTCCTGAGTACAATAGAAGATGAGTCTATATTAGCGAAAAAAGCAGTGATGCATCCAGCTCTTGGAGAATTATCCCTTGATCAGTGGATAGAACTGATTTATTTACATGAACAGCGTCATATTTCACAAATAAAAGAGATAAAATTACTTTGTGAAATTGAAAAGTAAAAATCATTCCCTATTTATTGATGCGTATTATAAACAGGGAAAACGGTTGATTCATATTGATTCAGAAGAAAACAAAAATAGAATGAAATTAGTTGAAAGTAACCAATAAGCTTAAGAAAATATGAAACTATCCGATTTTCTGTATAAGTGTAACCCCGTCTTAAATGAAGAGCGGGGTTATTTTTTTGGAAGTATTTTCATTGAGAAGGAAATACTTCGACAATGAAATTCAAAAAAATAATCATCATAACATATTTTATATGCGAATTTTAGTAAATTGAAATAATGATTTTATGATGATGAATGATATGTCCTTATTTTGAAAGTACTCTTCACACGCTTAAGGAAGGGGTATTCTGTCAGGAAACGATAAAATACAATTCTGTTAGGGGATGTATGCAATTTATTCTCTTTATTTTGCAACAGAACCACCTTCAAAATTATCTTTTGTAGTTGAAGTTTCCTGAATAATAAGTTACATTTTTAAAGTTCAAGCAACTTTATGAAAGTACAAAAAGGGGAGAAATATTATTATTATGCAAAAAATGAAATGGAAGAACTATGTATGTTACTTTGTAATTCTATTACTGCTTGGAACAGCAGTAATAGTCAAACCACCTATCTCTAAGGCTGAGGAATCTGAAGTTAATATCACATTGTTAGGTACTGCAGATATTCATGGTAGATTTATGCCTTGGGATTATGCGCTTGATGGAGCAAATATGAGTGGAAGTTTGACGCAGCTTTATACGGTTATAAAGAAGGTCCGTCAAGAAAATCCAAATACCATATTAGTAGATGCTGGGGATACAATTCAAGGAAACTCAGTAGAATTATTCAACGATAAACCACAATCGCCAATGATGGTAGCGATGAATACAATGGGATATGACGCCTGGGCATTTGGAAATCATGAATTCAATTTTGGATTAGATACATTGAAAAAAGTTAGTGAGCAATATAAGGGAAAAACGTTAGCAGGAAATATTTATAAGGAAAATGGAGAGCGCTTTCTTCCTGCATATACAATTGTAGAAAAAGGTGGAATTAAAGTTGGGATTATTGGTATGAATACACCAATGATTAGTGATTTTGAAAAAGGGACAGATCACTTAGATGGTTTAGTGGTGAAAAATCCGGTAGAAGAGACGAAAAAGGCAATTAAGGAATTAGAAGGTAAAGCAGATGTAATGGTAGGAGTTATGCATATGGGATTAGAAAATGAGAATGGTATCCCTGGTACTGGTGTTCAAGATATTGCAAATGCTTGTCCGGAACTAAGCGCTATTTTTGCGGCTCACATGCATAAACTTGTAAAAAAAGAAGTTGTAAATGGCGTAATTATTACAGAACCAGATAAATATGGAACACATATTTCACGTATTGACCTTACTTTTACAAAGCAAGATGGGAAGTTGACTTTAAAAAATAAAACTGCTACCGCTATACCTGTAAAAAATGCTGATGGAACAACGATATTATCTGATCCTACACTTGAAGAAGCATTAACACCTTTTCACGAATATGCGAGAGGAGATGCAAATGTTGTAGTCGCTCAATTAAAGGGTAGAAATCTTGTTCCTGAAAATGAAATAAAGGGTATTCCAAGTGTTCAGATTCAAGAAACACCTTTATCAGATTTCTTTCATGAAGTCATGCTCTACTACAGTAAAGCGGATGTAGTAGCCCATCAAATTGATAATGATTATGCCCGTTTAGATACAGGTCCTATTAAGAAAAAAGATATTGCGTACAATTACCAATATGCCTTGGGAGAAATTACAGTATATAAGATTTCTGGAAAAGATTTAAAAGACTATATGGAATGGGCAGCAGGATATTTTAACTCATCTCGTGCCGGAGATGTAACCGTTAGCTTTGATAAAACCCGCCGTGCATCTAAATACAGTACGAACGATTTCTTTGGAGGCGTAAAATACGAAATTGACTTAACAAAACCATATGGAAGCAGAATTACAAATTTACGCTCTATTCGTACAAACAAACCAATCAAAATGAGCGATGTTATGACGCTAGGAATGAATGCATATAGAATGGAGGCTCTTCAGGCTAAAGGGGGAGCTTTAGAGGGGCGTAAGTTTGAACAAATTTGGTCATCTAAACAAGAGAATGCATTTGGAGAAACAGGCGGAACCATTCGTAACCTTGCTATTACATATTTAAAAGAGGTAAAGAATGGTGTATACACTCCAAAAGTTATGCGTAATTGGAAAATTACTGGTGTAGATTTACATTCTTCAGAGCATAAGGCTGTAGTTGATCTCGTGAATAAAGGGATTTTAGAAATTCCAAAAACAGAAGACGGAAAATACACAAATATAGCATCTATAAATACGAAAGACTCAATTTCAAAAGAAGAAATTGTAGCACTCTCACAAAAAGCAAATATTAATCCAAATGAGTTTAATCATACAAAGACAAAAGGTGAATTTTATAAAAAACTTAATAGGATTACTAAAAAAATATAAATTATAAGGTTTCTTATAGTAATTGTTATTTTAATAGCATTAAACCCACTCTTACAATAGTAAAGAGTGGGTTTTTATGTTGTTATTTAGATGTAAGTATACTTTTATTAGAATGAATATAGATAATTAATAACTAACCAATTGGATGAGCGTCTATAAGGATTCTCTTTTATTCGAATTAATGTACATATGTGTTCCGTTCATTATTTATAATATTGACCACAATTTATGTAATTTTGCATAATGTTACATAAATTTCGTATTTTCTCTTTTTTCCGACAGAAATAGACAGTATACTTTGTACAAGCTTTCTATTTCAAAAATTATACGAGGTGAAATAATGAAAAACAAAAAGACATTAACTAAGGTAGCATTAACAACAGGATTAGCTTTAACAGCTGTGGCACCATATGGCGTAGGTCATGCAGAGGAAACAGATCAACTACAAGTTCAAATTCAAGAGGAATCGTTCCGTTCGGGTGAACTTACACAACCGTCACAAAAGGCACCAGAAAATGTAGTAAAGGATGCACTTAAGGAGAAAACAGAACAAGCTCTGTCCCAAAAACAAGTCAATGGAGAAGCAGGAGTAGATTATAAAGTTCTTCAAAAACGTGGTTCGTATGATGGAACTACACTTGTGCGTATGCAACAAACATACGAAGGAAAAGAAGTATATGGCCATCAATTAACTGCACACGTAGATAATAATGGTGTTATTAAAAGTGTTTCAGGTGATAGCGCGCAAAATTTAAAACAAGAAGAATTGAAAAAACCTATTAATCTATCAAAAGATGAAGCAAAACAATTTATTTATACGAAGTACGGGAACGATCTCAAGTTTATTTCTGAGCCAGAAGTTAAAGAGGTTATTTTTGTTGATGAAAATAATGGACAAGCTAAAAATGCATACCAAGTTACCTTTGAAGCTGCAACACCAAACTATGTTTCTGGTACTTATTTAGTAAATGCACAAAATGGTGATATGTTAAAAAATATGGTACAAGAATCTAACTTAAAAGCCAGTGACAAACTAGTTGGAGCTTTAAAGAAAAGTAAACAAAGCAGTCTTACATCATTAACTGGAACAGGAAAAGATGATTTAGGTATTTCTCGTTCATTTGGTATCTCTAAACAAAGTAATGGCAAATATGCTCTTGCTGATTATACAAGAGGGCAAGGAATTGAAACATATGATGTGAATTACAGAGATATTACTAAAGAAGAAAGCTATTATCCTGGTACATTAGCGACTAGTACTTCGGCAACATTTAACGATCCGAAAGCAGTAAGTGCTCATTACTTAGCAACAAAAGTATTTGATTTTTATAAAGATAAATACAAGCGTAATAGCTTTGATAATAAGGGACAAAAGGTAGTTTCAGTTGTACACGCTTGGGATTCTGAAGAGACGAATGATCCGAAAAATTGGCAGAATGCATTAAGTGCTAATAATGGAAGTATGCTTGTATATGGCGATCCTATTGTTAAAGCATATGACGTAGCTGGACATGAATTTACACACGCTGTTACTTCTAGCGAATCTAATCTTGAATATTACGGAGAATCCGGTGCGATTAATGAGGCATTATCTGATATTATGGGAACATCTATTGAGAAATACGTAAATAATGGAAAATTCAACTGGACAATGGGAGAACAAACGGGATCTGTTTTCCGTGATATGGAAAACCCAGCTTCTGTTCCATCTTCACTTGGAGTACCTTATCCAGATGATTACAGTGAATTTAACGATTTTAATGGATGGGATCAAGGCGGTGTTCATTTTAATTCAAGTATTATTAATAAAGTTGCGTATCTCATTGCGAAAGGCGGAACTCATAACGGAGTAACTGTTAAAGGAATTGGTGAAGATAAAATGTTTGATATTTTCTATTATGCAAATACAGATGAGTTAAACATGACTTCTAATTTCAAAGAATTGAGATCAGCATGTATTCGAGTGGCAACTAATAAATATGGTGCGAATACAGCTGAAGTTCAAGCAGTTCAAAAAGCATTTGATGCAGCAAAAATTAAGTAATTTAGAAATATAGTTCTCATTCATATATTAATACATTATGAAAAACAGCTAATGTCATTTTAAGGATATTAGCTGTTTTTTTACGTAGCAATGTATTATTGAAAATAAAATGACTAAGCAATAATGAGGCGCTTTCTCTTTAAGAAGTAGTGACAAATCAATAAGGTTTAAAGTGTATAAAAACAGAAAATTAATAATATATTGACCTCTTAGTAGAAAGTCTATAAAATGAAAGCGATAACAAACGATTGCTTTAAAATGATTTCCCTGATCTTTTAGTATTTACAAATATATGAAGGCATAAACAAATCTATTTTTTTAAGCGTTAATGCAAACGCTTTCGTATTAAAAGGTCATTGAAATACATACGTAAAATAGCCAATATGGAGGTGAAGTTAAAGAGATTTCTAGATAAATTTAAGCAGTTTTATTCAGTAAAAGCATAATAAATCGTTAGTAATATTTGAAGAAAGGGTGTATGTGGTGCAAATTACAAAAAGATTAATTAACAAAACAGTTTTATTACTTACTTTAATCATTATGTTATCATCTGTTTTCTCTTTTCAGAGTGTGAAGGCAGTTTCAAATTCGAAAACAACTGAAATTATCATTCATTACAAAGAAAAGCTTGGAAATACAAAAGACTGGAATCTTTGGTTATGGGGAGAAAATGCAAATGGTTCATCTTATGAATTTACTGGTGAAGATGAATTTGGAAAATACGCGAAGATAAAAATAGACGGTGACTATAATCGTGTAGGATTTATAGTTCGAACAAATGAATGGGAAAAAGATGGTGGGGATCGTTGGATTGAAAATATAAAGGACGGTCGTGCTGAAGTATGGATTCTTTCGGGTGATGAAAAAGTATATAACTCTAAGCCTTCATCGGATCTCTCAATTCAAAAAGCAACTATTGATAGTTTCAATGAAATTACTGTAACGACTAATGTCCCGTTTCATATTAAGGAAAAGAAAATTGAAATTGAAGGCATTAAAATTAAAAATATTACTCCTTATGATACAAACAGTGGAGATATTACTAATAAGGTTAAAATAATTACGGAACAGAAAATTGATTTAAAACAAACATACAAAGTTAAAATTGAAAACTTAGCTGATACGAATACTGAAATTGGTAAAGTCATTCGTAGCGAAGAATTTGATAATTTATTTTATTATGGTGGCAACGATTTAGGAAATACATATACTCCGCAACATACAAAGTTCCGTTTATGGGCTCCTACTGCAAGCGAAGCGAAGTTAGTTACATATAAAAACTGGAACGATAAAATAGGTGCTGAAATAAACATGCAACAAGGTGAAAAGGGAACTTGGACAGCAGAACTAAAGGGGAACCAAAAAGGGCTCTTTTATACGTATAAGGTCAAAATTGGTGATAAGTGGGCTGAAGCGGTTGATCCATATGTGCGTGCTGCTTCTGTAAATGGCGATAAAGGTGCAGTCGTTAATTTAGAAGAAACAAATCCGAAAAAATGGAAAGCAAACAAAAAGCCAAAATTTAAAAATCCGGAAGATGCTATTATTTATGAGTTACATGTACGCGATCTTTCCATTCAACCTGAAAGTGGTATTAAACAGAAAGGGAAGTATTTAGGTGTAACAGAAAAAGGAACAAAAGGGCCAGGAGGTGTAAAAACAGGACTTGATCATATAAAGGAGCTTGGTGTTACTCACGTTCAGTTTTTACCGATATTTGATTATGCTTCAGTAAATGAAGAGACTTTAAATGAACCGCAATATAACTGGGGATATGATCCTAAAAATTTCAACGTTCCAGAAGGCTCCTATTCTACAAATCCTTATGAGCCAACTGTTCGAATAACTGAATTAAAGCAAATGGTTCAAACACTACATGATAATAATCTTCGAGTAGTGATGGATGTAGTATATAACCATATGTATAATGCTGCTGAATCTAATTTTCATAAGTTAGTTCCAGGTTATTATTATCGTTACAATGAAGATGGAACATTTGCAAATGGAACTGGAGTAGGAAATGATACTGCTTCAGAAAGAAAAATGATGAGGAAATTTATGATAGATTCCGTAACATATTGGGCAAAAGAATACAATTTAGATGGATTCCGTTTTGATTTAATGGGTATTCATGATTATGAAACGATGAATGAAATACGTAAAGCTGTTAATCAAATTGACCCTTCTATTATACTACACGGAGAAGGATGGGATTTAAATACACCTCTTGCAGCTGAGTTGAAAGCAAATCAAAAAAATGCAGAGAAAATGAAAGGGATTGCTCATTTTAACGATAATATACGTGATGGGTTGAAAGGTAGTGTATTTGAGGAAAAGGAAAATGGTTTTGTAAATGGAAAGCAAAACATGGAAGATCGTATTAAAAAAGGCATTACAGCAGGTATTGACTTTGATACAAATTCGTCTACCTATCAAGATCCTGAACAGGTATTAACTTATGTGGAAGCACATGACAATCATACATTATGGGATAAACTTGAGTTAACTAATCCAGGTGACAGTGAAGAAATGCGAAAACAAATGCACAAATTGTCTTCTTCAATTTTATTAACATCACAAGGGATTCCATTTTTACATGCAGGGCAAGAGTTTATGCGGACGAAATACGGTGATCATAATAGTTACAAATCTCCAGATTCAATTAACCAGATGGATTGGCTGCGCCGTGCAACGTTTAATAATGAAGTAGATTATATGAAGGGTTTAATAGAATTACGCAAAAAGTACTCAGCTTTTCGAATGACATCTGCAGAGCAAATAAAAACACACGTATCATTTATTGATGCTCCGAAAAATACTGTAGCTTATACAATAGAGGGGAATAAAAATGAATACTTTACAGTGGCTCACAATGCAAATAGAGAAGCTGTTGAAATAACACTTCCATCGAAAGGTCCTTGGAAAGTACTAGTAGATGGGAAGCAGGCGGGAAGTACACCACTTTATGTTGTCCATGACAATAAAATTAAAGTTCCTGCATTAAGTTCATTTGTCTTAAAAACAGAGAAACCGATTAAATAAAAGCGAAGAATGTGGAAATAAATACTGCATTGAGCAAATTTAACAAGGATTGCAAATAAAAAAAGCGAAATGAAGATTATTCTCACTTCGTTTTTAAAGTTAATGTAATATAATTTCACATACTGTAATTATATTACAATTTAATAAAAGAAATAAGCAATAGATTATTTCTTTTGTGACAGTAGGAGGAGAAGATATCTTTGAGTTTATTTATAAAATTACCTGAAATACATTCGTAATTCATATAATGTTTATTATATATTCGAACATATAACGAACTAGATGTTCGAGTTGTATTAATTCCTACAAATCGTTTAAAAATAACAAAGGCGTAAAAAGTATATGGAATTAAAATAGAGAAAAGACACCATTCAAGGTGTCTTTTCTCTATTTTGAATATGAAATGTAAGTAACTCGATTGTATGTAATAGTATGTGATATTTTCACACTAACTGATTAAGAAAAATTTAAAACTCTTTTCTTAATCTATTTGTAATGAATTACATCATAAAATTTTATCGATATAATAAATAAAACTTTCTCAATATTATTTGATTTAATAACTATATTCAACCGCTCTCCAATCCATTACAATAATTTCACATTGGAAATACATGAATATTCTCAATGTTATAAATGGTTTATACCTTATAGGATTACTATGGGAAAGGATGTGAAATATCCAAAAAGAAATCATTTTTTATGATGAAATAAAAAATTTTAATGAAGAAAAAGTTATTTCATTATTTTCAAGTTTCGTTAAAGTGCATGTATTTATAATCACTATGAGACAAGGAGCAGAATCCGAAAAAATTTTTGTAAATTAGAAAATTGCATTTCAAAAATAAGTTAAACGTTTATGGAGGGTTATATGAGCGAGAAAATTTATTACTGGTCTCCGATTAAGCATTGGGAGAAGTTGCATAATGAAGTTTTGATAGGGGAAATGAGATTTACAGGTATTCTGTCTGAGTGGTTTCCAGATTTTTATTTTATGGCTCAAAAAGGTGTGAAAATTAGTGAACTAGTAGAGCGCTTTTCGTTAGAAAATGTAGAAGAGACACAAAAAAACATAGAGCTCATGATAAAAAATCGTGTGTTAGTAAGTAATATATTACACCCAAGAGAAGTATTTTCTTCACAAGAAAAGATTTTTTCAAATCCATATAGCAACCAGATTCGCTTTTCTAAAGAAAAGTTAGATAAGTATATGAGTGAACAATTAAATCGCACGCACGTTGCTGCACGGTCGACCGAAATTCAACTTGAAACAACAAATGAGCTACCTACTATAATCAAGGAACGTAGGTCTTGTCGTCAATTTGATATGGAAAAACATATTAGTTTTTCGGAATTTTCCCGATTCTTATCAACTCTAAAACAGGTTAGGGAAGAAAAAATATACTATCATTACGCAAGTGCAGGCGGGCTCTATCCCATTGATATCTTTGTTTATGTAAAACCAAAACGTATAGAGGATATGAAAGCTGGATTTTATTATTATAACCCATCAAAAAATAGTCTTGTGATTGTAAACAACATTGATCAAGTAATCAAAAGTGATCATGAGTTAATTAATCAGGATTTATTTACTCAATCTGCCTTCTCAGTTTATTTGGTTTATAATGCGAACGCTTCCATCCCGAAATACGGTTCAGATGGATATTTATTTGCTTGTATTGAGTCAGGCATTATCACTGCTACCTTAAATATGGTTGCTGAGACATTAAATTTAGGGGTTTGTTCAGTTGGTCATATGAAATTTGAAGATATTCAGCAATTTTTATGTTTGGATAGTCATCAAGTGTTTCTCCATGGGCTTGAAGTTGGCTTGAAAATTAACGAGTAGAAGAAATGAATATTAGGGGGATAAAGATAAAAATGCACATTAAAGATCGAAGTTCGATTCATGAAAATAAAGAAGTAGAAGCGTTTTGGAAGGAGCAATTATCTTCCGAGATTCTCGATTTTTCTGTATTTAAATTTAATAGCGATTACCAACTAAATAAAGAAACACCTTGTGAATACGTTCAAGTCATAGTGAATGTAGAATTTAGTAAAAGTATACAAAAAATAAGTAAGTCTCAAGATTTATTATTATTTAGCTGGTTTCAAGCCGCTTTAAGGGTTTGTTTGGCACATTATACGGATCAAGAAAGAATTACTATTGGTATTCCTATAATTGAAAAGAATCTTGAACAAAGTGAGAATCTTAATAAGTTGATTCCTTTAGGAAGTGAAATCCAGCCGCATCACACCTTTAAACAATTAGTAAATGAGATTGAACAAACGACTTTATTCGGGTATGAAAATCAGGAGTATCCGCTCTCTGAATTATTAGTTAAACACAATTTAACTCCTTTTCAAATTGTAATCGGGATGGAAGGATTACATAATGAAAATTCGCTAGAAGAATACGCAGAGAATAATTTAGCCCTATGGATACGAAGAAAATGGAATGAAATACATAATGAATTTGAATTTCAAATTTCTTGCAAGTCCCGTTCATTCTCTTCTTTGCAACAGTTTGCCAATTCGTATTGTTATGTTTTAAAGCAAGTTTCTCAAAATCCGAATTTGGCATTGAAAGATATTTGTATTATTGCAGAAGAAGAAAAAGAGTTGTTAGAAGGATTGAATACTTTTCAAACGGGCATAGACTTGTTTCAATCATTTCAAGATTTGTTTGAAGCGCAAGTATTAAAAACTCCAGATCAAATTGCTGTTGTTTGTAATGATCAATCTTTGACATATAGAGAATTGAATAAGAAAGCGAATCAATTGGCTTCTATTCTTCAAAGTAAAGGTGTTTCAAAAGAAAGTATTATTGGCGTTATGGTAAATCGGTCATTAGAAATGATTATTGGTATGATGGGGATTTTAAAAGCAGGAGCAGCCTATTTACCAATAGACCCTAACTACCCAACTGAACGAATTGAATATATGTTACAAGATAGTCAAGCAAAATATTTACTTAGTAAGCGAACAGAGGAAGTATTGCCACAATTTGCAGGTGAAGTACTGTATCTTGATAAAGAATATCTTTTTCAAGGTGAAGAAAGTAATTTAGTACGAGAACATAATCCTAATGATTTAGCTTATGTTATTTACACATCAGGATCGACAGGAAATCCAAAAGGGGTAATGATAGAACAAAAATCGCTAGTTCATTTTTTAAATGTAATGAGAGAAAAAGTAAAAGCTAATCAATCGTTCTTGTTTCTTGCTAGTGTATCTTTTGATATTTCCTTGTTAGAAATATGTCTTCCTTTAACGCAAGGTTCAAAAGTAGTAATTGCTACAGAGGACCAGTTTGCAACAAAAGAATTGGCTCATTTGGTCAAAAAACATAAGGTGGATTTATGGGAATCAACGCCATCGCGAATGGAAGTGATTTTGAGTGATCCAGAAGGGGCGATTTTTCTAAAAGATTTAAAATCTATTTTATTAGCAGGAGAATCATTTTCCATTGATTTGGTTGAAAAAATTCGTTGTATCAGTGAAGCAACAATTTTAAATATTTATGGTCCCACAGAAACAACCATTTGCGCAACAGTAAAAGAGTTGAGCACTTCCAAAGAAGTTACGATTGGCAAACCTAACCCGAATTATCATTCCTATATATTGAATAAGTATGGCCAATTAAAACCATTTGGAATTCCCGGTGAACTCTGCATTGCTGGCGTAGCGGTAGCACGAGGGTATCTTGGTAAAAATAAACTGACAGATGAAAAGTTTGTACCGAGTCCTTTTGCGGCAGGGGAAATGATGTATCATACAGGTGATCTCGTTCGTTGGTTGCCTAATGGAGAACTTGAATATTTAGGTAGAATGGATCATCAAGTGAAAATTCGGGGGTATCGGATTGAATTAAGAGAAATCGAAACTCAATTAAGGGAATATCCAGAAATAAACCAGGCTATCGTTGTTGATCAAGTGTATGGAAATAGGAAATTATTAGCTGCCTACTATGTATCGGATAACAAGGTGTCTTTTGGTGAAATCAGAAAATATTTAAGTGATAAATTACCTGAGTTTATGATTCCTGAAAAAATGATTCAGGTAGAAGAGATTCCATTGAATCCAAATGGAAAAGTGGATAGAAAAAGATTGTTGGATATAACACAAACAGATTATGTATCAATTCCATACGTTGCTCCGCGCAATGAAATTGAACAAAAATTAGTGCGTGCATGGGAAAAAGTTATGGAGATCGAGGGAATCGGTATTCATGATAATTTTTTTGCATTAAAAGGAGAATCTATTAAAGCACTTCAGGTAATTAATTTATTAAGAAAAGACGGCTTAAAAATAAGTACAACAGATTTTTTTAAGCACCCCACAATCGCTCAACTGAGTTCTTGTGTAAAGCTAGAACATAAAGAGGAAAACCTTGAGAGTAGACCAACTCATGTTAAAGATTTGTCTAAGCCATTTTCCTTAACAGAAGTTCAGACCGCGTATATGATAGGACGGAATTCACAGTTTGAATTAAGTGGTATTTCCCCTCAAACATATTTTGAATATGAAACAGCATTGGATATCAATCGTCTTTCAAAAAGTTTTCAAAAGGTAATTCATCGTCATCCAATGTTGCGAGCTGTAATTTTACCAGAGGGAAAACAGCAAATATTACAAAGTGTTCCTGATTACGAGATTGAAATAGTGAGTCTCATAGATTTAGATGATAGGAATCACCATGCTCGCTTACAAGAAGAGCGTTCTCGAATGACTAACCATGTATTCCCTTTGGGGCAATGGCCTTTGTTTGAATTGAAAGCTTTTCTTTTAAAAGAAGACACGTATTTATTATGTTTTCGATACGATGCTTTATTAATGGACGGAGCAAGCATGAACATTGTTGGACAGGATTTGTTGCATTATTATTATAAACCAAATCAAAAATTAGAATCTTTATCTTTTGATTTTCAAGATTATATGTTTATCTATGATGAAATGGAACAAAGCGAAGAATATAAAACAGCAAAAGATTATTGGACAAGTAAGCTTTCTGACTTTCCATTTGCACCTTCTTTGCTGTTAAAAAAGGATCCAGCAGAGATTGCTACTCCTAAATTCCAATCACTTACAAAAATCCTGGATAATAAAAAATGGACAAAGCTACGAAAGTTAGCACAAGAGAAAGAGGTAACGCCTTCCGCTCTACTTTGTACAATATATGGTGATGTGTTGGCATATTGGAGTAATCAACGTCGATTAGCAATTAACTTGACTGTATTTAACCGTTATCCTGTTCATGATGAAGTAGAACAGATTGTTGGAGATTTCACATCACTTATTTTATTGGATGTTGATGTAAAACCAGAGCAAACTTTCTTTACTAGAGTAAAAGAAACGCAAGCTACTTTATTAGATGGCCTTGAACATCGTCATTACGATGGAGTTAACTTTATTCGAGATTTTACTCGATATCATCAAATGACGCCAAAAGCAGTTATGCCAATCGTTTTCACCTCGATGTTAGCAGGTGCAGGTGCTTTCTCTTGGGAACAACTTGGTTCTCTTCGTTATATTCATGCTCGGACTCCACAAGTGTATTTGGATAATGTAGTAATTGAAAAAAATGGAGAGTTATTAATTAGCTGGAACTATGTTGAAGAGTTGTTTGATGTTGATGTAATAGAAGCAATGTTTTCCCAATTTGTTGACTTATTGGAACAATTGGTGAAACAAAGCGATATAACATCTTTGCATATGAAAGAATCGGATCAAACTCTAATTAAGCAATACAATGAAACAACAGAAAAAATATCTTCAACTACTCTGTATCAATTATTTACAGACCAAGTAAAACGTACGCCGGATGAAGTAGCAGTGGTATTTGAACAAGAATGGTTAACATACTCGGAACTTCATAAACGTTCTAATCAAATTGCCCACTTCTTAAAAGAGCAAGGTATTGGTCTAGGTGACAAAGTGGGTCTTTTAGCAAAAAGGCGAGTTGACACAATTGTTAATATGTTAGGTATTTTAAAATCAGGTGCCGCTTATGTTCCGATTGATCCCGATCATCCTTTAGATCGCCAAACATATATTTTAAAAAATAGCTCATGCAAGCTTTTATTAGAACCTAGTCTTTATGAAGAAAATCATTTGTCATTTTATACAACAGAAGATATGCCCGCTATTGCTGGTCCAGAAGATATTGCCTATATTATATACACTTCAGGAAGTACAGGAAAACCAAAAGGAGTAATTATTACTCACCAAGCGGTTACAAATACTATTCAAGACATAAATCAAAAATATGAGGTGAATGAAGATGATCGTATTATTGGTATCTCTTCCATGTGTTTTGACCTATCTGTATACGATATTTTCGGAGCTTTAAGCACAGGTGCAATGTTAATAATGATTCGTGATCCAAGAGACATGCAAGAATTAATCCGCACTGTCGAACGTAGAGGGATTACAATTTGGAATACAGTGCCTGCAATCATGGATTTGGCATTGGATCAAGTAGGTTCTCATTTTGAATATCCTTCTTTACGTTTAGTTTTACATAGTGGAGATTGGATTCCGCTTTCTTTACCAGAAAAAATAAAAAGACATTTTCCAATTGCAGAAGTAGTTTCACTAGGAGGGGCAACAGAAGCATCGATTTGGTCAATTTATTATCCGGTCAAACAGGTGGAATCACATTGGAATAGTATTCCATATGGGATGCCCTTGGCAAACCAAACGTATTATGTGTTGAACTATGAAAAGAAAATGTGCCCTGTTGGTGTAATTGGAGATTTATATATCGGGGGAGTGGGCCTTGCTAAAGGATATGTAAATGATGAAAAGAAAACAAATGAAGCGTTTGTGTCACATCCTGATTTTGGTCTTATATATAAAACAGGAGATTGTGGAAAAATGCATTCTGAGGGATATATTGAATTTTTAGGCCGCCAAGATTACCAAGTGAAAATTCAGGGATATCGAGTAGAGTTAGAAGAAATCTCTCATTGTCTTCTAACTTATAAACAAGTCGAACATGCTGTCGTAATTGATCAAACAGATGAGAACGGAATAAAATTTTTAGTTGCATATGTGGTAACTGAGCAAAATATTAGTACAACAGAACTACGAAAGCATTTGCGAGATCACTTGCCAGATTATATGATTCCTTCTTATTTTGTTTATTTGGACCAATTACCCCTGACTCCAAACGGGAAATTAGATAGAAAAGCGCTACCTACTCCGGAGAAACAAAAAAATGAAGTATTTATTGCCCCAAAAACTGAAATGGAAAAAATATTAACTAGTATTTGGCAAGAAGTACTCAAAATAGATCAAGTTGGAGTAAATGATCATTTCTTCGCCTTAGGTGGAGATTCGATAAAAGCGATTCAAGTGTCCGTCAGACTGTATCGACAAGGATTCGAGCTTGAACCAAAAAATATATTTTCATTTCCTATATTAAGGGACATGGTTCAATTTGTTAAAAAGCTAGACCAGTTTTCAAGTTCACAAACAAATGATGTAAACATAATGAATGATAATAAAGCTACATTACTAAATGTTAAAGATAAACAACTTAATCAACATACACTTAACAAAATACAAGAAAAAATGCCGGATATAAAAATAGAACGTATTTACCCGTTAGCACCTTTCCAGGAAGTTATTTATGAGCATGCTACGAATGAACCTGATACAAATGCATATTTTGAACAAACAATTTGGGCACTTGAGGGGGAGCTGGATATTAAACTCTTTATTCAGTGTTTCCAACAATTAGTTGATCGTCATGATTCTTTAAGAACAATAATTGTGCAAGATGAACAAGCAAAACCTTGGCAAGCTGTTCTATATGATGTTCAAATAAATTCAGAAATAAAAAACTTGATTGAGATGACGAAACAAGAACAGCAAGAATTCCTAAAACAGTGGATGAATGAAAATTTAAGTCGAGGATTTAAAAATGATGAACTTATGACACGTCTCTGTATATTCCAACTAGGTAATAACGAGCATAAAGTAATTTGGAGTTCCCATCATCTATTATGTGATGGTTGGAGCGTCAGCATTTTGATAGACGAATTATTCCAGCTCTACGAAACTACAAATGCTGGAACTACGGCGGGGTTACCCATGGTAAAACCTTTTGAAACATTTATAGATTGGACTTTGGCACAAGATCATGAGAAAGCACGTCATTTTTGGCGAGATTATTTATCAGGATACAATCAGAAAATTAGTATTCCTAAAAAGAAAGTCCCATCTAAAAGTGAAGGGTTAAACTTCACTTTTATGGATTTAACATTAGACAAGGATTTGACTAATCAGTTACAGACATTTGTAACTAAAAATAATATAACTATGAATACGGCATTACTAGCTGTATGGGGAATATTGCTTGGCAAATTCAACGGAACGAGAGAAGTAGTATTGCCTAATCTAGTATCAGTCAGACCTCCCGAAGTAGAAGGAATTGAAAATATGTTCGGTCTGTTCACAAATGTTTTGCCTATCCGATTAGCATGGACAGAAACGCAATCTTTTGTGGACTTCCTGCAAAAGGTACAACTAGAGACATTGAAATGTAATGAGTATGCATACTATTCATTTGTTGATATACAAAAGCAAAGTGAATTAAAAACTGAGTTGACTGACCATCTTTGGGTTTTTGAAAACTATCCAACTAATCCAGCAATCTTTTCTTCAAATGAAAACAGACATTTTGCTATCACGGATTACGAAGTTGTTGATGAGCCACATGTAAAGTATGGAATTATGTGCTTCCCTGAAGAAAGACTTACAATAAAGTTTGGATATGATCAAACCGTATATGAAGCAGAGAAAATACAGGAAATATTAAATCACATCCATGGGTTAATCAACACGATTCTTCAAAATCCAATACAAACAATTTGTGATTACAAATTATAAAAAATGAAAAGGCGAGCAAGAACTCGCCTTTTTAAATAGAATAGGAGTAAATCAAATGACAAAAAAATTACAGTTATCAGCCGAAGAGATGCGTCAGTTAGGATATCAAGCGGTTGACTTGATTGTTGATCATATGAATCATTTAAAAAGTAAACCAGTTTCAGAAACGATTGATAGTAATATTTTTAGAGACAAGCTAATTGAAACGATTCCGGAAAACGGATCTAATCCAAAAGAATTACTTCATTTTCTTAATAACAATGTGTTTAATCAAATTACTCATGTGGATCATCCTCATTTTATGGCTTTTGTGCCAGGTCCTAATAATTATGTTGGTGTATTAGCAGATTTTTTAGCAAGTGGGTTTAATGTATTTCCTACAGCTTGGATAGTAGGTGCAGGTGCCGAACAAATTGAATTAACGACAATTAACTGGTTAAAATCAATGCTAGGATTCCCTGATTCAGCTGAAGGACTATTTGTCAGTGGTGGTTCCATGGCTAATTTGACTGCACTTACTGTAGCGAGACAGGTCAAGCTGAATAATGACATAGAAAATGCGATTGTTTATTTTTCTAACCAAACTCATTTTTCTGTAGATCGAGCACTTAAAGTATTAGGTTTTAAACAGCATCAAATTTGCCGAATTGAGACAGATGAAGACTTAAAAATTTCAGTTAGTACTTTAAGAAAACAAATAAAAGAAGATCGATTAAAAGGGAAAAAACCATTCTGTGTTATTGCTAATGCAGGGACAACGAATTGCGGAGCGGTGGACTCCCTCGATGAATTGGCTGATGTATGTGGTGATGAAGATATATGGCTACACGTGGATGGGGCTTATGGGGCTGCAGCAATTCTCAGTGAAAAAGGAAGGGAGTTATTAAGTGGAATTCATCGTGCCGATTCTTTAACGTTAGACCCGCATAAATGGCTTTTTCAGCCTTATGATGTTGGTTGTGTACTTATTCGAAATAGCCAATATTTAAGTGAAACATTCCGTATGATCCCAGAGTATATTAAGGATACAGAAACTAATATAGAAGAAAAAGTGAATTTTGGGGAACGTGGAATTGAACTTTCTCGTAGATTTAGAGCATTAAAGGTATGGCTTTCTTTTAAAGCATTCGGAGTTACAGCTTTTCGTGAGGCAATTGATCATGGCATTATGCTAGCTGAACAAGTTGAAGAGTTTTTAAGGAAAGAAAAAGATTGGGAAGTAGTAACACCTGCCCAATTAGGAATTGTTACTTTTCGTTATATTCCATGTGAGCTAACATCTACAGATACAATTCATGAAATAAACAAAAAATTGGTGGAAGAAATTAATCAAAGAGGATTTGCTATGCTAAGTACGACTAAATTAAAAGAAAAAGTAGTAATTCGACTTTGCTCTATCAACCCAAGAACCACAAAAGAAGAAATACTTCAAATCATGATGAACATAAAAGCATTAGCAGAGAAAATAAACACATCGCCTAAACATCTTATATCTGTTTCTCAACCTTGATATATTAGGCGGATTTTACATATTAATAGCCGATTCTTATTTAGAATCGGCTATTATATTTAAATGATAAATACATATATACTATTTATAAGTGTTTCTCTTGTAATGGGATTAAGCCTCAACCTTGGATACTCGTTTGAAACCAGTCTTTATTGCTTGTACTATTTCGTTCACAGCATAAATAGATACATCGGCATTTGGATTTAACCCTTCAAACCAGTGATAGGCATTTGGATATAAATGAAACTCCACATCAACACCAGCTTGTGCTAGTTTGCTTACATAGGTTAATGTTTCGCTGCGGAATGGATCTAATTGACCAACAAATGTGTAAGTATACGGTAAGTCACTATAATCCTCAGCTCGAGAAGGTGCTGCATAGGCAGGGATTTGATCCGTTCCATACATTTCTCCTAAATACATTTTCCAGCCAGCTTCATTTGCCTTTTGGTTCCAAACAAATCCCTCTTTAATTTCATTCGCTGAAGGTGTATCATTTCTGTCATCAATCATTGGATATAGTGGTATTTGTAAACAAATTGAAGGATATTTTCGATCTCGTGCTAATAATGATAATGCTGCTGTTAGTCCACCGCCAGCGCTTACTCCTGCAACCCCAATTCGATTCGAATCAATGTTTAATGACTTTGCATTATCAGCAATCCATTTTAAAGCTGAATAACAATCCTCAATTGGTGCTGGGTAAGGGTGTTCAGGTGCTAAGCGGTAGTCTACAGACACGACCACACAGCTAGCTTCTTTTGCAAACCTCATACAAGTATCATCGTTATCATCTATAGACCCTAAGATATAACCTCCACCATGTATCCATAATAAGACAGGTAAAGATTCATGATTTGATTTTGGACGATAAATTCGTAATGGTAACGGATTATCATCAGGCCCAACAATGACTTTATCTGTTAAAGAAAGAGAGTCATCAACAACGGTAGGTGGTCTCATTTGAGCTATTCCTTCTCTGATTGATTGCAAATTTTCTGGGCGTAAATCGAGATCCGGAAACATCTCTAATCCTTGTAATAATTCTGGATTTACTCTAGTTTTCATTTTAGCACCTCTATTTGTAATTGTTTTCAAATAAATGAAGTGTATTCTAAGTAGTTTAATTGTGAAAGAACACCACAATTAAATTGTAAATTGGATATGTTATAACGGTCAACAGAATATTCGGAAATTAAAACCTTTCTCAAGAAGGAGTTTCATGCAATCAATAATACAAGTAGTGGATTTAAGAGCAAAGTGGTTTAATGTCGTTGTAATTATGTACATTAGAAAAATTTATTTTTGAGTCTAGAAAAGGATTAGATTCTTTTCTAGACTCATGAAGAATTATGAAAAGCAAAATTTTATAGATAGTTATCTTAAAAATAAACAAAGAGAGAAGAACTAGCCAATGTTCTTCTCTCTTTTTCATATGTAATTAGGGTATCCATAACTGTAAATACGGATGGTATAGATTTATGGATGAATAATTTATTTTTAAATTAATAACGTAATACATAAAGATTTTTGTATGTAATATTGCATATACAGGGACCACTGGTGAAAATGCTGAGCAATGTTTTTCCATATGGTAAATTAGTTCCTTATTTATTTTATTTCATTTTCAATCGTGTAAGGCTTGGGGCTAAGGTTTACAAAGGTGACTAGTAAAAAATATAACAATATAAGTATAAGATTTTGTACTTAGTAATCTCGCGATTTAAGGCATGACATTGGATAAGTGTGGGGAGTTCAATCGATTTTGAATAAAATCAATAGTATCAGTTGCAATTTTTTTACGTTTAAGAACGATCCCGGCATGCCCACATTTATAAATATATCGTGGAGGTCTTTCCCAAGATTCCCACAAGTAGTCTGTATCCTCAGAATGCACATATAGATCATGCTTACCTGAAATTAATAAAATATTTTCTTTTTTTACTTTTGGCAATGCTTGACTCGGTTCAGTGATTTTCCAATAATCTATTAAATCATCATACGTAACACCATGATGTTCCAAGTCTTCTCTAATAAATTTACCTGGAGTTGTATTCCAAATCGAATAAGAAAGTCGATTTGCATAGAAAATGGATGCTAATACATCAATTTCTTCTTCAACAAGAGAGGTTAAGTTAGTAATAAATCCGCCTAAACTAATTCCTATTAGAATCAGGGGCCCCTTTTTATTTGCTTTAATCCATTTAATCAAAGCTCGTAAATCAGCTACCGCTTGTCTAGTTGCTTGTAATGTTCGTTCAATATTTGCACTTACCATATACTCTCCACTGAATAAGGATTGATCGGGTTTTCTTTCAAAATGATAGGGTAGAGTGAAATAATACATATTCCACTTCAGGCTGGTCATATGATCGTGGAATATTTTTTTCACACGTTCGTTAGAATCCATTCTCCAACCGTGAACAAAGATAACATGAGGTGCATTTTCATTTTTATGTAAGAATAATTCCCCAGTTACAGAGTCGTTGTGTGAATCACCGGATTGAACCGAACTTTTATAGTTGAATTGCCCAACTATGTATTCATTTTCCTGCTTTGAATGCTTAATGTCAAAATGAAAATGTGATGGTTTTACTTTATAAAAAGATTCTATGTTCTTTATATTTAATGAAGTGTTAGAAAGGGAAGTAAACTGAAACGCTACACTTCTTTTTTTGTGTAAATCATATAAGGCGTACCGATCAATGAGTTTTGAAAAAATCAAATTAACCTCCTCCAAAATACATATTGTTTAAAACATAGACAAAATTTATGTTTTAAATTAATTAGGAAATATTCTCTTTTCCTAATAGTAGGTGCTTGAATTATAAAAATAGGTGATAAATTTGCATATTATATTATAAAGCTTACAATAAATAATTTATACTAAAATTTAAGAAGTAAGTTAATATTCTTATCCTTATAAAAGAATGTTAACTTGTTTCTTTTCTTATTAAAAGATGTAATTTCTATGAGGAACTTAACAATTCCCATCTAGATATTCACAAATAGCTTCTCTATATTTATTGTATAGAAATTATACAATAAATATATTTTTTATATTATATACATTAAATTAAGCTTAACCTCTCTTTTCTATAAGTCTCTTAAATTGACTAACTCCTTACCAATATTCAAAAACGACTGCATTTTTGAATTTGTGTTCTAGTTTTTCTTGAACAGGTAAATGAATAACTACACATAAACTCCTTATATCTCTAGTTAAACTACCGATTAGCTCCATATAAACTCTAGATAACCTATATAGAATACAAGTTATCAAGGAGGTAAGAAAAATGAATTTTATGAAACGAGCAATTCTCAGTATGAAAAAAAGGATAGGAACATCATTAATTTTGATGGCAGTTTTTCTGATTGTTACAAATTTGGTTCTTTCAGGTTTCACAATCCAAAATGCATCAAAAAAAGCAGCGGATGCTGCAAGAAAAAAACTTGGTGCAGATGTTACTTTAGGTCTTGATTTCGACAAAATAGGTCAAAAAGCTAAGGAAACTGGAGAAATGCCAAATCCGCCGCAGCTCGATGCAAAAGAAACAGATCAATTAGCGAAGTCCAAGTATGTAAAAGATTATAATTACATAGCTAACACTTTCGGTATTTCTGATGGGCTTAAACTAGTAGGAGCTTCAGAAGGAGAAGAAGAAGGAAAAGGTAAAGTGGGAATGACGGCTGCGCGAGGCGGTTCAAGCTCTGGTACAGAAATAGATATGAATGCTTCTTTTATGATTGAGGGAGTTCGCAAGACTGCATTACAAGAAAGCTTTAAAAACGGAAAAAGTAAAATCATTGATGGAAAACCAATAACAGAGCAAATGAAAGATCAGAATGTAGCTTTAATGGAAAAACGATTAGCGGAATTAAACAATTTGAAAGTAGGAGACAAAGTTAAAGTACAATCAGGGGATAAGAAGGAAACTCTTGAGGTTGAAATTATCGGCATTTACGAAACAAATGAGCAAGCAATGGGTCAACAGGCTCCTCCTATTATGGATCCAGCTAATAAACTATATATGCCGCATTCAACTATGAAAAAATTAGAAGTAGACCAAGGTATAAGTAGTGGTCAAGTCGTGTATTTCTTGAATGATCCACAATATATTGATGCATTTAAAAAAGAAGCAAAAAAATCTAACATTGATTTTAATTATTATAAATTAGATGCGCATGATTCATTGTACAAGCAAATGATTGGTCCTATCGAAAATATCTCTTCGACTTCTCAAATGATTATTTATATTGTATCGATTGCAGGTGCAATTATTTTAGGATTAATCATTATGCTATCAATTAAAGGACGTCGTAAAGAAATGGGAATTCTATTGTCTATTGGAGAGAAAAAGTGGAAATTGATAGCGCAATTCGTAGTAGAAGTAGTGTGTGTCGCTATTTTAGCATTTGGATTATCCATAACAACAGGAGCTAAAGTTTCTCAATATATCGGGGATAATTTACTTTCGAATGAAATTGCTACTGCAAGCGAAGAAACAGATACTTCGCAACATGGTACTGTAATGATGGCTGGATCTGGTGGTACTCTACAAAACCAAAAAGAAGATCCAATTGATAAAATTGATGTAAGTGTAACAGGAGAAGATGTAGGGAAAATGGGTGGAATTGGACTGGCTATTGCTATAATAGCAACGCTTCTTCCATCATTATCTATTCTACGTTTAAACCCAAAACAAATTCTTTTAAAAGATGAATGAGGAGGCTTAATATGGAGACGATTTTACAGTTTAAAAATTTGGATTATTATTATGAAAGTAATGGGAAAAATGTAGCGATACTAGATAATGTTAACTTTTCTTTTCAAAAAGGACATTTCTACACGATTTTAGGACCATCTGGATCTGGTAAAACCACAACTCTGAGCTTAGGTTGTGGACTGGATGTCCCTAAAAATGGTTATGTACTGTATAATGGTAAAGATATTAGAAAAATTGGTTTGGATCGATACCGTAATCAAAATGTATCTGTAATTTTCCAATCTTATAATTTGATAACCTATATGACAGCTCTTCAAAATGTCTTAACAGCAATGGAAATTACGGGTGTTAAAGTGCAAAATAAAACAGCAAGAGCATTAGAATTGTTAGAAAGGGTAGGACTCACAGAAGTTGAAGCGAAACGAAACGTCCTGCAACTAAGCGGCGGACAACAACAGCGTGTAGCAATTGCTCGAGCACTATCTTGTAATGTTGATTTACTGATTGCAGATGAGCCGACAGGAAACCTCGACGAGGAAACTGCAATGGATATAATAGAACTATTTCAAGAACTTGCACATAAAGAGAATAAATGCATTATTGTTGTGACGCACTCACAGGAGGTTGCTAAAAAATCAGATCGTGCAGTGTATTTAAGTAAGAAGAAGTTGGTCGTAAATGAAATCTAATATAAACATCGTAGCTTTTTAATTCACATAATTTTCAAAATCTAGACCTTTCAAAAGCTTATATTTGATTTATAATAAAATCAAGCCATAATCAAAATGGTCTCCCTGTACTGAATGTTAAAATAGTTTGTTGTTCCCGTTTTAATAATATAATAAAAAGAACTTGTAGGATATTCTACAGGTTCTTTTTATTATAATTGGTTACCTATATCATGGGATAATCACACATAAAAAACGGGACATTACCTAGATGTATGACCTAAATATCGTCCCGTTTACCTACTCTGTATAGTTATTGCAGAATTAAACCTACAATCATAATTAAACTAAATACTATTATCCAACCAAACGCACAATAGCCAAAAATTCTAATCCATTTAGGTAATTGATGCATGTTAATTTTATTTGTGGGAACTCCTTGCATAGAAAACATCATTTTTTGATCTCTATCTCTATTATTTTGTTGTTCATACATACTATCATCACCTTTCCAGAACTATTGCGTTTATAGTATATCAGCCTAAAGAAAATTATGTACAGAATAAGAAGGGATAGCATAAATATTATGTGGTGAATTTTATAAATAAATGCATTTAATTGCCATGGTTCTAAGCGCTAATTCGTTATAAATACTGAAAAAGAGCACTACATAAATAGGACTCATTTTCTTCAAATATTAAGTTGCTGGATATAAATCAGGACCAAGGTAACGTTCTTTTATAATTTGAAGATGATGAAGCTCATGACCAGCAATAATGTATGCTAATGCACGAACTGTAACTTCAGAATTATTCGCATTTCCTCTTTGTGACCAAGCTTCTTTATCTAAGCTTCTAAGTAAATGCAGGGTAGATTGGCGAACAACTATTAAATTCCCAAGAAGATCTTGCACAGATTGCTTATCAAAAGCAGCTCTAAGAACATACATATCATCAAATGAAAAACCTGTTAATAAGTTTATACTTACTACAAAAACAAAAAAACTCGTCCTATTTAAAGGAGAGTTTGTTTGTTTTTATGTTTAGATAATGGAATACTCATGCAAAATTGCACACTATGTTCCATATTTTTCATTGAATACTTTATATCTAGTGTTTCAAGAATTTGTTTAACAATATATAGCCCCAAACCATTTCCTCCAGTATTTCGATTTCTTGATTTTTCAATTCGATAAAATGGTTTGAAAATTTGTTGTAAATCTTCATCTTTAATATTGACACCTGTATTTATAATTTGCATTTTGATTTGACCTTGTTTCGAATCCTCACTTAACTTTATATAGACTTTTTCATTATGTGGTGAATACATAACCGCATTGTGTATAATATTTTTACATGCTTTTTCTAAAAGAGCACAATCTGTATAAATAGAAAGGTCAAAATCAATTTCTTTTATTATTTCGATGTTTTTTTGAGAAGCAAAAAATTCGAGATCTTTTGTAATTGTACCTATTAATTTTGAAAGATTAACTTTCTCTACTTTTAGTTTGAAGGTGTGTTGTTCTAATTTCGATACGCTTAAAATTTCACGAACTAATTGTTCCATACTTTCAATAATTTGATGATTCTTCTTTAAATATTGATCGCGATTTTGATAAGGGCCAATATTGTATATCATTCCTTCTAAGTATCCTTTCATTACAGTAAGAGGGGACTTTAATTCATGTGCTACAATCGCAAAAAACTCTCTGCGTTTTGTTTCTATTTCTCTTTCTTTTTCAATATCATTTTTTAATTGTTCATTTGCTTTTTTTAAATCAAACATAGCTTGTTGTAAGTTAATAGACATGTCATTCAAACTATTAGATAATTCTCCTAACTCATCTGTAGAGCGAACCTCAATTTTTTCGGAGAAATCTAAATTTGCCATCTTTTGTGCACCTTCATTAATATAAATAAGTGGCTTTGTAATAAACCTGGAATAAAAATAAGCACTCCCTATACCAATAACGAGCACAATGATACTAATATAGGGGAGAAAGCGTACTAAAACCTGTGAAGCTTCATCAATCGGTTGAAATGTAGCAAAGACTATAAGCGTTAAACTACCATCTTGGAATTGAATTGGTTTCGTAACATTATATGAATTGCTGAGGGTACTTGCATTCTCGAATCGTGTTGCTTTAGTAACTACTGTTTTTTGCGTACCACTTTGAATAAAAGAAAATGAAGGAGAGTAAATAATTACTCCTTCTTTATTTTGAAGATAAAGCATCGCATTATTTTTTTTTGCGTATTCATCAAAAAGTGGTATCGCATCTTGAAACGTAAGATTTTTAGACTTATCAATGATTTCGTTTATCCCTGTTTGAAGTTGATCTGTTTTGTATTGCTCATAAAACGTAGGGAGAAAGAAATATAAAGTTAAATAAATCAACACTGCAAAGGATAACAAAATGAGAGATGTAGTCATAAAGAGTTTATAAGTAATTTGCTTCATTTTCATGAGTTTTACAATACTATTCATCAATTTTATAACCAATACCCTTTATTGTTTTAATATAAGGGATAGCTAATTTTTTGCGTAGGTTTTTAATATGTGTATCAATTATTCGTGTTTCTCCAAAATAATCGTATCCCCAAACTTTTTCTACGATATTTTCTCTTGTCAGTACTTTTCTCTCATTTTGAAATAGTAGTTGTAGAATTTCGAACTCTTTTGTCGTTAATATAATTTCAACGTCATTTACATATACTCTATATGCATCAACATCAATGCACACTTCTTTAAATACCAAATGATTATTTACATTTTTATCATAACTTCTTCTAAGTACAGCTTCGACTCGTCTAATCAAAACATGAAACGAAAAGGGCTTTGTTATATAATCATCGATCCCAAGGTCGAATCCTTTCATTTGATCTTCCTCTTCTTCCAACGCAGTTAGCATAATAATTGGTACGTTTGACTGACTTCGAATCATTTTAGAAACTTCAAACCCATTAAGATTGGGCATCATGACATCTAGAAGAATTAAATCAAATGATTGCTTATTAAATTGTGTCATACCCTCTAGTCCATCTGAAGCGACTATCACTGTATAATGCTGCGTCATTAAAAATTGTTTAATTAATTCCTGAATTTCTTGATCGTCCTCTACCACGAGAATATGATAGTTTTTCATAATATCACCTCTGGTAGTCATTATAGCCGTACTATCTGGAGTTTATGTGGAGATACAATAGGAACTTCATAGGACGTTTAACGTATTAGCTTCATTTTCAAGAATGTGTATTCTCCAAAAAATATGATTAGCCATATTCCTTTTTATGAAAAAATAATTGTATGCTTGAAAAAACTTATCGTATGAAAAGCTGAACGATTTATATTTCTAAAAAACCAATGTATAATATTGGGAACTGCATGTGATTTCTTAAACTGTGTGAACATATACTTTCGCTACTTACTAGAAGGGGAAACGGAAATGAATTTCAATATAAAAAAAGCTAGCGAAATTATAGAGTGTACTTCACAAACTTTAGAGTTTTTTGCTAATTTAGTAAACGATTAAGGTGTGAACTAAGGATTATTTAAATCATGCGAGAAAGGTTGTGAAATGATTTGATGGGTTATAAAGCGATGCTGTTTGATTTAGATGATACATTACTTGATAGGGATAAAGCAGTAGAGGCATTATTTTTAATTGTTTTAGAAAAGTGTTATGAAAATGTAGATGGTGCGGCTAAAAGCAACATGTTACAGAAATTCAAAGAACACGATAAAAGAGAATATGGCATAAGTAATAAAACGACAGTTTTAGAATCATTGTTTGATGAATTCACGCCGAAGTATAGATTGCCACGCAATTACATCCAAGATTTTTGGAATAATAATTTCCCTAGATGTTTTTCAATAGACCAAAATACTATTCATTTCTTAAATCAAATAAAGAAGCACTTTAAAGTTGGAATTATAACAAATGGCTCAACTCAGAGGCAAAAAGCTAAAATATTTAACACGAATTTAAATAAGTATTTTGAAACAATCATTATTTCTGAAGAAGTGGGATTTAGTAAACCTGATAAACGTATATTCGAACTAGCATTAAATAAGTTAAATTTACAACCGGAAAATACTTTATTTGTTGGAGATGACTTAGAAAAGGATATTGCTGGTCCTCAAAATGCAAATATAAAAGGTGTGTGGTTTAACCCTCAGAAGATCAAGAATACTACCAAAATACAACCGTATGCCGAGATTAACACTTTGGATAGTTTGTTAAGTTATGTTACTCCACAATATTTTTATAACAAGTAAAAGTAATCTCATATATATTCAAAAATATAAAAAAGAGAAACTATCATTAATTTCATTGACCGTATTAGCAATAAAAAATATATATTTACAACAAAAAATAGAGGCCATTTTAATAGCTGAAGCTAATTTAATCTATGATTAATACGAAGTTTTGTAAAACAATTTTACTCATACTGTATAAATTATAAAGGGGTGGGACTATGGAAATAAAGAAAGTAGTAATCGATGGAATCAATATTGCAGTCATTAGGAACGATAAGGTATTAATATCGGATGTTCAGTCTGCATTAGATACTATGGCAACAGTTCAATATGAGGTAGATGCGAAACATATTATTATCCATAAATCTTTAATAAGTGAAGATTTCTTTGATCTAAAAACACGGCTTGCGGGCGATATCCTTCAAAAGTTTATAAACTACAAGGTAAAGATTGCTATTGTTGGAGATTTCTCTATGTATACTAGTAAAAGCTTAAAGGATTTTATTTATGAATGTAATAAAGGAAAAGATATTTTTTACTTAGCAACTGAACAACAAGCAATTGAAAAACTAAGTACATTAAAGTAATAATTATATCCTGCTAAATTCCCCCATTTCACTTAGTTCATGATTATATACGATATAGAAGAACTGATGTTTGTGGTAAACTAAGAGATGAATAAAGGGGGAGTTTTCTTGAACAATTTTAATGATACGATCCGTGATTTAAACAATATAGTTTACAAACCTAACAATTTAATGATTACGAATATAAAAGAAGAAAAGCAAAACGCAGAATATGCAGGATGTTTATTCCACTTAAATAACAAAACCATTCGTTTTAGAAAATCAAAAGTTACTCCTAATAAAATTGGTCAATTTGTTTCTTTTTGGGAGAAAGATGAAAATATGCGAAATAGAGCTTTCTCTTATGAAGCTGCTCCTGATTTATTAGTAATCACTTGTATTGCTGATAATAAACTAGGACAATTTATTTTTCCTAAAGAGATTCTTCTTAAAGAAAAAATATTGAGAACACAAAGTCAAACAGGGAAAATGGCAATGAGAATTTATCCTGTTTGGGATACCACTGTTAGCAATCAAGCTAAAAGGAGCCAAACGTGGCAACTTCACTATTTTGTTGATTTAAGTGATATTAATAATTTGCCTATAGATAAACTATTAAATTTATATTCGTAGCTTTTGATTTTCCCCAAAAAGAAGTAATTACAGAAAAGACATTTGTAATGACGCCTTCTATTAATTTACCTTGTGAATCGTAATTTTTGTACCGGTACAGTTAAATGAAATGTAAATTGTTACAGTGCCCCTTAAAATTTACAATCAGCATATATTATTTAAACTTATAAATTTTTAAGGGGTGCTAATTATGACAAGTTTACAAAATCAGCTTTTCACAAGATTAAATCTTAAAAAACGTAATGAAGTAACGTTTGAAGAATTACCTACTATACTCTTTTCATTTGCACACACTATACCATTTGAGAATTTAGATGTTATAGCACGAAATACGAATCAAATCTCTCTGGAAAACTTACGAGAGAAAATTTTAACTAGTTCCCGTGGTGGACTTTGCTACGAATTAAATACTCTTTTTTACTATTTCTTAAGAGACTGTGGCTATGATGTACAACTGGCATTAGGTACGGTTTATAAAAACGATATAAATGCATGGGCACTTGAGGATGGCCATATAACAATTATTTTAACTTATGATAATGTACAGTATTTAATTGATGTAGGTATAGCTTCGTTAGTACCTCTTGTTCCTGTACCTTTTACTGGTAAGTCTGTTTCTTCAAAAAATGGTTCGTACCGGGTGAGACGAAAAGATACGAGTAAGGGAAATTATGTTTTAGAAAGAATAGATACTGATGGAGAATGGAAAGTTTGTCATGCTTTTTATAAACATAATATTGATGAGATAATAGTAAACGATGTTCAAAGAAGAGTGATAGAAGATGAGAAGTCTATTTTTAATAAAGGACCAATTGCAGTAAAGTTGACGAACTCCGGTCATATTTCATTAACGAATACAAGTTTAACTGAAGCTATTCGTGGGGAAAAAACTAAGCATGAAATTACAGAAGATCAATATAAAGAGTTTTTATATACTTTATTTGCTATTAAGTTATGAATAATAAAGATAGCCGGTTCTTATTCAGAAGCGGCTATCTTTATTATTTTTGGTGTAAATGGTTTTCTTCTAATATGTTTCGGAAACTGCGGTATAGTTAGTGTTTTTAATGTTTTCTCAGCTTCTTCATATGTATGAAAAATTGGTTCTTTTCCATCATCCCCTTGTAAAACTAGCCCTTCATCTCGAATTACATATGGCATAAAACCACCCCATCTAGTAAAGAATTATGTTCTTTTGCAGCAGAATAATACGATTTAAAGTTTGATTTTCTTAATACATATAATACACTAGAACAGTACGAAAAAGTATGTACAATGAATTTTGAATGTAAAGGAAGATTATTATGTCAGTTATTGATAAATTGAAACTTAATAAGTATACAAATATGGTCGTTATTAACGAACCAAGTGATTATGACATTTTTACAGGTAAAGAAACTGCATTCTCAAAAGAACACGATGCTATCTTTATATTTGTAGAAACGCTTGATGAAATGGTGAAACAAACGAATTTTATTATTAGTAATGAAGAATTACTAATTGAAAAAGGTTACGTATTCTTCGCATATCCGAAAAAAGGTAATGCTCGTTATAGTACGTTTATTCACCGTGATGAGATGTTTCCGGCATTAAACGTTGGAGAAGATGGTTATGTGGGAGAAAGCGACATTAAATTTGCACGAATGGTAAGTATGGATGAAGTCTTTACTGTTGTAGGTTTAAAACGCGAGAAGAAAAAAACAACGAAAACATCTGCTATGAGTCAATGTGTTGCCGATTATGCAGATCGAATTAAAGATGTTGAAGCATTATTAGCTAATCATCCGAATGAACTTAAGTTTTATCAAAGTTTAACGCCTGGATATCAGAAAGATTGGGCACGTAATCTTTTTTCTGTAAAACAAGAAAAAACACGTGAAAAACGTCTAGAGAAAATGATAGAGATCCTTTCACAAGGCTATAAAACAATTGAATTATTCCGTAAGAAGAAAAAATAATGATTAAGAAAGTCACAATGCTGCAACAATTAATTGTGATGAGTACATTGAAAAAAGCATTCCTTCCATTATACTAAGGAATGTTCTTATATTTATATAATTAGCAAAAGAGAAAAGGTGTTTGAAATGAAATCGTATATTGTAGTTGGATCTGGAATTTTAGGAGCGTCTACTGCTTATCATCTTGCTAAGGCAGGTGCGAATGTTACTATCGTGGATCGCCAACAATTAGGACAAGCAACTGATGCAGGAGCAGGTATTGTATGTCCATGGCTATCGCAGCGTCGTAATAAAGCATGGTATAAAATTGTTAAAGGCGGTGCACGTTACTATTCTTCGTTAATTCAGCAATTAGAAGAAGACGGTGAAACTGACACAGGATATAATCGTGTAGGTGCAATTAGTTTACATACTGAAGAGAAAAAGTTAGATCAAATGGAAGAGCGAGCTTATAAACGACGTGAAGATGCCCCAGAGATTGGTGAAATCACTCGCTTATCAGCTGAAGAAACAAAAAAATTATTCCCAGCATTATCAGACGAATATAGTTCTGTTCATATTAGTGGTGCTGCACGAGTAAATGGAAGATTATTACGCAATGCATTAATAAGTGCTGCGAAAAAACATGGTGCAACTTTAATAAAAGGCGATGCTATATTAGTCCGTGAAGGAAATCATATTACGGGAGTTACAGTAAACGATGAAACAATTTTAGCAGAAAAGGTTATTGTAACTGCAGGCGCATGGGCGAATGAAATCTTGAATCCATTAGGAATTAATTTCTTAGTTACATTCCAAAAAGGACAAATTGTTCATCTGCAAATCGAGAATACAGCAACAGAAAATATGCCAGTTGTTATGCCACCGAACGATCAATATATTTTAACGTTTGACAATGGGCATGTCGTAATTGGTGCAACACATGAGAATGATACTGGTTTCGATCATCGTGTAACAGCAGGTGGTTTACATGAAGTATTCCATAAGGCATTAGCAGTTGCACCTGGCTTAGAAAATGCTACAATGCTTGAAACGAGAGTTGGATTCAGACCATTCACACCAGGATTCTTACCTGTTATCGGACCACTACCTAACTTTGAAGGAATTCTCGTTGCGAATGGATTAGGAGCTTCGGGTTTAACAGCTGGTCCATACTTAGGAGCGGAACTTGCTAAATTAGCGCTGGGACAACCAATTGAGTTAGATTTAAATGATTATGATGTTGCTGGCGCAATTGAATAATATAGGGTACTGCTAACATTTAGGAAGAACCATGCTAAACAAATTCGACAAGGAATAAGCAGTTTTCCCTCTGTTAAGAGTAAGCCTGTTTATGAAAAATAAAATTCTTTAAAAATAGAAGGCCGACATTATAAACCTGCATTAATAATGTAGAATTGTGATGTCGGCTCTTTATTTATATTTATTTAAAACTTATTTTTTGAGAGGAGCTTAAGCAATGAGAGCGCCATATCAAGTATTGATATTTCCTTATATAAAAACTACTGATTCCATTCAATATGCTATTTTCAACCGAAGTGATTATAGTTATTGGCAAGGAATAGCTGGTGGCGGAGAAGTCGGTGAGATTCCTATTGAATCAGCAAAACGGGAAGCGTTTGAAGAGGCTGGTATTACAAGAGAATGTCCATATATACAATTAGATTCTGTGTCTTCACTACCAGTAGAGGATGTAGTTAGAGGATTCCTTTGGGGAGAAGAGGTTTATGTAATAAAAGAATTTTCTTTTGGAGTTAAAGTCCCTACAAAAAACATATCATTATCTAAAGAACACTTTAATTATAAATGGTTATGCTTTGAGGAAGCAGTAACGCTTTTGAAATGGGATAGCAACAAAACAGCATTGTGGGAATTAAACAAAAGACTATTAAAACAATAAAAGTTTTTGCTAACAAAAATAGTTGTGGAAGAAGAATTGAACCATTAACAAACCCTTGCTACACTTCTAAACAATATTTTATAGATTTGGCATGGGTAATGAACGAAGAGAACTTGCACGAAGAAAAGCCCTATACAGTTGCCTCTGAAAAAATGAAAATAGTTAGAAATATTTTTATATCGTACGGTTTTTGACTATGAATAACGAAATAAATATTAAGTATTCAACAGTTCAAATAAAACGAGTCAGCTTTTTATTTTAGGAAGAAAGATGACTCGTTTTATGCTAAAATTCGCTTAGTGTATATTTTCGTTAAAATGTGGGTGGGCCCCCTTTTAGCAAAACCGGAGTGGGAATGATGAGTATAAATAGTTTTGTGGGATTGATAAATGACGAATTATTAAAAGAGGTAAGTATAAGAAGTGAGGATGAATTCGAGCCTGTAGTAGTTAAAGATATTCCTAGACTTTGGAAGTGTTTAGGAACAGGTAATTATGCCGCAGTATTCATGCACAAAGAATACAAAGATTGGGTAGTGAAAGTTTACGTGCGAGAAGGAGAAGGAATTGAAAAAGAGTCAGAAGTATACCGAAGAATTGGAGATCATCCTTCTTATTCAAAGCTTATATATAAAGGGGAAAATTTCATAGTATTGAAACGTTTAAAAGAAATTACCTTATACGATGCTATTCATAAGGGTATTAAAATTCCTAAGCAAGTAATACTTGATATTAATGAGGCTTTAGAGTATGCGAGGGAACAAGGGTTAACTCCTTGTGATGTTCACGGGAAAAATGTGATGATGGAAAAAGGAAGGGGATATGTAGTCGATGTATCTGATTTCTTAAAAATAAAAGAAGATAGTAAGTGGAGAGATCTAGAAAAGGCATATTTCACCTTTTATTTTCCTTTCATATATAAATTGCCTTTCCCGGTTAAAATACCGTATTTTATGTTAAACATTGTTAGGCGTTCGTATAGAAAATATAAGAAGCTTAAAAAGAACTTCAAATTATAAAAGGACCATATATGTTCCTGAAAACGAGTTAAATTCACATAAATAACTTTAGAAAAATTTCAAATTTTGTTTAGGGGCTATTTCAAGACCTTAGCTTGCTGGGCATATGGTGTTACCTCAAAAAATAAAAAGATTAGGAGTAAATCCTAATCTTTTTATTTATACATATTTTTGTTAGTTATATCACTATCAATTCCAAAACGGGACATTTTGAATAAATGAAACCGTCAAAATAAGTGTTGATGCGGAACCAGCAGTTACTAAAGTTACTATTTTTCGTCCATTCTGTTCTTTTGAAGGTTTTATAAGTTCTGTAATTAACACAATCCATATTATGATAGATACTATTGAAATAATATTTATAGACATATGTAACACATCCCTTCGTGTTTTTACATAAATATTTCTTCTTTTATAAAATAAAAGCAATTTAACAAGAAAATATGTAACGCATTAAAAATCAATATTTTTCTGTTAAACCACCTTTTTTAAATAGAAATACGACTGATAAAACGATAACAACAGCCTTCAAACTGCCCCAATATGGATAAATAGCATGATCTGTTAGACTAGCATGCTGAAAAATATTCTCTAAACCGAAAATTCCTATCATGACTGCTAAAAGAAATGAAGCTGATCCATACGTCCCTTTACGATAGAGGGTAAATAAATAGACTGTGAAAATCAGTGGTAAGATGATTTGTAGTACGATTATCATAGTTCGTCCCCCAGATTATTTATAATTATATTATATACAAAATTGTAATAAAAAGGAATGCGACTTATTTGATACTAACAGAACTACTCTAATCATATTCTTCTATAAAAAAGAAGAAAAAGGGGTGTACAGTTAATTGACAAAAGTTAAAGTTAGTTTACGACCCATTGTTCATAACGTAAATTTACCAACTGTATTGAAAACAACGATACTTCCAGGTGAATCGACCGAAAGACTATTTATCGCAACTCAATTAGGGGAGATTTTTTACATAGGGGACGGAGTTATAAAGACATTTTTAGATATTCGTCACCTAATTATTAAATTAGGTACATTTGAAGAAGGTGTTTCTAGTAGCGGTTATGATGAACGCGGATTGCTTGGACTTGCGTTCCATCCACAATTTTATCAAAATGGGTTATTTTATCTTCATTATTCAGTAGCTGGAACTCAAGGGCCAGGTGCATTTTCTGAGCAATTTAAACCGAATCCTTGTGACCCTAAAACGTTAAATTTAAAGTGGTTTAATAGAAATACGCAATATGATCACATTGATACAGTGGAAGAATGGACTTTACAATCTAATGGTCAAGCTCAAAAACGACGAACATTACTGAATGTAAGAAGACCATTTTTTAATCATAACGGAGTCAATAGTTTAAACTTTTCACCTGAGACTGGAAAACTTGTTTTTACAAATGGAGATGGCGGATCAGGTTATGATCCATTTAATTTAAGCCAAGATGATTTAGAAATAGCAGGAAAAATAATTGAAATCGATGTAAGTAAAAATACATTTATAAATAACCCTCCTGTAGTTACACGCTTTAATGAACTTCCTTTATCTATACAAGAAACACTTACAGTAATTGCAAAAGGAGTACGTA
Source organism: Bacillus sp. 007/AIA-02/001 (assembly GCF_004634455.1). NCBI lineage: Bacteria > Bacillati > Bacillota > Bacilli > Caryophanales > Bacillaceae > Bacillus > Bacillus sp. 007/AIA-02/001. Next base: position 63,858 of record NZ_SEIY01000013.1, read on the forward strand.
ATATAACTGGCATTTCATTTCAAAGGTTTTATAATCAATATATCAAATACGCCGGAAATGTCGGACAAGATATTGTAGAGTCTATTTTTTCATTTGTTCAATATAAACCTATACCGGTAACAGAACTTGTTCAAATGCATTTTATGAGGTTAACTCTCAATCAAGATGGGTTTATCAATTTTGGGTGGCGAGGATGGGAAGGGGATTTGCCTACTTCTTTTATACGACATTGCTCTGAGAATCAGACTTTGGATGAGAGAACAATGGTTTATTATGATGAAACAATACAAACTTCAGTGAAGCGTATTCTGCCTCTACTTAGTTATTTTCATAAAGATTCTAGAACAGATAAGTTTGGAGGAACTTCACTTACAGGAGTTCAGCCATATATGGGAAATGCAATTCCAAATTTAACAGGTAGCGTTGTTTTTACTGACCTTGCCAAGAAAGGAGAATCTCAGTCTCCAATTAAGGGTGTTTTAGCCTATACTAGAGCAGGTACAGACGGTAAACATGCTGACTTTCATGCTATTGAAACCAATTATGATTTTGGTACGCAACCAGCTTATTATATGAGTTTAGGAACAAATTCGGATCAAACTAAATTATATTTAGGAGTTTACAGTTCTATGAAAGTAACTGATTATAACAAAGGTACCATTTTTGAAATTATTCCTTGATACGATATAAATTCTCAGTTTAAAAACATAAAGAGTTTATTCTGCTTCCAAAACGCACAACTTGACTTGTCCCCCTAAACATCTTCAATCTATAAGTATCTATTTTATATAGTGATTTATAACTAGTAGAAAGCAACTCATAAACCATAAGTGTATGAATAATATAGAAAGTAATGAATGTGGTATCTTTAGGGGGTATTTTAATGAATTGGTTTGTACGTTATTGGTATCAACTGATGATAGAACATGATACGAGCTTTGTTCATAAAAGAAAATTGTCCCTTGCGAATAAGTTAGTACTTACAGCTTTGATGAGTGCATTGACCACCATGTTTCAAGCAGCTGGGAACTTAGTTCCTGGTATAGGTTTGCTCATTAGTCCATTTTCGACATTACCGATTTTTTTTGCTATTTTCTATTCTATTCGTGAGGGAATACTTTCTTATATTCTTACTATTTTTCTATTATTTATTATTGAGCCCAGTGAACTAATTGTCTTTCCTTTTACTACAGGCTTATTAGGTCTAGCCTTAGGAGTATCCTTTTTAAAATTAAAGAGGAGAATTTGGATTGTTTCTTTTTCAGCAACTTGTCTACTTATAGGTATTATGATTGTTCTCGATGTTTTCCACTTTCCGGTACTTGGTCCTGCTGTTCATACAACTATGGATATAAAAATTATTTTATCAATATTTATAATGAGCTTTCTATACTGTTGGATTTATGCAGGTTTTTGCAGAATAATGATGAATAGATTATATAAAGTGTTGTATTGACAATGGCATAATGAGGATTGGAGATTGAATTCATGACTAACGTTGCAGTTAGAAGACCGAATTTGAATGATGTAGATGAACTATATTTATTTTTCCGTATAGTTATTACGAATACATACAAAGATGAAGGATTGTCACAATTATTAGATGACATAGAAAATGAAATTAACTCAAAAAAGCAGTATTTGAAAAGTGACTTTGATAGTAACGGAGAAAGTCGTTACTTTTTATTAGCAATTGATACAAGTAACGATAAAATCATTGGAACAATCGAAATCGGTCCAGCAAGTACATTGATTAATAGTTGTACAGGTGGTGTACTTAAAAATTTGTATGAAATAGGAACTGTATTCATACTTCCGGAGTATCAGAGAAAGGGAATAGGGAGTTTATTACTACATACAATGTTTCTTACATTACTTAGCAGAGGGATAACAGAATATTGTTTAGATAGTGGATATAAAAATGCGCAAAGTATATGGATGAAAAAGTTTGGAAAACCTAGCTATGTATTGAAAGATTACTGGGGAGAATCCAGTGATCATATGATTTGGAAGAAAAGTTTACATGATACACCTATAATATTTGAATTATAAAATGAAATATGCCTCTGAACATAGCTTTTCTTACTTATGTATGCTATTATTTATCTTTATAATAAAAGAGGACGTGAATGAACTTGATTAAAATTAATATTCCTGAAGCTGATGTTTCAATTACTGAACGTAAACAAGTTATTAAAGGAGACGAGCCAATCATTACTCCAATTAATGGATTTATTGATTTCCACTTGTTCCCTAGAGATAAAGGCGGCATTTTTATGTTTTACAATATTAATGACGAACTTCTTTTCGTAGGTAAAGCTCGTAAAATTAGACAACGTATTAAGAAGCATTTTGAAGATAATGTTTCACCAATTAAAAATCACCGTGATGAAGTATACCGCATTGATGCATGTATCGTAGAAGATCCAACAGAAAGAGAAATTTACGAAACATATATCATTAATGAATACAAAGCGAAATATAACGTTGATAAAGTATTCTACAAATAATCAACATTAATAAAAAGCAATCCTAGCTAATATGCAAGGATTGTTTTTTATTTAGATTTATTCTTCATATCTTTCTCCTTTTTTCAAATGATTAGCAGCAACAAAACAGATTACACCTATAAATATAAGTACAATACCAACCGTTTTATGTTTTCCCTCAAAGAAAGGAATATCTGAAATAACATTTGTCATACATAGTCCTAAAAATACAAGGATAGGGCCCACCCAAAGTAATACATTACCGAATTTTGTGTGCTTCCACATAATAACCCTCCTTAACCCTCTTTACATATATATCCATAAATAAAAAGTAAATTCATAGAGAAATATAGTTTTTTTCATATCGAAAATTTAACCCTCATATATTGGTACAAGCAAAAGAGAAAGGAGACCATCATGAATTGGTTAGAAGCTTTCATACTAGGTATAATTCAAGGTTTAACAGAATTTTTACCAATCAGTAGTACCGGACATCTTTATTTAGGAAGGCATTTGTTCCGATTAGATGAGGCTGGCTTATTTTTAGATACGATGCTGCATATTGGGACTTTACTTGCGGTTTTTATTTATTACAAAAAAGAATTTATATATTTAATTAAAAACCCATTTTCAAAGCTCATGTTATTACTTATCGTTGGGACAATACCCGCAGTTGTAATTGGTTTATTGTTTAAAGACTTCTTTGAAGATATTTCAAAAACAGGAATCACGATCGGTTGGGAGTTTTTAGTGACCGGATTCTTTCTCTACATGGCAGATAAACAAAAGAATGGTCGTAAAAAAATGGATGACATAACATATAAAGACGCATTAATTATCGGTTCATTTCAAGCTGCTGCTATTTTTCCAGCCATTTCCCGTTCTGGAATGACAATTGTCGCTGCATTATGGAGAAAATTAGACCGTGAAACTGCTGCTTACTTTTCTTTTTTACTATCGACACCAGCCATCGTTGGAGCTATCATTTTGCAATTTGTAGACGTTTTTCAAGGGAAAGCAGAATCTATTTCTAGTACATCTTTAATTGTCGGAACGTTATCAGCAGCGTTTTTTGGATACATAGCCGTTTCATGGATGATTCAATATTTAAAACGTCACTCCTTAAAAGTATTCGCGTATTACGTATGGGGATTAGGTATTTTAATTTTAATGTTGCAATTTACTGATGTATTTTAAGTATAATGATAAAGAAGTTAATTAGTTTAAGATCCTGTTTCATTCATACAAGGCAGGATCTCTTTTTATTAAGGGGGAAAATATGTTTAATAAGGCTATCGTTATTGGTGGAAGTATGGCAGGAAAGTTTGCAGCAAAAGCATTATCAACTTCTTTTAAAGAAGTAATCATTATAGAAGCTGATGAAAGATGGGATGGAAAGTCTTCGAGAAAAAGAGTTCCACAAAGTAATCATCCTCACGTGTTATTAAAAGGTGGAGAAAACGCAATTGAAGAATTGTTTCCTAATATTACGAATGAATTAATAGAAGCGGGTAGTATTATAAACAACTTTACGCGTGATTTGAAATGGCATCAATTCGGTCTATGGAAACAACCGTTCATAGGGGAAGTACATATGATTCAACAAAGTCGTCCTTTGCTAGAATGGCATATTCAAAAACGAATACATCAAATTTCAAATATTACTATTAAATATGAAACATTGGTTAAAGAGTTATTGGTAGATGCAAAGCTTAACAAAGTGTGTGGAGTAAAAGTTAAATATTTAGAGACAAACACACAAGAAGAAGTTCATGCGGATCTTGTAGTTGATGCGAGTGGGTTTGGCTCAAAAAGTATAGAGTGGCTACGAGAATACGAAATTAAAGTACAAGAAGAGAAAGTTCGTATTGATTTATTTTACGCAACGAAAATGTTCAAACTTAAAGAAAATGAGGAGTTAGACTGTTGTAATATGCTAATGTCTCCTAGTTTCCCTGATAACCCTTATGGCGTTCTTATTCAAACGATAGAAGATAATCGTTATTTTGTTACTTTTAGTGGATACGCAAATGAGAAAGCACCACAAACAGATGATGAGTTTTATGATTTTGCTGAAAATCTATCAATTTCTAATGTTACAGACTTCTTAAATAAGGCTGAGGGAATTACTGATATAAAGACATACAAAATTCCTTATCAAGTACGCCGGCGATTTGATTTAGTGAATAATGTACCAGAAGGATTATTAGTTATTGGAGATGCGCAATGTCGTTTTGATCCCGTTTTCGGCCAAGGCGTATCAGTTGCTGCTATGGAGGCTCACCAATTACAATTACTTTTGCAAGATAGAAAACAACTTGATAAAACATTTACACAACAATTTTATAAAAAGGCAGCTACTATAATAGAAACTCCTTGGGATATGACAACAACAGAAATATCACGTCACCCGCAACTAAAGAGAGAATTAACTACAAAACAAAAATTTCAACTATGGTATACGAAGCAAATATATCGACTATCCGCAAGTAATTCTGATGTTTATATTCGGTTAGTACGAGTGATGAATTTAATTCGTAGTCCATTTCATCTCTTTCATCCGAAAGTGCTACTATCTGTATTACTTAATCGAAAGAAATAGCAGGAATATAATTGATTAAAAAAGAATGTATAACAGTTAGTAAATCAAGAAGGAGAATACGGAATGGAAATATACATAGAGCAACTAAAGAAACAAGATGCTAAGGATTTATTTACGTTTGAACTTACAAATAAATCTTTTTTTGAAACAATGGTACCAAATCGTGGCTCGAAATATTTTGAATTTGAATATTTCCAAAAACTACTAGACGATTTATTAATAGAACAGGCAGATGGAGATTCTTATTTTTATTTAATTCGTAATGAAGAAAAAGAAATTGTAGGGCGAATCAATTTAGTAGATATAGATACGGAAACTCGAATTAGTTCGCTCGGGTATCGGGTCGGAGAAAAATTTACTAAAAAAGGAGTTGCAACAGCAGCCGTAAAATTAATTTTAGATGTAGCGGAAAATAATGAAATTACTGAAGTTTATGCTAAAACAACCACTAATAATCTCGCATCTCAAATTGTACTAGAAAAAAGCGGATTTTCTTCTTATCAAAACGAATCAGATATAACATCTGTAGAATTAAATGGAGAACATGTGAAGTTTGTACACTATATTTGGAGAAATACTTCACACTTATAATAAGGAGGACTTATTCATGAATGATTTACGTTATCCAATTGGCCAATTTACATACAAACGTCCTATAACTGAAGAAATGATTGATACATGGATTCAAGAAATTGAAGATTTACCTAATGAACTAACAAGGGCAATTAAAGATTTAGATCAGAAGCAGTTAGATACACCATATCGCGTTGGAGGTTGGACTGTACGTCAAGTAGTTCATCACGTCGTTGATAGCCATATGAATAGCTACATACGCTTTAAATTAGCACTGACAGAAAAGAATCCAACTATTAAGCCGTATAAAGAAGAGAAATGGGCAGAGTTACCTGATTCAAAATTACCGGTAGATGTTTCACTAGTAATGCTAGATTCATTACATAAAAGATGGGTTAATCTTTTATATTCTCTAGAAATTGAAGATTTAGAAAAGACATTTAACCATCCTGAAACTGGTGAAACAAAACTTGCTGTTGCAATAGGACTATATGCATGGCATGGTCGTCACCATACCGCTCATATTACTTCTTTAAGAAAGCGTCTAAATTGGTAACATGGAGATTATATTAGAAAAGGTGACAGAAACTGATGCAGAAGTTATATTTCAAATGCAAATAGACTCATTTAGCTCTTTATTACATAAATATAAAGACTATGAAACAAATCCAGCAAATGAAACTATTGAAAAAACTATTTTTAGAATAAATAATCCCAGCAGTAATTTTTATAAGGTGATAATAGATTCGAAACTTGTTGGAGCGATATGTATATCCGCAAAAGAACTACCTTATAAATTTTGGATTAGTCCAATGTTTATTCATCCAATCTATCAAGGGAAAGGAATTGCTCAGAAGGTACTTATTTTAATTGAAGAAATGTTTCCAGAAGCACGAAGTTTTGAACTTGCTACGATTTTAGAAGAAGAAAGAAATTGTTTTCTATACGAGAAAATGGGGTATAAAAGAACAGAAGTAATAAAGAAATTAAATGATAAAACTACACTTGTTTATTACAAAAAAGAAAGGTAAAGCATTTAAAATACGCTTTACCTTTTTATGTTATTTTAGATTAAATATACAAAAATAATGTATGTTCTTCCAAAATACTCGGGTTAGTAATTTCGAAAATGAATAAAGATACAAAAACCACTACTTTGTCGTAAAGGTTACTAGCGCTTTTTGAATGCTTAAAATACTATCGTCACCTTTAAATTCTTTCGTAATTGGTTCCTCCATACTAGACACCCAAATTTTAAGTTCTGCATCTAAATCAAAATGCCCAGCCGTTTCGATGCTATATTGTGTAATACTTTTATAAGGAATAGAATGGTATTCTGTTTTTTTGCCAGTTACTCCTTGTTTATCTACTAATATAAGACGACGATTTGTAAATACGATTAGATCACGAATTAATTTATAAGCATGCTCTACTTTTTCATCGTCTAGCATAATCTTCTCTAAATCACGTTCTACACTTTCAGAACTCGTATTTGATGCATTTCCTAAAATACCGCTAAATAAACCCATATTAAATTCCTCCTTTAATATATGTGGAATGAATTACTTATATTGTAACATGTTACTCACAAAGATATTATCACATTACTTTAGTAGTTTCTGGTTATTGTTGTAATTAGTTTATATAACCTCATCTTAAAATCTTATGCTAATATGAAATTAAGAAAAAAGAAGCAGAGGGATATAGAATGAAGAATATCGGTTTAGTATTAGAGGGCGGAGGAATGAAAGGTTTATATACTGCAGGTGTACTCGAATATTTCATGGAAAAGAACTTATTCTTTCCATATGTAGTCGGCGTATCAGCTGGAGCCTGTATGGGAGCAACCTATTTGTCGCGTCAACAAGGGAGAAATAAGAAAGTAAATACAGAGCTAGTATCAGATTACAGGTATATATCTTATCGAAATTTAATTCGAAAACGTGAATTATTTGGAATGGACTTTTTATTTGATGAAGTACCTAATAAAATTGTTCCATTTGATTTTCAAACTTTCTTAAACTGTAATGAACAATTTGTTATAGGGACGACTGATTGCGAATCAGGACAAGCTGTTTATTATAATAAAACAGAACATGGAAATGATATTTTAAAAATCATCCGTGCATCCAGCTCTGTGCCGTTTATAGCACCTGCTGTAGAATATGATAATCGAAAATTACTAGATGGAGGAATTATAGATCCTATACCAGTTTTAAAAGCTCAAACTGATGGTTATGAAAAGAACGTTGTAATTATGACAAAGCCAGAAGGATACGAGAAGCAGCGAAATAAATTTTCTGGTCTAGCTAAAATTCTATATAGAAAATATCCGAAAATCGCAGAGAATTTAGTAGACCATTATCGTTTTTATAACGAGACGATATCTTATATGAATCAAGAAGAACAAAAAGATAATTTTTATGTAATTCAACCAAGTGTACAGCTTCCTATAAGCGGAATAGAAAGAAATAAGGAAAAGCTCGTTAATTTATATAATCTTGGGTATATCGATGCTCAATATCATTATGAAAACTTATTAAATTGGCTAGAGAAATAAAGGGGTGGTAGGTAAAAAGGTTATTTTTAATGAATTGCAGAACATGCCTAGTCCACTGTATAAACCGTTTCCGAATTGTGACATTCGAAAAATAAGAAAAGATTTTAATAATACGTTTACAGAAGATGATTGTATAAGCGCTGATTTAAATTATTATTGGATGCATACAGCAGGTACTTTAAGTTACGTGCTTAATAATAATGAACAGGAGATTGTGTTTAATCAAATTAAGTGGCTAAGAAAATCGTTTTTTGAGTGGTTTCCGCAATATCGTTTTCTAGAAACAGAGATTATAAATTATCCCATTTTATATAGAGATTTCATGAATTATGAAAAAACCCGTAAGCTATTACTTTATTATCTTACTGAATAAAAATTAAAACGTACAAGTGATGCTGTTTGTACGTTTTTTGTTCATAAAATATACAATATTAATACCTTGTCCATGTAGGTATTTTAACGAGAAAAAAGAAGTACATATAAAATATGTAAGAGGGAGGAGATAGAAGCTTGTTAGCTGTTTTCCTTCCAATTCATGTCCAACTCAAATATTTCGAGTAAAATTCGCTTCTAAATGGTATTATCAAATATCAAGAAAACTAATTTAGAAACGAAGAAGGGACAGGTTTAATATGAAAAACGTATCAAATGTAGATAAAGTAGAATCCATACAGTCTTTACAGTCAACAATCCGTAAACTTGAAAATGCACTATCTCAGATGACTCAAAAAGGTGCAAATACTACATTAGTGAAAAAAAGACTCAAAGCAGCTAGTATCGGCTTAGCTATGTTAGAAAGTATTTGGAATCAAGAAACCCATCATTACACCCAAGAGGATTTAGCAGACGCTCGAAATGTTCTAATTGGTTTGTTGCCATCAATTGAAAAGATTTATGTTAAGTCAAAGCTTGGGAGTCCTCAAAGAACACTGTTAGAAAGAAGAATAAAATCATTGGAACTTTCTATTCAAGCAATTGATCATCTTTCTAATCAATAACTTCTCTAAACACATAACTTACGACTACTTTTATATAGGGATTCTAATGAAAAAACTACATATAGAATACTACAAAGGAGAAAGAGAGGTGATGGAGAAGGTACCAATAAAGCGTCTGTGTTAAAAATAGGTATGGACGTGCAGTATAGCAGTCGTTTTCCTTCAAATGATTATCCATCCGGAAAGATTGAAACATATTCTTTTTATAGTTCGATTTTAAATAACACACGTAAAATTCATATTTATACGCCTCATGATTATTCTCACACTTCACATCTTCAAGAACTTCTCATTGTATTTGATGGGAATTCATTCATTCATAACCTTCCAATCGCAAAAACACTTAATTATTTAATTTACAAAAATGAAATCCCATCTTGTATTGCTGTTGCTATAGATCCTGTCGATCGATTAGAAGGGCTAACTTATAATGATAAAATGAATGCATTTTTCAAGGAGGAATTACTTCCGTGGTGTGCATCAAGAAGCAAAACATACAACAATTGCTGGTTTCAGTCTTGGTGGCTTAGCAGCTTTTTATGCAACACTTCAAAATCCACATGTTTTCGGAAATGTGTTGTCAATGTCTGGATCCGTACATTGGAAAAAAGATGATTATGAAAATCAAATTCCTTGGATTGAAAATCAAATTTAATCAATAGATTCTAATGCGACTCATCTCTATTCTTACATAGCAGTAGGAGAACTTGAAAACAAACCTCTTTTAACGGCTAATAGACGTCTGTATAAAGCTTTAAAAGAAAAGGAATACCAAATTACTTATGAAGAGTTTCAAGGCGATCATGGTAGCGTGTGGTGGCGAGAAAAGCTATTCGAAGGATTAAGGGCATTGGAATTTACAAAAACGACACTAAAAAATAAAAAGGAGAGAGAAGCTATGAATCAAGAAGAACTAGATAAAAAACTAAAAAAGCAAGAGATTTTAGTAAAAGATGAAAAAGTTTGGTCCTATACGTATGAGGATCATATTAGTTCTATCGTTAAAGAGGCAGAAAAGAAAGGGTCATTTGATAATTTACCTGGTAAAGGTAAACCTCTTAATCTCGATAAAGATCTTTCTTACAATCCTGAAAAGCAACTTTATAGAACTTTAGCAAATAATCATGTTTTGCCTAGGTGGATTGAGCTTTCAAAAGAAATTGACGATTTAAAAGAAAGACTAAAAGAAAATACAAATACGGCAGAAGCAGCGGATTTAATTCGAACTATTAATAAAAAGGTTTTAGAACATAATTTACTTTGTCCACCAAGTGCGCAAAAAACGAGGGTGAAAACGGACTTTTAACAATTTTTCACAAAGCTATTTCTTGCTATATAATTAAGTAAGGCATTTTCAATTCATTACTAAAGGGAGGCAAATGTGATGAAGAATACGTATCAACTTCAAATTCCGACAGAACTAGAGCAGTATCGTAGTATTTTAGAAGAAAGTATAAAACCGTATGTTAAAGTGTCTGGAACATTAGCAGAGACAACACTTTTTGAGAGTAAGTTTGGTGGTTATCCGTATTTACCTATAGATCAAGAGCATCCTAAAGACTCAAATGGACAACCTATGATGCTACTTGCGCAGTTAAACTTTGAAGAAATTCCGCATGTTGAATATATGCCTCAAAAGGGAATGTTACAGTTTTTCGTAAGTGCTGATGATGAGCTTTATGGAGCAGATTTTGATCATCCAACAATCCAAAAAGACTTTCGAATTATTTATCATTCTACAATTATAGAAGATTTAAATAAGGTAATTACTGATTTTAGTTATTTAAACACTTTAGAATTAGAAGACTTTATCATACCTGAAGCAGCAAAACTGAATTTTGAGTTAGCTTATCAACCAGTAACACCAAGAGATTATCGATTTGAAATGATTTTTAGTGATAACATTGATTGGGAAGAAATTGTTGATGAAGAAAATAATACAGAATTAGGCGAACTGTATGATGATTTATGTAAAGATCAAGGACATAAAATTGGTGGATATCCATTTTTCACACAGACAGATCCGAGAGAATGGGAAGAAAAATACCAGCAACATGACATATTATTGCTGCAAATTGATACAGACGATTCATTAAATATTATGTGGGGCGATTCTGGGGTTGCTAATTTCTTTATACGTAAGGAAGAGCTGTTAAATCTAGATTTTTCCAATGTCATTTACAATTGGGATTGTTACTAGAAGATATAAATAAAATAATAGCAAATAAAAAATCTTCCTGAAGGTGAGGAGGATTTTTTTATTTTAAAAATAAGTGTTATGTTAACTAGAATAAAAAAACAATGAGTGTAATGAAAGTCAAGCCTAAATAACAGAAATAACAACAAATAATGTGAAGTTGTAAAACGTGTGCAAATAGCAATAAATTCATAAAGTAAAACATAAAATATAATTATTAATTTATATTTTGTATAGAAATAATTTTTCTGTATAAAAAATTTCTTGTCGATCAAAAATGTTTTTGATTCGATAATTATTAATGGATTATTGATTTGAATTTGCTGTGATGAATTTATAACAAATAAAAACGATAAAAACTGAAGAAATTTGTTTATATAAGATTTCATGTGAATCTCACTAAAAATCTCTGATTCGTCTCATTAAGTATAGTTTACTTGGCTTTTGATACCTGATATCTCTTTGTTTCTTTAACTACCTATAATATATATTATGTTAACTGTAAAAAAGTAATAAACTTACTAAGTTTTAGTTGTGTTTATTATGATCCCCTTTTCCACCGAATTAGTAATGTGTGATTGGTTATGTATTTATTCGCTTTATTAGCTATTGATAATAATATTTTCGGATATAAATTAGATTTTAAATAATAAAAATACAATTCGTTTAATCTGTTCATTTTAAACGAATTGTATTATGATGACGAATATTTTTTTATAACTAGTTTGCTACAGCGATTGCTTCGATTTCAATTAATAAGTTATCGTTAATTAACTTTCTAACTTCTACAGCTGAACTTGCTGGTGGATTATTAGTGTCAATGTATTGATCTCGAATATTTCTCACAATGGCCATTTGAGAAATATCTGTTAAGAAAAATGTTAATTTGACTACATCATTAAATTTTAATTCCGAAGTTTCCAATGCACTTTTAATATTTTCGAATACTTGTCGCGTTTGTGTAGCTAAATCGTCAATTCCAACTATTTGACCGTCAGTGTTAATCGCTACTTGTCCAGATATGTAAATTGTTCGTTTAGCGTTTGTAACTTCGACTACATGCGAGTATCCAAAAGTTGGTGGCATCGTTTCTGGATTGATAAATTTCTTTTGCAAGGCTCTTCTCCCCTTTAAACATTTCATTTTCTTAATGTTAGGTTTTGATTTCAGATTATCCTCTATTTACTAATAATTATTTATCGATTTAGCTGCTACATTTGTAAAAGTGTATTAGCACTTTAATTTAAAGTTATTGATGGATTATGTACGTTTGATTTTTTTTGTGCTTGTTATAATTACACCTTGTTTTATTAATTCTTCAGTTACTTTTGTATAGAAAAAGTGATACCACCAGATAAAAAACTCTTCATAAGTAATTTCTTTTGAGTATCTGCTGCTGGCAAAGTATTCTTTTAAAGATTTATCGTTTTCATTAAACAATAAGACTAAATCTTTACTGATCCAAGATGAAGCATTACAAGTAAATATTGAAGTTTCGTTCCTTTTATTTTTATAGATGGCGAATTATCTCCAGAGAAAATCATTTTAGCTTCATAAGCTGTATGTAATATATTCTCCGGAATATTATTAGTAAACACTTCATAACCCCTCCCTTACTAGTAAATTCATTGTAAGATTTATGTATTTACTAACTTCTATAAACGAAAATAAGTATCCTCTAATAATCTCAAATTAAAAACCTTAGCATAGATATACTAAGGTTTTTTGTATTTTTATAATGAATGAATTCTTTCATAGTCTTTTTTAAATTGATTATCATTTTTTAACCAACTTTTAAAAGTTTGTTCCTTTATTTCTAAAATGGAACAAGTTTTAGCGATACATTTATTTTTCATATATTCCTTAAGGAAATTTTGTTTTCTCTGCTTAACAGCAGATTGGGTTCTTTTTAGGTTTCGATCTTTTAATTGATCTAGACTTAGACTTTCTTTCTGAAATTCTTCATATTTTCTATGCAAATAAATATCTTTGTCTTTATAAATCCAATTTGAAAATAGTTGTATTGATTTTCTCCCGGTTAAAATGACGCGATAATGTTTATTTTGATTTAGTAAATCGGCTGGTAAATTGTGATTTTGTAGTACCTGATTTAAAGAATTCATAAAGCTATATGATCCTCCTACAAAGCTTACTGTATACGTTTCATACTTGACGTAACCATCCCCATCAAAATATCCACGAACAAAATGATGTAAATATTCTTCAGGCACGAATGGAAATTTAATATTTAATGATTTACATGGCATGATTCCATGTATGTTCATAAGGTCGTCTTTTATTGTTTTGCTATTAATGTTTAGCATATATACGTCTGTTTTTTTGTTTTGATAAAGTGGCTGGTTGGTGTTTAATTCTTTTTTTATATCTTCTAAAATATAACTTTCTTTTTGTGATATACTGACGCATTGATTTTCTTTTTGTATAACGCCGTCAGCTGCTATAAATCCTAAAATATAAGCCATATTATTTGACCAAGTTTTAAAATAATTTTCTTTTATGTCATACTTTCTCTTCCAACTCCCTATAGCGCGCCTTGGGACGTTGCTGTCTGATAAAACCATACGAATATACCTTGCAGACACATTAGCAAGTGTAGCAATCTCTGAGGTGCTTTTCCCCTCTGCATATAGCTGCGTTACCTCAGATTTTGATAGTTTACATTTTGATTTCTTTTTTCGCTCTATGTGCACTTACATCCTCTCCTTCCTTTCTTTTATTAGAGACATATTTTCTTCTATAACATACAATGAAACATATGTTCTTTGTTGCGTATAAGAAGGAATTTACTAAATAAAAACAATTTACATGTACTTAATATTTGTCTTAGCTGCTGCTATGCGATTTGTACTTTATAGATACAAATAATGAATTTGACGGATTTATGAAATACAAGGCATTTTAGATGAAAGGTAAAATAATATAGTTTAAACTACAAATAGCTACAATAACAACATACGTAAATTGTTAATCGTAAAAAGGAGAACGAATGAATAAGAAATATACAAATCAAATTCATACTGATATGAGTTTTAAACCGAAAGATATTATAAGTTTAATGACGGATTACTTTAAAATAAAATCAAAGCTGCGTCCTATAAAGGATTTGCCTGTTGTTTTATCAAATAAAGATAATGAAGCGTTAGAGAGTGTTACATGGTTTGGCCATTCTGCTTCTCTTTTGAAAATAGAAGGTAAAAAACTGTTATTAGACCCGATGTTTGGAGATGCCTCTTCCCCATTTCCCTTGTTTAATAGTAAGCGTTATAGTGGTGCTTTTTCTTTAGAACGTGATGACCTTCAAGAAATTGATGCGATTATCATTTCTCATAATCACTATGATCATTTGAATTACAAAAGTATTATGCAGTTAAAAAATCGCGCAAAACACTTTTATGTTCCAACTGGAGTTGCACAATATCTTATTAAATGGGGTGTTTCACCTAGTAAAATTAGTGAGCATAATTGGTGGGACGAAATTACGTTTGATAATATTAAGTTAGTATGTGCGCCTGCAAGGCATTTCTCTGGACGTGGTATGACAGATAGAGATCGTTCATTATGGTGTTCATGGCTTATTCTTGGTCAAGAGACTAAAATTTTCTTTAGTGGTGATAGCGGTTATGCCCCTCACTTTAAGGAAATTGGTGATAAATACGGTCCATTCGATCTTACATTAATGGAATGCGGGCAATATGATCCGAGGTGGTCTGCTATTCATATGTTGCCTGAAGAAACGGTACAAGCTCATATTGATGTTAAAGGAGAATTACTTCTTCCGATTCATTGGGGTGCTTTTACGTTAGCATTACACGAATGGAGTGACCCGATAGAACGTGTTACGAAAGAAGCTAACCGTTTAGGAGTTAAAATTACAACGCCACAAATTGGCGAATCTATTACGTTAAAATCTACAGACTATCCTTTATCCGCTTGGTGGAAGGAAATTTAATTTTAAAATATAAAAAGAGCGAATCCTCTTATAAAGAATTCGCTCTTTTTTCTGTATTTAAACTTATTTCACTATATTGGATCTCCCACTATCTAATACTCTATTTGCTGGTACACTGGACATTTCAACCACTGTATTCATACTCTTATCAGTCAGTTCAATGAGTTCGTTTTCATGTTTTATTTTATTTAAATCCCACACCATCCCATGAAATTCATTATGTTGACCACTTACCTGTATAATGCTTTTTGTTTTATTTGAAGGCTGTATTTGAAGGTTTGTAAATTGATTCCCACTAATTTCATTTGGCGTAGTTACTTGACTATCCATATAAATCATATTTACACAGTCTTCTAAAGAAAAGTTCATAAAACGATTGGCATTTATCCAAGCTTGTCCGGTGCTCGGTTTTTTCGCTACTAATTTCAGTCCAGTTTCCATTCCTACAACTTTAATATTTTCGAAGTTAACAAACGAAATTTCATTTTCTTTTCCAGCAGAGTATAAAGAAATTCCGGTACCTTTATTCGTTTCCGTCCAATTGATAATATTTATATCTTTTATTTGTGTTTTGTTCCAAGTGTTATAATATTTATTTTTACCGTCTAAATAAATAACTTCAGAGTTAAATTTAGGATCGTCAATAGTTATATACGCTCCTTCAATGGATGCGTTTTTCTCTAGTTCTAAAACTCTAAAGTTTCCCTCAACTACAAATTGGGATCCATAACCAAATAATAATTTCACACCTTTTTTAACAATGATTGGTGACGTGATTTTATACTTTTTATCATCAAGCAATACAGTTTTAATTTTACTAGACTCTGCTTTATTAATAGCAGATTGTATTTTTATTGAATCATTTTCCCCTTTAAAGTTTTCTACATACAAGTTAGTACTTTTAGCTGCATAGTCTTTTTTGTTGTATTGATAAAAAGCAAAAATAATTAAAACTATACCAATGAGTAAAACAATTATTTTCTTCATCGTACTCACCCCATATCGATTAATCTATGGCTTTTATATTCAGGTTATTATTATTTTGCTTTGTATTTCAGATTACCATTGCTGCTTTGTCTATTAATCCCTTCCTCTATCCTTAATAAGCTCTTACTGGCGATATAAGATGTACTGCTGCAGATTGCTCTCCTGCTTCAATCAATATCGGTCGCATAGAACCTCCAAAACTTAAAGTAATCGTTTCTTCTTTTATTGCTCTTAAAGCATCAACCATAAAACGCCCATCGAAAGATATATTTAATTGTTTTTCACCTTGAATCGCATCTATTTGTTGCGTTTCAGATATTTTCCCAATTTGAGAAGCGTTTGAAGAAATTTTAATTGTGGATTCGTTTATGATTTCTAAGTTAACATTGTTATTAGCCCATTCACTTGCTAATAAACTTGATCGGTCTACACCTTGTAATATCTTTTTTCTATCTATGTTAATAATCGTTTTAAAATCATTTGGAATAAGGTTAGAAATATTAGGATATTTCCCTTCAATTAGTCTTGAATATAATGTAGTTGTTCCGAGCGTAAATATAATATGACTCTCTGAAAGGTAGATATATACGAATTCCGAATTGCTGTTCATTAATTTTAGAAGTTCACTAATGGTTGCGCTTGGTACAATACAATTTGCTTTTACATCTGAGGAAAGTAATGTTTCGCGTATCGCTAGTCTATGTGAGTCAGTTGCAGCGCAAATTAACTTATTATTAGATAACTCTATATGCACCCCAGTAAGAACAGGTCTAGATTCATTTTTTGCTACCGCAAAGACTGTTTGTTTAAATACTTCAATCAATTGCTCTGTCTCTACCTTGATTTCTGCATGATTGTCTATAAGCGGTACATTCGGAAACTCATCTGCAGGAAATCCATTTAAACTTAATGTGATTTCTTCTGATTGTATCTTAATAGTTTGCTCATTCTTACTTTTTATTGCGATATCACTTGGCATTTTCTTTATTATTTCAATGAAATACTTTGCAGGTACAACAATAGTTCCTACCTTTAAAATAGTTGCAATCTTTTCGTCTTCAATTGAAACAGGAATGAATTTTTCAATAAAAATATTTGAGTTACTTGCAATTAAAGTAATTCCAGATTGATCTGCAGTTATTTTTATACCAGATAATATAGGAATTAAAGATTTTGTTGATATTGCTTTGTTGACTTCTGAAAGTGCTTGAGTGAATTGTTTGTGATTAACGATAAACTCCATGTTTCCCCCGCCTTACATGAGATAATATTTTTATGAAGATTGATGAACGATTGTTCCGTTAAAAAAATAAGGTACTGTTTCTTTCTTTTGTAATAAATATAGTAAATGTTCTGGTATGCGTAAATATGGTGCTGCTATATGTAATTCCATCCAAGTAATCTCTTCGATTTCTTTTGGCCTTGATATATATGTCTCCCCGCCGATTATTTCGCCTAGAAAATTAAAGAAAATTGCATGATGATCTCTTTCCTCGAAAAAGGCTTCACTGATAGAACAAATCCCGTTTACGTTTATATGTAACCCTGTTTCTTCTTTTACTTCTCGAATTACTGCTTCTTCTAATGTTTCTCCTAGTTTAACTGCGCCACCTGGTAATGTATAATAAGAACCATTTTCCCCTTTGTTTTTTACCATTAAGATCTTTTCATTAGTTTTATCGTACAAAATCGCGTATGTAACATTAACTTTTTTCATATGTACCTCCTCTATTTTAAATAAAAGGAATTTTCTGCCTTCTATTCATTCTACCATTAACTCCTTTTAATATATATAAGTTAGTTAAGTCTTGCCTTTACCGCTATTGTTGGAGTTAATAAGAATAGGCTACTGATATAAAAAAAGAACGTACCTTAGGAAGATTATCCAAAGTACGTTCTTGCAGTTTTAGTATAAAAATTGATTCAATTAATACTGAAATTAATAATAACCTCGCCCTTATTGCATTTGTATTTCAAATACTAACGTTAACAAATTCTATATACTTTTTAACCGTTTTTCTAAATAATAATGATTATGTCCTTTCGGATGATCTTCACTTACTCCAATTACTTTATATCCATGTTTCTTATAAAAATCAGGTGCTTGGAAACTAAAAGAATCTAAATTAATTAACCTACACCCTTTTTCAATTGCAAATTCTTCAATAAGCTTTATTAACTTGCTTCCGTAACCTTCATGCCTATATTCTTCAGAAACCCATAGAAAGTCAACGTGTACATGGTGCCAAAAAGTTATTGCCGTTACCCCACCTACTATTTCTTCTTTTTCATTTCTTACTATGAAACTAACCTTTTCTGAAGGTGTTTTTTCTTCATCTGCAAGATATTTTTGATTGTATTCAATTACTTTCTCTCTTATGTAATCACTATCTTCTTGTACCCACTGCTGTACTATTTTCATTTTAAGTGTCACGCTCCTTTTTACTTATCTATTCAATTTTATAATGAAATTGTCCTGTCTTTAATAAGTTCGTAAAGAAGCAAAGTTAATGGAATAAAAAAGAGCCCTAACATGAGGACTCTTTTTAAAATTAAGCTAATTTCCGATGTAAATGTTTTAGTTCCTTTTTCTTTTCTACATTTGGTGGGCGGATTAATATTGAAATAATGAAGGAAATAACACTTAAAACACCGATTATAATGAAAGTTGGTTGAAATCCCCCGAGTATCGCTCCAATAAATGATCCTGCAAGCGCACCAAATCCGAAACCTTGGTAGACAATCCCGTAATTTGTACTATGGTTTTTTAATCCAAAGAAATCTCCGACAATAGCTGGGAATATAGTTATATTACCGCCGAAGCAAAAGGCGACACTTGCTACACAAGCAAAATAGATTCCGTAATTTAGCGGAATAAAACTTAAAGTAAAGACTGACAATCCTATAATAATAAACGTTGCAGAGACAATTTTCATTCGGCCGATTTTATCTGATAACGTCCCAAGAATAATTCTACCTACTGTATTAAAAATTGCAATCATAGCAACGGCGTTTGCAGCGGTTGCTGCGCTAAGTCCAACGAGTTGTACACCGATATCTTTTACCATACTGATTAAATACAAACCACCCATACACGAGGTGAATAACATAAAAAATAGCAGATATACTTGTTTCGTTCGCATCATTTCACGCGGAGTATAGTCATTGTGCAATGTTTCAGTTACAGCATTACTTACAATTGCCTCACGTAAGAAGAACGATCCGATTAATACTAAAAGTAACACGATAATGCCCCAATATAAGAATGCTTGTGATACACCAAGATTATCGATAAGATTTCCGTTTATATATCTAAAGATTAAGCTGCCCATTCCATAAGCTGATACAGATATACCTGAAATAAGCCCTTTCCGATTTGGAAACCATTTAATTAAATTAGATAGTGATGTAATATAAGCTGTTCCATCCGCATAACCAACAACGACACCAGCTAATAAATATAAGAGTGGTAAGGAAGAAACTTGTGAACTAAGTATTAAGCCGAGTCCTAAAACAATTCCTGCAGTAGCAATAAGTTTCCGAAGTCCTAATTTTTTCTGCAATTTTGCTGCAAATAAAGTTGAGAATGATAAAGAAAAACTTGTTATAGAGAAAGTTATCGCTACTGAATTAAGATTCCATCCAAACTTACTTACAAGGGGTTGATTAAATAAACTCCATGTATAAATTGTTCCAAGGCCAATTTGAACAATGATTGTACCTAGAACAATTAGTAACGGATTTATAGAAGTTTGTTTCATACTAACTGTCCCCTTCTTTTATCTTGACATAGATTTTCACAGTTAGTATATCCATCGTAAATTGCAAGATACTGTACGGAAAATGGTAATTAAGTTCATATACACAAAAAGACACTTCATAAAGAAGTGTCTTTTGCAGGTTATATCAGATGTTTCTAAAGAAAGCTTTGTTAAGATAAGCCATTTTCGAATGCTTATGTATATATGTTATCAAATAATTTCTTATATGTGATGAGACTTAAGACGTATTTTTCATTCATCATATAGTCGGATGAAAAATTAATATTCAATTTCATCAAAATCCTTCGGCTGCGGTACAGTTTGCATATTAGCTGCATCTTTAGGATCGCTATAAATTGCATTTTGCTCTGTATTTACATCTTTTATATTTTGTTTTTTATTTTTGTTCACTTTATCTTTCACTTACAATCACTCCTTTTTGTTATAGGAGTAATTATGCCCTATTACCGTTACTAAATGTATCAGCGACTAAATTACTAAATTCACGTAAATAATATAAGTAATTATCACCGCCGTAGTTATATCTTTTGTTATACATTTTTGCAACAACTACATTATATTCAGGTATTACTAAAATAGTCGGTCCAGTAATCCCTAATATTTGATATGACCCTTTTGGAACACGTTCACCAAGTTCGCTTAATTGTGCAGGTTCATTTTGAACGAACCAAAACAAGCCATTTTGTGGTAGCTCTTTATTTACATATGTTGGACTCTGCAAACTCGTAGCGATTTTTATAACTTCTTTTGGAACAATTTGCTTACCGTTTATCACACCTTGGTTTAAATGAAGATTGCCCCAATAAGCAAATTCTCTAGCTGAGACAAACAGATTTTTTTCAGTACCGTCATCTACCGTAACAATTTCACTAATTGCGTCTTCATTTGGATTATTAACAACGCCAACTAAATTTTCATCTCGCTGAACTCTCCAACCTGTTTCTTGAAAATTAGCAGGCTTAAAAACACGCTCCTTTAACAATTCAGGAAAACTTTTGTTATATAGCTGATAAATAAGACGTGTCATCATTCTTACATTAATATCTCTATATGCCCATGCTTGTCCCGGTTCAAATTCACGAAAAATTGTCCCGTCATTCATTTCTTCTAATCCGTGTGAATGTGTTACTAAATGTCTTATCGTTGTTTTACCAAGCAATGCAGGATCAAAGTCTTTAAAATATTTTATCGCTTCATCATCAATAGAGTTTATTTTCCCCTCGTAAAGCGCATACGCTATCATTAATCCTAAATAACTTTTTCTAGCAGAAGCAACGTTGAATTGCGAAGATGCAGTTACTTTTTTATTAGTCGCTGTATTTGAGTGATAACCGCTATAATGCTCTAATACGACTTTATTATTTTTTATAATACAAAGTGCTGTAGCAGAACTATGATTTTTTTCTTTTATATTCTCTACCCAAGAAATCAACTTATCATATGTATACAAATAAATCCCCCTTAATACACATCAAAATTACAGCATGAAAGAAAAGTATAAACAGTATTTACACCTTTCTTTCATATAAAATATTAATGATGTACTATATTTAAATAATCCACCAGTTCCAGCAATTAAAGCAACCAAAACATCCGGCACAACCTACGCAACCACCACATCTGCCACCGCCGCAACCGCCACAGCGTCCACCACAACCTCCGCATCCGCCACAACGACGTGCATCGCCTTGGATGTAATAATATGGATATTGGCTTTGTTGTTGATCCCAATACACAACATTACCAGTTTGATAATCATTAAGGTTTAATGTTTGTAATTCATGTTGAAACTGATTCATTACGAACCCCTCCATTTATAAATATAAATTTCGCCCAAACGTTAAAGTTTATATATTTTTGTAAACAAAATAGAAACAAGACTATAGACTAAATGCGTACATCAACAAAATATGAACTTACACTAGGTGATGTACCTTGTTTTTCAGCCTATTTTCTTTATATTTATTCGATGGACGTATTTACTATAAATAAAGTGATTTAAAAATTACTAATCCAACAATTTAGTAGTTCATCACTTAACTTTCTTTCTAGTAATTCCTTCACTAAAGGCATTGGCATGATTTCATAATGATTTAAGGCTTCTTTATTATAATCTATCCAGTGAAATGCTAAATGAGACTCGCTCGATTTCGGTGTTAAGTCCGTATGTAAATCTTGTGACTCTACTTCAAAAATGTGATTAATTTCATGATGGAGCACTTCTTTATCTTGCCATTGATTTTCTATGACTCCTAAAAATTGTTGTATACTACAGTTTACTCCAAGTTCTTCTCTTAACTCTCTTATTAATGCATTCTCTACTGATTCTCCAATTTCAACATGGCCACCAGGTAAAAAATAATGATGGCCAATATATTCAGCAACTAATAATTTTTCATCTTTTATCATGACTGCTCGTACAATATGATGGAATTTACTTTTCAATTGATATTCCTCCTAGTTATTCAATGTATAGTTGCTCAAAATAGTCATTTAGTATTGGTATAATATAAATCATAGGTGTTTCATACGGATGCATATCATTAATAACTTCAAGAGCATCTTTTACAAGTTCTCGTTTACACTTTATTTCAACTTTACATTCTTGCCCTTCGCATATTCGACCAATTTCTCCATTAAAAGGAGATGCCTCGTCTAAAGGTCTCCAATATCCTTTCACTGAACTATAGGAAAGACAATGGTCATATTCGCCCGTTTTACATGCTCCAATTTTATTTAATTCATCCCTTAATGTTTCAATATATTCTTCAGGAATGAATACTTCAATTTTCAATTCAGTAAATTGCATATTTCATTTCACACCTTTACTTCATAATAGTTAAACAAATAAACGATATACTTGCTCACCATCATACTCCTGTCCTAATGATATGAAACCATATCGTTCATATAGTTTCTTTGCAGAGATATTATCTTTATGTACTGTTAATCTAATTTCTTTACACGATTTAAAAGTATTTTTTATTATATTAATACTTTCTTGTAATGCTGCTTTTCCATAACCATTACCTTGCTGCGATTGATCAATAATAAATCCGTTAATCCAATACATATCTGATGTCTCTCTTACAACAGCATGCATAACAAAACCAACCATAAGGTCACCATCGTATATAGCGAGTGGTATGTACTCTACATTGTCACCATCTGGTTTTATATATACTTTAGCAAGCGAAACTGCTACGGATGGAACAAATTTCAACTGATTTTCTTTTACTTGTAACTTTAATGTATCTTCCCAATTCTCTCTCGTAACAACCTTTAACTGGACATTCAATATTGTAAGCTCCTTTATAAAGAGGATATATTTTTATATTCAACGTAGTGAAATAATTCCCTTTTTCGACAACAGCTTATAACATGATTTTTATAAAATCTTGAATGAATTTTTGTTCATCTATTTCTAAAGCTATACGGGCTCCTTCAGATTTAGAGTTAGGGCGAAAATCAGCAAATGTTTGTCCTTTCGTATCTCCGTATGTATCTACATTCACTGTACGATGCGCAAATTCAAAAAAACTTTGGTTAACTAATCCACTTATAGCAACCACATCATGAAGCAATGGCCCTTCGATAGATGGATTAAGTTTTTGGTATGCAGAAAAATAGTAATCATACATTGGTTTCATTATCGTATGGAATGGATTCTTTGAATTAGCTTGAATATAGTCAAACACATTTGGTGTTAACACAGCTTTGTTTGTTACATTTAAAGGGAATATTAATAAATTCTTTGCTTGATGGAAAACAATTTTACTTGCTATAGGATCTCCATACACATTTGCCTCTGCTAACGGCGTAACGTTTCCTACTTCTAAAAAAACACCACCCATGAAATAGATTCCTTTTACATTTAGCATTAAATCATTCCATAAATTAAAAGCAATTGCTAACGAGGTAGATCTTCCTACATCAACAATTGTCAAATCTTTTCCGTACTTTATAAGAATCGCAGCAATACTGCCGAAATTATATATCGGAATAGATAATACATTTTCTGGAACATGGATAGGCCCTAATCCTTCTGCTCCGTGAATTTCAGGATAGTACGTAGTAATTTCTTCTGTAAGTGGTTTTGTTGCACCACTAATGACAGGAATGTCTTGTCTATTTGCTAACTGCAAAATATACGCTGCATTATGTGCAGCATGTATATGCTCAACATTTCCGTATCCAGTTACAATACCGACAATTTCAATTTCGGGATGCAGTAAGCCATACATAATGGCAAATGAGTCATCAATACCTGGGTCTCCGAAAAATAATACTTTTTCCAAGAAATACGCTCCTCTCACGAAAAAATTGAGTCATTAGTAACTATGTATATGAAAAAAGCAAGTATATCTATGCAAATTTTAGAATGGATAATGTTTTACAAAATATTAAAAAGGAACTAGCGTATGCTAATTCCTTTCTTGAGTAACCATTCTCAAATTTAATTAATTATCGTATCCTTCATAAATTGCATCATTTATTTGATTTTGTATTTTTGTATCATCAGGTACAGGTTTCCACCAATTTCCTGTAATAAATAACATAGTTAATAAATTATAACTATCACTAAAATAACTTTCTCTCTTATTCTTCATCCAATCCCAACCGCTATTTACCCACTTTTGATTATTGCTACTTGTTATACTTGCAGCAATAAACGGTGAAACAAATACAGCAGTTGAATAACTACCAATATTAGATCCATTTAATTGATAACCATCCACAATTTTAGAAGGATTTCCATTCGTTTTATTTTGAATCCACGAAGAAACTTTATCAGAAATGACTTTACTTCTTTTCTCGCCGTACATCGCATAGTCCATTACAATTCTCAATGGTACCCGACTAGCATTGTAATAATATGCATTTGTATATTCTGACTCATCTAAGAAGTCTTTAGGTGCGGGTTGAGGTGGGTTTTTTACAACGAAATCTGAAATAAGTCCTGTATTTGGAGAGTATTTATTACTAAATTGCGTATAAACACCGTACAAATTATTAATAACAGTAAGCCAAGTTTTATCACCTGTAAATTCATAAAATGCTCTAAGGTGTGACATCATCCAATCAGATGGTCTCGTATCAAGTGAACTTTTAGAATCCCAATCTCCTAAATTTAGTCGGTTATTATTTGTAACATTACTAGCTTTAATACCTTTTGTAATCATGTTTTGTGCTTCTTTCAAATAATTAACTGTTCCATTAGATCCCCACTGCTTATGAGCAAGAAGAAGAGAATACGCAATATCTAAATCTCCATCAGTAGCAGAATCAAAATGACCTTGTGCTTTTTTACTATCTGCGACAACCCATCCCATTAAATTAGGATTTTGAGAACTTTTAAAAGTTCTTGCTGTTTTAAATAAACCGTCATAGATTTTTTGAGCATTCGAATCATAACCAGCCATTAATACTGTAATTATCATCCCATACCCTTGACCTTCTGAAGTTCCAAGTGGCTTAAACCCATCTGCATCACCTGTAATCTCTCCTTTTACGTAATAACCACCAGGTAAAGAAGATAAATCATTTTTCAAATATTTCTTTTTCCAATTATCGTAGTAACTTCTTACAGAAGCATTTAAACTTTCCTGTGTAACATGATTCGGTTTTATAACACCTGCATAATTAACTTGCTGGGGAAATGGTTTCATTTCCTTTGCAGCAGCTACTTGTTGATTAACTACGGGAATAGAATTTTGTACTGAATTGTCCGTTACACTTGCTGCGAAACTAGAATTAGAAAAACTAGCTAGTCCGATTCCTACAATAGAAATACATGTGAAAATTTTTCTTTTTCCATTCATTATGTTGTCAGCTCCTTTTAAAATGCTTACTACATAAAATGTAACATACAATATTTAACTGAAATACAAAATATTATATTTATCAACATAAGAAAGAAACTATATAAAAAAGTATCTTAAAGTCATTATTGAATTACATTATACGGATTGATTATTTGCTAAATTCCCATGTTTTTCTTTTCTTAATACTGGTATATGAGCAATCACAATTCCAAGTATAGTAATCACGCCGCCAATTATCGAAACTAAAGTTGGCACTTCTCCTAACCATATCCAAGCAATGAAACACGCAGTTATTGGCGTTAAATATAGAGAACTTGTTGCTTCAGAAGCACCAGCACGAGATATAATATAGGCCAATGCAATATACGGGAGTACTGTTGGAAAGACACCTAAATATATAACGCTCAAGTTAACTTCAAGAGGAGCTGCTAGTATTTCTTGATAAACTCCAGGTAAGAAAATAAGCATACATATAGTACTAGACAAAATTGTATATATGGTAAATGGTAAGAAGCCGTATTTTTTTAAGTAAGATGTTTGGAAAACGAAAAATAGACTTTCTGAAATTGCCGCTAATAATATAAATAATCCCCCGCTATTTAATTGAATAGCGTCGCCTTGGCTAAATGAAATTAAGGCAATTCCTGCAAAACTCATTACACCACCGATCCAGCCATTTAATTTCATTTTTTCATTCAAAAAAACAAAAGCAAGAATTGCCGTCACTATTGGAGTGACTGAAATTATTAAACTTGCAGATCCAGCATTTACTGTTTTTTCGCCGTAGTTTAATGCGATGTGATAAATAGTAAACCCTAAAGCACCAAATATAAAAAATGCTGGGATATCCTTTAAATCCGGTAGTCGTA
Source organism: Bacillus sp. 007/AIA-02/001 (assembly GCF_004634455.1). Taxonomy (NCBI): domain Bacteria; kingdom Bacillati; phylum Bacillota; class Bacilli; order Caryophanales; family Bacillaceae; genus Bacillus; species Bacillus sp. 007/AIA-02/001. The sequence continues at coordinate 90,710 of NZ_SEIY01000013.1, forward strand.
GTTTGTATATAAATGAAAATAACAAAAGTATAAATGAAGCGATTAATAAGCGTAGTAAAGTAAGGTGTTCAGGCGTATAAGATTCAAGCCCCATACGAATTGCTGGAAAAGCAGTTCCCCATATAAGAATTGTAAAAGCGTGAGCACATATAATGCGTAAATCCCATTTTTTATTATGCATGTTTTCTCTCCCTCCCTAATAAACCAACCATTTTTAAATTACCAATTATTTCTTTTCATCATATTTAATAGTTGATACAATGTCTTCAACCAGTTATTTATCGGAAAAACCAACCACTTTGAATCTTTTAAATAAACGAGGGAGTTTTTTTATATGACAAACGATAAAAAAGTGCCCAAATATCGGCAGATAATAGACTATATGAAAGAAAAAATTGAAAACGGAGAATGGCCAATTGGAAGTAAAATCCCTAGTCAGCGGCAGTTAGCAAAATTATTTCATGTAAATCGAAGTACTGTAATAACTGCGCTAGATGAACTTATGGCAGATGGTTTAATTCAAGGACAAATCGGAGCAGGAACAATTGTAACAAATAATACATGGTCATTATTAGCAACTAATCCCCCGCCCGATTGGAGTGAATATGTAAAGGCCGGTATTCATAAACCAAGTAAGTTAATGGTGCGAGAAATAAATGAAGCAGAAGCAAATAAAACGCTTATCCATCTTAGTAAAGGTGAACTTGCACCTCATCTTTTTCCGCTCGAAACTATGCAATCTATAATAAAAAACGTCAGTGAGGAATTAGATTATTTCGGATACGAAGAACAAAAAGGTTTTTATCCGTTACGTGAAGCAATAAGCAAATACGTAAAATCATTTGGAATACATGCATCACCGGGTTCTATATTAATAGTCTCGGGTGCACTCCAAGCATTACAATTAATATCAATTGGTCTTTTACATAGAAAATCAACTGTTTTACTTGAACAACCTTCTTACTTATATTCACTTCATGTTTTTCAATCAGCAAATATAAACTTATCCGGTATATCAATGGATCATCACGGTATTTTACCTAACGACTTGTTAAAACAAATTAAATATAGTCAAAAGAATAATATTTTATACTCAATCCCTTGTTTTCAAAATCCAACGGGGATATTGATGTCCAAAGAGCGAAGAAAAGAAATATTAAAAATATGTAAAAAAGAGCAGTTGCCTATCATCGAGGATGATATTTACCGAGAGTTATGGATTGATGAATCACCTCCAGCTCCTTTAAAGTCAATAGATAAACATGGACATGTATTATATATTGGTAGTCTCTCTAAAACACTTAGCCCTGGACTTAGAATTGGATGGATAATTGGACCAGAACCTGTTATTGATAGATTGTCAGATATAAAAATGCAAACAGACTATGGATCAAGCTCTTTATCTCAAAGAGTAGCTGCTGAATGGATAAATGAAGGTTTTTATGAAGAACATGTAGCAAACGTAAGAATGCACCTGAAAAAACGAAGACAAATAATGATACGAGCTTTAAATAAATATTGTGCAGATATTGCATCGTGGGATATTCCTAGTGGTGGAGTTTTTATATGGCTAAAGGTTGTACATAACATTCCGATGAAAAAACTATTTTCAGAGGCACTATCAAAAGGAATTCTTTTAAACCCGGGACGTATTTATGAAGAAGAATCAGATCAGTACATTCGTTTATCATATGGATATGCTTCTCCAGAACAAATGACTAACGGAATTAAATTGCTCAGTGAATTAATTCGGAAGTTAACGGCATAAAAAAATCCTCTTTTGTTTTTGGAGGATTTTTTTACGTATTTTATTTACCACAATTTCATTTCCTGCCCTAATAAAATAAGTTCTTCATAAGGATCTCCGTCAATATTTAATACTTGAGCAAAAGCAGGTTCTGTTTTTAAACCTTGTTCCTTTAAGTGAATAACTTCTTCCCTTATATGAGGATGCTGCATTAATAACATGTGCTCCACTATCATATGTCTATATGCATTTTGATTACGCACTGGCTTAGATTGAGCAAATAATTCAAATTCAAAACCTTCGAATTCAAAATTCACCTTTATCGATTCAGTACCTTTCATTTTTTTCTTTTTTATGTTGAACCCTCTATAAGAACCATATAAAGATCTCATTTCTTGCTCAAAAACATCAAAGTTATATACTTCCATTACAATATCTAAGTCAGATTGAGGAGTATCAATTCTTATCGGGATTGTCCCGCAAAGAACGGGATTATATAAAGCTAAATCCTCCATTATGTTTAGGCTATTCAAAACATCATATATTTTTTGTTGCTTGTCATTGCCCGATTGTAAATATGTAATAGATGTAAACATGGAAGTCTCTCCTTCATTTCACGTAATACGTGTCTCACTAAACTCAAGAAAAATTTGTCCGTTTAAACTTGTTCTTGAAGTACCTTTACTTCAATATATTAAAGTGAATAAACAATATGTTTCAACTTTTCTCCTATGCTGCAATACTATAAAAATAAAAAGGGAGGAATTATGATGAGCATTTTCAACATTCTTTTAACCATCCACATATTATTTGGAACGATATGTTTAATAACTGGGATAATAGCGATGGTTGCTCAAAAGAAGAAAGGTAAACATACGGAATGGGGTGAAATATATCACGCATCCTATGTCGTTATCACCGTTACTGCCATTATATTATCCATTATAAACTGGGATAAAATCGCATATTTATTTTATGTAGCAATCTTCTCTTATTCATTTGCGATTTATGGATACCTTGCACGAAAAAAACGTTGGAAAAATTGGCTCCATCACCATATTAGAGGTATGTTAGGCTCTTATATCGGTGCTGTTACTGCACTTTTAGTAAATGTCGGTATTCATATTCCCTTAATTAATTTATTGCCGCCTATATGGTTTTGGTTTTTACCTACATTAATCGGTATTCCTCTCGTAGCCAGTGTATCAAAAAAATATAAAAAGCGTAGTTAAACTTCATTACATTTTCGTTACTTTCTGATGATTATTATGAAAAATCATACTCAATGTAATATTTTATTTATAAATTCAAGATCGTATTGCTTTAAGTTAGTCACTTAGCGCTAAATAAGAAGAATCCAATAACAGTATTGGATTCTTTTTCAAATTTCATTTCAATATCGGCTTTATGCATTCAATGATCTTACCATTTGGACCAAAAACCATCTTTGTATACTTGTGGGTACTTGTTTTATTGGTTCAGTGATAATTACACCATTATAGTTTAAGATTGTAATAACGAATGTAAACGATCCGGGTAATTCGTAAACATCCCATCAACGCCCCATAAAAGTAACTTTTTCATATCTTTTTCATTATCTACAGTAAATGGATGAACTTCTAATCCGTGTTTCTTTATTCTCTTTACATAAGCGGAATCAATATATTTATAGTTCATCCCAAGACCGATGCAGTATGTTTTATACTTTTTTATCTCTAATTCAGTTAATTGAACTGCCTTTTTGTAAGGTAGTAATTGTACTAGCGGTAAAGTAACATCTAAACTATGAATTTTTTGCAGACTTTCTTCACTAAATGATTGAATAATAACGTTATCACTTATTTCGTAGTGCTTTATAATTTCTAATAGCTTCTCTTCCATACCAGCGTATTCATCTGGTGATTTTGTTTCAATATAATAGTTTGCACCATTCCCGAACGTTTCAATAATTTCTTCTAGTGTTGGGACTTTAGCATCTTCAAAGTCTTTCTTTGCTAAACTTGGATGCTTTTCATTGAAAAAAGAACCTGCATTAAGTTTCTTTATTTCTTCTAATGTATGTTCCTTAACTAGACCCGTACCATTTGTAGTGCGGTTTACTGTTTCATCATGCATAGCTACTAAATGTCCGTCTTTTGTCATTTGAAGATCAATTTCTATATAATCTCCTTTTAATTGTTGTCCTAATTTATACGCTGCTATTGTATGTTCCGGCGCATACGCAGAAGCGCCTCTATGTGCAATGTTTTTTATATGATTTGCTTGATTAATAGCTTTCGTGTACTTACGTTCATCTACTTTATGTAAAACGAAAGTACCTAGTAATATAATGGTGCAAATGATTGTAATGATATATATCTTTTTCATAATGATGTATTAACTCCTACATGAAAGCAATTTGGATCGAATAATTTATTCAATTAAATGTCGATTTTCAAATACAGTCATTTGTCCAACAGATTGAAAACCAGCCTTTTTATAAATATTAATCCCATCAGGTGAAGCTTGTAATACGCATTGAGCAACTTTCAATTGTTTTGCTTCTTGCAGCAAGTAATTAAACATAGTGGAGCCAAATCCTTGCCCTCGCATTTTTTCTTTAGTTGCTATATCATAAATACCAATACTATCTTTTGTACATACTAATGAACCAACAGATACGACTTCATCTTTAAAAATCCCTAAATATAGTTTCATATTTTCACTATTCCATAAATCGAAAGAAGCAGTTTCATTATAAAATGTTTGCACATGTATACCTTCCTCTGATGTACCAAATAGATTAGCTAACGTTTCCCCAAACTTTTTAATTTGTCCTAACGAAGATGCTCTTTGTATCGTAAAACCTTCTGGCATTTTTATTGTTGGTTGAATTGTCTTTAAGTCTGCTACCATCGCAATATTTTGTTCTGCTTCTTTTAAGCCAAGTTTTATTAATTCGTTTTTTATAGTCTGTTCATAGCTATTATCCCAAAACCAAACACACATTGGAAACTTCTTTTTATTATAGTTGTTTATCACTTTATATAATTTCTCAATGTCTTCCGTTACATCATTGTTTAGTAAAGTAATGATATTAAATGTATCTGCAGGTAAACCACAATCTACAGCAATGTAGTCCTTCGTTTCTTTTACATTCATTCCATGTACATGACGCGCAATATATGACGTTTTATATGTGAAGTTATCTATTAATAACTGTTTATAATTCATTCTTTTTTCTCCTTTCATAAAAATTCGTATTCAAATCGTTCAGTATTAAATATAACATATACGAAATGTAACTATTTCTATAAAAATATCTCTATAAATCACTCTATACGCTCTGAAAGAATTAAAAATGATATAACGTTGTCGGAATGAAAAAAGTGGTATATAATAAATATTAACATTACTAGTAATTATTTTAGGTATTCCTAGAATAAAGGAGCGATACATATGAAAATTACTATTTATTTCGGAAGTCATGAAGATCAAGATGTTCGTACTATGGACTGTCATTTAGATGTAGAAGATACAGAAGAGATTGTTTCTGTATCATAATATAAATTGTAGGGATGAACCCTCTTCCCTACAGCGTTTAAGGCACCCTTTACAGGTGTCTTTTTTGTTGTTTTTTTCGTCAAAAACCCTTTACTTTATAGCGTTTTAATAGTAAAATATAAATATACGAACAAACGTTCTTTTTATTTTAATTGTACATGAAGGGATGATTTTTACAATGGCTCAAGCAAAGCGCAGAGGAAGAAAAAAGCAAACACCTATCATTTCAAATACAGGCTTTATCGGCTCTGTCTTTATTGATACATTGGAGTTACAAAAGAAATCCTATTATTTCGCTCGTAAAAAACTTCAAATTGTTCATCACGTACTTGATGGCCTCTCTGGGGCAACAAGTTCTCTATTTAAAGAACATAACATTTCAGCATACATGTCATGTGTGTATTTACATAAACAAAAGAAAATCGGCTTTGTTCTTTCAACGAAACCATTTGAACAAAGTGATGGTATTGCTTATTTTGTAAATTATTTAATCGAAAAGAATTTTTACGGTAATGATGAAGAAGTAGAATATCAAGAAGTATTTAATACAGGTTTTATTGGTGTAGTATTCGCTGATTTATGTAGTATAGATCGCTTTAATTTCGAGTTTGAAATGGGTATGTTAACGAAATTAATGAAAGATATGATTATTCCGGTTAAAGAACTCTTTTTACGCCACAATGTACCGGCTTACATCTCCACTTCTCATTTAGAAGAACAAAACAAATTAGGTTTCGTTTTATCTGTAAAACCGTATGATGAACGTGCAGAAGCAGATTTATATTTTGAAGCGTATTTAAAAGAGCGCGGGTTATTTATTGGTGATGAAGAAGATGATATTGATAAGATTGTTATTAGAAAAACAGCTGAATTACGATAGAAAAGCGCAGGATGCTGATCCTGCGCTTTTTAAGTTACGTTAAACACTATAATCTTTTGAATGAATTTCTAAATTTAACTTATTTGCTAAAATTTTATTCAAAGTAAAAAATACAATCCCTCCTGCAATGGGAAGCGTGTAGGCTGGAATGAAATTTAATAACAGTCCTGATATTGCAAGTGCTATTGGCTGCATTATTTTACCTAAGCTTAATCCAATACTAAGAACTCTTCCTCTATATTCTTCAGGAATCTCATTTTGCATGAAATACATTAAAGGAATATCAATTTGTGCTATCATAAATCCTAAAAAGAACATAATCATGCAATACGTAGTAACATATACCAAATTATTTACTACAATAGGTTTAAATAAAACAGGTATTCCTGAAACTATCATAAAAATTGCCAACATAAAACTTATTTTTTTCAATAGATAAGAATAAGAAAAACAATCAGTTATCTTTTTTACTAATATTGCACCAACTATCATACCTATCGGAAAAGTCCCTTGAATCATACCAAATTGCTTAGAATTAAGATTGAGAACTGTGTTAATAATGTATGGCAACGGAACGGTTACAGCAAAGCCTAAAAAGAAATTAAGTGAAATTAAAATACTAAAAGTATTTTTTAAGCTTTTCCGCTCCAATAAGTAAGAGTATCCCTCCTTTATATCTTCAATAAAATTAATTTCTCTAATTGAACATTCCTCATTTATGTTTTGCTCGCACAATTTAAAGTTTATAAACAATATGGATATAGCCGAAAGGATAAATGAAATACCGTTAATAATGATAAAAGTTTTTATATCCAAGATTGCAAAAACAATGCCCCCTAACATAGGCCCTAAAATTAAAGATATAGAATCGATAATTTTACTTATAGAATTAATACTCATTAACCGTTCTTTAGTAACCATATTCGGTTTTACGGCCTCTAATCCTATTCCAAAAAACGTTGTAAATACTGTCATAAGAAGGGTAGTAGTATAAATAATGAATAAGTTTAATCCATAATAGTTGCTTAATATATAAACAGTTATTAATAAGCACCCGCTTAATACATCCATGCAAACGACGAGTTTCTTTTTATCAACCTTATCAGCAATGACACCGGCAAATGGATTCATAACAATCATTGGAATCGTTCCTAATATGAGTGTAATCGCAAAATGTAACGCAGATCCGGTTATTTGTAAAACATACAATCCTAATGCAAAACTATAAATTGAGCTACCGAATAGTGATACTGTTTTTGCAATTGAATATAAACAAATATTTCTTAGTTCTTGGTTTCTTTTTTTATTTTCTATATATAATCGTAAACTTCCCATCACTTTTCCCCCACTTTTCTTTGTATTACATAAAGTGTAAATTCTCGGGTTAACCCAATATCAATACACTGTGTTTAAAAATTACTACAAAGAAATGAAAAAAGATGGGGTTAACCCCGTGCACATCAACTGAAGATATTAGTGCCTCCTACAACGATAAAAAATAAAATGATTAATAAGATCACATGTACAAATGCAAATTTTTTATTGAAATCTAAAAAATAATATGGTATCTTCTATTACGTTGATTAATTACATATGAGAATCATGTATAACTCCAAGAATATGGCTTGGGGGTCTCTACCAGGAACCAACAACTCCTGACTACAAAATGCGTCTTTTAGCGTTTGTAGTCAGGAGTTTTTTTGTTCTACGGTAAATAATGCAGAGAAGGGAATATAAAAAATGAATTTCAAAGTATTTATATTAGCTTTAGCAACGATAGCGGTAGGTCTTGTAGAACTTATCGTTGGAGGAATATTGCCAGACATCGCTAAAGATTTTAATGTTTCATTAAGTTCTGCTGGTCAATTAATTACAATTTTCGCCTTTACTTATGCAATAGCAGGTCCTGTATTATTGATTTTCACAAGTAAAGTGGAAAGAAAAAAATTATATATTATTTCACTTTACATTTTTCTAATTGGTAATCTACTTACTTATTTTAGTCCGAACTTTACTTTTATGATGATAGCAAGAATTTTAACTGCTATGAGTACTGCTTTAGTTGTAGTACTTTCCCTAACAATTGCAGCTAAAATTGTTAATCCCGCTTATCGAGCAAAAGCATTAGGATTAATTTATATGGGTATTAGCTCTTCACTTGTACTAGGAGTACCACTAGGCATATTAATTTCAAACACATTTGGCTGGAGAATTATTTTTTTATGTATAGCTATTTTATCATTGGGGTCTATTATCTTAATTTCAGTATTTTTAGATAAAATACCTGGAGAGGAAAACCGAACTCCTTTATCTATCCAATTAAAGGCCGTTTGTAGTCTTAAACTAGGATCTGCCCATCTAGCTACCATGTTTATGTTAGCAGGACACTATACTCTATATGCTTATTTTACTCCTTTTTTAGAAAATAAGTTTCACCTAAGTCCTTATTGGATTAGCATATTTTATTTAGTGTTTGGTATAGCTGCAGTAAGTGGCGGTGCGTTTGGCGGTGTATTATCAGATAAAATAGGCGCTCAAAAAAGTATTTTGATAGTTATTACTCTATTTGCTCTAATCTTATTTATATTACCGTTTACTGCAGTTTCTATTATCCTATTTATTCCTGTTATGATAGTTTGGGCTGCATTGAGTTGGGGGCTTGCACCACCTCAACAAAGTTATTTAATCCAAACTGCCCCGGATACGTCAGATATACAGCAAAGTTTTAATAATTCAGCCCTACAAATAGGAATTTCACTCGGCTCTGCAGTTGGAGGTATAGCTTTAAAACAAGTACATAATGTCGCCAATATGGCCTGGGTTGGTGGATCTTTAGTTTTATTATCTTTAGGTTTGGCTATCTTTTCTCTTACTAGACATACACCGACAAGAGACTGTCCAGTGAGTGCTAAATATGTAGATTAACATTCTCCTTTTCTTTAAATCACAAAAAGTATAAATCAACATAAAAAGTCCAGTTTTATAACCGGACTTTTTATGTTGAGGTTAACCCCATCTTTTTCCTAAAAATGAATATGTATAAATTTCTTCACCTTGAACAAAGAAATCCTCGTACTTTCCGCCTTGTTTCAAATAATTTGAAGTACTTTCATCAATCGATTGAAACTGTAGATTTTGGATTTCTTTCGTTACTTTTACAGATGTAAAATTCTCTCTGAGTCTAGGTGCAATTTGGCTATTTATACTAAATTTATTAAATAAAATAAACGAACTTAATAAATAACTATTGTGTTTAAAAAGAGAATTTAATTCGCACAATAAGAACTCCTCATGTTCAAAACTATAATTACTTGTACCTGATTGATCAATTACAATATCAATAGAATAATTCTGAATAGGTATGTTTAGAAAATCGGCACAGATAAATACAATATTTCTTTTCACATTTCTTCTCTCAATTACATCTTTTAAAAGTAAAAGTTTATTCAAATCTCGATCAACAGCAATATATAAACACTCTTCCGGTAGTTCTTCATAAATATTTCGTAAAAAGAACCCAATACCAGACCCTAAATCAAGTAGTATTTTTTCATTTAAATCTAATTGCATTAGTTTCTTTTTCGCCCATTCTCCTCCTCTTTGAACATTTTCCAAAAAAGCAGTATCAGTTTCATGAATATAATCCGAAATAGAATCTTCAAGTGATTTCTTTTCATACGCTTTCACTGAGTTACCAGCTGTTAAAACCCCTGAAATAATCGTGTATTCTTCACCACAATTACAAATTAACTTTCCCTCAATAATTTGATTCTTATTAATAATGCCATCTTCAAGAATTAAATTTCCGTTACACTTAACACATTTAAATAAATGAAGTACTTTTAAATCTACCCCTAAAATTGAACTCGAAATTTCAGTTTCTATAGATAAATTATGTAACGCTTCCTTTAATTTGCATTTTCGTTCCTCTAAAGTTTTTATTTCTTGTTCAATCTTTTCATATTTTACTTTAAATAAAGATTGATAAAAATTATCCTTTTCATAGCCTAAGGATTTCCCTAAATTTTTATAAAGAAACAGTTCTTTAATTTCATACAAGCTAAACCCTAGCCATTTGTACTCTAATATAAGTTCTATATCCTTTTGACAATACTCGTCAAAAAAATAGTGACTTCCTTTTTTCTCGGGAATAACGAGTCCGAGGTCCATATAATGTCTAATCGTATCTACACTTACATTATTTACTTCTGCAAACTTACTGATTTTCATCCTAATCACTACCATTTATATATTTGTTTATACATACTTCTTTATTATTTTAAAAAATCCTTTCATCTCCCTATACAAAATTATTTATGCTATGAAAAAGATGTAATTAATTTTAAAGTTCCGCCACATCCCCATTAAGCTAAGCTTATATAAGTTTAACTACTCCTTTTGTAATCTTGAATTTAAAAAAGAGTAGCAAGTAGTACGTTTATGTTTATATATCTAAAAAACTGTGAGTTCATGGATGAATTTAAAACTGCGGCGTAAGTACTGCAGTTTCTTCCTTTTTCATTGAGTTGAAATATGTAAAGTTACGTACTTTAACTGTAGCGGACTTGTACTACGCGTTCATATTAATTTTATAGACGTTTAAGGATTTTGTTTTATGGGAAGTATTCTTGCTGTGAAATTAGGATTGTAAATATAGATGAACGTGATTCAAATCAAAAAAAGGTACTCCTAGAAGTACCTTTTTTACTATTCTATATGTGCGAACGCTTTCAAAATTATTGGATATAAATCGATGTACGCATTGTATTAAACGGTGCATTTATAGATGTCTTTTGGTACTCAAAAGTTCCTTGTTGGTGTCCAGAAGCATCCCATTTATAATACCAGCCAACGATTGGTCTTCCGCCAATTATAGTGGAATCAATACTTTTTACATTAGAACCATTCATTTTAGCAAATGGGTTTTGGCCATAGCCCATTTCTTTCGTTGTAATATATAAATATTTTCCCCCGTGGTTACGCGATGTGCTGAAGCTGTTCTGATTAATTGTTTCTACCCCGCCTAGCTCAGACTCTACTTGTACGACGTTTAGTGAAGTAAGTGGTGCTGCTGGTCCAGCTGAAGCTTTTGTTGCCATCCCTAATCCGACGAACGCTGTGATTGCTAACGATGAAATCCCTAGTGCTGCTTTTTTTAACATAAAAACATCCCCTTCCATCTATTGTTTTCTCTTTCATTGTCAATATAATCCTAATAATCTTATATGTAAATAGATTGTAACTGCAGAAATAACAGAAAGAATATTCTGATTTATTAACATTGAAAAATATGACTTCAACTTTTTTCGTTAAAGATAGTCATCAATCTCTAACTACCTAATGACCTCAAATAAACGCTATTCAAGCCATTTTAAGAGGTACAAAAGACCTTATAGTATATAAGGTCTCTCTGAAAAAACCCGTGAATCATTCACGGGTTTTACTTTAATAACTGATTGCTATTGTACCTTCACCTGCATGAACTGCAAATGAAATTGGTAATGGATATAATTTGAAATCCATTTCAGGGAATGCTTGTCTAATATCTGCAATCCATTCTTCAGCTCCAGCTTTATCGTTAGCATGGAACATGTGAAGTACTTTTGGTAATTCTTTTTCAAGTTCATTTTTAATATATTCTCGACATTTTTGGATTTTACGAACTTTCTTTTCAAGTAAAAGCTCTCCACCTTTTACTTCTAATATTAAGTTAACACTTAATAAACTTCCAAGTAAAAATTGCATGCCCTTTACACGGCCACTTGCATATAGACCTTTTAAACTCTTTGGGAATACATGAAAAGGTCTTCTTTTTTCATCTACTAATGTTTTGTGTATATCTTGTAAAGTCATACCATCATTGTATAACGATTTCGCTTTTCTAATTAGTTCATCCATTGGATAACTTGTTGTTTCACTGTCTAATACCGTTAATGGAAAACCTGCCATTTCTGCAGCTAACTTCATATTTTGATAGGTTCCACTTACTTTTCCGCTAATAGCAACTGCAAATCCTTCTTCATATTCTTCTTTGCATTTCGTAAATAACTCTACCATTTCCCCAATATTAGGTTGTGAAGTAGTGACTGTTTTACCTTCGTTTAACGCATTATAAACCCTTTCACGTACACCTTCTTCACAATCTTTGTACGAAATTCCATCAATAATAACTTCGATTGGGATAACAAAGTTATCTCCTTCTGTTTTAAAATTCGCAGTTGTACTATCAGTAATCCAAGCAACACGCTTCATGTTGTTCCTCCCTTAATTCAATTCCTCTTTTCTAATTTTTCTATATATTTATGTTACGAAAAGAGAATATCCCTGTAATAGTAACAGGACTTTATTGTTTTGGCTATAGTAGATGTATATTAAATGTGACTATTTCTTGTCTATTTCACAAATAAAAAAGAAAATCAAGGAATTTGCTCGATTTTCTTGTTATCATATACTATTTAAAAGTTTCATTATCTAAAATTACAACATAATCATTCGTTAATCGGCCAGCTTCTTTTGTATAACTAACAAGCCTTTGTATATTATCACAGCAAATTTTTGCTCCCCATACGAGTAACGGTACGCCAATAAAATCGATATGGAACCTTCTAGAAAACAGCCCACCGAAAGTCATTGGTAAAGGTACGGTTGGTGATGTATTAGAAAAAATAATCTTTTCATGACTTTGATAATGTTTTTGCAAGATTTCTCCTAAATGCTTCATCGCTGGTACAACAACTTTTGATGCGCCGCATCCAATCGTATATACAGGATGACCATGTTCATCTATGCCATGAAAAATAATTTTTCCCATATCTTCTGTTTTCAATTTATTAAAGTAATCTACATTCAAAATTTCTTCTTTCGTTAACTTGCGATCCGTTGGTAATTTATTTAAATGATACGCTGCAGCTAGTGAGGTAGTATGTGTTCCACCAAAATCTGTGTAAATGTATATCATATTATCATCCCTTGTTGTAAAAGTTCAATGTTAATTAGTATTACCGTTCTTAGCAATGTTAAACAAGGGATGAATGTATTTACGCTTTTTGTGTTAATTCATTATATTTTTTCCAAATATAATAACGTCTACTAATCACAGTGCCTAATGTAATACATAAAAAGGCATTTGTTACAACCATTAATGTCTGGTGCGTACTACCCGAAAACATACTTTGTTTAATCATAATTTTTGCTCCTAAAATAACAAGAAGGATTATTGTACTTACCCAATTTCCTTTTCGTAGTACATGACCTGTTTCACTATCTAATCGAAATGTTAAAGCTCTTCCCCGTATAATCCCAAGACATAAGCCAATTCCAAGCATTACAACAAACAGTAGTCCTTGCAGCAAAGTTATTTGTCCCATATGAATAATGGATTGAACTGTTACAAAACACAACAAAGCCGGAATGAGCCAAATACGGTTTATTTTCACTTTTCGTTCTTTACTTTGCATCAAAACAATAATAAGAATAACAAGTAAAATATCCATTTAGAATCCTCCTATAAACTTGTTTATCTTTAAAGATTATATTCTCCTCTTTTCATTCCATACTTGAAATAAGATAGCTACTTTCAAGTGTAAGATGGAAAATGTGATTTCTCATCAGCCTTAAGCATTATTTATAAAAATAAAAAGACGTACTTTTTACTCGTACGCCTTTAATAACTCGTTTAAACTCCTATTTATCAACTAATTCCACACCTTTAGAATTAGCTTTACCCAACACTCGAATGTTAAATTTATTAATAGCTTTTAAAAAGATAATATAAATACAATATCCAACAATAGAACCTATAACATTACAGATCACATCATCAATATCAGTAATACGTCCCACTCCACTAAATAAAGACTCAATTAATTGTAGCAATTCAATACTAGCTGATATAGAAAACCCTAATAAAATTGTATTTTTGAATTTCTTATATTTATCCCATAGGATTGGTGCTAAAAATCCTAAAGGCATTAATAATAAAATATTCCCGCCTACATTTCTTACAATTAGACCAATCATAAATAGGGTATCTCCATCATAAGCACTACCAATTTGATTGATGTCTTTAATAATTGATGCAAATGGTATTATATTGACCGAGCGATTCAGATTTTCAATATTAAAAGGAAAACCGATTGGTAAAGGGAATAAAGTTACTGCAACAACCATACAAATGTAGATCACAAATAAAAAACTTATTATTTCTTTCCACCAAATTACATGTTTTGTATTTTTGGTACCAATTAATATTCCACGTACAATTAAATAACAAATAACTCCTAAAATAATAAACACACTACCGTTAATCATATACAAATTGTTAACACATCCTTTCATATGAATTAATAATAAAAATTTACAACTATATAGTAATGTTTTCTAATTTAAAAATCCATATAATTATATATAATTGTACAGAATTACAAAAAACCCTTATTTAATAAATAAAGGGTTCCTCGTTAACTAAAATATTTTTCAAAACAGAAACAATCATGAACCCGTTTAAATTATTTTCGTATCTCTTCTTTTAAATCCATATAATTAAAAAGCTCTTTCTATTTCTGTCATTAATTTTTCAGGTCCTGCCCCTTTATTCGACGTAATAACTAAAGTTATTCCTAATTCTGGATATATAGCCGAGCGAAAACTGACGCCTGGATCATATCCCATTACATGATATTTGAATACCTTGTTTTCTCGTGTTTCAATCCATATTCCATAGCCGTAGGACTGTTTATCATTTACTTGAATGTGAGGAGTTAAAAGTAATTTTGTATACTTGTTTGTATCGTATTGTTTATACATTCACTTTGGTTTGCGTAACCCAAAGCTTTTTCATAGACTAAGTCTTTTTCTTTTTTTACTAAAACTACTCCAGAGAAATCTATTTTCTTTTGTATTTCTTTTACAATTTTATCAATTTCATCTTTTGTTTTTATCACGACAACCACCCTTATCTTTCGGTATTGTTCTTTCCCCTTATTGATTTTTCCATATAAAGGGGAAAGAACCCTTTTATTAAATACGATAAATTGTTAATGAGAACACAAAGTTCATTTCGAATTTATCCCGCTATTTGTGGACAGTAAGACCCCCATCTCAAAATTCAGCGAAAGCAAAAAAGTTAAGTGGGGACCCTGCTGCCCGTAAAAGCTCGATTGGTGAGGGCTGATAATCAGTGGGGGGATGCCCCCTGATTAAAGTTTCACTTTATTGATTCAGTAGAATACAACTTAGATTGTGATGGGAATAAAGTAAACACACACAAGACGATAGTAATAAATAACATGATCAATGAACCTACAATAACTACAAGTTGTATAGAAATGAACTGAGTCGCAACACCAGATAATATTGTAACAAAGATTGTTACTATCGCAATAACAAGTCCATATATACTCCCGATCCGTCCCATCATATGAACAGGGATATTATTTTGGTAAAATGTATAAAATCCTGTATTTGCATATGCCATTGAAAAAGATAAAATAAAGAATCCAATAGCAGCTATTAAAAATACATTTGAAAAAGCATAAATTAAATAACCAATTGCAATAAATAATGATCCTATTCCAATTAGAAGTGAAGGTGCTAATTTCTTTGACAAAATTGTATTTGTTATGGCACCTAAAATAAATCCTGCACCAGCTATACTAACTAGAAAACCATATTCACTATCTGTTAGTAGTAATACCTCTTTTGCAAACGATAGTTCAAGTGAATCAGTAGCGGTTGCTAATACGAACATACTTTGAAATAAGAAGTACACGCATACGACATACACATGTTTTCTACTAAAATTTATAACAGTGTTCCAATCTTTTTTTAATACTGTAAGAGATAATGTATTACTTGTTGTATCCGAAGCTTCTTTCTTATCAAGATTAGGTAAAAGTAATGTAATGAATCCTGATAAGAGAAATGCTATAGCATTTATATATATAGCAATCTCTGGTGTACTCGCAATTAATAAAACCCCTGCTATCGCTGGACCAATTAAAAATGCACCAGATCCTATTAAACTACGTAATGAGTTGAAACGTTGTCTTTGTTCTACTGGAATTAATTTCGTCATATACGTCATAGCAGTTGGCTCATAAATTGCACTGGCCATACTTATAAAGAATACAAATACATAAACAATCCAAATTGACGGAAGTAAAGGTAAAATAGCGATAAATAACGCACGATATATATCGAGGTGAATCATTAACTTCCGTTTATTTAAACGATCAATCATACTCCCAGACCAAGCGTTTGTAAATAAAGTGGCTAATGGTTTTATTACATATAAAGCAGCAACAGCTAAGGCTGAGCCACCCATATTATAGACAAGTACATTCAGTGCTATTAAGTAAATCCATGCCCCTAAATTCGCAATACCAACACCGGACAGTAGTAATAAAGGATATTTCCAATCTTTAAGAAAGTTTTTCATTTTTGGCCCCCGCTTTCAAAATTGTTTTAAAACAATAAAAAAATCCCACCCCCAAGACTTTTAATCTTAGGGACGAGATTTATCATCGCGGTGCCACCCTAGTTTGTTAATATGTCACCATATTAACCTTATCAGGTACTGCATTCTAACTCATGCTTATACCATAGCTCTATAACGGGAGCTCCCGTCACACCATCCCCTAATAATAGGTTCCGATGCGCTGCTCAGAGGCTTGGTTCAATAAAGAATTTTTACTCCTTTTCAGCTAAATGGAGCTCTCTGTAAAAAATTCATTTTATTTACTCTTCTCTTCACTGCATTTGATTTTTTCCATATTATCACAATTATTTTTAACTGTAAATAAAAAATAATCAGATATTTAATAACATGTCTCTATTGATTCGTTTATTTATTGTTTTTTCTGAAAATTACGGTGCGTGAAATTACTTACAGCTCTAAAGAAAGAGCCATTTGCATCTAGCTCCTTCCAAATACCTGAATTAATTCGTATTCGCCTCTGTTAACGGTTGTAACGGCGGTTCTAATTCTAGTTCTAGTGTATCTCCTTCATGTAAATCTTGTCCTTTTTCAATACTTTGGCTCGTTACATAACCTGTACCAGAAGTTTTCGAATCTAATTTCAAAAGCTTAGAGAAATACATAACATCACGCATGGACCAACCTTTTACATTTGGCATTTGTGCGTTATTCCCTAATAAAAATATACGATCACCTTCACTCATTACCTCGCCAGACTGTGGATATTGTTTTATTATTTTTCCTTCTCCTAAAATTACCGGCTGTAGCTTCTCTTTTTCTACACTTTTCTCTGCTGTACCCATCGATTGATTTACATAATTTTGTACTTTTAATTGAGATTGTTTCGCTGCATCAGCTATTTGTTTTTCGGTATACGGTTTCACCTTTAAATATTCAAGGCTGTTTTTTATAACAGGTTTAAATATTTCAGCAAGCGGCTGAGCTCCATACTCATCTCCTTTTAACTTTGGCTGTTTAATAGCTAAGTATACGATTAACTCCGGATCATCAATTGGAGCCATTCCTAAAAAGGAGAAAATGTAATTCTCTTTCCCTTCCATATATCGGCCGTTTTCAGGATTCGGGATTTGTGCTGTTCCTGTCTTACCTCCAATTGGATAACCATCCACTTTATACATTGTACCAGTTCCTTTTGAAGATGTTATAACACGCTCCATTAAGCTTCTAACCTTGTCCGCTGTTTCTTTTTTTATCGGATTCCCAATTTCTTTCGGTTGATTTTCCATAATAACTTCTTTGTTTGTTGGATTTACAACTTTATCAACGATATATGGTTGCATCATTTTCCCGTCATTTGCTATAGCAGTAGCCGCTTGGATTAATTGAATCGGAGTTACTGTAGAACCTTGACCGAAAGAAGTTGTAACCTGTTGAATTTGCGTATTTAATAATAAAGTATTTTTACTTTCTCCAGGTAAATCTATTCCTGTTTTTTGATTGAATCCAAATTTATTCATATATTGCTTAAATTTATTTGGTTTCAGTAACTGATCTTCTAAAATAGAAAAAGCTACGTTTGATGATCTTTCAAAACCTTCATCAAATGTAATTGATCCCCATCCAAATCCACCATTATGATCTTTTATATCAGAGGAACCAACGGAATATTTTCCAGATTGAAAATATTCTTTTCCGTTATATACACCTTCATTAATGGCAGCTGCTAACGTAAAAACTTTCATTGTTGAACCTGGTTCATATGCATTTGCAATCGGATCATTTAAAAAGTATTCGATATCACCTACATTAGGATTGTAACTCGGTTTACTAGACATCGCTAAAACCTTTCCTGTTTTTGGATCAGCAATAATGCCAATTAACATAGAAGGATCATAATGCTCTTGTGCTTTGTTCATCGCTTCTTCTAAAAAGCTATTAATTTGTTTATCAAGCGTTAAATATACGTTATTCCCATTTTTAGCAGGTTCTACTTTTCCTATATCATTCGTAAGTGGAATCCCTCTTCGTGTACCCACATATTCTATATTCCCGTTTGTAGAGCGCAAATATTTATCCAAACTCTTTTCAAGCCCAAACTTTCCTTCCGTATTCCCTTTATCATCTGGTCTAGCAAAACCCAGTATATAGGATGCAAAATCTTCATTCGGATACACTCTTGCTTTTTCCGACATAAAAGATACACCTGGTATTTTTAAATCATTAATTTTTTCCTTCGTTTCCCTAGATAAGTTCCGACCAATTTTTCCAATTTCAACTTGCGTACGCCCCTCATGAAAGTTTTTTAATACTTCTTCTTTATCAATTTCAAGTACATCGGCTAATTGTTGTGCGGTTTCATCTTTATTTTTCACTTTATCTTTTCCTTTTAAATTCACAACAACTCGATACGTTGTAGAATCTTGTACTAACACCTTTCCCGTTTGGTCATAGATAGTACCACGATTCGCTTCTAAAACACCTTTTTTATTATGTTGTTCATCCGCGAGGTCCTTTACATTTACATTATGCACGACTCCTACTGCCTGAATATAGAATATACGCAAAATCATAATAAGAAACAAAACAATAAAAGCAATCATCATATATCGAGCGCCTTTATTCGTTTGAAGTTTTTGCATACTTATCTCCTCTCTTTTGGAATGGATTCGTACGAAGATACGTTTTAAAATTTGTAGTTTTTGTTTACGATACTATATGTTTCGAAGTTTTCTTTTTAATTCCTTTAAAACAATGCAAAACTAACTATTGTTATTTTTTGTTTTATTTAATTAAAATACGGTGCGTGAAATTTCTGAATATTAACTTCACCAAAACTTGATTGCATAGCACTCTAAACTCTTTTCTTATTTACTATAAAAAGTTCCCATCTGGATTTCCAAATGGGAACTTTTTATAAGAAAATTATGCGATATGGTTATATTTTGCTAAGAAAGGAATTCGTCTCGCTACTAATGCATACATTTTGAATACGAATTTCGCTATTGGTTCAAACATACGTGTACTTTGCATTACTAAACCGCTCGTAACAAGTGTTATGAAAGCTGCACCAAGTATATCTAAAGGATAATGAACACCTACATACATACGTGATATACCGACTAACACTGCCCATAATAGCGCGATATATTTCAGTTTTTCTCCTCTAAGAATAAATACGAAGGCGATTGAAAATACAAGTACAGAATGATCACTAACAAATGATGAATCTGCTGCATGTGGTACTAATTGATGTACATCATGTGATACGAACGGACGCGGATGGTAATATACCGCATGTATAAGAACATTTACTACTAATGCAATAATAACCGAAAGCGTCGTATATAAAACTGTATATTGTTTTCTAATTGCATTCTCTTTCTTTCCATTATTAAACCATAAGATAAGCATAAATAAAATGGCTACGTATGCAGCGCTATTTGTAATTGCAACCATTATCGTATCTAATAGTTTGGATGAATCAGCAAAATTATTAAACCACTGAAATACTGTGTAATTCATAATACTCTCTCCCTACTTACAAGTGTTCTTGATTTACACAGTATACAATACCATTATGAAAATGGGCTTAAACTTTTCTCATCTAATTCTCATTTTACTATTACTCATGTGACAATTATAAAACAAATTTTATACGCTATTTATGTATAAAGTTCGTAAACCTTTATAATAAGGCGATTCGTATTTTTTTCATGTTTGGAATACATAACATGTTCATTTAAATATACTAATTGCAAAATCATATTTTTTAATTCATTTGAAGTACAATATTTCCAAATTGTTCTCCATGTTCCATACGGCTTAGTGCTCGAATTGCTTCTTCTAACGAGTAAACTTTATCAATAATTGGTTTAATTTGATGTTTTTCTATAAACTTTATCATCTCATTAAATTCCTCACGGCTACCCATGGATGTTCCCATAATATCAATTTGATTGTAAAATAGCGCGCGTAATGGTAATTCAATTTTATCTCCTGAGCTTGCACCAAAATTCACGATTCTTCCGTTTGGTTTTAATACATCAAAATATTTCAAAAAAGTTGCTGGACCTATACTATCTATTATTAAATCTACTTTTTCACCTTGTAAGCTCTCTTCCCAATTTCCGGCACTATGAAAAGAAATATCTGCACCATATTTTGCAGCAAGTTCCATTTTATTCTCTACCCTTGAAGTAACACTCACTTTTGCGCCAATTGCTTTCGCGAATAACATGGCAAATGTAGCAACACCACCGCCTATTCCCGGAATTAAAACGTGTTCGCCGCGCTTCAATCTACCTTTAGTAAAAAGCGCTCTATATGCAGTTAATGCGGATAAAGATAAAACACCTGATTCTTCCCAAGTAAGATATGACGGCTTTTCTACAACATTTTCAACTGGTACAATTACATATTCAGCAAACGTTCCATCTTTCGGCCCACCTAGCACTTCCGGTAACTCCGGTACTTCAGTAGCATGTTCCCATCCAATACTAGGATTAATAATAACTTCTGTATGTAATATGTTATCAGAAACACCGTTTCCAATTTCCGTAACAATACCTGCACCATCTGATCCTAAGATTAAAGGTAATTGCATTTCTTTTCTATTATTCATAATAAATAAATCCCGATGATTTAAGCCTGCTGATTTTAATTTCACTTTAACTTCCCCATCATTAAGTGCTCTCTCAGGTGATATTTTATATTCTACACCGTCAAACCCAGTTTTATATTGATGTACGATAGCTTTCATTATTATTCCCCCTTAATAATTTTAATGTACTAGAAATTTCGAAATAAACAAAATGATTTGATCGTAAAAAAAGAAGGAATGCAAGAAGCACCCCTTCTTTGAAGGCTTATTTTATTATACATGGTAATGTAATCGTAACGATTGTTCCTTCATTTTCTTTACTCTCTATTTTAATAGCTCCGTTATATTTTTCTACAAGTCGTTTTGCAATAGACAAACCTAGTCCGTTTCCACCTTGTTTTCGACTTCTCGCTTTGTCAACTCGGTAAAACCGATTAAGAACAAATGGTAAATCGGATTCAGGTATTCCCGCTCCATGATCTATTACACGAATTGTAACTTTCCCTGATTGTAAACTGGATTCTATGCAAATATATTTATTAACCTCTTTTGTATGCTTAACTGCATTATCCATTATGATAATAATAATTTGTTCTAAGTAAGATGATGGCATTGACACATAAGCCTCGTCATCCCCGAATTTCATATCAAATTGAAAATCACTTTGGAGTACTACAAAGTTTTGTGTAACATGTTTTAATACGCTATTTACATGAACTGGCTCAGCTGCTATTGGATGCAATTGTTCAGATTCAGCTCTTGATAGTTCTAGCAATTCTGAAACTAATTTATTTAAACGATCTACTTCCTTTAAACTAGATTGAAGAGATTTATCTAATACTGCTGGATCATTTTTCCCCCATCGGTTTAACATCGCTAAGTGACCATGAATAATTGTTAACGGTGTTCTTAGTTCATGAGATGCGTCTTCGACAAACTGTTTCTGTTGTGTAAAAGAAGTTTCTACTTCATCCATCATCTCGTTAAAGAGAAATGATAATTTTGCAAGCTCATCATTATTTTCTCGTACTGGAACCCGTTCATTTAGTCCATTCTTTTTAATACGTTTCATCGTATCTGTTATATTTTGAACACTTGATAATAGTTTCTTCGTTATAAGAATCCCACCTAAAAAACTAAATATCAATCCAAATATTCCAGCAATAAGCATTACCACTAAAATAACTTTTAATAAATAATCAAATGTCTCTAGGTTTTTCGTAAGTTCAATAGTTCCAGTAAACTCTTTCGTTTTAATTGGTATGCGCTTAACTAATATTCGATCTTCTAAATGCCTTTTTATAAATGACTCATCTTTTATAACCTGTTTCGGCTTTATCCACGTTTCATTAAAATCTCGTGAAACAGTAATAATCGGCTCCCCATCCATGTCAATAATACGAATCATTTGATGCTTATCAATCATATTGTTTAGAAAATCTTTACTGTTTTTAAATGTTTTACTCGAAAGGGTATCATTTTTATCTTGGAAATATGCCGCTATTTCCGTAACTTGCCTATTTATTTGTTTCTGTTCATAATCTATAGTCCACTTATTAATTACAATAAACTGCAAAGCACTATATAAGATGAATAAAATAAATACTAGTGTAGTGGACCAAAGTGTTAGTTTCCACTTTATAGGTAGATTTCGAATTCGAAACATAATATTTTTTATCATTTCATTATATATCCCGCACCACGCACTGTTTGGATATACTCCTCCTTATCTACACTATGTAACTTATTTCGCAAATAACGAACATATACATCAACAATATTTGTCTCAACAATTGCATCATATCCCCATACTTGATCCAGTAAAACATCACGAGTAAGTACGCGATTAATATTTTTCATAAACATAAGCAATAACTCGAATTCTTTATTTGTAAGTTCAATTTCTTCATTTCCTTTAGTTATAGTTCGAGATTCAATCTGAAGCTGCAAATCTTTGAATGTAAGAAATGAAACCTGCTTGTTTTCAATATGTTCTTCTCTTCTAAATATCACTCTCATACGTGCTAACAGTTCTTCAATTGCAAATGGTTTCGGAAGATAATCATCCGCTCCACTATCTAAACCTGTCACACGGTCCATAATACTATCACGAGCAGTCAGCATAATAATAGGTGTATTTTTAGTCGCTCTTAGTCGACGACATACCTCTAGTCCATTTAATCCAGGCAGCATTAAATCAAGCAAAATGAGATCGTAATTCTTTTCAAGTGCTGCGCTTAACCCTTTTCTTCCATCTAGTTGTATATCTACTTTATACCCTTCATATTTTAGTTCTAATTCTAGAAAATCTGCTAAACTTTCCTCATCCTCAATAATTAAAATGTGTTGCAACGGTAGTTCCTCCTAGACAATTAAATGAATAAATAATCCTATTCCAAATATAATTACAATGATTTGATGCACTTTTCTATACATCATAAATTTTTCTTTCTTATTTATTTTCTGTAAATAAAACCCAACAACCCCTAGTGCGATTAAGGCTAATAGAGAAAATATGCCACTGTATATGAGTAAAATATGAGGACTCCCTTTTATAAAAAAGTAAACACCATGAGTAATTGCAACAGCTATTATAGCGTATCCAATTAATACATGAAACTTTTTTGCAAATAGATACACTTCTTTAACTTTTTTAAATCCTTGTATATTTTTCTTCTTTAAAAACACCCATATATGGCGTAAAAACCATAATGAAGCAGCGATAATAGCCCCATATTCACCAAAAGAGCCTAATTTTTTATTTAACCATTTTACATTCAAAACATTGCCGTATATAACATTAATAAATAGCATCAATACACTACAAATAATAATAGTAATGCCCATAATTTTAACACACACACGAAAATATTTATTTCTTAATATCTTCTCCATTTTATTTAATCTCCTTACTCACAAAAGCTTTGTAACAAGCAGTCTATCAAATAAAAAAGAAAAGAACATGAGAGAAAGATTAAAATAAAATGAGAATTTCAATATCACTGACAATTATTATTGATTTTTTTCAGCTAACTTTATTATGTTTTGAATAAACGGTGCTTTTGCCTTTGTATATGAAACACGATCAAAAGCATATGTAATAGCAAGCATCTCTTTTAATTCTCTATATTCTTTACGTGCCCATTCATGGCTTATTAGAAAGTCACGAAATAAAATATTGTTCCTCCATTCGTCACTATTATAAATATAAACATGCAAATGATGAGTACCTGCTCTCCATTTTCCCTTTCTAAAAAAACGCCAATTGGTTGCATCTTTTGGAACATACTCATATCCAATTTCCGATAGAACTTCAATCCACTTTTCAGTTATTTGCAATTCTGTTACGCCAATCATCATATCAATAAGAGGTTTAGCTCCTAATCCTTCTACTGCTGTGCTCCCTATATGTTCAACAGCGATTATTTCTTGTCCTAACAAGGAACAGAATTTCTCTTTTTCTTTTATATACTCTTCAACCCAGTCTTTTTGATACGGTTTAATAACAATTTGTTGATCCATTGTATCCACCTCTTTATAAGTATTTATCATTATATTTATAAAATTTCATATTATTAGCATAGGATTTCCATAAAATATGTCGAATAGTGGAATGTACAACTTAATTATATTAAATGTGAGGTAAGCTATGAAAGATAATTCCGTCGAAATTCAGTTAAATAGTGTAACATTCCAATTAAAAGAATATCATAATTTTGATTGGCTTATTAAATTAGGTACCGTATTTGCAGTTTTTGACCAGCAAGACTCAGGTAATATAAGTTTTGGTGTAGAAAAAGATGGTCACAAGAAATTTATCAAATACGCAGGAGCACAAACAATTGCATATGAAGGAACAACGGGTGATGCTATTAAAAGGCTAAAAAATTCAGTTACTATTTATGAAGATTTAAAGCATGAATCGCTCATAAAATTAATTGATCATTTTCCAGTTCAATCTGGATATGTATTAATTTTCGATTGGTTTGATGGTGAATGTCTTCATTCGCATTGGCGCTTCCCACCTCCTGAGAAATATGAAAATCCAAACTCTCCATTTTATAAATTTAGACATTTATCTACTATAGAACGAGTTCATTCCTTACATTCCATTTTTTCTTTCCATACTTATGTAGAAAAGAAAAATTATGTAGCGATAGATTTTTATGACGGTAGTATTTTATATAATTTTAATACAAACGAAACAAAAATTTGTGATATAGATTTATACAGTAAGAAACCTTACATAAATAAAATGGGCCGGCTATGGGGTTCCTCCCGTTTTATGTCACCAGAGGAATTTGAACTAAACGCAATAATTGATGAAAGAACAAATGTATTTAATATGGGAGCAATGGCTTTCTCACTTTTAGGCGATGAAAAAGATCGTTCTTTTATAAAATGGGAAGCAAGTAAGGAATTATATGCGGTAGCGTATCGTGCTGTAAATGACAATCGAGCAGAACGGTATGCATCAGTTACAGAATTCTACGAAGCGTGGTTAAAAGCGTCTAATGCAGAAAAGATATAACCCTAAATTATTAAAAGAAATATAGAGTTTATACTATTATCATGTATATCAAGAATGATTTTATGAGCATTTCATATTAGTGTGTTCTAATTGATTATGGCTATTATTAAGGAAGACATATCAGCGATAATTTATGTCTATTTTGTATGAGTGTTAGCAAGTTCGTTTGCAAACTTGCTAACACTTTTTTGTTTAAATATTTCACAACCAAAAGGTGCATACATATGATGATCAACATATAAACCGACTTTCTTAGCACCTAATTTACATAATTCATCGATAAAAGCCTGTGTACCTGCTCGCATATCATCCATTGTTTTCACTTCTACATCAGCCACCCAAACTGTTGCACTCTTGTCACCACAGTTCCAGAAATCACGGGCTTCTACGCGTGCATCATTTTCAGAAACGACAGAATGCATAGTTACCAAAAGAAATCACATGCTGCTTCATAGCTTGTACATAATCTTTATACGATACCTCTGCACCACTTGTATGTAAAACTGATATATCATTAATTAATAGATGATAATGCATTACACCTTTTATTTCTACATCTTTTTCAAGCTCTTTTATGCTACCCGTAACACGTATAACGTGTTTTGTAGTTTCCATACTTCCATCACTTTTCTAATTAACGACCTGTCCACATATCTTGCACAATTCCATTTTTAAATAATTCATATGGGAAATAACAATATCCTTTATCTCCCCAGTCTTCTCCCCAACTGTTGCGAATAATAACCGTTTGCTTATCATCGTCATATCCAACAGCACAAACAGCATGTCCCGCTGGTTGACCATCTTCAACAATTACATCATCTGTTCCTGATACTGGAACTATACCAGTCTTTTTCACTTCTTCTGACATAAAAGATTTTGGTACAGCAAATCCAAGTACAGCAACTAATCCATGAGCAAGTGCAGCCTTTAATCCCGATAAATCTTGAATACGATGGTAGGTTCCAATTTTATAAAGTGCAGCATCTGATTCAGCCTTTGGTGATGGCTTATCTCTAAAATTCTCGGTATAAGGAAAATCCTCTTCAGGGCATACCCCAATATTTTTAAGAACCCCCATACCATCACGAACATTCGCTCCACTATCTTCCTGAATATGTCCTTCTATTTCTCGTTCATGATAATATAAAAACAAACGAGATAAGCAAGTAAATGGACGACCTGATTGTAATAATAGATATTCTCGTAACCCTGAAACAATTGCATTTGCCGTACAAGAACCTATATTCCATTGATTTACTATACCTGACATTTTAGGACGAAGATCGACTTGCGTTGGCAAATCCGCCTCATTACTAAACAAGTAACTCCGAAACATTTTGTCTCTTAAATCAACAGGGTCTTTTCTTACATTAAGGTACTTTACAATATCTTTGTTACTGGTAAAACTGAAATTTGATTCATTTGAACTCATTGTAAAAATCCATCCTTTCTTAATATCTAGATAATTCATTTCTTCTCTATACTTAACTTAAAAATTAAAAATATACCTATTTAATTTTTATTTCATTTGCATTCAATACATCCGCATGTTTAATTATTTATCTTTTTACTTATCAATTTCTATTTTCAATTTATCTCACAACTACTTGAACTCTATATCTTTTTTTCTTTCTTGTTTGATTCAATTGCTTTTTCCACTCACGTAATTAGTCTTGTAGTGCCCTCATATTTTCCTATCTCCCCCTTCCAAAATAAAAAGGACACCAATTCATTAAAACAACTTGAATTGCTGCTTTAATGAATTGGTGTCCTCTAGTTTTCTAGCCGGACTATATTTATTTCATTATACTTGTCTGTATAAAAAGATTCCTCCAACCTTTATCTATTCTGTCTTTCTCATATTTTTGTATAACCTTTGTCCGACGAGCAATTGCTTTTTTTAGTTTCTTTTTCTTTAAATTATCCAATCCTCTCACTCCTTCTTATAAAACAGTTTTTTCCATTTTAGGCGTTTTTATTAATTTAATACCTTCTTACATTCAAAAAGCGGCTCAAATGTGAATTGTACCTATATAATTTCAAAAGGATTATTTTATTAGATTTTCAATCAAACTTCATTTCAAAATTCTCAGTTTCAGATGAACCACTAGACGCATACACCATATACTAATTTAAATGCTTCCTAGGAAAGAAGGTGAAAGCTATGCCATCTATTGTCGGAAATATGGTTGTGCAAAATAGTAACGGTTCTTTCAACTTAGGTGATTTTTATAACGTTTCTCCAAAAGAAAATACAAAAGCTTATAATGGTTCAGGTTCATCTAACGTTGCTTTTGTTCTCAATACATTTAACGGTGTTAGTGCAACAAACACATTTGATTCTGATGTTGCAGACCAAAACCAAGTTGGAACAGTCTAAATTTATTCATTTCCCTCTAACTCCTGAATAAAACCCAATATTCCGTTAATAATGTATATACAGTTTCTGATTTCCCTTCATACCCGAAGGCTGAGTAGCTAGTTTTTACTAGCTGCTCTTTTTATGTTTCACACGAATAAAATTCTATATTTCACCGATACTATATAGGACTGTAAAAAGTCAGCTTTAAATTCTTCCCACTCTAGCTCTCTTGGTCGAGGGTTGAGCAGTTAGCTCTTGCTAGCTGCTCTTTTATTTGGTTACTGCTTCTGTTTCTTAAAGAGATTCTTTAACTATATTTCACTAATAAGGACAAATTCTTTAATCCGTCTCGAATAAAATAAATAATTTGGCATATAATATCTATGCATCTAGATTATTACCTCTGTATGGAGCAGTTAGGCTGGGCTAACCGCTCTTTTATTGAATAAATTTCCAAAAAGTGTTAACAATATAAGTACACCAAGGTTGAATACGAATGACCATTTCGTTCTTCTTATTCACCAGGATAGTTAGCTTTTGCTAGCTGTCTTTTTTTAGTTTATCCGAATAAAATTTTTAATTATGTCCGATACTATAAATGGGCTGATACAGCTTGAATTCACATTGACATCTGTAATGTTCTTTTTCCTTTCTCTGAGGACTGAGCGGTTAACCTTCGTTAACTGCTCTTTTGTATTGAGTTGATAATAAATTTTAGGTCGTATTTCTCTTCTATACCATATACTTTTTAAGTATCCAACTCAAAGTGTTACCTCCTATCTGAAAGGGCACTGATGCATGGTGCTCTTTTTTTAGTTTCTTTATTTCTACAAAATGAAATTTTTATAACATTTTTCAGTTCAAATATCCTTTCCATCAATGTACGAACAATATTACTTCTTCTTTAAGCATCTTTATGAACAAAATTTATAACCTTTACTCCACTTGGATTTATATTAAAAGTAATAGTTTCTATGCCATTCGGAGGGTTATGAGCTCCTATATAAGTTTTATATTGAACTGTAACAATAAAATTAAAGTTTTCTTCTGGGAAACGTTCAATTTTTATAATTTTTGTGTCCGTCAAACTATACTGATGATCTGGTCCAAGCTTCCTTCTGATAACTTGACTTGCATATGGTGCTAATAAAGTATTATAAGAATCATAAAACTCTTGATTATCAATATTAAACGCTTTGGTATCTAACGGATTTAAAAATAAAACTACCATAGTAATTCCCAAAAACAAACTAACCACTTTTCTTTTCAACATATACTCATCCTTAATTCATTTAGATATCCGTTAAGCTCCCCAGCATAAGAGATGACTATTCTTCATCCTTATCTAACTTCTTTTTATTCAAATAACGTTTTTGTTAAAATTTTACTTAAACCTTATTCATTCATGGTATAATCTGGATTATTTATTTTTCCAAGAAAGGCTAAAGTAATGAGAAAATAATTCGGTTTCATTTCAAATTTGTTAACTATTATCGTATTTTTTACCTTTTATAGTGATAGTAATTTAATTTATTTAATATTTGTATCACTGGTTTTAATTATTTTCGCTCCAAAAGGTACATCAAAAAAAGTCGTTATAACTAGTATAATAATTTCGTGTATTTTTTACCCTCTCATATTCGGCCTGCTTTTTATAATTGGTTGAGGATTAGCAGAATCAAAACTAAACTAATCCCTTTTTCTCAAATAACGATTTTGTTAAGTTATACCCCATCCATTTTTCACACGTCTTTCCGCTAAACACATTTGTCTAGAAAACCCTATATTATTAAAAATGGTTATCGACTCTCAACTTGAAATTTTTCACTTTTGATAATGCAACCACCTACAACGGAAATATACCTTTTTCAAAGGAGGCATCTAATGTATATATCAAATAGGATTGGCTTATTTAGTTGGATTGCAACTTGCCTATACTTTTTAATTGAACCTTTCTTTATTTTCACTTCTACAGCATCTTATAACTATTTGCATCATGCAATGAGTGATCTAGGTGTAACAACCTGTGGAGAATTCACCTACGAAATAGCTCCTTATGAAATATGCTCCCCTAATCACTTTTGGATGAATTTACTCTTTATTCTTAATGGAATAACATTTTGTATTGGAGTACTATATATTTCACAACATCTAGAAAAAACAAAAATTAATAAAATAGCAACATTTTTTATAATTATAATAGGAGTTTCCACTATAGTCTCAGGATTAATTCCTGCAGATGTAAACCTAATTGGACATTCTATTCTAGTTTGGATAGGTATGCTTACTGTATTTCCAGGACTATTTATTTTTGCAAAGAATCTTAAAAAAACTAGAAAATGGACATATTTCTGCTTACTAAACTTAATAGTAATAACAATCATTATCTCACTTGTTTTTCTTTTCCCCTTACCTGCAGGTCTACTACAAAGACTTTTTTACTTGGTTCTTTTCGTTTGGGGAACTGTATCAACCTACAAATTAATAAAATAAAGATTTCATTAAAACTTTTCACCTTTTAACTGGACAAGCATATAGTATTGTATGGAGATATCCACTCATAGAAATCTACCTTTCTTGTCCAAGAGCATGCTTATATGCGAGCTCTTTTTGATTGCATTTAAAGATTTCACATTCATTAGAAATGTACATACAATAATCATGATCATCTCATTATTAATCTTTTAGTATCCTTCTCGATACACATCTTGGTCATGGAGCATCTTAAAAAGCGCTCTTTATATTTGTTAATAAATAACCATTTTGTTCAAACATACACACGGTATATATTAGTTAAGCATATATTTACATAGACAAGACATAACTTTTTTAAACATGCACAATTTTTGTGCATGTTTTTTTATTTAACAAAATAACTATTTTATTATGTTTCCTAACTTACAGTAATGTCCTTAAAAAACATTCATATATATTTATCAGATGCACTTTTAAATTCCAGAGTATCAAATACTTTTAAAAGTTAACTGACCAACAATATTCAACTTCTCTTTAAAAATAACTTAGATACAAAAAAGCTACGTTTTATATAGGATAAAAAATTATCTTACGCAAAGGAGCTTGATTATTTGTGAATTACCAAAATGATAATAACCCTAACATTCACAAACCTTGCACTTGTCCATCCCCCACGGCTAACAGTTTAAATGTTGTTCAAACTACCCCATCAATAGTCTCTGTAAATTCTGCGATTCCACTAGATACCGTGGTAAATTCTAATGGTACGGCAATCTCATTCACACCACCAACAACTGTTTTACTTGAAGGTGGAAGAACCTATTTGGCAATCTATGAAGTGCAAGTTATCATTCAACCAGGAGGTAATTCGGCAGGTATCACTATGTATTTGAATAATAATCCAATCATTGGCTCTGGTACTTCTCTGGGATATACTGCAGGATTCACTTCTGTATCAGCACCCGCTATTTTCACTACACCTTTAGGTATAACAAGTACTCTTACTGTTAATGTAGGACCATATTCTAATACATTAAATACATTGGGCTTAACTCTTGCTGTTGTAGCATTAACATAATAAAATGTAAAACTCTCTAAAATGATTTTATTTATCCCTTAACTGTCTATTGGGCTAGCCTCTAAGAACTCCACATAACTACATATAGAAAAAGAACATTATTTGGTTCCATAGTACTAGGTGACTCGGCTAGCACAATTGCTGAGTCACCTATTTATCTATAATAAAATAAAGTTTTTGTTTAATTTATTACTTGTTCTTTTTAATGCATTATTCTATTACAATCCATTTTCATGTTATAATTACCAACAGTACATATTTTAATAGGCACAACAAATTCCTATTATTTCTAAATGGATTAACAAATAAAAATACGTGTAGAAGAATCCAGAGTTTTACTGAATTTTTTTATGGATCTTTCAAAATCTTTTAAATCTTCCTTCATTCCTTCTTTTTAATAAACTTCAAATTTTATTACAATAACGCTTTTTTAAAATACAATCGCTTGCCTATAAACTTTGTAACCTTCATTTTCTTTCCTATGATTACAACATCCTCCTAACAACCAAGTATTGATTATATATCCCATATGAACACCTCTATTTTATTGGCATATACTTTGAAGGAAAAAACATTTCACATTAAACATATACCTACAAACTCAGTTGCTAATAATTTACCAAAAATTACTTAATATTCAATTTTTAAAAGGAGGTATTTATGAGATATAATCGAAAATCAAATTCCAAAAATCCGTGTGATAAATTTCAGCAACCCTGCTTTATTTCTATATCCGCTTGTGATCAAAGTAATTGCTGTACACCTGTTTTTTTCTCGAATTCTCAACAACAAGAATTATTACAAATAATAAATCAATTAAATCAAGCCATCCTTTCTTTTTTCACAACACCAAATCCAACAACTATACAAATACTCCAATCAGCATTACAGGCATTAAATGATTTATTAATAACAGTACAACCAAATACACCAAATAGAAATTTAGTTATAAGAACTATAAATCAATTAATTAATTCCTTACCTACCGCATCCCTCACTCAAATCTCAGCATTATTCCAATTTCTATTCCAAAGCTTGTCTTCACTTATAAGTTGTTCAAATATATCAGACCCCTTATTACAGCAAACATTCAACTTAATTCTACAAGGAATCTTAAATAGTTCGCTATTAAGCAACACCGGAACACCGGGGCCGACTGGAGCCACTGGACCTAGAGGATTTCCTGGACCTAGAGGCGCTCAGGGTTCTCAAGGTGTGCAAGGAATTCAGGGGCCGGAAGGACCAGAAGGACCGGAAGGACCTCAAGGTGTACCAGGGATTCAGGGACCAGAAGGGCCTCAAGGGCCTCAAGGACCTCAAGGTGTAGAAGGAATTCAGGGGCCGGAAGGACCAGAAGGACCTCAAGGACCTCAAGGCGTACAAGGAATTCAAGGACCACCAGGACCACCGGGACCTACTGGTTCAGGGACCGGAATGGGAATTCCCGGACCACCGGGACCCACTGGACCTCAAGGTGTACAAGGAATTCAAGGACCTGAAGGGCCGGAAGGATCCACTGGACCTCAGGGTGTGCCAGGTATTCAAGGGCCGGAAGGACCACCGGGAACCACTGGACCTCAAGGTGTGTCAGGTATTCAAGGGCCGGAAGGACCACCAGGAGCCACTGGACCTCAAGGGGTGCAAGGAATCCAAGGGCCGGAAGGACCACCGGGACCTACTGGAGATTGTGATTGTCCACCGGGACCTACTGGACCGACCGGACCTACTGGGCCAACCGGACCTGCATGTAATTTCCTAGTATATGCTACAAATGCAGGACTCATAGATGACCCTACAAATGATACAGTATCTGTAATTAACACCGGAACAAATATAGTAGTTGATACAATTACTGTAGGTAATGCACCACTTGAAGTAACCGTTTCACCAAATGGAGCTCGTGCCTATGTTACTAATATTTTTTCTAATACCGTTTCCGTTATTGATACTGCTACGAATACTGTTATCGCTACCATTCCTGTTGGAACTAATCCAATAGGTGTAGCTGTTTCTCCAAATAACACAACTGTTTATGTTGGAAATCATGGTAATAATACGGTTTCTGTCATTAATGCGGCAACAAACACAGTTATTAATACTATTCCTGTTGGCATCGCTCCACAAGGGATTACTGTTTCCCCAAATGGTGCCTTTGCATATGTTGCAAACGAATTAAGCAACACAATTTCTGTCATTAATACTGCTACCAACACAGTTATTGCTACCATCCCTGTTGGTATTCGTCCTAGAATAATCGTGTTTACACTAGATGGTACTCGTGCGTATGTCACGAATCAAAACAGCAATACGGTTTCTGTTATTAACACCGCTACCAATGCAGTTATTAATACAATTAACGTAGGTACCGAACCTGTTGGCATAGATATTACACCGGGTGGAAACCTTATTTACGTTGTAAATAAAGTTAGCAATAATGTATCGGTAATAAATGTGGCGACAAATACTGTGATTGATACAATTTCTGTTGGTTTATCCCCTGATCAAGTAACCATCATACCTGATGGCACTCGAGCATATGTTACAAATCAAGCTAGTAATACTGTTTCCGTTATTGATATTGCTACGAATACTGTTATCACTAATGTCCCAGTAGGTGTCGCTCCAACCGGAATAGCTACTGGAACTATTTGTGAATAAAATAAAGAAGTGAAAGCCACAGATAGTTTTTATTAAAATTGATAGTATGTGATATTCTTTCTTTAACTACGTTCAAACAACCAGGATAAACCTCTATATTCTGTTAATATTCTTTTCTGTTTTGTCTTACAGAACCTGCAGAGCAGCTAGCTGTTGTTAGCTGCTCTCTTTCTATAAAACCCAAATCACATACCAATTAATTTACTAACATTGAATTTTTTAGAATTTAATAATAATATTTACCTATAAAACCATTACCCTTATACAAAGAGCTATGAGCCTTTCCACTCATAACTCTTTTTTTTACGATTTTCACTTCACATCTACGCGATTTTGACTAGCTTCTCGACTAAATCCGTCTGGGTATCTTTCTAAAAATAATCATTTTATCTTTTCAGTAAACTTAGTATCTACACAATCAACCTTACCCTTTATCTAAACCGCAACTTGCTCAACAAATCCGCTCATTGGTGGATTGACTACTGTTACATTTTCGTCCTAAACTATTAAAAGTTTGTTGCTACTAACATCAATTTCTACTTTTTTCATATGTCCATCTACCTTTTACTACCACATGTACTCAACAACATCAGTTTTACAAGCCACTTCCCAAATAAACTCTTACTGGAATTACTACACGACCTAGCTCGTCCACTTTTCTTGAAACACCTGTTTTTTCATACCTTACTTTCCTTTAGTATTTTTATATTTATTTAGAATCTCATGCAAACGTTTCTTAT
The DNA here is from genome assembly GCF_004634455.1 of Bacillus sp. 007/AIA-02/001. NCBI lineage: Bacteria > Bacillati > Bacillota > Bacilli > Caryophanales > Bacillaceae > Bacillus > Bacillus sp. 007/AIA-02/001. Next base: position 125,765 of record NZ_SEIY01000013.1, read on the forward strand.
TACCAATCAGTTCTGCTTATCAATATTTAGATTTAATTAATTGCAATAAATCAGGTGGGGGGTTATGCAGAAATGCTTTCAGGGAAAAGTTTTATAAAGAAATAAAAAATGCAGCAGTGAAAAAAATTAAAACTCGTAATTTAAGACATCCACACGCAACTATACTATTGAAACAAGGAGTTAATCCTAAAATTATCAGTGAGAGATTAGGTCATACAGACATTTCATTAACTCTTAGGATTTATTCTCATGTTTTACCGAACATGCAGGAAGAAGGAGTAAAAAATTTTGGTAAAAATATCTTTGGATAGCTAACGTTTGTAGAATGTTTGCATTTTATAACAAAAAGCCAAACTAATCTTGTATTAACAAGGTTTATTCACCTTAACATATGTTATTATGTATAATACATATGTTAAGTAAATTCAGAATAACGAGGCAAATATTATGGACTTTGTTTATATTAATCAAAACGTATTAAATAATCTTCTATACATTTTATGTAGTATATTTGTTTTTTATTTCATATATGATAGCCGGCACTATTTAAAGAAATATAAAATACTACTGATTACCCTTTGTTCTAGTATCCCGCTTATTTTATGTATGCGATACCCTATCTATATGGATGAAAGTTGTATTCATGATTTAAGACAAATTCCGGTCATAATAGGTACGCTTTATGGTGGATTCCCTGTCGGTATCATATTGTTTACAATTTTATTAATTACGAGATTTTTATTTTATGGCTTTAACATGCTGACAGTTGTTGTTTACGGAATAATGTTCATCGTTACAGCACTCGCATCTTCAAAATTTAATACATATAATAGAAAACTTAAAGTAGCTTTTTCCATGTTTTTAACCTTTTTCCTAGCAATATTTACAACTTTAATTGTATTAACCTTATCAGATTTTGAAGTGAATAATTTGTATATTATTTATTTCATGGTATTACCGACTACTTTAATGTTATTTATTGTTTATATAAATGAAGTTATTAAAGATGCTGTATTAATGCGCTCAAAATTAATTAAAATGGAAAAAATGGAGATTGTTAGCCAACTCGCTGCAAGTATATCGCACGAAGTAAGGAATCCCTTAACGGTGGTAAAAGGATTTACACAGCTTTTAAAAACACAAAATTTAACTCCTGAATCAAGAGACGAATATATTAAACATATACTTGAAGAGTTAAATCGTGCCCAAGAAATTATCGATGATTACTTAACGTTTGCCAAACCTGCTCCAGAAAAATTAGATCAAATTTCAGTAAAACAAGAGTTAAATCGAGTTATTAATATGATATTGCCATTGTGTAATATGAATACGATACATATTACACAGGATTTTTCTGAGGCAACCATTGTTGGTAATAAACAGCACTTTCAACAATGTTTTTTAAACTTAATCAAAAACAGTATTGAAGCAATGCCTAATGGTGGTACCTTAAATATTTCCTCATCTATCAATAATAGTAAAGTTGAAATACGAATTGAAGATAGCGGAGTTGGAATGTCACAGGAGCAAATACATCGATTCGGTGAACCGTATTTTAGTACAAAAACAAAAGGAACTGGTTTAGGTACAATGGTTGCTGTTAAGATCATTGAGACGATGCATGGAAGTTTAAAAATCAGAAGTATCGTTAGTAAAGGAACGACTTTAACGATTACGTTCCCGAAATATAGTAAGAATACGCATTAAAACAAATAAAAAAGGAGCATAGTCGCTCCTTTTTTATTTGTTTCGATACATAAGTATCTTCAATGTTTTTTTAGTTTACATTTGTGAAGACTAATTAAAAATTAGTATCCTCCGCCCCAGCAGCTGCATCCTACAATTATTAATAGAATGAATAACACAACTAATAAAGCGAAACCTCCACCAAAACCACAAGAACCACCGTAACTCATATTTTCTCCTCCTTTTGGTTTGAAAACTAATAGGTAGTTGATCATTTTAACTGGTTCGTATTATACATTATGTGTATATCCCTTTTTTGAGCATGTCTACATAAAAATAAGTAAAAGCACTCGTTTAAAGAGTGCTTTAAAATGGATACCAAAAGTTTTGAAATACGTTTAATTTTAAATATACCGCAACAATAAATATGAAAATACCGGCAAATAAAGCGATGAAATCTTCACGTTTCGCCTTACTTGTATAAAACCATGTACGTTTATCCTTCTTTCCAAATCCTCTTAAATCCATTGCATTTGAAACCGTATCTATTCTTTCTAGAGAATGAATGATTAGTGGCCAGAAAATTAAAACACGGTTCTTCATACGAACCCATAAACTTGCTTCTCCTTTTTCAAAAGCCACTCCTCTCGCTTCTTGCGCGTGTTTAATAATTTTATACTCAGACTGGATGTCAGGAATATAACGTAGTGCAATATTTATTGCATAAGTAATCTTATAATGAATACCAAGTTTACTTAAGTTACTTACAAATTCACTTGGATCTGTCGTGTAAATAAAAAGAAGTGTAAATGGTAATAACGTAAAATACTTTAATGAAAGTGTAGCTGCATAAAATAATGTTTCATATGTAATCGTTGCATATCCAACATGTAAAAACGCGGTATATGATTCAGTTAATTCAGATCCATGAGTTGGTGTAATAAATAAAATCATGACAGAGTTTAATAAACTAAATGTAAATATGACACTAAAAACAATTAAAATTTTACGAAATGGAATTTTAGCAACGCTGAGTCCGATACACCCAATAATAAATAATATTAGCAACACCCGAAAATCAAAAAACAAAAAAGTAAGCGTCATACAAAAAATAAATAAAAACAATTTCACTACCCCATCCATACGATGAAAATATGTACTATGCACCTTCCTCCCTCCTATTACTGTCTAAATAAAGCTCCATAAATTTTTCTGGACATGCAATCCCACTAAATTTAACAAGCTTGGTTAAAGAACTCTCTCTTAAGTTGGCTCTTTGTAACGTTTCTTGATCGCCTAATACATCAAACACTGTATTATCCGCAATAATTTTCCCTTCATGTAGAACTACTGCACGGTCTGTATATTCTAACGCGAGATTCATATCGTGAGTGATAAAAACAAATGAAATTCCCTTTTTAGCCAAGTTTTTAATAAACGACATAAATTGTTTATAATGATAATAATCTTGTCCCGCTGTCGGTTCATCTAATATGATAAGCTTAGGATTTGTTGTTAATACAGATGCGATTGTTAATCTCTTTTTTTGCCCATAGCTTAGTGCTTGAATTGGCCAATTACGAAATGGATATAAACCACAAATTTTTAAAGTTCCTTCTACTCTATTCTTAATTTCTTCCTTAGAAAAATTATGTAATGTTAATGTAAATGAAACTTCTTCAAAAACAGTAGGCTGTGTAATCATATGATTTGGATTTTGCATCACGTAAGATATGATTTCCCCACGTTTACGAATAGACCAAGAACTAATATCTTCACCTTTTAACAAGATCTTCCCATTTTTCATTTTATTTATGCCTATAAGACTATGAGCTAATGTTGATTTCCCTGCTCCATTATGTCCTAACAGTGCCACAATTTCTCCTTCATATATTGAAAGGTTTACATTTTCTAATACTTTTTGTTTATTAGAGTATGAAAATGATAAATTCTCCACTTTAAGTAATTCCTTGTTTTTAGTATTCCCTTTTAATATGACTTGTTTCTCCATCCACTCTTTTATAACATTGCTTACCTTTTCTTTTTGAAGGTTTTCCATTGGATATATTACGTCATTATTACTATCAAAATGTAATCTCTTTAATGCTTCGATGTAAATAGGCTCTCTTAAGCCGATACGTGGTAATATATTTGACGCTAAGATTTCTTTTGGTGTTCCTATCGCAATGACTTTACCTTCATCAATTAATATAACTTTGTCTAAATCCAGGTTTAAAATTTCTTCTATTCTATGTTCGATAATAACAATCGTTTTATTATATTGTTCATGTATATCTTTCATAAGTTTTATCGTATGTAAGGCGCTTAGTGGATCTAAATTAGCTAACGGTTCATCGAACAATAATATATCCGCATTTGTTGTTAATAAACCCGCTAGAGAAACTGTTTGCTTTTGACCTCCTGATAATTCATGTGGACTTTGTTTATGAAACGTATGCATCTTCACCTTTCTTAATGAGTCCGAAACAATCTTTTTCATGTCATCTTGCTTTACACATTCATTTTCTAAATAAAAAGCTACATCTTCTTCTACTGTCAGACCAATAAATTGAGCATCTTGATTTTGCAAAATTGTTCCTACCTGTTTACTTTGTTCAAAAATACTTCCTTCCCTCGGATCTTTACCGGCAATTAAAACGTTACCTGTACTATTCCCTTCGTAAGAAAATGGGATTAGCCCATTTATACAATGAGCTAATGTCGACTTTCCTGAGCCACTTCGTCCAGCAATTAGCACTTTTTCCCCAGGGTATATATGAAAGGTAATATCACTTAAAGTAGGCTGCACAGCATGCCCATATTGAAAGGTGAATTGTTCAAACGAAATAATTGGTTGCATGTTAACATCCCTACTTTTCAATTTTTAAATGTGTATGTTTCTTATTGGATTTCGCCAAACCAATTGTAAGTGGCAATCCAAGTACTAAGAAAACGATGACATCGGAAATTGTTGCTCCTAATACTTGTATAACAATTTTGTCAAATGGTTCTCCCATCACAATAATATCGAATGCCCCAGCAAATATAATAGCAATGACAATACCAACTAGCCCAGTAATTGCTAAATAAGAAATATCCCCCTTGTTAAATGACCCGTTTTTCACACTAAAACCAACTCTTTTTTGAATAAGCCCCATTGAAAAACCAATAATACCTGAACTAATAACCCAGCCCCACCAAATACCCCAGCCAGCAATCGTATCTGTTACGGTATGACCGATAAGTCCGATTAACAGTCCTGCCACTGGACCAAATAATGCTCCAAAAACAGTTAATATAGCTAATGCTGGTTTAATAAATGTATTCGGTGCAATAGAAAATCCCCAAAGTCCTAATATCCCGTATAATGCTGCTCCAATACCGATTGCTACTACTAACTTTGTTGATAATTTGTTCATGACAATTCCCCTCTCATATTAGTCAACTTTTATTACTCTATATTTAATTTAAAAATGAATTATGCATCGACACTCCCTTTCTATACAACAAAAAAATGACCTCTTACATAAGAGGTCATTTTCTTTCACGTTCAAGAATCCTCTTATCTTTCAAAAAACACATCGTGTCCTCTGCGGAATTAGCACCTTCCTATAAAATTGCATAGGGGTTGCTGAGGTTTCTTAGGGCCGTTCCCTCCACCTCTCTGGATAAGTATTAATTTGTAATTCGTATTATGGCACTAAAGAATGTAAATTTCAACACTTTTCTTACTATTTTTATTTTTTTGTTAAATATATCGTTTAAATCATTGTATTCTTATCGGAATTATGAAATAATAAATTCAAAATCGTTTCGGGAGGAATGCATTATGAAAGTTATTGGTTTGATTGGAGGATTAAGTTGGGAATCTACATCATTATACTATAAACATATTAATACACTTACACTCTCTCAATACGATCAAAATGCAAAGTTAGTTTTATATAGTATGGACTTTGGTGAAGTAACTACTTTATTACAAAATCATCAATATGAAGAAGTGAAAAATGAACTAGTTACAGTTGCAAAGAAAGTTGAAAAATCTGGGGCTGAATGTTTATTAATGTGTTCAAATACCGTACATCTATTTGCCGAGGAAGTAGAACAAGCAATATCTATCCCGCTTCTTCACATTGGTGATGTAAGTGCTAAAGAAATAGTAGAACAGAGTATAAAACGTATCGGACTATTAGGAACAAAACAAACGATGGAGCAAGATTTCTATAAATCACGATTAGCGAAATATAACATTGAGACAATTATCCCAAATGAAGAGGAAAGAACCTTTATCCACCATGTCATATTAGATGAATTAAGTAGAGGGATCATTTCAGAAACATCTAAAGAAAAGTTATTACAAATTACAAAATCATTAATTCAAAACGGCGCTGAAGGTATATTATTAGGCTGTACTGAAATACCTTTACTTATCTCCCAAAATGATCTTACTGTTCCCGTTTTTGATACTGCTTTTTTACACGCAAATACTGCTGTGCAATTTGCTGGATAAGAATATACAAGCATAAAGGTGAGAACCTCTATGCTTGTATACAGTTACGACTATTTATCCCGCTATTTATGGGTAGTAAAATCCCTACCGATTAAAGTTTTACTTTATTTAAAAGAGATTCAATAACTGCAATTGCTTCTTTTGAACCACCACATTCTAAAAAGCTATCATTAAGTTTTCTTATACCATGTTTATACTTTTCATTTGAAAGAACATCTGTTACGGCCTCTTTTAAAGTGTGCACATTAACATGTTCTTTCAATAGTCTATGTGCCGCTTCAAGCTCAGTTAATCTTTGCGCTATCATTGGCTGGTCTTTATCATGCGGTATTATTACAAATGGGACATTATAATGAATGGCATCGTGTACGCTATTCATACCGCCATGTGTAATAAAAACATCTGCTTCATTTAATATTTCTGATTGAGGTACGTATGGAGCAATTATAAAATTATCTGGTGCTTTCTTAATTTTAGAAATATCATTTCTATCACCAATTGCCATTACAACTATCCCATCAAAATCTGAAAAAGTATCAATACAAGTATTAAAGAATGGTTCGAGTCCTTCAAGCAGTGTTCCCATTGAAATATAAATAACTTTCTTTTCTTTAAGTGATTCCAGTGGAAACTTTATATTTGTTTTACGCTTTGAAATACTCGGTCCAATAAAAATGTTATTTTCTCCGAACGATTCGTTATTAGGTTGGAAATAGCGACTTGTGTATACGAGACAAACATCACCCTTATTATTCATAAATTGAAGATTATTCTTTGGTTTTACTCCAAATTTATGTTCCATCTGATTTAGTAATTTTCCAGAGATTTCCTCTGGTTGGAATGGCATATCTGCATTTGGATGAAAAGGTAATGTCTTCAAAAATTCTGGCGGAATTAAAAATATAGGTGAGGACACTACACCTGGAACTTGTAAATACTCCTTTACTAACTCTCCTGCGCCAAATATATCATAAATTACGAAATCAAAATTTATACTTTCACATAATTGTTTCGTAATTTCTAATATATATAAAGAAGTTTGAACATGCACATGAAAGAAAGCATTTAACCCAGATGAGGTTTCAGCATCAATAGAAATCTCTTTTAATAGATCCGGATGAATATGTACAGTAGCTCCTAAATCTTCAATTCTATCCTTAAAGTTTGCCGTTGTAATATAATGTACGTTATCCCCTCGTTTAGTAAAAGCTTTTACTAAATTTAATGTAGGGTTTACATGTCCCTCTGCTGGAAAATTAACCACTAAAATATTTAGCACTTATTCCTCACTCCTTACATTTCATTGTTTTAATTAAGCATACTGTTATTTGTACAAGTAATCTTCCCCTAATAGTCCTAATATGCTTGCTACATTATATTGATAAATAATTTTCAGTCATCAACATAAAAAAAGCATCTACCTATGTAGATGCCTAACCGTGATAAGGAGTGTTCTGTGAGGTTAGAACAAGCTTTTCTGCTTGTCCTATGCTATTAATATATGATTGATTTTATAAAACGTGAATAGTTAATAGAATTATTTTATCCATTTTATATGATCAAATGGATAAAATACCATTTCTACTTTACCTATTATATTTGACTCATCAATAAGTCCAAGTGTATTCCTACTATCTTTACTATGATTACGATTATCACCTAACACAAATAATTTATGCGTAGGAACTTTTATTTCTCTAAAATTTGAAAAACGATTGGATACTTGTGACATATCTAAATGTATATACGACTCATCACGCTTTTTACCGTTAATAAATACCTCATTCTTTTTTAGTTGTATATTATCCCCCGATAATCCAATAATTCGTTTCACATAGTAAGTAGGCTCGTCTTCTTTTTTTATAATGACAACATCTCCATGATGAAAAGACGATAAACAGACATTTACCTTATTAACAAGTATATAATCTTTTTCATTCAAAGTAGGTTGCATCGAAATTCCTTCTACCATACAAAATAAAAAGGACTTATTAATAAAAATAACCCCTATTATAATTAATATGTAGCTACATATGTTCCTCCAATATTTTAGAATAAACAGCTTCATATATACCTCATTTCTAATCTATCCCCAGATAAAAACGCCTCTAGTTTACAGACATGCTAGAGACGTTTCGTACATTTTAATTCTCTTTAGAGGCATCTGTTTTTGGCGCTTCACCAGTTAACCGCTTATTTTTCAAATCAAAATAAGCATCTAAAACTTCTTTTCCAATATCGGAGTTAATGCCCGATTTATCATTTTCAACCCACGGTACTACAACAGAAAATGCTACTTCTGGATCATCATATGGCGCATATCCAGCTAATGTTAAGTTATAACATTCTCTACGATCGCCTTTCGCATTTCGCCCAATTGCATTTTCTCCACCATATACAGTTTGTGCGGTCCCTGTTTTACCAGCTGGTTTATATGGTGCTTTTTGGAACGCTCTTACTCCTGTTCCATCTCCTTCTTGAAATACTTTTCTAAATCCTTCTTTTACTTGATTAATATATTCTTGTTTCATATCGATTCTATTTAAAACAACGGGTTCTATTGATTGTACTACTTTACCAACCTCATCTTTTTGAACGGTTTGTTCTCTAATCTCTTGAACAATTTGTGGTTTCATTCGATATCCTCCATTTGCGATAGTCGAAATATATTGTGCAAGCTGAAGTGGTGTATACGTATCATATTGCCCAATAGAATAATCTAATAAGAAACCAGGCTGATTATCTTTTTTTCCAATTTGCCCTGCAGTTTCATTTGGTAAATCAATACCAGTTTGTACACCTAGTCCAAATTGCCTGAAATAATACCTCATTTTATCAAAATATTCTTGTTTAATATCTAGTGAACTATTTTTTACATAATCCACGCCAGCAATTTTTAATGCTATATTAAACATATAAACGTTTGAAGAAACTTGTAAAGCTCTTAGATCGTCTATATCACCAAAATTTTTCCAAGACTTCTTTTCCTTAGTTCCTTTAAACTTCATAGGTGCATCATAAAAATGTGTTCCAGGAGTTATTGCATTTGTTTCAAACCCTGTTAACACTGTCGCACCTTTAACCGTTGATCCAAGCTCATATGAACTTGTCAGCGTGCCTAAAGCATAATCTTCTACTTCCATTTTCCCGTCTTTTTCTACAAGCCTTTTCCCAGCCATTGATAATACTTGGCCATTTTTAGGATTCATCATCACTACGAAAGCACGGTCTAACATTGATTCTGATCCTTTATATTGTTTTAATATTTTTTCTATGCTCTCCTCTACTTTTTTTTGCAATTCCATATCTATTGTTAAAGTTAAATTTTTACCGCTTTTTCCTTCCGAAACCGTTTCCGTTCTAATAGTATTTCCTTGTTTATCAGCAATGCTTCTTACTTCTTTTTTTGTACCATGAAGTACATCTTCGTATTGCTGTTCGATATAACTTTTGCCGACCCTATCATTTCGGCTATAATCACGCACTAAATAATAATCTAATCGTTCACGTGGCAATCCTTCATCAGCATTTGAAACGTTACCAAGGACAGAACGGAATAATCCATCATTTACATAGATTCTCTCCCAATCAACTGATGCGTCTACTCCTGGAAGGTTCGCTAAATTTTCACTAATCACCGCATATTCCTGTTCACTAACGTCCTTTTTAATAATTTGAGGTGCCATTTGAAAACCTGAGGTCATTTTACTTTTAATAGCTAACACTTCTATATCTTTAGCCGTTAGTTCTTGAAGATTTTTATCTGTAACGCGTTTCCTTTTTAAATCTTCTATTTTTTTGTCTAGCTCTTTTCCGGTAATATCCTTATCTCGGAACTTATCTATTTCTTTTTTTGATACTAAGTCTTGAGCCAGTTCTGGATTCAATTGCATCCAAAAGTCTTTCTTATCAGTCTCAGTTAACTTATCTATATCTTCTTGTGGCATTTCAATAATATCTGCAAGTTGTCTTGCTGATTTTAATATTTCTTCTTGTTTTACCCCTTTCACCTTTGTATATGTAATCGTACGTAAAGACTTATTATCAACTACTGGATTTCCTTCACGATCAAATATTTTCCCACGTGGTACAGAAAGGCCCACGGTTGCATTTTCTCTCTTCTCTAATTCATTTTTATATGTTTCTCCATCAAAAATTTGCACTTTCCCTAACTGAATAATAATGCCAGAGAATAATAAAAATACACAAAGGAATAAAATATTTAACCGGAGAGGTACTACTCTACCACTTTTCTTCTCTTGCTTTTTCACCTTGTCATAATCTCCTCCTTACAATATTTCAAATAATAATCACATTTCTATATTAAAAGTAATGTACAATTTCTATACATTGCTTTGTACAAATATTAATATAATGTTTAAAACTTAATAGAAATTAAAACAAAGGTAAAGAAAAGGTAAAGTTTACTAAATTAAATATAAAAAATACCCAATAACAAAAAGCTTAGTTTTCACTAATCGCTTTGTTATTGGGTATTAATTGATTTAAGAATTACTACTAGTGCGTATTGCTATACATTTGTCGTCACAATTAGAAAGAGATTGTTTACTTAGTACTTTCGGTAAGTAAATAGTTACTGTTGTCCCGACACCAACCTCGCTCATGATACTAATTGTCCCTTGATGACTTTCAATAATTTTATAACTTAACATTAATCCAATACCAGTCCCTTTTTCTTTCGTACTATAAAAAGGTTCACCTAATCTCTTAATTCTTTCTTCAGGTATTCCTATTCCTTCATCTATTACATGAATGATGACACCATCATCATTTATTTCTTTTATGTGAATTGAAATTTCCCCACCATTTGGCATAGCTTCGATTGAATTTTGCAAAATATTAATAAATACTTGTTTCAATTGATTTTCTGAGCATTCAATAATTATATCTTTGTCATCCGTAAATAATTCAACTTGAATATTTGTCATAATTGCTTTTGTATTCATTAACGATACGACATTTTTAAAAATTTGATAAATATTTTTCTTTTCTGTATTTATCTCATCTGTTTTAGCAATTGCCAGAAATTCTTGCAGGATCGCTTCTATCCTTTCAATTTCAGAGAGCATAAGATCAAAATATTTTTCTTGATCTTCTTTATTAATTTGAAATAACTGTATAAAACCTTTAATTACAGTTAAAGGATTTCTTACTTCATGAGCCACGCCAGCTGCTAATTGACCAATTGCTGCAAGCGTATCTGATTTATTTAGCAATTCTTCTGTCTTTTTTCGCTCTGTAATGTCGCGTACAATAATCATAATTTTATCATGTAATAATGGTAAGCACCTAGCCTCAAAGAAATCAATACTTCCATTAAGTGTGAGTGGATATTCTACAATTACATTCGTTCCTTTTTCCTTCACTTGATTAATGGCTTCCTGAAACTGCTGTGCTACTGAAGATGGTAATACTTCGTAAAACTTTTTTCCCATAAAAGCTTCTGCGGGTACGTAAAACTTTGTAGGAGATCCTGCCTTGTAATCTATAATTGTGCCATCATCTTCTGTTAAGAAACATAAATCTGGTAAAGCTTTAAAAATTAATTCCAGTTCAGATGTTTGTTGTTTTAACTGCTCTTCTATCGCTTTTAAATGTGTAATATCTACACCAACAGCCCAATAACTATATCCTGTTACAGGAAACTGTTCTGATATATTCGACCACATTATTGTTTTGATTTCACCATTTTTACATGTTAAGTGCATTTCCCAATCTCTGAAATTTTTTCCACAAGTTAAAAATTTCTTTTGTATTTGATGGCGATAATTATAATCAGGATACAATAATTGCAGTGCATTTGGATTTCCAATTATTTCTTCAGCGGTATAACCTGTTACAATTTCACATTCTCGATTCCACAAAACAAAATCTCCATTATAATCAAGCGCATCGACCATAACAGGCATGTTTTGTAAAATCGTATGTAGTTCCTCCTCTTTCCGAGAAAGCAACGTTGTACTTTTACTTTGAAATACTTTTATTGGGCCATCTAAAATTAAACTTGAGAGCATTTCAAAGTATTTTTGACAACTGAAAATTTCACTTTTTTTGGACCATACAACAAAAGATCCTAAATGTTGATTGTATAAGAAAATGGGGATTTCAATCTTTGGAAGTTTACTCTTTTTTATCTCATTCATTCCGAATGAAAAAACACATTCTTTTTCAGCATCAAGAAGTTGATGTGATATATTAGTTAATTTATAAAATTGTTCTGCCATGGTTTCTATTGTACTCACATCAATAAGTTCCATTAGCCGCGAATTCATTCCTTTTTCACCTCAATATGTAAAATTAATACAAATCTAAAATTCATACTTCTCCATTATACGAAGAAAGCTAGTGTAGGTATATAGCTGTAGAATAATTATTCGAACAAATTTTATTTTTCAATTAAAATAAGAAAAGAATATATATACTGAATATACCTTTAATTAGTATATATTTCGTTGATTCCTCACTTATTGTCTAGTAACTTAAATTCCTCCTTACATTCACTGAATTTTCACTTGAGAGTCATACACGTTACTAATAGCGGTATAAACATGCAATAAGTATAAAGTTCATAAAATATTCACAATTTTTATGAAAAATATAAACATTTATTCCAATATATTCTATATAATAAAATGTAATAAGGCTTCTATGAATCTCATAGAATACCTTACCCCTAATAAAAAAGAAAAAAGAATCCATTTGGATTCTTTTTTCTTTTTTAATTACATTACATATTTATATAAAGCATGTGCCACACCATGTTCTTCATTTGATAACGTTTCGTATTTACACATTGCTTTTATTTCTTCTACTGCATTCCCCATTGCAATTGATATGTTCGCTTTTTCCATCATAGAAACATCGTTTAGCCCATCACCTATCGCTACAGTGTTTTCAACCGGAATATTAAGATGTTCTGCTAAAGTATATAATCCATTCCCTTTTTGAGCATCTCGATGATTAATCTCTAAATTGTGCCAATATGAAGATGTAATTGCTAAATCTGTATTATGAAGAAATGTTTCTTTGAGTTTTTTTAATTTCTCAATTTCATAAGAAAATGGTAATAGTTTATGCACATGTATATCTGTTTCTACAATTGGTTTACAACTTTCCGCACTATGAAACGCTGTATGCTCAAGATATAATGCTGCGATTGTTTCTAACTCTTTCAAGTCGAAATTTTCTTTTGAATTCTTCACATGCTCAATTTCATTACGTACACTCTCTACTCCATAATCCGGTACATACACACCTTTATCAGTATAGAGCTGATAATATAAACCATTCTCTTCAAGATATTCTACAATTTCAAGTGCCTGCATATTTTGAATTGGATATCTCTTCATCATTTTTTTATCTTTATATATAAGAGCACCATTTTCCGCAATGATTGGACACTCTAAATCAACTTCTAACAATAATCGCTCAATGTCAACAATTGAACGTCCTGTACAAATTGCTACAACATGGCCAGCTTCTTGACATGTTCGAATTGCTTCTGCATTTTCTTTACTTATCATTTTATTCCCCGAAAGAAGAGTTCCATCTAAATCAATTGCGATTAATTTCATTATTTCTTCACCACTTTCTATAAATACACGAGTTCTAATTAATTATTAGGTATCGTTTTCATACAATCCTCGTGAGGTACTTCTTATTTATAATTTATGAAAAGCGTTTCAGGTCAAGAAATAATTAAAAATAAACTCCAAAGCTTTTCTTTTTAAAAAAGCTTTGGATTTTAAACTATGAATTATAACTAATGTATTTTGTCTCACACATGTACACATTTTTTTCTTCAGTTGGGATATATACTTTAAACTTTTCTAACCGTTTTCCATAGACATGAATCGTAATAACGCTTTCATTTTTGCTAATTTCAAGAATATGACAATCCGCTGGTGGAATTACTTTATCTGTTTCTCCTTCTCCCAAATAAAGATTTCCTGTATGTGTTAAATAAACAAGTGAATTTCCAAGTTGTTTCGTTTGTATAAAGTTCTGCACCATAATCCTTCCTGAAAAAACGCCTTCTACTCCCCATGTGCCGTCATGATCATGTAAAGGTGTAGATTGTCCATCTTTCCATACGAGAGCTAGTACTTCAAAACGTTTGAGCGGATCTTCATACAATAAATGTCGTGCATATTGAGTCAAATTGGCCTTCTGTTTATCTAACGGAAGCCATGTTTTCTTTTCTAAAAGTTCTTCTAGTAACTTTTCAATGCCACACACTATTTCTTCTTCAAATAAACCGTTTTCCATAAGATCTGTAACACCTTTAATAAACTTTTGAAATGATTTACTTCCATTACAAGTCAACATAAGAATCCTCCTCTACGTTTTATACAATTCCATATTAAGGTGATTACCGAAAACTCACAATTGAGAAACAAAAAACAAGATGCAAATGTATGCACCTTGTTAAGATTTTTATTTAGCTTTCAATCGAATAGGTAAGTATTTTAATGTTTGTTCATTTTCCAATATACATTTTTCTAAACAGAAAGATGGAGATAGCTCTATTTTTTCAAAAGCATTTATAAAGGTAGTTAATGCAATCTCAGCCTCTAAACGTGCAAGTGGTGCTCCTAAGCAAAAGTGAGGACCTTTCCCAAAGGTTAAATGCTTTTCATTTCCTGTTCGATGTACATTAAATTGAGAGGCTTGTGAAAATTTTTTCTCGTCTAAATTCGCTGCACTAACCCACGCAACAATCATCTGATCCTTTTTCATTAAAGAACCAAATATATTTGTATCCTCTGTAATCCTCCGGGCTAATGTAACAGGAAAGCGATAGCGTAATACTTCCTCAATCGCTTTTGAAATTAAGTTAGGTTCTTTTCTTAACTCTTCATAAATTCCAGGTGAATCTACTAAAAAGCAATAAAAGCTATTAATAATTAAATTTGTAGTGGTTTCATTCCCAGCTGCTAGTAAACCTAATGAAAAGGTTACAATTTCTTCATCGGTTAATCTTTCGCCTTCATATTCAGCTCGAATTAAATCAGAAATGATATCATCGGTTAAATGATATCTCTTTTCCTGAACAATCGGTAGAAGGTATGCTTTGAATTCATTTAATGCTATCCCTTTCTCAGCATCCAGATCATTAAACTTTTCTTTACTATACGGCATAAATAAAATATCAGACCATTCTTTAATTTTTTTACGATCTGTTGTTGGGACTCCTAATAAATCAGAAATAACGGTCACAGGTAAAGGTGCAGCAAACTGTTCAACGATATTAACTTCACTACATTTTTCGATATGTTGTACAAGTTCATCTGCGATAGCCTGTATTCGAGGTTTCCACTGTTCTAAACTTCTTGGAGTAAATGCCTTAGAAACAATGGAACGTACATTGCGATGTTCTGGTGGATCTGTAGAGTTTATATTTATTCTAGTTTCTAAAGGAGGGATTGAGAATTGTCTGCGCTCCCTTCTACTTGAAAATAAGCGATAATCTGATAAAACACGATTTACATCATCATATAAAAAAACATTCCATACATCCTGCTCTTCATCATAATGAACTGGGTGATTATCCCTCATCAAACGATACCATTCATATGGATTCCATAATTCTTCTTTTGTTTTCAGCTTTGAAATTTCATGAACTAAAATAACATTTTCAGGTGAAGCCATAGTTCTTTCCTCCCTTTTCTTTTACAATAAAAGTGATAGGTCGGCAGTTCAAAGTTGTATAAACTATCATATGTTATTTTAACATATACTAAAGGGGATTTTTCATTAAAGAACTTGAGAAATATATAAGGGGGATTTTTATGTACGTTGATATTTTACTACTAGCAGAATTAACGACCGGACCAAAACATGGATATGAAATCAAAAAAAATGTTCAAAATCGTTTAGGTGAGAATTTTGAATTAAATCACAACATGCTTTACCCTGCCCTTCGGCGCTTTGAAAATATGGGTGCTATAACGAAAAAAATACATAAACAAGTTGGAAAACCAAACCGAAATATGTACGATATAACAGAAACAGGAGAAGAAATTTTTTCTGAAATGTTACGAGAGTTTCCCGAAAAACTTGCGACAAATAATGCAGAATTTCTTGTTCGTATCGCGCTATTTGAAAAACTTGAATATGAAGCTAGAAAAGAGATTTTGACTGTACGTCAAAACGTACTACATAGTCAACTTACCGCTATTCAGTCTCTAGAGGTTACCTCAGCCTTTATTACTGAAGTCATTGAATTTAGTAAATCACGAATTGAACATGAATTGAGTTGGATTACATCACTTATGAAGAAAATATAAAAAAATAACAAAAAAAGCTAAAATTAATGAATGAAAATGATATTTATTATCAATACTATCATTAATAAAAGGGCAACCACGATTTGGCTACCCTTAAAGAATTTACACTTCTGGATCAAATGTTTTGCAATCTGTTTCTTCCGTTGTAGATGCATGTTTACCTTTATGACTTACTACGTAAATTGCCTCTGCACTACATTTATTACCGTTCGCCCAAAATTTACAGTTGTTTACTTCACATAAAACGTCTTGTGCCATAGTATCACACCTCCTTGTTCTATTATCATTAACAAAATTCGGAGGTATGATACTATTTGTCATCCATTTTCCATTCCCTTTTTAGCTTTCTTAATGGTTCAATATCTCCGCGTACAATAGCATCAATATTTCCAGTTATTTTTTCAATATCAAAATGCCACCATTGAATTTGCAATAATTCTTGAATTATTTCATTTGAAAATCTCTCTTTTATTTTATTTGCAGGGTTTCCACCAACAATTGTATATGGTGCGACGTCTCTAGTCACAACAGATTTAGCTGCAATGATTGCACCATCCCCTATTTTTATTCCGGGCATAATTGTTGTATCCATACCAATCCAAACGTCATTTCCTATAACTGTATCACCTTTATAAGGTAAATCAGACAAACTAGGTGTATACTTCTCCCACCCATTTCCAAATATATTAAATGGATATGCCGAAAATCCATCCATCCGATGATTGGCTCCGTTCATAATAAAGTTAACTCCAGATGCAATACAACAAAACTTTCCAATAGTAAGGCGATCTCCAAGAAATTCATAATGATGTAATACTCGATCTTCAAATGTTTCTCCATCTTTCGCATCATAATAAGAATAGTCACCAACAAGTATATTAGGTTTTGTTATTATATTTTTTATAAATTGAACGTTTTGATTGCCTTCAATAGGGTATTTAACATTTGGATTAGGATTCATTTTGTATAGCACTTCCTTTACCACTTATTTCACTTTCTACCGCTATTACTGGCTTTAAATTGTATATAGGTAAAATAAACAATAATCCAATTATAAAAAGTAAAGCCGTCCCTTCATACATCATACT
This sequence comes from Bacillus sp. 007/AIA-02/001, assembly GCF_004634455.1. NCBI lineage: Bacteria > Bacillati > Bacillota > Bacilli > Caryophanales > Bacillaceae > Bacillus > Bacillus sp. 007/AIA-02/001. The sequence continues at coordinate 143,359 of NZ_SEIY01000013.1, forward strand.
TAATGAAAACATCTCTTTTAATGAGCCAGCTATACTCATCGTTACTACCATTGAACCGGTAAAAAGCGGACTTAAAATACCATTTACACGACCTATAAAATCGGTATCGCTATTTTGAATAATAAGCGTATTAATACCAATTTGGATACAAGGAAGAGCTAAACCACTAAAAAGCTGCGCTGTAAGTGTCACCCATAAATTTGTAGAATATCCTATAATGCCAATACCAATTGCTTGACCAAGCATACCGATAATTAACATCTTTTGCGGAGCAACGTTTTTCGCAAATACCATTGCTAATGCTCCGCCAACAATCATTCCCGCACCATTTACTGTTAGTAGCCACTGTAAACTCTCTTTTGATAATCCTAACTGCTCAGTCACAATAAATATACCTAATGGCTGAATTAATCCTATACCTAGTCCTGCAGCCATAAAACAAAGCCCTAGTAAAGTTAATGCTTTTTTCTTTTTGACATACTTAATACCATCCTTCATCTCCTGCAACAGAGTGATATCCTTCTTTTCTACGTCGTTTTCAAGATCTTTCGGAAGGAATAACAATACAACTGCCGCAAGTAAAAACGAAATACCTGTTATGATGATTGAAATATAAATTCCAAAACTATGAAAGATAAATGTCCCTAGTATTGGTCCTAATACCATAAATATTGCAAATATCGTTTGATATATAGACATTGCTAATTGAATTTGTTCCGTTGATAAATGTTGTTTAAACAACTTCATTCCAGATGGTTGTGAAAACTGTGAAAGGATTGCAGAGATGAGTGTCACAAAAAACACAATTTTCCACGTTCCAAACATAAGCGTAATTAATACAGCGAATACTGAAATGGAACTTAACGTTTCACACCATATCATTGTCTTCTTTGGCTTCCACCTATCAGCAAAAGTACCGCCAATAAATGAAAAAATAAAAATTGGAGCGAATTCAGCAACTGAAATCATCGAAATAGCAAAAGCATCACCTTTTGTCATTTCCATTACATATAGTAATACCGCAAAGTTTCGAACCCATATTCCTATTTGTAAAAATAATGCTGATGCTAAAATCCCTTGAACAAACCGATTTTTTAATACTTGTGATACCCCATTGTTTTGTTTCGTTACTACATTTGTCGACATAAAAAAGCCTCCTATTTCATGTTCTGAACAGGAGGCAGCACAAATCATATAAAAAGACTATATATTCGCAGAGCGAAATACATCCCTTTTCTATAAATGTACAGACTAACCCTATTCAGAAGAATATTTCGTTTTTTAACGAAGATCTCTTACAAATAGAATTAGTTGATCATTGGGATGTTTTCACCCTTCCGTTTCGAATTTAAATAACACATACATACTCTATGTAAATCATTTTCGATGTATGCATGTCTCCTTTTAACTATTCTAGAAAGTTAAAGGCAATTCCTCTAAAGAACGCATTAAATAGTTACCTTGCCATTTAATTTCTTCACGATTCCCTTTTATTTGTAGTTCAGGCATTCGATTAAACAAAGTAGTAATAGCAATCTTTGCTTCTAACCTCGCAAGTGGAGCGCCTAAACAGAAATGGCTACCATGACCAAAGGCAATATGACGATTATTTTCCCGAGTAATATCGAATACTTCTGGGTTTTCAAATACAGTTTCATCACGATTTGCAGAAGCTAAGGCAATGACAACCATATCTCCTTTTTCGATTGTTCGGTCGTGAATTTGAAAAGGTTCCGCTGCCCATCTTGCAGTTGTAACCTCAACTGGAGAATAATAACGCAATCCTTCCTCAATAGCCGAATCAATTAGTTTTGGATTATCTTTTAATAACTGTAATTGATTTGGATTTTCAAGAAGTGCTAATACCGTATTTGTAATTAAATTCACTGTCGTCTCGTGTCCTGCTACAATTAATAGCATTATCATTGAATATAGTTCCCGAGCGCTAAGTTTATGCCCTTCACTCTCTGCAAGTATTAAAGCACTCACTAAGTCTTCTTTTGGCTCTTTTCGTTTAATATCAACTAAATATTGAAGATATGTAATAAACTCAGATAGTTGTTTTTCGGTCTCTTTTATTTCTTCAGGTGTTTCTGGTGATGCAATAACAGCATGAGACCAAATTCTAAATTTCGCTTGATCTTCTTTTGGAATACCGAGCATCTCACTTATTACAATAATCGGTAATGGAAATGAATAATCATCCACAAGATTTAATGTACCTTTTCGCTCTATATCACTTATCAAATCATCTGCTATTTTCTCAATTCTTTTGTCTAATTGTGCAATCATCTTCGGTGTAAAAGCTTTTTGAACTAAAGATCGTAAACGACTGTGGTTAGGTGGATCTGAATTTAGCATATGCGTTGTTAAGTGGTCACTATTATCAACGGAAAGATACATGTTCTTTATATCTTGAGAAAACACATTTGTCCAATCTTTTTTTAAACGATTATCTTTTAAAAGTGGCAGAGCATCTTCATATCTAGTAATGAGCCATTCTTTACCGATTTCAACTTGGTTTACAAATAATATAGGTTGTTTTTTTCGCGATTCTTTATAAATTTCATACGCATCTTCTTTAAACTGAGCTGAAGCTAAATTAATGCCATCCTCTATGCTTAACCCAACTTTGTTTTTCATTGACATTGTATTCCCTCACTCTCATTTGTTTTTGAAAATCAACCCAACATATGCATTATACTCTAATAAAAACGTGAAAATTGTAAATTTTTAATCAAAATCTTACTTCGTATATTGAAAAATAAAAAAGTGAGAGAGTAAAATCGTTTCACTCTCCCACTTCTCTTTATGCGAAGCACATAAAATTACTAATTTGTTGATAGCGATAACTTACTTTACGACGACGACCACCTTGCCACGTGTAACCTGACACTCCATTTCTTCTCACTTCAGTCGGGAAGAACCATAAATCTCTTCCGAAAGGACCAGGACGATGTAAGCGTAAATAGCCCCATCTTCCTAGACAGTTACACATCCATGATTTCATATTACCTGGTTGTGCTGGAGAAGCAAATGTAGACGGTAACGACGGCGCTTGTGACGGAGGTGGTGACGTTGGAGCATCTTCTGCATCATCTGGTCTGTAATCTTCTTGTTCAATATCTCTCACTTCATTTGTAGGTTCATACCCGTAGTCATGTGGATTATAATACATCGCTTGATCATATGGATAATTTTGTTGGTTATACATATTAACAAATCACCTTCTTTTCATTCATTACCTTTACCATTCATATGTGATATGCCCTCTCTGGGAAGCTTATGTATAGCCCAAATTCAACTTAAAAAGCTCGTATTATTAAAAATACGAGCCTTTCAAAAATAGAATATGTTTATTATTTCCTTAACTTCACACTATAAAAACGCATTTCATCTAACGAACCTTCAAATTCAAATACTTCTTGTTTAATTAATTGTTTCAAGCGATATTCTAAGAAAGTATCTCCAACTAACTGTTCAACAAGACCAAGTGCTTCACCAATTACTCTAGGAGCTTTAAGGAACTCTCGATCAGCACCCACACTTTTCGCGCATTCAATTATAAATTGATCAAAATAATCTTCCTGTACAGAATGCACTTCATTTTCTTTCCAAACTCTTAAACATTCTATGCTTTCCGATAATCTATCCCACTCATTTTCAAACTTCATGCGCTTCTCTTCAGTTAAATAAGGTAGCTTTATAAAACTTTTTTGGAATAGAGCTAAACTTTCAGGTGGTAATTCTCCCGTTCCACGAATATCATACTCTTGTTTTAATATTTCTCTACTTGCTTCAGACGTATTAATAACTCGAATATTTTTCTTATCCTTTAATTGTGCCATTACAAAACTTAGGCCTACATGTTCATGTGCATTATCAGCCTTCCAAATTGTAATAGGCGTTTCAACAGGAATAGTATGTAGTTCTTCTATAGTTGCTATAAATCTTGATAAATATTCTTCTTCAAAATAACTATCATAAGCAGTTAAGTTATTTATTAACCACTTCTGTCTTGCTAGTTGCCCCTCATTCGTATGCAACCTATATATCGGTCCAATTGAAAAGAATTCCGAAAAAGCAACAACACTCTCTTCAAATAATTCTTCTTGACTTAACATATATTTTAAGCAACCAGCCGTTGAATCATCAAAAGCAATATGTACGTGCGTACTTTCTTTTACATTCCTTTTATAAGTAGGATTACTCGTTAATTGTTTCGGAATATCCATCAAATTTTTAATTGTATCTTCACTGTAGTTTTCTTCTAATAAGTTTAACTGTATGAGAATACTTTGAAGTAAATCTTTAGCCTCATCTTCGTACATATTCTCTACAGCATTTTTAATTTTATCTATCACACAAATCCCTCTATTCATTTCAAAAATAACGTAGATTATAGTGTATCATTTTAGTATAGTTCTTTAAAGTCAAATCCAGATTGCTACAGCAATCTGGATTTTCAACAAAAGCTCTCCTTATATTTTTGAATTGCTAAATATTTTACTTTGAAAATCTTTGTATCTAAATGTATAATTATATAAAAACAAAAATATAGGAGCTATATTTATGGAGAAAGTACTTACTAATTATAAACATTACTTAAAAAATTGGAGATTTATATTTATTTGCATACTACCTGCTATTGCCTTATTCGTTACTTTCTATGTCATCTTCGAACTACTGTTTCATCAAAATTTCTACTTATCTAACTTAATTTCTGCTATCATATTATTTTTAATATTTATTAACGTTAAAGATAAATTTAACATTAAAGGCTAAAGAACACTATTTCAAAATAGCCCTTTATTATTGCATCCTACTATAAAATAAGACTCGTAGTAGATTTTCATAAAAAATAAGAACACCCTGCAATTGGATGCTCTTATGTGATTAGAGGTTTTTTCTGAGTATTAAGTAGGACACGAAGATCTTGTCCTACTATATAATATATGCTTGTACTTATTATTTCGTGCATGTATTAAGAACCATGTTCAGGTACTTAATATATGCATAGTCATTGCTATAAAATCTACTCAAATATTCACTGTACGATTATCATATTTATAAATTAAAAAACATCCCTAATGGATGTTTTTTATCTAACATTTTAAGCTTCCATAAACTTAGCCGGTACACCAATTTTTTCAACTACAGAAGATATATTAGTAGGATTAATCATTACATTTTCAATACATACTAATTTATTTTCTAATATCCCATTCTCTGTAGTAATAAGTTCTTTAAACCGATCTAAAGTCATTGAGAATTTATGTTCACTTCCACCATTCATACTAACTTTTACATACTTCATAGTGTCACCGCCTTTCATAATAATTTACATTTCGACAAGAAGGCGCTTACATCCTTTTTATTTACTCTTAGATTTCTCACGTTTACATGTATGTTGAGAAAAGAAACTACTATTATTCACTCACAAAATTATTGCTAATAAGAAAGATAAAGATAAAAATGCACAAAGTGGAATATATAAACCGGTATCCATTCTTGCAAAGTGCGTATCTTTTTGTCGTTTAAAGATACCAAAATAGTTAAACTCACCAATCACTCTAATAGAAAAGACAATCATACAAATCCAGGAACCGACTTGAATAATAACATTAGGAACTGCAAAATGAACAATATTTGCTTGTTGCAACAAAATTATTGCTGCCACACTTAATAATAATGCAATGAACAATGTCATTCCGGCGCGAGGTGTAAACGCCTTTTCCCCTGATTTAGTTGGAATAACACTATTTGTCCCCCAATTACCTCCGAAAGCCCAATATACATGTAAAAAGCTAACTAAAAATAATATGCAAGCAGATATATATGTAATGATAAGCATTTTATCCTCCCCTTATTTTAGTTCCTATCTATAAAATATGCTATTCCCCTCCGCAATAGCAACCTTCATTTCATTACATAAAAAAACCGTAATGATTTATCAATATTAAGATAAGTCATTACGGGGTTATTAAACTTCATTATGCATTATACCTATTTCTTCGGCGTTCCATCCTTGTTTGACCTTGAACTGCATTTTCTTTATATGGATCTATTTTCTCTGTCATTTCATATGTTGCAACTGGTTCTTCGTACTTATATTCATGGATTTTTTCTGGCATTTTACTTTTAGATTCTTTCCCACCAAACTTAAATAGTTTCATCTTTAATTTCGGTAATCTTGGAAGACGAATCTTAAATGATAATCTTTTCCGTTTCTTTTTTGGTCCAAGTAGATTTATATTTTCTTTATTATTATCTTTCTCTTTGCGGTGAATGAACATCGCAAGTAATCCTCCTATTACAAGTCCTCCAATTAATAGTAATATATATACATAATGGCTTGTCATTAAACTCGTTATGCGTTCAAGTATGGCTAACGACTGTACTTCTTTTATATCCCATAGTAAAGCGGCCCATAATGAGAATAAGCCCAAAGTAAGCCCATATGTACGAAAACGGAATAAACATGGAATTAACGCGACACATGCAGCAATTTTCGCATTTGCTATGATTGAGCTTGTTGAAATATCTTGATGCCAAATAACTAACAGTAATGTTATAAATGGCGCATACGCTATCCAACTGCATATACGTGAATACATCTTTTTAGCAAAATAACTACCGAAACTAGTAAAAAATAAAAGCCCTCCAATATATATAGATTGTTCTAGAGGGATTTGCTTTGTAAGTCCTGCAATTGGAAAGAGGCCGCTCAGTAGCATTAAGAGCACATCTAATTTCTTCACAATTCCCCATTCCT